>JAFUFD010000082.1 GCA_017470055.1 Prevotella sp. | reverse complement strand
CTGCAGACGGATGAGCATCTTCTCCATCGTGTCGGTATAGCCGTTGTAGAGCGTGGCATAACTCGTCACGCCCGGACGGATCTGATAGAGCATGTAGTAGCGGGGATCCTGCTGCTCTATCAGGCGGATGAAGTAGGCACGCTCCGGACGTGGGCCGATGAACGCCATATCGCCGATGAACACATTCCACAACTGCGGCAGTTCGTCCAGATGGTGCGCACGCAAGAACCGGCCTACCTTCGTCAGACGGGGATCATCGTCGCCACCAGAGAACAAGGAAGGGCCATTCTTTTCTGCATCAAGCCTCATTGAACGGAACTTATATATATTGAAAGGACGGCCAAAACGACCGATTCTTTCTTGTTTAAAAATGACAGGTCCACCATCTTCATTTTTGACAGCACAAAAGCAAAACAAAAATAGTGGTGAAAAAATTATCATACAGAATAGAGCCACCACGCAATCAACAATACGTTTTACATTTCTTTCAAAGGCATTCATTCCATCTGGGATAAAACGAATCCCACTATCATTATTCATCATTGCTCTTTTCTCCAAACCATTTTATTTATGATGCCAACATAAGACTGGATAATCTTTACAACCTTTGTTGAGACATTCTCTTCAATATAATCTGGTACTGGCGTACCAACTTCACCACGGATATTCATCTCAACGGCAGTCTCCACTGTCTGCAATAGCGACTTCTCGTCAATGCCTGCAATAAAAAAACAGGCTTTATCCAAAGCCTCAGGGCGCTCTGTAGACGTACGGATACAAACTGCAGGAAATGGATGACCAACACTTGTAAAGAAACTGCTCTCCTCTGGCAAGGTACCACTGTCACTTACAACAGCAAATGCATTTATCTGCAAGCAGTTGTAATCATGAAATCCAAGTGGATCATGTTGAATGACCCGCTTATCTAATGGAAAGCCTGAAGCCTCTAAACGTTTCTTGCTACGGGGATGACAACTATAGAGAATGGGCATATCATATTTCACTGCTAGTTTGTTAATCGCAGTAAATAACCTCAAAAAGTTATTCTCTGTATCAATATTTTCTTCTCTATGCGCTGACAATAGAATATAGCGACCTTTATGTAGTCCAAGACGCATGTGTATATCTGAGGCTTCAATCTCTGCAAGGTTCTGATGCAGCACTTCAGCCATTGGACTGCCTGTTACGTATGTGCGTTCCGCAGGCAATCCGCAATCGGCGAGATATCTGCGTGCATGTTCAGAATAGGCCATGTTCACATCGGATATTATATCAACAATACGACGGTTAGTCTCCTCAGGTAAACACTCATCCTTACAACGGTTACCTGCTTCCATGTGGAAAATGGGGATATGCAGACGCTTGGCCCCAATGACACTTAGACAAGAGTTCGTGTCGCCTAAAACCAATACCGCATCAGGAATAGTATCTACCATCACCTGATATGATTTACTAATAATATTGCCTATTGTCTGGCCAAGATTTTCCCCTACAGCCTCCAGATAAATATCTGGGGCATCAAGTTTCAAATCCTTAAAAAACACACCGCTCAAGTTGTAATCATAGTTCTGTCCTGTATGCACCAATAATGTATCGAAATAAATCCGACACTTATTGATGACAGCAGCAAGTCTGATAATTTCTGGGCGAGTCCCTACAAAAATCATCAACTTTATCTTCCCGTTATTCTTAAATCTTTTCTTCATTCTTCAACTTTTTCAAAATAAGTATCTGGTTTTTCTGGGTCAAAAACTTCATTTACCCACATTAATGTCACAAGATCCTCAGACTCTGAAAGGTTAATTAGACTATGTGTATAACCCGGTAACATCTGGAATGCTTCCAGTTTCTCTCCTGATGCCTCAAATTCAATCACCTCATCTGATCCTATCTGACGTTCTTGTATCAAGGCATGACCTGATACAACAATAAACATCTCCCACTTAGAGTTGTGCCAATGCTGACCCTTAGTGACTCCTGGTTTTGAAATATTAACACTAAATTGTCCATGATGACTGGTCTTAAGTAGTTCCGTAAAAGAACCGCGGTTATCAATATTCGTCTTCAACGGAATAGGAATCTTTTCCTTAGGCAAATAACTTTGATAGGTTGAATAAAGTTTTTTCGAAAAAGAGCCTGAAGGAATAGAAGGAACCATTAAAGTACGACGTTGATCATGAAAAATATTCAGCAACTCCACAATCTCTCCTAACCTAACCTCATATGAGACTGGCACCTCATAAAACTTCCCGTTACTATGCGCCTTACCCTCCAGAGCATCCAGTAATTCTGCTACCACATCGTCAATATAGACTAAACGCAATAACACATTTGCATCATTGACATGGATAGGTATGTCACGGGCAATGTTATAACAAAAGGTTGCTATCACAGAATTATAATTGGGACGACACCATTTTCCAAAAATATTAGGAAAACGGTAGACAAGCACTTCCGTACCATTCTCAGTCGCATAGTCAAAAAACAATTCTTCACCTGCCCTTTTTGATACTCCATAAGGGTTGTTAAGGGTCGCCTGAATAGAGGAAGACAACATTACAGGGCAACGATTGCCATAACGCTTGAGCGTTGATATCAATTCATTGGCAAAGCCAAAATTACCCTTCATAAATTCATCAGTATCCTTCGGACGATTCACTCCTGCCAAGTTGAACACGAAATCAGCGTTAGCACAATAATACTCAAATTTATCAATAGATGTTTCAATGTCAAACTCAAAGACATCATCAATTTTCAAATCTGGGCGTGTACGGTCTTTGTTGTCGCGAAGGTTCTTTAGAGATTCACAGAGATTACGACCAACAAAGCCTTTTGCACCTGTTATTAATATTTTCATACTAACAATGTTATTCTGAACGGATTTCTTTTACACGGGTACGATCTATAAGACCAAGGTCTTCACGAACAAAACGGAGTTTAAGCAATAGTTCTTTCATTTCATCAACTGTAAGATGAACCGTATTATGTGAATGGTAATCATCGTACTTAGAAATACCCTCATCCCCCTCTGTGAAAAACTTGTCATAATTTAGGCCTCGTGTATCACAGGGAATACGATAGTAGTTACCCATATCTACAGCCTTCACCATCTCTTCACGAGTCACAAGTGTCTCATAGAGTTTCTCACCATGACGTGTCCCGATCACTTTAATCTCTGGTCTATTCGCAATAACAGGTTTGCCTGTACCCCTTACCGGGATAGTGCAATACACCTCGATCAGTGCCTGAGCCAAAACATCAAGACTTGCTGCGGGAGCCTTTTGCACGAACAAGTCACCATTATGACCATTCTTAAATGCATAAATCACCAGATCGACTGCCTCATCTAGAGTCATCATGTACCGTGTCATACTGGGATCTGTTATCGTAATTGGCTTGCCCTCCATCATCTGTTCCACCCAAAGAGGAATAACTCTACCACGGCTTGCCATCACATTTCCATAGCGTGTACAGCAGATGACGGTTTTCGCATCATCGCCCAACTCACGACCCTTGGCAATAGCAACTTTCTCCATTAACGCTTTCGACATACCCATAGCATTTACAGGATAAGCAGCCTTGTCGGTAGAAAGGACCACCACCCTCTTGGCACCATGCTCAATCGCAGAGTTCAAGACATTCTCTGTCCCTAAAATATTGGTCCGTACGGCTTCAGTTGGAAAGAACTCACAACTTGGCACCTGTTTGAGCGCCGCTGCAGAGAAAACGTAATCAACATCCTTCATGGCAATGTCTATAGAACTCTTATCCCTTACATCACCAATATAGAACTTCACCTTCGAGGACTGAAGTGCATGGCGCATATCATCTTGCTTTTTCTCATCGCGACTAAATATCCGTATTTCCCTGATATCGCTTTTTAGAAAACGCCGAAGCACAGCATTCCCAAAAGAACCAGTTCCACCTGTTATCAACAGGATTTTATCTTTAAAATCTAACATTATAATGACAAATAATAAAAGTGTGAAGTCAATATTTATACAAAATCCATGAATTGGGAGAGGACAATATCTTCAGTATAAAACTTGCTGGCCAAATTCTGGGCTTTCTTTCCCATCTTTGCAAGTTTTTCCCTATCGCTGACAGACAAATGGCCAATAAAGTTAATAATAGCCTGTTTGTCATGTGGTTCAAAGCAATAGCCAATTCCGTTATCCTCAACTACCCTCCATATCTCACTGCCTTTTGGGCCAATGTAAAGCACAGGTTTCCCTGCAGCCATGATATTGTAACTCTTAGATGGTACTCCTAACCCATACATTCCTTCAGCAAGTATAATCAGACAAATGTCTGCCTGACGGAGAATATCTTTTTGCTGACCGCGGGAAAAAGAACCATTGAGCATTATATTGTCAGGATGGATATTGCTGCAGTAATTCTCTAGTTCTTTCCTAATTGCCCCACTTCCCCAAATGGAGAAGACTACATTATGACATTCTGCCTCATGAAATAGAGTTAAGAAATCCATCAGCCCCTGAACCCTTCCTAGATTACCAGCATATTGAATGACAAGTTGTGTAGACTCTGGCATCATCTCTGAAATGAACATATTGGAATCGGCCCAGTTTGGAATAACAGTCACCTGTGACGAACTGTTGCTATTGTTAATTTTCTGTATGACACGCTCTTTCATATCCCTTCCAATCGTTACAATTTTGTCTGACTTTGTATAAGCCCAGTCAAAAAGTCTTCTTTGCATTCTGAAATACAGAGAACGTTCAGACTTGATAATACCAGCCGGAACTACGTTTTCCGGAAATATGTCATGAACGAGCAGGCATAACTCGAAGTGGCGAATACACTTTATCAGTGCGATGAAGAGTACCAAAGGGGCCGGATTGGTTGTTATGAAGACCTTGTCATTACGTCGCGACCACCACAACAACTTAAATGAAAGAATTACACTTATACAGATAAAACGCAGTGTTCGGCGATATATTCCGTCCTTATTGTAATTAAAATGATTAGAACGGTAGATATTGATGTCCTTGATAAGTGACCCATCATCATTTCCAGAGGAACTGACTGGGCCGCATATAACATTTACATTATACTTCTCAGACAATTTGTTTGCAATCCTCGTAACAATATATGCTGTAGCCGTCTCGTCTGGGTGAAAAACCTCCGTTACTATCCAAAGTCGTTGTCTCATTATTGCAATACCTTTTCCCATCTCTTAACCACCTTCCAACACCTATGCCAAACATACCATATAGGAGTCCATAAAGAATCGGACGGATATTTCCTTGATAGTATAAAACTCCGCTTAATGATAAAGGACATAACATCATGATCCTTTACCGCATAATTCTGGCTAATCCCTTTATCATCATTATCTGGCATAATGATCTTTCTCAAAATGAATTTACCATCATCTTCAATTGGATCACAAAGCATATATTTACGCTCAATGCCTGTAACCTCATGCAACAACCACATCATTCCGCCAGTAAAACGCTCTAAGCCAAATTGTCTTAATACATTTAAAACAGTTTCACCATTATTAAAACAGCCAAATTCTCCATTCGCATTCATGAGCAAGAAATAATAGTCAATAACCTGCTTTAAACCTATCCGACTACTTAAGACATGATTGTATATATGTAACAAAGCGTAAAACAAATTCATTGTCAGTGAAGGAGCAACAAAAGCACTCTCCGCGTAGAACAAATGCTCTTTATTATTTCTTAGAAATTGCTGAAACTTCAGATTTTTGAATGGATTATAAAAATACTCAATACGATAATGGAGTTCGACAAGAGTGTCTTTCCATATATGCAGATGTATATGCCGATAATTCCAACTAATTTTATTAGTTCCGTGGGTCTGGGCAAATGAATCAATTCTTTCCCTACTACAATCAGCGTAGACATCAATATCACCAGGCTGACGCAACTTCCTAACATCCAAAGGATAATAACAAGCCATGCCCTGACCTTTTAGCAGACATGCATGGATATTTGTCTCAGAAAGCATTTCCAGCATTTCACGACTCCGACTATCAATCAACTCATTTCTCTGCTTTATCTTCACACTTACTCGAATCCATGAAAGAAGTAACTTCCGTGGAGGATACTGTTCACTATCACTAAGTTTCTCTACACCGT
>JAFUFD010000081.1 GCA_017470055.1 Prevotella sp. | reverse complement strand
TTGTCGGAGTTGAAGGAGGCATGTGCTATCATCAAGCAGACCCGTGGCATAGATATTGATCTTGACAATATTCCTATTGACGACCCCAAGACCTACGAACTCTATCAGCAGGGGCGTACCATCGGCACGTTCCAGTTTGAGTCGAGCGGTATGCAGAAATACCTGCGTGAACTGAAACCTACCGTCTTCGAGGACTTGATAGCGATGAACGCCCTCTATCGCCCGGGACCTATGGGCTATATCCCCCAGTTTATCAAGCGCAAGCGTGGGGAGGAGCCTATCACCTACGATATTCCCGTCATGGAGAAATACCTAAAGGACACTTATGGTATTACGGTCTATCAGGAGCAGGTGATGTTGCTGTCACGTCTCCTCGCCGACTTCACCCGTGGTGAGAGTGATGCCCTCCGTAAAGCGATGGGTAAGAAGAAAAAAGACATCGTTGACGCCATGAAACCCAAGTTTATCGAGGGTGGTAAGAAAAACGGACACGACCCGAAGGTGCTGGAGAAGATATGGGGCGACTGGGAGGCTTTCGCCTCTTACGCCTTCAACAAGTCGCATGCCGCCTGTTACTCATGGGTAGCCTTCCAGACGGCCTATCTCAAGGCGAACTATCCTGCCGAGTTCATGGCGGCTATTATGAGTCGTCGCCGTGACCAGATCACAGAGATCACGAAACTGATGGATGAGTGTAAGGCGATGGGTATCGCCACCCTGGGTCCTGATGTTAACGAGAGTTATCTGAAGTTTGGTGTCAACAAGAAGGGAGAGATCCGTTTCGGACTTGCCGCCATCAAGGGCATGGGTGACGCCGTGGCAGAGGCGATTATCGGGGAGCGTGAGAAGAACGGTCCTTACAAGAGTATCTTCGACTTTGCCCAACGTGTCAATTTCTCTAATGTCAATCGCAAGGCTTTCGAGAGCCTCGCCTTGAGTGGTGGCTTCGATAGTTTTGGTATTGCCCGAGAGGATTTCTTTGCGGAGAACAATAAGGGGGAGATGTTCCTTGACACATTGGTACGCTATGGACAGATGTATCAGATGGAGCAGCAGCAGATGCGTAACTCCCTCTTCGGTGGTGAGAATGAGGTGGACATTGCCACGCCAGTAATCCCCAAGGGTAGGACGTGGAGTGATATCGAGCGTCTGAACCGTGAGCGTGACCTGGTGGGCATCTATCTGTCTGCCCATCCGCTGGACGAATATCGTATTGTCTTGGATAACCTTTGCAACACCCATTGTGCCGAATTGTCAGATACCCAGCAGTTGACTGACAGGGAGGATGTCATATTCGGTGGTATCGTGACTGATGTGCGGCAGAAGTTCACCAAGCGGGGAGAGCCTTGTGGCTTCGTTACCATCGAGGACTTCGAGGGCTCTGGCGAGTTGGCGCTCTTTGGTAAGGACTGGGGCGAGCGCAGCGGTATGTTCGCCATCGGCTCTGCTGTCTATGTGACGGCAAAGATGCAGCCTCGCTTCCAGTACAGTGACCAGAAAGAACTGAAAGTGCAGAATGTGGAGTATCTCCAAGAGGTCAAGGCGAAGTCTATTGACCGTATCACCATCACCTTGACAGCCGACTTGTTGGACGAGCAAGTGGTGACAGAGTTAGGGGAACTCGTCGACGAGAATCCTGGCACCACGAAGTTGTATTTCCAGTTAGTCGACAGTACGGGAAAGCACCACGTACTCTTGCGCAGCACCTCTAAGTTTGTGGATGTAAAGAGCACGTTGGTGAACTTCATCGAGCATACGCCAGCACTGGACTATAAGATAAACTAAAAACATGGCATGCTTTTTGCAGAGGAGACAATAGAACATTATTTATAATATTAAAAACGAATTAGACAATGGAAGTAACAATCACATCCGAGAATTTTGAGAGCCTGAAGAATGGCGCACAGCCATTAGTAGTTGATTTCTGGGCAACATGGTGTGGACCATGCCGCATGGTAGGTCCTATCATCGCAGAACTTGCTGAGCAGTATGACGGTCGTATTGCCGTAGGTAAGTGCGACGTGGAGGAGAATGAGGAACTTGCCGCAGAGTTCGGCATCCGCAACATCCCTACCATCCTGTTCTTTAAGGGTGGTCAACTGGTCGACAAGATGGTGGGAGCCCAGCCAAAAGCGAAGATCCAAGAGAAGTTCGACGCGTTGTTGTAAAAAGAATGAGGTCTGTGGAAAGCAGATCTCTTTTTTTAATATCTCACCAGACGGCTCCCGTCTGGCTGTTCCTCGATTGTGACACGCACGGCATCGTCGGGCAGAATATCCTCGATGAGTTCGGGCCATTCTATCAGACACAGCGCGCCGCTGTAGAAATACTCCTCATACCCCATGTCATAGACCTCTTCCAGTTTCTTGATGCGATAGAAGTCGAAGTGGTAGATGGGTGATTGCTTAGCCGTATATTCATTGACAATGGCGAAGGTGGGACTGGTGATGACATCCGTACTGCCTAACTCCTCACAGATAGCCTTGACGAAAGTGGTCTTCCCTGCTCCCATCTTGCCGTAGAAGGCGAAGACACGTGCCTCCCCGATATGACTGATGAACTCACGTGCCGCCTCTCGGATGGTGTCTATACTCTTGATGCTGATTTCCATAATTATCTGTTTTTTCCTTTGAGTGTGATAATGGGTATAATCATCTCCTCCATCGAGATACCTCCATGCTGGAAGGTGTTCCGATAGTAGGTGACATAATAGTTATAATTATTTGGATAGGCGAAGAACTGGTTGCCTGTGGCAAACACATAACTGGTGGAGATATTGGGCGAGGGCAGGAAAGCCTTGTGCGGCTCCTTGATGACGAAAAGGTCTTTATTGTCGTAGGCAAGGTTCTTACCCAGTTTGTATCGCAGGTTGGTATTGGTGTTCCTGTCACCGATGATCTTCACTGGTGAGGTGGTACGGATAGAGCCGTGGTCTGTCGTGATGATCACCTGATAGTCCGTCTGCGCCAACTGGCGTAGCAGTTGTGACATGATGGAGTGGCGGAACCACGAGAGGGTCAGGGAGCGGTAGGCAGCCTCGTCATGGGCGAGTTCACGCACCATCTTCGACTCTGTCCTGGCATGTGAGAGCATGTCGATGAAGTTGACCACCAGCACGTTCAGGTCGTTTTTCTCCAAGGAGGCAAACTGGCTCATATAATGCTCTGCGTCGTCTGTCGTGTTGATTTTATGGTAGGAGAAGGTGTCGTGTCGCCTGTACCGCTCTATCTGTGTCTGGATGAGGGGTGCCTCGTTGAGGTTCTTTCCCTGCTCCTCGTCCTCGTCGACCCAGAGGTCGGGGAACATACGGGCAATCTGGGCGGGCATCAGTCCTGAGAAGATGGCGTTGCGGGCATATTGTGTCGCCGTAGGCAGGATGCTACAATAGAGTTGCTCGTCAATCTCAAAGTCGGCAAGTTCCGTCTCTATCGTCTTCCATTGGTCGTAGCGGAAGTTGTCGAGCACGATGAGGAACACCTTCTTACCCTCGGAGAGGGTGGGGAAAATTTTCTGTTTGAAGATGTCGGGACTCATCATCGTCTCCCTCTTCTCCAGCCAGCCCATATAGTTCTTCTTCACGAATTTGGCGAAGCCGATGTTCGCCTCCTCTTTCTGCATGCGCAGCATGTCACCCATGGCGGAATCGGTGACTGACAGTTGCAGTTCCCATCTGACAAGTTGGCGATACATCTCTGCCCAGTCATCCCACGTCTTGCAGTCCATCATCTGCATACTGAGTTGCTGGAACTGTTGCTGGTAAGCGGTCTGTGTCACCTCGGCAACGATCTCCCGCTTATGGATGAGTTTCTTGAGTGTCAACAGGATTTGGTTGGGGTTGACTGGTTTGATGAGATAGTCGGCGATATTCTGTCCCACCGCCTGGTTCATGATATCCTCCTCCTCGCTCTTCGTCACCATGACGACAGGAACGGTAGGTTGCAGTTCCTTGATGCGCTGCAGGGTCTCTATACCCGTCAGTCCAGGCATCATCTCGTCAAGCAATACCAGGTCGAAGGTGCGCTGTCGGCATTCCTCTATAGCGTCAATACCATTGGTGACAGTCACCACCTCATATCCTTTCTTCTCAAGGAAGAGGAGATGCGGGCGGAGCAGTTCCATCTCATCATCTGCCCATAGTAATAGTCCGTTCGTCATCTATGTTATTTTAATGTTTAATCTTTAATCTTAGTAATAGAAGTCGTCGTCGAAGTCGATGGTCTCCGTATTCTGTGGCATTCCGTTAGGGAACAAGTCGTCATCATCCTGTTGTTGATTCTGTGGCGGTGTGTCCTCCTCTTCCTCTGGCTCCTCCACGATGGTGTCTGGCTGTGTCAGCAGTGGCTGTTCTGGGATAGGCACTGGCGCCAGTTCCTCCTGGAAGAAGATGTCGTAGTCGTCGTAACTGAAGACTGTGCCCAGCAGGGGCAGGTTCTCGTCGCTGATGATGATACGGCGGCATCCTGCCAGTCGCTGACTCATTTGCAGGTTAGCGGTGAGTTGGTGGACATACTGCAGTGCCTCGTCATAACTGCGGAATCCGCTGACCATCATCCTGCTGATAGGTCCGTCCGTGTCGACACTGATGTCAAAGTTACGCACGAGGTAACTGGTGAAGTTGTATCTCGCGATGTCGTACAGCAGTTGGTTCTGGTCGACGCTGTCTGGCGAGTAGGCGAGGATGAAGGTGTAGCGGGTGTCCCTGACCGTGCTCAGCGTGTCGATAGCGGTGGAGTCGCCTGGATGCTCCAGGTTCTGGCGTTGCCGCCAGATGTCGTCTGCCGTCATCCTGCTACCCTGCAGTCGTCTGCCTTGCTGCACTCCCTTGACAATCTGTCCTGCCATGTCGCTGACCTCGCTCTCAGGATATTGCTCCACGATCTGGCGCATCCGTGCCACACAACTGTCAGCCCTTTGGTTGTTGAGGAAACTCAGTCCCTCGATAAACAGGAACTTGGCACGGTTCTGTCCTGTGGGGAAGCGTTGTGCGGAGAGCATGACATTGGTTGTCACCTCTTGGTAGCGCTCCTCACGGAAGGCATTGTATGTGGCGGCATATAGCGAGTCCTCGATATGTTGCCCGAAGCGTTGGTTCTCCGCATAGTAGGGGTCTGTCAGGAGAATGGTCCACTGGCTCTCCGCATACTGCTGTCGCATCTGGGCGAGAGCCGCCTCCGCCTCGTCCCACCTGCCTTGGCGGGCGTAGATGAGATAGAGGTGATACCATGCCTCGTCGTTCTGCTCGTATTCGGGATACTGGTATACCAGTCGGTGGAGCATGCGGTGACTGAGGGTGAGGTTGTCGAGTTTGTCTTTCAGGATGATGCCCGCCTTCAGCAGCGACTCCATGATGATGGCGTCACTGGCTTGCTTCTGCTCCTCCGTGAAGGGTATCTGCGCGAGGTAGTACTCACGGGTATGGGGGTCGTTGGCGGCATCGACGACGCTGTCAGCCTGTTCTGCCGCAATGGTATCATTCACATTCTCCAGACTGTCAAATTCCTCAAGGTTATCAGGGGTGTCTATGCTGGAGACGACGGTGAGGTTGGAGCGTTGCCAGTTGTCGGCATTCGGTCGACGTCCCCACTGCTGCTCAAAGCGTTGCTTGCCCTGGCTGACAGCCTGTGGGTTATAGAAATACCATAAGGCATTCTGAGGATTCGTTGCCGTAGGTTGTTGGGGTGTCTGCTGTTGCGTGGCGTTATTGCCCCCGTTCTGTTGCTGTTGTCGCTCAGCCTCTGCCTCCTGCTGGGCACGTTTCTCCTCCTTCTCTTTCTTGATGAGTTCCTCGATCACCCGGTCGATAGCCTTGTTACGCTCCGCCTCAGGCATGTTGGCGAGTTGCTGGAGGGAGTCCTGCAGATGGATGGCGTCTGTATAGGGTACCAGTTCGTCGAGCACCTTAGAGCGTGTGGAGAGTTCCTTATACCCGGGACGGTCTTGGTCGAGCAGTCCGATAGCCTCGCCATAGCACCTGCGGGCATCACTGTATTTCTCTTGCTGCCAGTAGAGGTTGCCCAGTTGTAGCAACAGCACGCCCTTCTCCGTACCGCTTCGTGTCGCTTTCTTGTTGCCCTTCTCATAGGCGGCGATGGCACGGACGGTGTCCCGTTGTGCGAGATAGACATTACCAATGGCATAGTATACTTGGTCGAGATAGTCCTTGTTATTGTCGGAGGCGGCCATGCGCCTGAGTTTGCTGATGGTCTTCTTGGCGTCCATCGTCGCCATCACCTCGCTCTGGGCGATGCGGGCGTTGAACTCCAGTTCGTAGGGAGGACTGAGCCTGATGACTCGCCGATAGGCGTCGTAAGCCTGTTGGCGGTGTCCTTGCAGGTTCTCTATCTGTCCCATGAGGAACCACATACGTGCCCGTTGCTTCTTCCGTCGCTCATGGCGGATAGCCTTACGCAGGTAGGTGGTAGCCTCCGCCCAGTGCTCACTGCGGATATGGTAGTCGGCAAGGGTATAGTCCCAGTCGGCGTTGGCACGATAGGGGATGGAGTCACGTCGCTGTTTCGTGATGAGGTCTTCCGCCTCGTAGAGCCAGTCCATCTCTACGTAGCATTTTGCCTGCCATGCGCGAGCCCTTGCCAGGATGACGGGCTGTGTCTGATAGAGTCGTGCCATATAGCCGAAGGTGGCGGCAGCCTCCTCGAACTCGCCTTTCTGGAATTGCGACTTGCCCAGCAACAGCCATGCGTGCCAGAGGAACGGGTTGTATTCCCTGCGGGTCAGCCACTCGATGTCCTTCTGTGTTTTCCTCCTTCTCTTGTCCCATGTGGGACGTGTCTTGATGCTATGGCGGCGGATGGTCTTCTCCGATTTTTCAATGGCACGGTCGAACTGTCCGCTTCCAAGCGTCTTGCTGTTCTTGTTGGCGACGGTATAGAGGGGTATCAACTGGGTATGGTCGTCATGGTTGCCCGTCTCTTTCTCCAGACTGCCTTCTATGAAAGCCTGCGAGCCGTTGAAGTAGGTGTTATAGCGGGCGTTGAACGAGTGCCACCAGCGGGTGTTCGCCGTGTTCTTCTTGGTGGAGCACGATACCATCACCAGTAACAACAACAGTATTCCGCACGTTTTCTTGCCTTTCTCCACCAAGTCGGCAAGTTTACATTCCGCCCTGCTGCCACATGAGCCACAGTCGCCCTCCTGCTGTACGATAGGCTCGTCGTCACCACCCCTTGAGAGCAGGGCGGCGATGATGCCGAGGGCGATGAGTGATCCGATGACTATCAGAGCGAAACTCATGGCTATGATTGTTGAATGGTGAACGCCGCACTCGTCAGGTCGTCCCAGTAGTTAGGATATGACTTCGTGACGACTTGCGGGTTGTTGATACGCAGACTACCAGTCTGGCAGGCGGCAGGGGCGAAGGCAAGTGCCATGCGGTGGTCCTCATAGGTGTCGATGCCATGCTCCATGTCTGGCTCGCATCGCTCACCGTCCCAGATCAGTTCACTGTCATTGACATCCCTGACGACAAAGCCGAGTCGGCGCATCTCCGTCTTGAGGGCCTCGATGCGGTCGGTCTCCTTGATCTTCAGGGTGGAGAGTCCACGGAAATGGAAGGGGACGTTCAGCAGGGCGCAGGTCACGACGAAGGTCTGTGCGAGGTCAGGGGAGTTGACGAAATCGTATTCCAGTCGGGGTACACACCGTCCTGAACGGCGCAGGGTGACCGTGGTCGGCACTCCCTGCTGGGTGGAGGCAAACTGGCTCTTCACCCCCAGGAGACTGAAGATGTAGCGCAGCGAGGAGTCGCCTTGCTTCGAGCCGTCCATCAGTCCCTCCAGTCGCACGGTAGCCTCTGGGTCTCTCGACAATGCCACCATCTCATACCAGTAGGAGGCACCGCTCCAGTCGTTCTCGATATAGTAGGTACGCTCCTGGTAGGGCTTGGGGCGCACCTCTATCGTCTCGAAGTCGCTCCACTCCGCATCTGCGCCATACTCACGCATCGTCCATAGCGTCAGGTCGATATACGGACGGGAGATGATGTCGCCCGTCAGTCGGAGGGTGAGTCCGTCATGCAGGGCGGGACCGATCATCAGCAGTGCCGAGATATATTGCGAACTGATATTGCCAGGCACCTCCAGCAGTCCTCCCTCCAGTTGCTTCCCTCGGATGCGGAGTGGGGGGAATCCCTCCTCACCCACATAGTCGATGTCGGCGCCGAGGAAACGCAGCGCGTCGACCAGGATACCGATAGGGCGGTGCTTCATGCGCTCCGTTCCCGTGAGCACATGCTCCTCTCCGTCCTTCACGGCGAGGAAGGCCGTCATAAAACGCATGGCGGTACCAGCCGCCTTGATATTGATCTCGTAGGGATTGTCTTTCAGTGCCGCTATGATCACTTCCGTATCGTCGCAGTTGGAGAGGTTCTCGGGGAGTATGTTCCCTCCCGACAGGGCGTGGATGACCAGTGCTCTGTTGGAGATACTCTTCGATGCTGGTAGTTTTGCGGTATGTTGGAGATGGCTTGGAGCCGTAATCGTATATTGCATATTCTCGTGTACCTTATTAATCTAATAACGTTACAAAGGTAGTGCAAATTACTTGATTTACAAAAAAAGTCAGTTAAAAATTTGCAAATGCAGAAATAAAGCAGTACCTTTGCAAACGATTTCGAGAGAAGTCACCTGTTAAGGATCGGGATTTAGCGCAGTTGGTAGCGCACACGTCTGGGGGGCGCGAGGTCGCTGGTTCGAGTCCAGTAATCCCGACCAAAAGAAAATCCAAACCACTGATTCCAGTAGTTTGGATTTCTTTTTTGTCTAATGTCATCCCTTAGAACAGGAGGGTACGCTCCACCCAGTAGATGAGGATACCGCAGAGATAGCCCACAAAGGCTATCCACGTGATTTTCTTCAAGTACCAGCCGAAGGTGATCTTCTCCAAGCCCATGACGACGACACCAGCGGCGGAGCCGATGATCAGCATCGAGCCACCCACACCGGCACAGTAGGCAAGCAACTGCCAGAAAATGCCGTCGACAGCCATCGCTCCCTCGGCGGCGACGGGATACATGCCCATACAGCCAGCCACAAGGGGCACGTTGTCGACGATAGAGGAGAGTACACCGATAATGCCGTTAATGAGATAGTAGTTGCCAGAGAAAGCCTCGTTGAGTCCCTCGCCCATCGCTGTCAGCACACCGATCTCCTGCAAGACGGCGACAGCCATCAGGATACCAAGGAAGAACATGATAGTCGAGAGGTCGATCTTCGACATGATATCGCTCACACGCTTAGCCATCGTGTCGTCCTCGTCGGTGTTGTAGTGGAATATCTCCGTCGTTGTCCAGAGAATGCCCAGCACGAGGAGGATACCCATGAATGGAGGCAGGTGGGTGATGGTCTTGAAGATAGGTACGAAGACGAGACCGCCTACGCCCAACCAGAAGATGATGTCACGCTGTACCTTCGTAAACTGGCTCACCTCAGACTTAGGCAGGTTCTGCTCCTTGTCAAACTTCCCCTTCAAGGAGAGGCTGATGATGGCGGCAGGGATGAGCATGGACACCAGTGACGGGATGAATATCTCGGTGAGTACGCCCTGTGTGGTGATCACACCCTTGATCCATAGCATGATGGTCGTCACGTCGCCAATAGGCGAGAAGGCACCACCCGAGTTGGCGGAGATGATGATGAGGGCGGCATAAAGCATTCGCTCCTCACGTGACTGCACCAGTTTGCGCAGCACCATGATCATCACGATGGAGGTGGTGAGGTTGTCAAGGATAGCCGACAGGAAGAAGGTCATGAAGGCGACACGCCACAGCAGTTTCCGTTTCGAGCGTGTCTTCAGCGCGTCACGCACGAAGTTGAAGCCGCCATTCGAGTCCACGATCTCCACAATCGTCATGGCACCCATCAGGAAGAACAGGGTGCCTGCCGCATCGCCCAGATGATGCTCGATGACCTCGGCAATGTGATGCACCACGCCGTCAGCGGCTATCTCCGGGTAGAATGATGCAGGATTTGTCATCAGCAGTGTCCAGCATACGACACACATCAGCAGGGCGATAGCCGCCTTGTTGACTCTCGTCACGCTCTCGAGGGCAATACACATGTAGCCTATCACGAAAGCGACGACAATAAGGATTGATAATGTTGTCATTGTACTATTTGTTTTAAATTGTTTGTTTCGTGATGCAAAGGTAGTGTAAAATTTTGATTTAGCGAAGAGAATCTTTATTTTATTTGTAAAAGCCCCGCCAGTCGATTGGCAGGGCTTTTCTCTTTCTGATTCTACGCTACATGCAACTCGTCACTCCGAGGGTGGTGGCAATGGCAGTGAGGATGCTCACCACGAGTTGAATCACCATTTTCCAAGCCTCTTTCTTCATAGTATTCAGTTTTAAGGTTCAACAGTAGTTTCTGCTGCCACGCTGTTCTCGTGCGTCTCCTCGAAGACGACATCCTTCACGAGGGTCTTGGCGTTAGTGAACTTCTGACGGATGGAACCGTCGGCACGGCGGGACTGTCCAGTCACGATACGGGTTGTCTCGGGGATGAAGATCACACGGCGGGTGGTGATGTTCTGGGCTCCCAAGTCCTCAGGCTTCTCGGCTCCGATGCTGGAGAATCCCACACGGAAGATGCCGATGCCCTCCAGCCTAACCTTCTGTCCCATCTCGAAGAAGTGCTTCATGGCGCTACCCAACTCGTCCAGTACGGCGATGATGTCGGAACGCTTCACTGATGCCTGCGACTGGATGAACTCTGCCAGTTGCTTCGTCTCTACGAAGTTCTTGTCGTACACGGCATTGGCGAACCATTTGCCGAAGGCGGTTGAACGCATGTTCTTGTTCTGTGCTTTAATAAATTTCTGACTCATAATTTTAAATTTTTAAGGTTAATGAAAAGGTTAATTGTGTGTCTTTCGTTTGTCGCGCAACTCCTGATTGACTGCGTCTTCCTCTGTCACGACTCGGCTGTTCAAGCACGCTTGACAGCACTCGCTGTTCCATCGGTTGACAATGCAAAGTTACGAATAATGTGCGAGGTGACCATGAAAACGGCACCCAAAATTTCCATTTTTGAGACGCAAAATTCCCATTTTAACAATTCCGTTTCCTCCCATGAGTAAACCCTATAGTTTTACATCGCTTTCCTTCATACTTTACACTGCTTTCGATAGGGTTTATACCCCCTAAAAGATAAGGGTTTTACCCCCTAAACCCTTATCGAAAGCAACGTAAAACCTATAGGTTTACTATACTGGGCATCAGGGCTAGCGGATGGCGAGTCAACTATTTCAGTATAGATGCAACGTGACACAGATAACAGATAACAGATAGTTTTGGTGTGTAATCTAACCAAGTGAATATTTTTAGCATAATAATTATTATATATATCTTATATCTAATAGATATATAAT
>JAFUFD010000080.1 GCA_017470055.1 Prevotella sp. | reverse complement strand
TTATTGCGGCGGGGTCCCACCTCTTCCCATTCCGAACAGAGAAGTTAAGCCCGCCTGCGCCGATGGTACTGCAATGCAATGCGGGAGAGTAGGAGGCCGCCACTTTTCGGTGATGAAGCCCTGCCGTCGAAAAAGATGGCAGGGCTTCTTTGTTTTTTGAAATAAAGTCATTAACTTTGCAATATGAATCGGATAAAACGCATATTCGTCTGGCTATGTCGCCTACCTTATAGTTGTGGCTTTGGCATACAGTCACCGACAGATTATGCGTTTGTTCGTGAGGTGGTTAATGAGCATGGCGCCTATTATGCGTACCAACAGTTTGCTGCTTTCAAAGAAGATTCCTTACACCAGAAATTAGGTAAGTTGTATTTCCGACTGGCAAACTGGCGCCAGCCCTCTGAGATGCTGCTGGATGAATACAAGCCCTATTGGGAGGCTGGATGTCGGAATATACAGTGGAAGTCCTCGCTGGACAACATGGAATTGGTGCGTATGAAACTAAAGGGTGATGATAAAGAAAGGATCCCATATAATAAGGTGAATAATCGTACCGTTCTGGTCATAGAGGACATCTATCGAGACTGGGACTTCTGGCATCAGGTGGAGAAAGACCCACGGACAGGGGTTACCTTCGATTTATACTATTGCGGTATTGTCTTTTTTGATTTGACCAGACATAAGAAAAACTATAAAGTGAATTTCTAAAAACCCAAAGACTATGAAAAAAATCACTAAGGTATATACTCGGCGTGGCGATGAGGGAATGACCTCTTTGGTGGGCGGTCAACGAGTGAGTAAGGCGAGTGTCAGACTGGAGTCTTATGGTACCGTCGACGAGTTGAGCGCTCATCTTGGACTGCTTGCCGCCTTTCTGCCTGAAGGTGAGGACAAGGTGATGGTTCAGCGTATACAGAATAACCTGTTTAATATCTGCTCCAATCTGGCGACAGATCAAGAGCAGACACCCCTTTACCCTTCTGCCCACCTGCCAGAAGGCGAGATACAATTGTTGGAGCAGGAGGTGGATAACATCATGGGATTGTTGCCAGAGAAACAAGGTTTCGTACTACCAGGTGGCACCCGTGAGGCAGCCCAAGCCCATGTGTGCAGAACCGTCTGCCGCCGTGCTGAACGGCGTATTGTGGAACTCTCTGAGACAGCCCTTGTGTCCTCGGAAGTACTCCAATATGTGAACCGTTTGAGTGATTATCTCTTTGTTTTGTCGAAAAAGTTGAATTTTATAGCAGGATGTAGTGAAAAATTATGGCAGAATGCTTGTGAATAAGAAAAAATATATTACTTTTGCGGGCAAATTCTAAAACTGATAATAGTAAGTTATGTATTGGACACTTGAATTAGCATCAAAACTAGAAGATGCTCCTTGGCCTGCAACCAAGGATGAACTTATAGATTACGCCATACGCTCTGGAGCCCCTTTGGAGGTTCTTGAGAATCTTCAGGAGATAGAGGACGAAGGTGATGTCTACGAAAGTATTGAGGACATCTGGCCTGATTATCCCACGAAAGAGGATTTCCTGTTCAACGAGGATGAGTATTAAGTCCATTCGCCCAGTGGACTATCTCAATGCGGGCAATATTGCAAAAAACGGGAATGGAATAGAGTATCATCCACTCATTCCGTTTCTTCCCCCTCATGCCAAAGTATTGTTCTTAGGCAGTTTCCCACCGCAGATGAAACGTTGGTGTATGAATTTTTATTACCCGAATTTCATCAACGACCACTGGCGGATAGAGGGGGAGATCTTCTTTGGCGACCGACAGCATTTTGTTGTTCCAGAGGAAAAGACTTTCAATCTTGATGCCATCGCCGCATTTTGTCAGGAGAAAGGAATCGCGTTTTTTGATACGGCAAGTGCTGTCCGCCGGCTCAAAGACAATGCGTCCGACCTGTATCTGGAGGTGGTAGAGCCTACGGATATCCGTGCGCTATTGCGCCAGTTACCCCATTGCCATACCATTGTCACTACGGGACAAAAGGCAACCGATACCCTTTGTCAATATTTCGACATCAACGGAAGTCCCAAACTCGGAACTTTCGTTCCTATTCCCAATTGCTATGACCATGAGGGAAATCAAGTAAACCTATATCGTCTCCCTTCATCATCAAGAGCCTATCCTCTGTCGTTTGATAAGAAGGTAGTTTTCTATCGTGAGATGTTTGTCTTTGCGGGTGTCATAAAATAAAAGTGCGTTTTCTTGCGTTATATAATCGTGAAAAAACTACTGTTGGTAGGCTTGGTGTTCCTGCATGCCGTCATGATGAGGGCTCAGCAGGAGGCTTCCTTTGCTCATTATTGGGCAATGGAGCCTTCGTTTAATCCTGGTGCTGTAGGGAAAGAGTCTAAGATTAATGCAGTAGGTGCCTATAACATGACGTTGGCAGGCTATGAGCATAATCCCCGTACGATGTATCTTGCTGCAGACATGCCTTTGCGCTTCTTAGGAGCCTTTCATGGGGTTGGCATTCAGTTGATGAATGACGAGATAGGACTTTTTACCCATAAGCGGATTCTGTTGCAATATGCTTTGAAGCAACGTCTTTTTGGTGGTACGCTGAGTGTTGGACTGCAGGGAGGTATGCTAAGTGAGGGTTTTAAAGGCTCGGAGTTGGATCTGGAGAATCCCAGTGACCCCGCTTTCGTAACGTCTGACGTGAATGGCGTGGCTCTTGACTTGAGTGCAGGGCTCTATTATCAGCACGGGAACTGGTATGCGGGCATCTCTGTCTTGCATGCCACTGCCCCCGAGATAGAGATTGGCGACCGCTCTATATTTGAGGTGAGCAGGATGTTTTATTTGACAGGTGGATACAATATTCACTTAAGAAATCCGTTTTTAACAATACACCCCACCGTGTTGGCACGTACAGACGGCAATGCCTATCGTGCTGACGTGACAGTGAGAGTGAAATATACGCATGACCGTAAGATGCTTTATGGAGGCGTAGGCTATAGCCCGAATAATTCCGTAACAGCACTGATTGGTGGGAACTTTCATGGTATCTGTTTAGGCTACAGTTACGAGATGTTCACCTCATGGACGGGCTTGGGAAATGGTTGCCACGAGTTGTTTGTGGGATATCAGACGGAGTTGAATCTTTATAAGAAAGGTCGTAACCGTCATCAAAGTGTAAGAATACTTTAATATAGAAATATGAAGAAGATCATTAGTATAATAGGCTGCATCTGTGCGATGCTCATGCTTTCGAGTTGTTTCGGCTCGAAACTTGCCTCTATGAAGGGTGGCGAGGTGACAGGTGCCAGTGGTCGCGCCTTCAGTGAGCCGACTCCTTATGGTATGACGATGATCAAGCGTGGTCATGTCAAGATGGGAATAGAACAACAGGACAGTTTATGGGGAAAGCCCATGCCCGTACGGGATATCTCCGTGGAGAGTTTCTGGATGGACGAGCATGAGGTGACAAACTCGATGTATCGCCAGTTCGTGAACTATGTCCGCGACTCTATCCTTCGTGAGCGTCTTGCCGACCCCAACTATGGCGGTGATGAGAGTTATAAGATCGAGGAGGACAAGTATGGCGAGCCCGTCACTCCCCATTTGAACTGGAAGAAACCCTTGCCCCGCAAGCCGAATGAGGATGAGCAGCGTGCCTTCGAGAGCCTGTACACCTACAATCCTGTGACAGGTGAGAAGATGATAGACTGGCGTCAGTTGAACTACCGTTATGAGATATACGACTATACGGAGGCTGCTAAGCGCAAATACCGTGTTGATCCTCAGGAGCGTATCCTTAATACGGATATCCGTGTCAATGCCAATGAGCAGATATGGATATCCAAGGACACTGCGTATATCGATGATGAGGGAAAGATAGTCCGTCAGACCATCAATCGTGAATATACAGGTCCGTGGGACTTCCTGAATACCTATATCGTGAACGTCTATCCAGATACTACTTGCTGGGTCAACGATTTCCCCAATGCGGAGAACGAGGGCTATATGAGATACTATTTCTCCAGTGCCGCCTACAATGAATATCCTGTAGTAGGTGTTACCTGGGAGCAGGCTAATGCCTTCTGTGCATGGCGTACTGAGTATCTGTTGAAAGGATTGGGCGGTGCGGCACGCTATGTGCAGCGTTATCGTCTGCCGACAGAGGCAGAGTGGGAGTATGCCGCTCGTGGCAAAGACCAGAATGAGTTCCCGTGGGAGAATGAGGATGTTGCCTCAGGCAACGGGTGCTTCTATGCCAATTTCAAACCCGATAAGGGCAACTATACCAAAGATGGTAACTTGATAACCAGTAGGGTGGGCATCTATTCCTCCAACTCGAATGGCTTGTATGATATGGCAGGTAATGTGGCGGAATGGACCAGTACCATTTATACAGAGGCTGGTGTGGAGTCGATGAACGACATCAATCCCCAGTTGAAGTACAATGCGGCATTGGAGGATCCCTATCGCCTGAAGAAAAAGAGTGTGCGTGGCGGCTCATGGAAAGACCCGGAGTCGTATATCCGCTCCGCATGGCGTACCTTTGAGTATCAAAACCAGCCACGCAGTTATATAGGGTTCCGCTGTGTACGCAGTATGGCGAATACGACAAGCGAGAAAGTGAAAGGTAAGAATTCAAAACGTAGCAAGAAATGACAGAATATAGTAAACTGAATGTTATTTATAAGTTGCAGAAATGGATGGACAGCGTGCCTGGCCAGACATTCCTGAACTATGCCTATAGTTGGGGTGCTTCGATTGTGATTTTAGGTACCTTGTTTAAACTGACCCACCTGCCAGGAGCCAATTTCTTCCTGTTCTTAGGTATGGGTACAGAGGTCATCGTGTTCTTCCTCTCCGCTTTCGACCGTCCGTTCGATAAGACGACCGACGGTATGGACTTGGATATCCATCCAGAGTTGGAAGGCGAGTCCGCTACGATTGTCAATAATGGCGAGCAAGTTGCGCATGCTGCTATCAGTGGCGGTGGTGGCACCGTCATTATTAATGGTGGTGGCACGATAGGCGGTGGTGCCGTAGGTGGTCCTGTAAAGGGTAGCGACGTGGTCGCTGCGCAGGGTAACGGGGTTGCAGTAGGGGCAGGCGATCAGCAACATGGCGCTGTGGCTTTGACAACTGGTGCTCCTGTTGGTGTCGCAGAGGCAACAGGTAATTATATCGATGAGTTGAATGAGTTGACAGAGGTGCTTAAGAAAGTCAGTGAGCAGAGCAAGCGACTCACAGCCGACTCAGAGGAGATGGAGAATCTGAACCGTACCTTGACGGGTATCAGTCGTGTCTACGAGATGCAACTCAAGAGCGCAAGTTCCCAAATGGGCACCATTGACGAGATTAATGAACAGACACGCCACATGGCACGTCAGATAGCCGAGTTGAACGCTATCTATGCCCGAATGATTGAGGCAATGTCAGTACAGAATATTAACAAGCAATAAGCATGGCAATCAAGAAACGCCCAGTCTCTCCCCGCCAGAAGATGATCAACTTGATGTACGTCGTCTTGATGGCAATGCTTGCGTTGAATGTCTCGACAGAGGTGCTCAATGGCTTCTCTGTCGTGGAGGAAAGCCTCAACCGCACCACGCTCAATGCCGCACAGGAGAATCAGGCGATTTATGATGACTTCGCTGAGCAGTTGAAGAAGAATCCTCAGAAAGTCAAGCAGTGGTTTGACCGTGCTCAGCAGGTGCGGCAGATGAGCGACTCTCTCTATCAACTTGCCGCCGACCTGAAACTTGCTATCGTGCAGGAGGCGGACGGAAGTGATGGCGACATCAGTAATATCCGTAACAAGGAGGACTTGGAGGCAGCCTCGCAAGTGATGTTAGCACCAGGTCGTGGTAGAGGGGGAGAATTGTATCAGGCAGTCAATCGGTTTAGGGAGCGTATTCTGACGATGGTAACTGATGAGACGCATCGGAAGTCTATCGCCACCAGTCTTTCTACTGAGCCGTCGGCTACCGCTAAGGCAATGGGTAAAAACTGGCAAGAATATATGTTTGAGGACATGCCTGTTGCCGCTGCCGTGACGATGCTTAGCAAATTGCAGAATGATGTGCGTTATGCTGAGGGTGAGGTGCTGCATAACTTGGTGTCTAATATTGACGTGAAGGATATCCGTGTCAACGCATTGAACGCTTTTGTGATTCCTAATGCCCAGACCGTGGTGCGTGGTGATAAGTTCTCAGCCCGTATCGTCATGGCTGCTGTGGATACCACCCAGGCTCCTCAGATATTCATAGGAGGTAGGGAGATGAACCTGCCTGACGGACTTTACGAGACTATCGCTGGTCGTACAGGCGACTTCACCTTGGAGGGCTATATACAGGTGCAGAATGGTAATGGTGATTTGATCAAGCGTGACTTCTCCCAGAAATATAGTGTGGTAGACCCTTCTGCCACCGTGAGTGCCGACCTGATGAATGTGCTCTATGCAGGCTATAGTAACCCGCTGAGCATCAGTGTGCCTGGTGTGCCCGTCACCAAGATCCAGGCATCGATGAGTGGAGGGACTCTCCAGCCAGTAGGTCCTGGTAAGTATATCGCAAGACCTTCAACTCCAGGAAAGGATGTGACCATCACCGTCACCTCCACCAATACAGGTCGTGCCCAGCAGATGGGAACCTTCACTTTCCGTGTTCGCCGCCTGCCAGATCCTACCCCTTATATCGTAGTGAGGGATGAGAATGGCGCCGACCGTTTCAAGGGAGGAGGTCTGTCGAAGGCCCAGTTGACTGCTGCTGATGGTATAGGTGCCGCTATTGATGACGGTATTCTGGATGTGCCTTTCCATGTGCAGAGTTTCGAGACCGTGTTCTTCGACAATATGGGTAATGCCGTACCTATGGTCAGCGACGGTGCCCATTTCTCAGCCCGTCAGAAAGAGACCTTCCGAAAGTTGCAGCGCAATCGCCGCTTCTATATCTCGAGGGTCACGGCAACGGGTCCTGATGGTACAGCACGTAAGTTGAATGCGTCGATGGAAGTAATTGTGAAATAAAAAGATTAGAAGATATGAAGAGAGTATTATTCTTATTGATGATAACGCTGATGGCGGGTACTGCAACGGCACAGCCAAAGGCACGTCGCCAACAGCAGGCTCAGAAACAGGCACAGCAGCAGGCTACCCAGCAAAACCAAGGGATTAGTCAGCGGGCTCGCCTGATGTATCCTACCTCTTTGGATATGCCAGAGGATGTGGTATGGCGTCGTGACCTCTATCGTGAGATCAGTCTGGAGGATGAGGCGAACTCAGGTCTCTATTATCCTGTGGAGCCGATCGACAAACAGATGAATCTCTTTACCTATATCTTCAAACTCGCCCTCAATGGCTATATCCCCGTCTATGAGTATCGTCTTGACGGTAATGAGTCGTTCAGCGACTCGTCGAAAGTCGCCATGAAGACATTGCTCGACAACTATCATATCTTCTACGAGACGCGTGATGGGAAATTGCGGGTGGAGAATAGTGATATCCCCTCTGCCGAGGTAAAGATGTATTACCTGAAGGAGTCAGCCTATTATGACCAGTCGAATGCCCAGTTCCGTCGTAAGGTGATGGCACTCTGTCCTGTGATGATGCGTGAGGACGACTTTGGTGGTGAGGCGGCTAAGTACCCTCTCTTTTGGATTAAGTATACCGATTTGGAACCCTATCTGAGTCGACAGAGTGTGGCTGCGTCGAGTCTGAATAACGCTTCGATGATGACTCTGGAGGACTATTTCACGATGAATAGTTATAAGGGGAAGATTTATAAGGCAGGCAATCGTATGAGCCAGACAGCCTCACGTCCCCAATTCGGTGATTTCAACCCTACCAATGCTGATGAGGCAGCGAAGAAGGAACAGGCAAAGATTGAGAGAGAGTTGGAGGCTTTCGAGCGTGGTATGTTCGGTCAGAGAGAAAAGAACGACTCCACAGACTCGATAGCGAAAGCGCAGCCTGATAACGAGAAGGCAACCAAGAGAAAAGCCTCCCGTAGCAGAGGACGCTCACGTACCGTGAAACCTAAGAAGAGCAAGACAACATCAGAGGGAGGCTCCTCTTCTCAGGCACGTATCTCAGTGCGTCGCCAGAGACATTAAAAGGAAATGTGTTAAAAAACTTGGAGGATTAAAAGATATTTTGTATCTTTGCAGCAGGAACTAAAATTTAAGAAGATATGAAAAAGATATTGGCTATCATTGCAATCGCATGTATAGGCTTTGCGATGCCCTCACAGGCTCAGGTGAAGTTTGGCTTGAAGGGAGGTTTGAACCTGACGGCATTGTCAGTAGATGGTGTTGACAAGAATCTTTCTAATAAGACAGGTTTCTATGTAGGTCCTACAGTGAAGTTTACTGTTCCTGTCGTAGGTCTGAGTTTCGATGCATCCGCTTTGTATGATCAGCGTAGTGCTAAGATTAAGGGTACTGATGAGACCATTAAGGCACAGTCTATTCAGATTCCTATCAACATCCGCTATGGAGTTGGTCTGAGCAGTCTGGTGAATGTCTTTGCTTTTGCTGGTCCCCAGTTCGGTTTTAATATTGGCGATAAGAGCAAGACCCTAAGCGATATAACAGAAAATGTGAAAGGGTGGACGCTGAAAAGTAGCAACTTGAGTGCCAATATCGGTATTGGTGCTACTGTGCTGAGTAAGTTGCAGATTACGGCAAACTACAATTTCCAGTTGGGTAAGACAGGTGATGTAACGACAGTGGAAGGTGCTGCAAGTACCATTTTCTCAGACTCGAAGTTGAAGACCAACTCTTGGCAGTTGGGTCTGGGTTACTACTTCTAAGCGATAATCACTTATTGAAATACAAGGAGGCACCCCTATGTCATGGTGCCTCTTTTTTATTCTCTAAACCGTATCTTTGAGACTGATGACTTACGCAGACCTGATATTACCCTTACCCTTACAAGGAACTTTCACCTATGCCCTGCCTGCCTCGATGCAGTCAGCCGTGAAGGTGGGGATGCGTGTATTGGTGCCTTTTGGTCGTAACAAGACCTATCTGGGTATCGTGGCACGGCTGCATGACGAGCAGCCTCAGGGCTATGAGGTCAAGAGCGTAGCACAGTTGATGGATGCGGAGCCGATCGTTACTCCTCAGCAGTTGGGACTATGGCAATGGATTTCCGACTATTACCTGGCACCTATTGGTGATGTCTATAAGGCAGCGCTTCCTGCTGGCTTAAAGGCAGAGGACGGCTATCACCCCAAGACGGAGACGTATATCCGTCTTACCCCCACCTATCAGACAGAGCCCGCATTGCATGTTGCCTTGAGCATCTTAGGACGTGCCCCCAAGCAGTTGGAGGCTTTTACTTCCTATCTTGAGTTATCGGGGTGGGACCAGATGGAAGAGGGCAAGCAGGTAGAGGTTGCGGAGATTACCCGTGAGGAACTGCTGAACGCCAGCCATGCCTCTGCTGCTACCCTGCAGCAGTTGGAGAAACGAGGGATGTTGGAGACCTACGAGGTGGAGGTGGGACGACTGAACCACGGAGGCGCATACCATCCGGAACTCATCAAGAAACTAAACACCGCACAGCAGGATGCCTATAACAATATCCTGATGTCGATGATGAAGAAACCTGTCACCTTGTTGCATGGAGTAACCAGCAGTGGCAAGACGGAGATATACATCCATCTCATACAACGTGCCTTGGAGCGGAAAGAACAGGTGCTGTACCTCTTGCCGGAGATAGCCCTGACGGTGCAGATGATGCAACGCCTGCAACGGGTCTTTGGTAATCGCTTAGGCATCTATCACTCGAAATATTCTGATGCGGAACGGGTGGAGATTTGGCAGAAGCAACTCTCGCAAAACCCATACGATGTCATCCTTGGCGCACGCTCTGCCGTCTTCCTGCCTTTCCAACGACTTGGACTCGTCATCGTGGATGAGGAACATGAGACCTCCTATAAGCAGCAAGACCCCGCTCCTCGCTATCATGCCCGCTCTGCGGCTATCATGTTGGCACAGATGTATGGTGCCCGTACCATATTGGGTACGGCGACGCCCTCCTTGGAGAGTTACCATAACGCCAAGACAGGGAAGTATGCACTGGTGGAACTGAAAGAACGCTACCAAGGGATAGAGTTGCCGGAGATACAGGTGGTGGACATCGCTGACTTGCAACATCGGAAGATGATGGCAGGACCTTTTTCCCCCTTATTATTAAATAAGGTACGCGAGGCACTGGAGCGTGGCGAGCAGGCGATTCTCTTCCAGAACCGTCGTGGCTTTGCCCCCATGATAGAGTGTAAGCAATGCGGATGGGTGCCTCATTGTCAGCATTGCGACGTGTCGCTGACCTACCATCGGCAGTTGAACCAACTGACATGCCACTATTGTGGCTATACCTATCGGGTACCTACCGAGTGCCCTTGTTGTGGCTCTACAGAGTTGAGGACGCGTGGTTTCGGCACGGAGAAGATAGAGGAGCAAGTGCGTGAGGTGTTCCCTGAGGCTCGTGTGGCTCGTATGGATTTGGATACCACCCGTACCCGTAATGCCTATGAGCGTATCATCATGGACTTTGGGGCTGGTCGCACGAATATTTTGATTGGTACGCAAATGATCTCCAAGGGACTTGACTTCGATAAGGTCAGTGTGGTGGGTATCCTCAATGCCGACTCGATGCTGAACTATCCCGACTTTCGTGCATACGAGCATGCCTTTATGATGATGGCACAGGTCGCTGGCAGGGCAGGTCGTAAGGGCAAGCGTGGACTCGTCATCCTACAGACCAAGAGCAAGGAGGTGCCCGTCATCCAACAGGTGGTGCGTAACGACTATCTCGCCTTATACAAAGACTTGATAGCAGAGCGGCAGGCGTTTCATTATCCACCCTATTACCATCTCGTCTATGTCTATCTGAAACATCGTTATGACGATGTGGTCAATACGGCAAGCATTGAGTTGGGCTCCCGTCTGCGCCAATGGTTCTCTGGTCGTGTCCTTGGTCCCGACAAGCCCGCCGTGGCAAAGGTGAAGTCGCAGAATATCCGTAAACTCGTCCTCAAACTGGAGAATGGCATCGATATGCGGAAAGTCCGTGAGTACCTGCTCATGGCACAACAACAGATGCTTGCCGACAAGCGATATTCCTCCCTCCAGATCTACTACGATGTCGATCCGTTGTAGGATTTTTGGAAGACCAGTTTCTTATAATAGATCTATTCGCTTTTTATGGGACCAAGACATTCTCCAAACAGGGCCAGAACATCATTGACCTTATCCATCCTCAGGGTCTGTTTCCCTTGTTCGAGATCTCTTACGAATCGAAGACCTACTCCTGCTCTTGTAGCCAATTCCACTTGTGAAAGATTGTTTTTCTTCCGCTTTTGTTTGATATGTTCCGATAAAGTCATAAGCATTATACCTTAACGGGTGCAAAGATACTACTTTTTTTTGATATTATATCAAAACGGGTATAAAGTTTGGCTATTTTTCTAATATTATACCCGAGCAGATATAGCCCATGTCCTCCCTCCAGATCTACTACGATGTCGATCCGTTGTAGTACTTTCTATTTTTTTATTTGGTTTTCTCAAAAAGAATGTATATCTTTGCAGCATGTGACGGAATAGTGCTTTCCGTTTCATGACTTATTGGAGATATTGGACTTAAAGTCCATGTTCTTACTTATCGAATAACCGCCAAATCATTCGTACAATAGGACATGTGACGATTAGGTTCATGCCCCTTGGGGCGTGGACTGTTCGTGCTTGTTTTTGTACATGGTTTGCTTGGCGGTTGACCAGATAAGTGAATAGGCATTGAACGGACCCGCCTTTTTTCGTTACACCTTATTTATATATAGGAAGCGTGTAGCATGGTGAACATCGGACAGCGTATCAAAGAGGAATTGCAAAGACAAGAGCGGACAGTCAGTTGGCTTGCCCGCAAACTGAATTGTACCCGTGCCGCCGTTTATCGTATCTTTGATAAGAATAGTATTGACACAGCATTGCTTGCCAATATCTCCCAAGCCCTTCACCATAACTTCTTTGAGGAACTATCTGCGGATATAAATTCTAACTTGGATGAATAATGATACAGAAGTGTATCAATTGCGATACGTCGCAAAAGTTAAACAAGTCAAAATAAGTGTTTAACTTTGCAAAGTGCGCTAATTATGGCTAAGAATCTCATAAAATGCAATGCTCATGAAGAAGATATACCTATTTCTCATTCTGTTTCATGTGTCTGCTGTTTTGTATGCATTTGACTTTACTTACCAAGGTGTAACGTTTAAATGCAAAACAAGTGGACAGTTCGTTACTATCACAGGTTTTGATGTAAGGGCGAGAAAAGTGGTAGTCCCTGCAACGGTAACACATCATGGAGTGACATATCAAGTCAAGTCGATTAGTACATTCTTGAATGGTGTCAACTATATGGCGGAGACGTTGGTGTTGGAAGAAGGCATAGAGGATATCGATAAGTTCTCATTCAATGAGTTCCGAAGGTTGATGGATGTTACCTTGCCCTCCTCGTTAAGTCATATTGGTAGGAATGCGTTCCGTGACAATAAAGGAATGACTTACCACTTGGCTTCCAATATTAGCGAAGAGAGCCTTCGTAGGGGGAAGGAGTTCTACCCTACGCCAGATACTTCTCGCAAATCTTCCAATCAGCATCTGTTAGCAGCAAATACTACCACATTACAACCTGTCGCAGCCTCACAGCCTGCCCCACAACCAGAACAGAAACCAGTAGAAAAGTCGGTTCCTGCTCCTAAGCAAGTAAAGAAGACTGTTGATGTGGATATGGACATTCCTGTAACATCTCTCAAAAACACAGATACCTATTGCGTGATTATTGCCAATGAGAAATACGAGGATGTGCCCCAAGTGGAGTATGCCACAAGGGATGGAGAGATATTCAGAGAGTATTGCCTTAAGACATTGGGTGTACCAGAGAAGCAGGTAAAGACATTTATTGATGCCTCTTATACTGACATCAAACGTGCTTTAAACTGGATAGAAACCATTGCAGAGGTAACAGAAGGAAACTCTAAATTCATTTTCTATTATGCGGGACATGGTTTGCCAAGTGACAAGGATCAGACTGCGTATTTGGTACCTGTGGATGGCTTCCCCAAAGATATCACGACATGTTATAAGATGAGCGAGTTGTACAGACGCTTGGGGAATATCAAGTCTCAAAATGTCACTGTGTTCTTGGATGCCTGCTTTAGTGGTATAGAAAGAGGAAAGAGCCAGGCTTTGGTTGCTGCCAGAGGTGTAGCCATCAAACCAAAGAAAGATGAGTTAATGGGAAATGTGGTAGTATTCACTGCTACTTCTGATGATGAGACCGCATTGGCTTATCATGAGAAGCAGCATGGTATGTTTACTTACTATCTCCTTAATAAGTTGAAAGAGTCGAAGGGAAAGGCGAAGTTTGGCGACCTGTATAATTCTGTTTCCCTGCAAGTAAAGAAATGCTCAGTTTTGGAAAATGATAAATTGCAATCTCCCTCTGTCAATGTTTCTGCAAGTATGAGGGATAAATGGCAAGACTTACAATTTTAATATTAACCCGTTAAAACTTTACGATTATGAAGAGAATTTTAAGTTTAGTATGTGTAATGATGCTGACGATAGCCGCATCTGCACAAATCACGTGGAATGCTAAAGGTGGACTGGGTGTTGCCACGTTGTGGGGAAGTGATAATGAGGGCTCTAAGACTCACATTGTCGCAAAGGCTGGTGTGGGCATTGAGTATCCCCTGTCCAGCAACCTTTCTTTGATGCCCTCTCTGGAGTTTGCATGGAAGGGTTGTAAACTAAGATATGGTGATGAATTGGACGGAACACTGGATCTTTACTATCTACAGGTTCCTGTTGTTCTTGCCTATCGTTTTAATGTGGCTGATGCTTGGAATATCACTGTCAAAGCAGGTCCATATGTCGCCTATGCCATTTCAGACCATTTTAAATATGAGTCAGCATGGGGAAGTGAGTCTGGCAGTGCGGATGCTGAGAAATTCGATGCAGGTATAGATGCCGGTATTGATTTTGAATACCATCGCTTTGTGTTTGGTGTGGAGGCTGAGATGGGTTTCCTCAAACTAACCTCAGATGCTGATATCAAGAACCTCGCTTTCTATGGTACCATAGGTTGGAAGTTCTAAAGAATAGATATCCCTTTTAAAGGGACTTTTTAGTGAAAAATTAACTCTGTGCCACTGCTCTGTGAAGAGCGGTGGTATTTTTTATTTAAGATGCTTTCTGTTATGGCGGATTTCCGTTCTATGGACTTGGGATAGTTGTCTTATTTAACCTGAGTTCGACGATTATTGTTTTCATGTGTCTCAGGACGTTTTCTGTCACTAAAGCCTCCGATAGTGAAGACAAGAGTTTTCCATCATTGACACGAGAGCCTCCCATCAGTCATCGAAGACTGCCCATTCCTCAATCGGAGACATGATAGTCTTGTGGTGGAGGCTTACGAACACGTGATGGAAGGTGTCAAAAACATAGACCACTGATGTTCTGAACACGATGCAAAGGTACACAAAAGATTTTTTCTATGCAAGTGGGTATCCAATCTATCTTCCTCAAAACCGCATACCAATGCCTTCCATCATAAAAATTTAACAATAATTATCAAAAAGTGTTAGGTGCTTCTAATTCACCATAGGATTATAGAGTTGGTTATACGTATGACCTGAATTTTGAGATTTTTGGAGAAATACACGTAATGAAATTTGAGAATTTCGGGAAAAACAGCCAAATAAATTTTGAGGAAACAGAAAAAAGCATTATTTTTGCATTAAAAAATTATTTATGGATACTGACAGAATTTTCAAACGTAAAATCTACGACCGTCTACTGAAATGGAAAGAAACAAGCAAAGGGAAGTCTGCCCTTTTAGTGCAAGGCGCACGTCGTATAGGCAAATCCACCATTGTGGAAGAGTTTGCCAAACGCGAGTATGATTCCTACATTCTCATTGACTTCACTAAATGTTCGCAAGAAGTCTTGAATCTGTTCAATGATGTTTCCGACCTCAACTACATCTTTCTCAGGCTACAACTAATTTATAACGTCCATTTGGAGGAACGCAAGTCACTCATCATTTTCGACGAGGTGCAGTTCCAGCCCAAAGCCCGCCAAGCCATCAAATCGTTTGTCGGCGACCATCGCTACGATTATATAGAAACAGGCTCTCTGATTTCCATTCGTAAAAACACAGATAACATTCTGATTCCAAGCGAGGAAGAGCGTATCAATATGTATCCGATGGATTATGAGGAGTTTCGTTGGGCATTGGGTGATACCGCCACCATACCTTTGCTTCGTAGCGTGTGGGAAACCCCTCAGCCGTTAAGAGAAGCCCATCGTAAATTAATACGCGATTTCCGTCTGTACATGTTGGTTGGAGGAATGCCTCAGGCTGTTAATGCCTATATTGACACTAACAATTTCGAAGCAGTAGACCAAGCCAAGCGTCTTGTCCTGAATATCTATGATGAAGATTTCAGTAAAATCGACCCATCAGGAAAGGCTGCTCGTATTTTCTCCGCTATCCCAGCCCAACTTAACAGCAACGCCTCCCGTTACCAAATCTCCAGCGTTATAGCCGGGGCAAAGGCTGAAGATTTTATGGAGTTAATATCTGAAATGGAGAAATCGATGACGGTCAATATCTCGCATCATTGTGACGATCCCAATGTGGGTATGTCTGCATACGAAGACCTAAGCCAGTATAAGATGTTTGTTGGCGATACTGGTCTGTTTGTTACGCTTGCATTCAAAGACAAAGATTTCACCGAAAACATTCTATACGACAAACTTTTAAATGACAAGTTGTCTTCTAACCTTGGCTATCTTTACGAAAATATTGTGGCGCAAATGCTTGTCTGTTCTGGCTACAAATTGTTCTACCATACATGGCCAACGGGAAGTGGTAAACACAATTATGAAATCGACTTTCTCCTGTCAAGAGGAACCAAGATTGTCCCCGTTGAAGTTAAATCCTCCACCTACAAAACCCATATATCTATAGATGAGTTCTGCAAGAAGTTCTCTTCGCGCATAGCCAACGACCGCTATCTCGTTTACACGAAAGACTACTTCAAAGATGGTGCCATGAAATATCTTCCTGCATATCTTGCATATTTTCTATAAAGGGGATGACATGCTGGTATGGTTCTCAATAGTTTTCAAGTGGCGGATGCGCACAAATGCGAACTATTTTGCTTGTAATTTCCCTTAATTTATGCTATCTTTGCAGCCAGATTCGTAAAACTTAAAACACAATAGAACGATGAAGAAAGTATTATTCCTCAGCATGATGCTGACAGCGGCGATTGCCGTAAGTGCGCAAATGAAAGTTGCCCCGAAGTTGGAGAAGGGGATGACGAAAGTGTATAACGAGGTTGCTACCACGAAAGTTCCCGGGCAGAAAGAGGTGACAATCACCACAGATACGAGATATATGGTGACGGAGGTTACTGCCGACGGCTATGTGATTGACGTAAAGACCATCTCGTTTAGTACTGATGCCACACCAGACAATATCGCAGGTCAGTTGTTGAGCAGTGCCTCTGAGTTGATGAAGGATGCCAATGTCCGTGTCGCTACCAACAAGGACGGGAAGGCGGAGAAAATCGTCAACTATGCCGAGTTGAAGACGCAGATAGAGGGAATGAGCGACAAACTGATAGGGAAACTCTATCAGTCAATACCCCAATTGTCGCAGATGGTGCCCAAAGATATCCTGAGGCAGCAGATGGTGGAGAACATAACAGAGGAGAGATTGCTCACGACGATGCAGAATGTTCCCAGTTTGCTTGCCTTGAATGGCAAGAGCGTGATGACGGGCGCACAGGAGGACTATCTCAACGAGCAGGGGATGAAGATGCGTCGCATGTACTTTGTCAATGGCAAGAACATCGTGACCAACTCATCAATGAACATGAGCAAGGACGAGTTGAAGACGCTCATCATTGCTCAAGTAGAGAAGGTAGCACCCGATCAGGCTGACATGATCAAGCAGAATATCGACCAGTTAGTCGAGAGCGGTATGCTGAAAATGGATATGAAGGAGACGGCAACTTTTGAGTTACAGGACGATGGATGGGTGAAGTCTATCACCATCGACAGCACCTTGGATGCAGTAGGACAGTCAACCACGACCCATGTTGTCGTCACGGCAAAGTAGATTTCTGGTTTAGAAATCTACTTGCACACCCAGTCCCAGCACGCGGTTGGTACGGGTGAACGAGTCGCTGACACCCTCTGTGGGGTAGTTCTTGCGGTCGTAATCCCCATAGTTGGTCTGGAAATAGGCGGCAGTGAGGGTGATATTCTCCTTCACCTTGTAACTGAAGCCCAGTCCGAGACTGTAACTGTTGACGACAAATGACATATCGTTCATATACTCGTCCGTTAAGCCATAGCGGGTCAACTGTCCGCCTAATGACACATTCAGTTTGTCTGTGATGTCCCACTCCACACCAGCAAGGAACTCGTTGGTGTCGTGATCCAACAACTCCTGCGACTTGTTATACCAGTCGACAGCCTTGTCGAAGTAATGGTGCCATCCGATGTTGAGGCTCACTTGGTCGATAGGTCTCCATTGTGCGCCAATGGTCAGCAGGGCAGGCTGGTCCTCGTTGACCTCCTCGCCATCACGGAACTTGTTCACGGCGGCGATCTCGCTTGCCTCGTTGACGGTCGACTCGTTCTTCATGCGGATCTGCGTCTTGAACTCATATTTCGCTGCGAAGTTGAAGTTCTTGTATTGCCAGTCAACGCCAACGATGGGAGCGATACCCAGACTGGTCTGATTACACAGCAGGTTGACACCCTGGGAGTACTTTTGCAGTTGTCCTAAACTCTGCTGGGTTCCCTCCAACTGAGTCTGCTGGGCAACGAGTTCTGCCTGTTTTGCAGTAAGTTCTGCGGGGGCGGGAACACCAGCAGCCTGATATTGTGCAATACCGGCATTCACCTGTGCAAGCCCGTCTTTCACCAAGCCCAGACCGTTGCTTACTTGTTCCGCAGCCGCCTGCATGAAGTCACCGAAGTCGACATAGCCCCCAGCGGTTTTCACTTGGATATTGCTAATCTTAGCCTTATAGGTGGCATCGCCATAGAGCAGACGCAGACCACCGTATACAGAGAGGTTAGGATATATCTTATAGGCAGCGCCTAATTGTATACCATAATAATATTGGCGTCCTTTCATATAGCCATCCATGTCGTAGCCCTGAGCCCCCAACGGTTGCAGCATGCTGGCGATATTGCCAACCACGCCCTCGAAAGAGCCGAGTCCATTGTCGAACTCACAGGCGCCACCGCCTCCAGGGACGGAGAAGTTGAACTGCAGGCTCCATTTCCCCTTGTTCCATGCTGCCTGCAAAGAAGGAATGATAGGAGCGTCAGCGACACCCTCAAACTCCTTCACGCTCTCCCCGTTGTTTTTCTTGCCCAAGGCAAAAGCGGGATTCGTAGAGGTAACCGTACGGGTCTGGTGGGCATACTGCCAGTTGAAGGCGATATGGAAGCCCTCGGGCATAAAGGCGACGCCTGCCGGGTTGCTATAGACACCATCGAGCCCGATGGCGGCGTCACGTGCGGGATTCTTTAAGAATAGTACACTCTGGTTAGTGTTGGTGAGGATACCGCCAGCCCAGGCGCTCACCGTAGTCATCATGAAAACAGCCAATGCTATTAAACCTTTTCTCATTTTCTTTCTATGTTATGTTTTTAATTTAAATTTTCTTAAATCGGCTGCAAAGGTATAATAAATGTTTATCGCTTGTTCTGTAAACGCACACAGATTAAGGTTTATTAACTAAATATTGCGCATTTCTTGCACAAAGTGTGCATTTTGTGCATAAAAACGATGCACAAAACGATAAAAAGTGCGCAAAGGCTTTTGGCTATTTCTCAGAGGGATAACTGATACGAGTGTGATAGATGGTCTTCAGTTTCTCAATAAGGACGGTCTTGGCATACTGGATGTCACGGAAGGTGATGGGGCACTCACGGAAATAACCCTCACTGACTTGCGTGTCAATCAGGCGGTTGACGAGGTCACGGATATTCTGCTCCGTATACTCTTGCAGTGAGCGTGAGGCAGCCTCCACCGTGTCTGCCATCATCAGGATCGCCTGCTCGCGAGTGAACGGATTAGGACCTGGATAGGTGAACAGCAGGTCGTCGACTGGCTCATCGGGATGCTCCTTGTGGTATTTGATATAGAAAAACTTCGCCTTGCCCTGTCCGTGGTGGGTGGAGATGAAGTCACGTATCTCTTTAGGCAAGTTGTATTTGTCTGCCATCTTCTGTCCTTCTGTCACATGGCTGATGATCATCTGTGCGCTCTCGATCTCCGACAACATCTCATGCGGGTTGATGCCCGACTGGTTCTCTGTGAAATAGATAGGATTCGTCAACTTGCCGATGTCATGATAGAGGGCACCCGTGCGGACGAGTTGTGCCTCCGCTCCGATCTTGTTGGCAATCTCGCCAGCCAGGTTGGCGACCTGGATAGAATGGTTGAAGGTGCCTGGCGCTATCTCGCTCATCTGGCGCAGCAACTGGTTGTTGGTGTTCGAGAGTTCTATCAGCGTGATGTCGCTGGTGAAACCAAACGCCTTCTCTATCAAATAGAGGAGGGGATAAGCGAACAACAGACCGATACCATTGACGACGAGGTAGTTATAGGTGCTATAGTCGACCTTCGACAGGGAGTCTGTGCGCATCCAGTCGAAGGCAAGATTGACAGCCATCATGGCGAGAGCGATGAAGATTGCCGTCTTGAACAACTGTGAGCGTTGCGACAGTTCTCGCAGCGAAGTGATTGCCACCAGACCGCCTATTGTCTCAACGGCGATAAACTCAAACGGATGTACCAGCATGACGGCGCAGATGAGCACCATCGTGATATGTGCCATGAAAGCCGTGCGGGAGTCCATGAACACACGGATGAAGATAGGTACCATGGCGTATGGCAGGATATACACATGGATGAAGGTGTTGCGCATAAACAGCGCCGTCAGGATGGCGAAGAGCGTGATGAGGGTGTAGGCCATCATGATCTTGCGCGACTTGACGAGGTAGTCTCTGCGATACAAACTAAGATAGATGGTGAAGCCAAGAATGATGATAGCCACATAGAGTATCTGTCCCAGCAGCGCGAACTGGTTCTGTGTGTCGTCCTGGTGCAGTCGCTCGTTCTCTTTCATAAACGACTCCATGGTACGGTATGTCCTGTCAGTGACGATCTCACCTCTTCCTACGATCTTCTGTCCCTTCTGTACCACTCCAGTGGCAAGGGCGATGCTCGACAGGAGGTCGTTGATGCTGGTCTCGCTACGCTCCTTGTCGTAGATCAGGTTAGGGGTGATATAGTCGTTAAGGTTACATTTCTGGAGAATAGGACGCTGAAGGGCAAGCATCTCGTCTTGGAACAGTTGCTCGTAGGCGGTCTTGGCGGAGTAGACCTCCAGGATGGAGACGCTGTTTGCCTGCTTGCCGCTCACGATGCGGATCATCCTCGCCGTGTCTGCACGCAGTTCGGAGTATTCTGTTGGCGACATAATCCCCTGCTGATACAAACTATGCAAGCGGTTGGAGATGATCTGCACATACTCGTCACCCAGTCCTGGAATACCCTCAGAGTAGTCCTGCTGGAACTTCTTCACCATCTGAGCCTCTTTTTCCTCATGGAACTGGTAATAGGGCTCATAGGATTTCATCAGACTGTCTTTCTCAGCCTTGATAGCCTCGTCGGACTTATAGACGGGGAAGTCAAAGGGAGCGGTGAAGTCGGCATACTTCCAAGGCTTACCTTTCTCTATATGGAAATAACTGCGATTGTCGTGGGGCATTGCCCATACAATCAGTCCGATAGATATGACAATCAAGACTGCGCGCATCACCAGATTACGCCAAGTCTGCTCCTCTTTGATATTGAAGTTCGTATTCATTTACGGGTACAAAGATACGATTAAGTGAGCAAAAAACCAAGAGATTCTTGAGTTTTTTCGGACGTGAGTATCCTCGAGGTTTACCTCAAAGATACGGAAAAAAAAGGAAAAAGTCTTATATATCAAAAAAAAATAGTAATTTTGCACCAATTTTATTATTGATACCATTAAATTGATATGGCAGAGAGAAGAGTTAGGGTGCGCTTTGCTCCCAGTCCTACAGGGGCATTACATATCGGAGGCGTCCGCACCGCCTTGTATAATTACCTGTTCGCGCGCCAGCATGGTGGCGATTTAGTATTCCGCATTGAGGATACCGACTCCACTCGTTTTGTTCCTGGCGCAGAGGAGTATATCATTGAGTCGTTTAAGTGGTTGGGCATTCAGTTTGACGAGGGAGTCTCCTTTGGAGGTGACAAAGGACCTTACCGTCAGAGTGAGCGTCGTGACATCTATAAGAAATACGTGAGACAACTGCTGGATGCAGGAAAGGCATATATTGCTTTTGACACGCCACAGGAGTTGGAGGCAAAGCGTGCGGAGGTGCAGAACTTCCAGTATGACTGCCATACCCGCCAGCAGATGCGTAACTCGCTGACTCTTCCCCAAGAGGAGGTCGACCAGTTGATAGCCGATGGCAAGCAGTATGTGGTCCGCTTCAAGGTGGAGGCTGGTGAGGAGATATTGGTTAACGACCTGATTCGTGGTGAGGTGCATGTGAAGAGCGATATCGTAGATGATAAGGTGTTGTACAAGAGCGCCGACGAGTTGCCTACCTATCATCTCGCCAATATCGTGGACGACCACCTGATGGAGATATCGCATGTCATCCGTGGTGAGGAGTGGTTGCCGTCAGCCCCCTTGCATGTGATGCTCTACCGTGCCTTTGGCTGGGAGGACAGCATGCCGCAGTTTGCCCATCTCCCCCTCTTGTTAAAGCCCGACGGAAAAGGAAAGTTATCGAAGCGTGACGGTGATCGTCTGGGCTTCCCTGTGTTCCCCTTGGAATGGCATGACCCCAAGACGGGTGAGATATCTTCGGGTTATCGTGAGAGTGGCTATTTCCCAGAGGCAGTCATCAACTTCCTCGCCCTGTTGGGATGGAACCCGGGCACAGAGCAGGAGATGTTCACCTTGGATGAGTTGGTGCAGTTGTTTGACATCACGAAATGTTCGAAGGCAGGTGCCCGCTTCGCCTACGAGAAGGGTATCTGGTTCAACCATGAGTATATCCTGAAGAAGAGCAACGAGGAGATAGCCTCTTTGTTTGAGCCGATTTGCCGTGAGCATGGTGTGAAGGACTCTTCAGAGCGTATCCTTCAGGTTGTCACTATGATGAAAGACCGCGTCTCCTTTGTGAAGGAACTCTGGCCTCTTTGCTCTTTCTTCTTCGAGGCTCCCACGGAATATGACGAGAAGACGGCGAAGAAGCGTTGGAAGGAGGATAGTGCCCAGCAACTCACAGAACTGATAGCGGTACTGGAGGGTCTGGACGACTTCTCCCTGGAGCATCAGGAGGAGGTCGTACAACAGTGGATAGAGCAGAAGGAGTATAAGTTGGGTAATATCATGAATGCCTGGCGACTCACATTGGTAGGTGAGGGCAAGGGACCGGGGATGTTCGATATCTCGGCGTTCTTGGGCAAGGAGGAGACTATCCAGCGAATGAGACGAGCCATCAAAATATTAGGATAAGCGTATGTATAACCTCGGAATATATCTCTACCTTATCGGCGTCGCCGTCGTCAGCCTTTTCAGCGAGAAGGTTCGTAAGATGTGGAGAGGAGAGCGTGAGGCTATCCGAGTATTGAAGGAGAAGGTGGATCCCCAAGCACAGTATGTGTGGTTCCATGCTGCCTCGCTGGGAGAGTTCGAGCAAGGTCGCCCGTTGATGGAGCAGTTGCGTAAGGAGCATCCCGAGTATAAGATCCTGTTGACGTTCTTCTCCCCCTCTGGCTATGAGGTGCGTAAGAACTACGAGGGAGCGGATATTATCTGCTATCTGCCTTTGGACACGATTACCAATGCCCGTCGTTTCCTGCGCACGATTCGTCCGGTGATGGCATTCTTCATCAAGTATGAGTTCTGGTATAACTACCTGCATATCCTGAAACACCGTCAGGTGCCTGTATATAGTGTCAGCAGTATCTTCCGCCCTGACCAGATATTCTTCAAATGGTACGGTAGGCAGTATGCCCATGTGTTGAAGTGCTTCACCCATTTCTATGTGCAGAATGAGGTGAGTAAAGACTTGCTCGCAAAGATAGGAATCAACGAAGTGTCGATAGTGGGAGATACCCGTTTTGACCGTGTGTTGCAGATTAAGGAGCAGGCAAAACAACTCCCTATCGTGGAGGCGTTCTGCCAACAGCAGAAAGTCTTCGTGGCAGGCTCCTCATGGCAGCCTGATGAGGATATCTTTATTCCTTATTTCAATGCGCATCCAGAATGGAAGATGATTATCGCCCCTCATGTGATTGGTGAGGATCATCTGCAACAGATCATAGGCAAACTGCAAGGGCGTAAGGTCGTTCGCTACACACAATTAGCCAACGACCAACAGCCAGAGGGTAGTAGCCAACAGGCGGATGTCTTGATTATCGACTGCTTTGGATTGTTGAGCAGCATCTATCATTACGGGCAACTAGCCTATGTGGGTGGGGGCTTTGGTGTCGGCATCCATAATCTTCTGGAGGCTGCTGTCTGGGATATCCCTGTCATCTTCGGTCCTAACAACCAGCGTTTCCAGGAGGCGCAGGGACTGAAACTGTGTGGTGGCGGATTGGAGATAGCGAGTGATACTGATTTCCTGACAGTCATGCAGCGTTTCACGCATGAGCCTGACACTCTTGTTGAGGCAGGCAAGAAGGCTGGTGCTTACGTGGAGCAGATGACTGGTGCGACGGCAAAGATACTTGCCGATGTTAAATGGTAAGCGTATGGCATTGATTAAGAGTTATAGAGGGTTGACTCCCAAATGGGGTAAGGACTGCTATTTCAGCGAGAATGCGACGATAGTCGGTGAGGTGACGATGGGCGACGAGTGCTCCATCTGGTTTAATGCCGTGGTGCGTGGTGATGTGGCTCCTATCACGATAGGCAATTGCACCAATGTGCAGGACGGCTCCTGTATCCATGTCACGCATGAGACGGGACCCACGCATATCGGCAGTTATGTGACGATAGGACATAATGTGACCGTTCACGCCTGTACAATCCATGACCATGCTTTGATAGGGATGGGCTCCACGTTGTTGGATAACTGTGAGATAGGCGAGGGTGCTATTGTTGCCGCAGGAGCCTTGGTCCTTCAGAACACCAAGATACCGGCGGGTGAGATATGGGGAGGAGTACCTGCCAAGTACATCAAACCCGTCCGTCCAGGTCAGACAGACAACGCAGAACACTATGTGGCTTACTCGAAGTTCTACATGGAGGAGAGTCCCGAGTGCCGTTTTACTTCTGAGAAATAGTCACTACCACGTATTCTGAGCGTGTCCCGATGCGGAACTTGCCACCCCAGATACCGATTCCCGAACTGACATAATATTGTGTGTCGCCTCTTTGGTGGGTGCCAAAGGCGCATTCGTAGATTGCCTCCGTGATCCATGAGATGGGCCATACCTGTCCGTGATGGGTGTGACCGCTAAACTGGAAGTCTATTCTCTGGCGCTCCGCCTGCTCCAAATGGTAGGGCTGGTGGTCGAGCAGAATAGTGAACTTCGAGTGGTCGGCTTGTTTCATGATGTCCGCCAAGGTCTTGCGATGTAGGTTGGTGCGGTCGTCCCGTCCCACGATACAGAGGTCGCCGACTGTTGCACAACTGTCTTGCAAGAGATGGATACCTGCCTGTTCGTAGAATTTTTGTGCGTCTGGCTCCCCACTGTAGTACTCGTGGTTGCCAAGACAAGCGTAGACGGGAGCGTTGAGGCGAAGGAACTCCTCATACATTTGCTCTTCTTTCAGTGGGCGGACACTCATGTCGATAATGTCGCCTGCAATCAAGATGGCGTCGGCATGCTCCTCGTTGATGATGTCCACCCAGCGGTGTAACTCCTCCCTGCGGTTGTGATATCCTAAGTGCAAGTCGCTCATCATCACGAGTTTCAGGGACTTCGTCATCGGCTTCTCTGTCGTGAGTTTGATATCTTCACGATATTTGTGTTTATAATGCAGATAGCCGTAGGTGAAGATGGCAGCCATCAATACCACGATGCCGCCTGCCGTTGCCCAGTTATTATATAATAAGGTGCGCGGGATGAGCCGCATGAGTCTGCCTAAGTCAAGTACGAGGAAGAGCATAAAAAGATATAGCAAGATAATGAGGCTCGACGTGCCTATATGGTAGTTGACGATAGCCCATGGCATCGACAACTGGTCTATCGCCCTTGAGAAATTGCCAAAGGTGAGTAGGAAGCAGCCTGTCATTATGATGATCACCACCGTTTTCCATATTGCAGACAAAGGTAGCAGACACCAGATGTGCCAACCGATATAACTGAGGGCAAGCAGGGGCAGACCCATAAAAAGTAACATCCACATAGTTCTCATTCTTGATTGATTTTGGTTACAAAGGTACAACATTTCCTTTAAAACGATTAATCTTTGCAACATTCACTTTGCAAAGTTTATGTTTTTCAGAATTAATAACATTTAAAAGAAGGAGAAGATGAATCATTTCCGTATTTTTTTACTAACTTTGCAACCACGAAAAAGATACAAACGTTAATAGCAACAAAACTATGGCATTTTTAACAAACGACAAATTGACCATCGTCGGCGCAGCCGGCATGATTGGTTCAAACATGGCTCAGACAGCATTGATGATGGGTCTGACAAGTGAAATCTGTCTCTACGACGTGTTCTCTCCAGAGGGTGTCGCAGAAGAAATGCGCCAGAGTGGTTTCGACGATGTGAATATCGTTGCCACAACAGACGCAGAGGAGGCTTTCAAGAACGCTAAGTACATTATCTCTTCTGGTGGCGCTCCCCGTAAGGCAGGTATGACCCGCGAGGATTTGCTTGCCGGCAACTGTAAGATTGCTGAGGAACTGGGTCAGAACATTAAGAAATTCTGTCCTGACGTAAAGCACGTAGTGATAATCTTTAACCCAGCCGACTTGACGGGTCTGGTAACCCTGCTCTACTCAGGTCTGAAACCAGGTCAGGTAACTACATTGGCTGGTTTGGATACTACTCGCTTGCAGTCTGCTCTCGCCAAGAGATTTGGCGTGATGCAGAACGAAATCACTGGATGTGCCACATACGGTGGACATGGTGAGCAGATGGCTGTGTTTGGCAGTCATGTGACGATCAAGGGTCGCAAACTGACAGATATCATCGGCACAGCGGAGTTCCCCGCAGAGGAGTGGGAGCAAATGAAGGTTGATGTTACTAAGGGTGGTGCCAAGATTATCGAACTTCGTGGACGCAGTTCTTTCCAGAGTCCTGCCTATCTCTCTGTCGAGATGATTCGTGCGGCTATGGGCGGTGAGCCTTTCCGCTTCCCCGTAGGTACCTATGTAAAGACTGACAAGTACGACCACATCATGATGGCAATGAAGACCACCATGACTGCTGAGGGCGCTAAGTTTGAGGTTCCTGAGGGCACTGCTGAGGAGAATGCCAAACTCGACCAGAGTTATGAGCACCTTTGCAAGATGCGTGATGAGTTGGTAACGTTGAACATTGTTCCTCCCATCGCAGAGTGGAGCAAGATCAACCCCAATCTGTAATCTTTTTGATAACAACGATAGAGGTCTCGCTCCAAAAAGGGCGAGACTTTTTTTTGTGAAAGATTGGTAGTTTCCCATTTTTTTGTGTATCTTTGTTCCCATGAATATCATTCAAGAGCGATTAGAGCAGTTACGGGAAGAACTGCGCAGAGAGCATCTGAGCGCCTTTGTCTTCCCAACGACCGACCCGCATAATAGCGAGTATACGGCTGATCATTGGAAAGGACGTGAGTGGATCAGTGGTTTTACCGGTTCAGCGGGTATTGCCGTGGTGACCCTGAAGAGCGCGGCGTTATGGACGGACTCACGCTATTTCATTCAGGCGGAGGATCAACTGAGGGGTACGGAGTATCTGCTGATGAGACAGAAAATGGCAGGTACACCTGCGATTCCAGAATGGTTGGCAAGTGAACTAGCGGAGATGAGCGACAAGGAAGTTGGCGTTGACGGCATGGTGAATACTCTGTCTGACGTGGAGCAATTGAAGGAAGAGTTGAGGCGTCGTGGGGGAATCACCTTACGTACCAACTTCGATCCTCTACAGCGGATATGGAAGGACCGTCCTGCCATCCCACAGAACCCTGTGGAGATACAGTCCCTGGAGTTTTCAGGTGAGGAGACGAAGTCAAAACTGGCTCGCATCCGTCAGGCTCTTCGCCACCAGCATACGGACGGTATGCTGGTGACAGCACTTGACGATATCGCATGGGCACTGAACCTGCGGGGGTCGGATGTGCATTGTAATCCTGTCTTTGTGTCCTATCTGTTGATAGCAAGTGATAAGGTTACCTTATATATTAATAAGGTGAAGGTGACGGACTCCATACGCTCTTACCTGCAAGGTCAGGGGGTGGAGGTCGCTGACTATATGGATGTCACCAAAGGATTGAGGGACTATTTCGAGTACAATATCCTGCTTGACCCTGAGGAGGTGTGCTATACACTCAGTCAGCAGGTGACTCGACAGATTGTAAGAGACGACTCTCCCATACCTGCCATGAAAGCCGTTAAAAACGAAAGGGAACAGGCGGGTTTTAGGTCGGCGATGCTGCGTGACGGCATCGCTATGGTGAGATTTCTGAAATGGTTGGACGAACATATACAGACAGACCAACTGACAGAGATGTCAGTCTCGGACAAGTTGGAGTCGTTACGTGCGGAACAACCTTTGTACAAGGGACTCTCTTTTGACACCATAGCAGGTTATGAGGCGCATGGCGCTATCGTGCATTATGAGGCGACACCAGCAACGGATGCTGTTTTGCAACCGAAAGGTTTTTTGTTGCTGGATAGTGGCGCACAGTATCAGGACGGAACGACGGACATCACTCGTACCATAGCCCTGGGACCCCTCACTGAAGAGCAGCGGAAAGTCTATACATTGGTGTTGAAAGGACATCTCCAACTGCAAAACCTCCATTTCCCAGATGGTGCCAGCGGAACACAGTTGGACGCTATTGCGAGAAAGGACCTTTGGCAGGCAGGTTACAACTACCTGCATGGGACGGGTCATGGAGTAGGTTCTTACCTGAATGTCCATGAGGGACCGCATCAGATTCGTATGGAGTGGCGACCAGCACCACTACATGTTGGAATGACGGTCACTGATGAGCCAGGAGTTTATCTGGAGGGACGCTTCGGCATTCGTATAGAGAACACGTTACTGATAACTCCAGATAAAGAGACGGAATGTGGACGGTTCTTGAGGTTTGAGCCTTTGACAATATGCCCTGTCGACAAGCGTCCCATCGTTCTGGAGATGCTGACAGAAGAGGAGAAAGCGTGGCTCAACCAATATCACGAGAATTGCTATGCCCTTTTGTCATCTTCTTTGGATGAGAAAGAGCAAGAATGGCTTCGAGAGGCAACATTGCCAATATAAAATCAAAAAAAGACAAAAAAACTTGCTCATTTCGTAAATTAGTTGTAATTTTGCACCCGCTTAATAGCAAAACAAGAAGTTTAACTTAAAAAATAAAAGCAAAAAACGACATGATTATTGTACCAGTAAAGGAAGGCGAGAACATCGAAAAGGCCCTCAAGAAGTTCAAGAGAAAGTTTGAGAAGACAGGCGTAGTGAAAGAACTCCGTCGTCGTCAGCAGTTTGACAAACCTTCTGTACTGAAGCGCCTGAAGATGGAACACGCTATTTACGTACAGAAGTTGCGCGCTACCGAAGAGTAAAAAAGTAGTCGAATTTCTTGGTAGTTTGAAAATTTCTTCGTAAATTCGTTGCCGAATAAGTAAAGCGACGAACTATGATAGAGAAATTCCTAGACTACCTGCGGTACGAGCGAAATCGCTCTGAACTCACGGTGAAAACCTATGAGCAGAGTCTGAGGGATTTCCAAACGTATTTCAAAAGTCGAGATAGTCTGCTTTCGTGGGAGTCGATAGACTCGGATATCATCCGTGACTGGATGGAGAGCATGATGGATAAAGGCGACATGGCATCAACTGTAAACCGCAGTTTGAGTGCCGTGCGTTCTTTTTTCCGTTTCACCTTGGCACGTGGGCTGGTGAAACATGATCCTGCCCATGTGGTGAAAGGTCCTAAGAAGCAAAAGCCATTGCCCCAGTTCGTGCGTGAAGGCGAGATAGACCGATTGTTAGACCACGAGGAGATGTGGGGTAGAGATTATAAAGATGTACGCGCGCGTACCATAATATTATTATTCTATAGTACGGGAATGCGTCTTGCCGAACTGATAGGACTCAATAGTGGTGATGTGGACTTCGCTTCTAGGCAGTTAAAGGTGACAGGTAAGCGTAACAAACAAAGAATTATTCCTTTTGGTGATGAGGTGGAGCAAGAACTCCGCAACTATATCCTGCAGCGTAATCAGGTGGTCGGTGGTCCTACGGAGGCGCTCTTTGCCACAGAGAAAGGGGCGCGAGTGAGTCGCTCTGTCGTGACGAAACTGGTTAAGGAACACCTCTCATTGGTGACCACATTGAAGAAACGGTCGCCTCATGTGCTACGCCACTCCTTTGCTACTGCGATGCTGAATAATGGCGCTGGACTGGAGAGTGTCCGTAAACTATTAGGACATGAGAGCGTGGCGACAACGGAGATTTATACCCATACTACTTTTGAGCAGTTGAAAAAAGTATATAAAGATGCCCATCCAAGGGCTTAGTATAACCTTATAAAATAGGAGGTAACTATGGAAATTAAGATTCAGTCAATTCATTTTGACGCTACTGAGAAACTACAGGCGTTCATTGACAAGAAGGTCGCCAAGTTGGAAAAAACTTTTGAGGACATTCAAAAGGTTGAGGTGCAGTGCAAGGTAGTAAAACCCGCAACGGCACAAAATAAGGAGGTAAGTCTGACCGTTACCGTACCAGGGTCAACTCTGTTTGTGGAGAAAACCAGTGATACTTTTGAGGAGAGCACTGATCTTTGCGTGGATTCCATGAAGGTGCAACTGCAGAAATACAAGGAAAAATTGCGCAATAGATAAAAAAAAAGGAGAAAAGTTTTGGTAATTCGAAAATAATGCCTACCTTTGCATCCGCTTTCCGACAATTCATTCGGGGGCGGATGCTTAGTGAAGCCTCTTTAGCTCAGTTGGCCAGAGCACGTGATTTGTAATCTCGGGGTCGTTGGTTCGAATCCGACAAGAGGCTCAACTTGAGTGAGAGACGAAAAGGGTGGTTTCCAGAGTGGCCAAATGGGGCAGACTGTAAATCTGTTGTCTTTCGACTTCGGTGGTTCGAATCCATCACCACCCACTTCCTGATAAGGGAGTTGACTGTTGCGGAAATAGCTCAGTTGATAGAGCACTAGCCTTCCAAGCTGGGGGTCGCGGGTTTGAGCCCCGTTTTCCGCTCTAGGCTCGCTGTTATAGCTCAGTGGTAGAGCACTTCCTTGGTAAGGAAGAGGTCCCGAGTTCAAGTCTCGGTAACAGCTCTTTAATGAAGTAGAGGATTTAAATCGAACATTCATTTATAATTATAACAAAGAAAAGCTATGGCTAAAGAGAATTTTGTGC
>JAFUFD010000047.1 GCA_017470055.1 Prevotella sp. | reverse complement strand
GTCGGGAGTTCTTTGATACGCAAATCATAGCAGAATGAGGAAATTAGAAAGGTCTCTTATTCGTAACCCCGATTTTTCCTAATCCCTCAAACTGCCTTTATTTACAAAAGGTTTGCGATTTTATCCAAATTTACGAAATAAATTAGAAATTAGTAATTAGAAATTAGAAATTCTTACTACCTTTGCAAACAGAAGATGAAAAAAGAAACATTAGGAGAAGTTTTACGCTTTGGTCTCGTAGGCGTTATCTCCACGGCACTGCACTACGGCATCTACTGGGTGCTACAGCACTGGATGAACGTGAATATCGCCTATACCGTTGGGTATGGACTGAGTTTCTTAGTGAACTATTACCTAACCGCCCATTTCACATTCCATGAGAAGGCGACAAAGCGCAATGGTATCGGCTTCGGGGGTGCCCACTTGTTTAACTATTGTCTGCAAATTGCCCTCCTGAACTTCTGGCTATGGGTTGGTCTGAGCAAGGAGGTTGCGCCTTTTGGTGTCTACGCCATTGCCGTCCCCACCAATTTCCTCCTCATCCGTTTCGTCTTCAAGCATTTTAAGAAAGGAGGGTAATATATTTTATTGTTGCAAACAAAGAATTATATGGAAATATCAGTTATCAGTCCTGTTTACGGAGCGCCTACCCTCTTACACGAGTTGGTGCGACAGATAGAGGAAACAGTTAGTAAGTTGACATCTGACTATGAGATTATCCTTGTAGAAGACCATAGTCCTGATAATAGTCGTGAAATTATCACAGAGATTTGTCAAAAGAACAAGCGGGTGAAAGGTGCATTCCTGAGTCGCAACTTCGGGCAGCAGTATGCATTGAACGCAGGTTTCGACTTGTCGACAGGTGATTTTGTAGTGACCCTCGACTGTGACTTGCAGAACCCACCTGCCCATATTAAAGACCTCTATGAGAAGATTCAGGAGGGCTACGACATCGTTTTTGCCAGTAGGCGAAACCGTCCCGACAATTTTTTCATGACACAAGGATCTCGTCTCTTCAACAAACTAATGGGCTTCTTAACAGACACCAAACAAGATGAGTCGCTTGCCGAGTTTGCGATCTACCGCAGGAAAGTAGTGGATGCCATGGCACAGATGGGCGATTATCGTCGTTATTACCCGTTGATGAACCAGTGGGTAGGTTTCAAGACGGCAAAAGTACTGGTCAACCATGACGAGCGGACAGACGGTAAAGAGTCTTCATACTCCATGCGCAAGCGCATCGACCTTGCCGTCAATACTGCTGTGGCGTTCTCTACCAAGTCATTACGATTGATAGTCTATTTTGGGTTTATCATCACCTTCATCGCCATCCTCCTTGCCCTCTTCCTCGTCATCAAGACATTGGTAACTGGTATCGATGTCAGTGGGTGGGTGACACTATTCGTCTCCATGTGGTTTATCGCTGGTATTATGATTTCAGTGATTGGTATCGTTGCTGTTTATATCGGACAAATTTTCGATGAAGTGAAGCATCGCCCATCATACATCATTGATGAAAAATTAAACTTCGAATGAGCAAAAAGATTCTCTTCAACAAATATTTCTGGTGGGGGTTAGGACTTATTATCGTTTTAATAGCCACCTCTGTGGAAGTGTTCCGTGGTCGTAACACCAACTATTTCGACTATCAGGACTCCACCCGTATGTTTTGGGAGGGCTTGAGTCCCTATAACCTTGAATATGCACAAGCAAATTCTATTTATTTCCTCTATTCCCCTGTTTTCAGTGTCGTTTTCGCCCCCATCTTCTACCTACCTTGGTGGCTGGGACCATACGTGTGGAACTTCGGCAATTATACGCTGTTTTCGCTTGCCATCAAATGGTTACCACAACAACTCGACAAATATAAGTTGTATATCTTCGTGTTCCTATTATCAATTGTGTTGCAAACCATTTTTTGCTATCAGCATAACATCATTGTAGCCTACATATACCTGTTTGCCTTTATTCTATTAGAACGTGGAAAAGGGTTCTGGGCGGTGTTCCTCATCATGCTGTCAGCCACAACAAAGGTATACGGAGCCGCAGAACTCGCTATTTTATTTTGCTATCCGAAGGTATGGCGCAACTTCGGCTATGCTATTTTATGTGGGGCTTTTTTCTTGTGTCTCCCTTTATTAAATCCCAACTTTGACAATCCTTTTGTCCTTTATCAACAGATGTTCGATATGATAGCGGCGCATCATAGTGACTCGGATTTCATCGGCATCCTCTTTGCCCGGGGACTAAAGCCTTTCCTGTTGCCTAACTATCGCTTGGTACAGATCATGGTAATGGGAATCCTTGCCATCCTTTTCTTTTGGCGTTACAAAAGATGGAGCGATTTCTGTTTCCGTGTACAGGCATTAGGTGTACTGACAGGTTTTATGATACTTTTCAGCGACTGTCCAGAGACCCATACCTATGTCATTTGTTTACCCTTCTATGCGATGGCTTTCTGGTTGCAAGAGAAACGTACGTGGTTAGACTGGACCTTGTTCTGGTCTCTGGTGGTTAATTTCTGCATTCTGCCTACCGACATCCTCTGTCCTGCATGGCTGCATGAATATATTCATAAAACATTCTGGCTAGATGTCTATACCTTCTTCCTCTGTTGGCTACGTACCATCTGGTGGGCTGTAGGACTGGATAATAGTTCAAAATTGAAAGTTGAAAGTTTAAAGGTAAAAGGTATCTTATTGATGTTTTTATTGTTGATTCCATCAAGCATAACGGCACAAAACACGAAGATCATCACGATCAAAGGAGTAACTTTTAAGATGAAACAAGTGCAGGGAGGCACGTTTATGATGGGTGCTATGCCCCATGATACTCTTGCCGATGCCGACGAAGTACACCGTCTGGTCACATTGAAAGATTATTATATCGGAGAGACAGAAGTGACACAAGAACTATGGGAGGTAGTTATGGGTAAAAACCGCTCCAAGCAAAAAGGAGCCAAATTGCCTGTAGAGTTTGTTACTTACAATATGTGTAAAGATTTCATTGCTAAACTTAATAAAATGACAGGACTATGTTTCCGCTTACCAACAGAGGCAGAATGGGAATATGCCGCACGTGGTGGGAAAAAGTCAAAAGGCTATCTTTATGCTGGTAGTAACAATATTGATGAGGTAGCATACACTCTCTCAAATCGGCAAGAGCATGTTTATCTGCCAGTTGGGCAATTTAAGCCCAATGAATTGGGACTTTATGATATGTCAGGAAATGTTTGGGAATTTTGTGAGGACTGGTATCAGAAAAATGCAAACAGCAAACCTTCCAGCAATTTTCATGTCATCCGCGGAGGAGGGTATGACTGCAGCCCTCGTTATTGCCGCTCTACCAACAGATATATGTACGATCAACGTCGCCGTCGCGATCTTGTTGGTTTTCGATTAGCACTCTGAACTTAAACAAGATTTCTAAACCAATAATCAAAAAGTCTAAAATCGGAAAGAGAAAACTGGTCTAATTTTACCATATCCATTCTACATAATGGAATATCCCGATACATCGCAGCGACTAATGAAAATGTGCTAGGTGGACCAATAATAAAATCACATTCTGAGAGCATAAAGAGGTCTTCAACTGGGGAACCCCCTAAAAGATGAACTCGTACTCTTTCATTATCAATCATTTGCTCATACTTCTTTTGGGAAACTTCAGTATCGTTTGTAGAGAGATAAATGTCTATGATTTTATTAGGCATCAGAGAGGTAAATTGGTTGATAGCAGTAGCATATTGTTTGTCTGAATAAAAATAAATACCATCCTTCCATATCGCATAATCACCCCTGCGTATATGGACTCCTAATTTCACCCCTTTCCATTGAGCCATTTCTTTTCTAACGGATTCAGTATATTGTTTATCAATACGAAAGAGATCGCATATTTCATCACGATATTTTAGGAATAGATCATAATAGCGTACATACCAGCCACTCACTACGACATGTCGATGGCGTAGCATTTTCTGCTCTAAGGCATGGTGGTCACACTCAGCATGCTTGAAATTTGCTGTAGGCAGAAGTTTAAGCGCTGCAAGATACTTAGCAAGAAGATACCAGCCAAAACCTGTCAAATTGGTATGGCAGATATGGAAGTATTGGTACTTATAACTGAAACGCATGGAGATAACTTTTCGTCCATGCTCTCTACCCCATGCATAGACATGGGCATACTGCAACAGATTGTTGCACATTTGGGCTTTATCTCTTGCGAATATCATCAGGAATCTTGATTAGTAATTTCAAAATATTTCTTTAACACCAGGAGTGAGATGAGTCTCTCACGCTTCTTGTCACAGAATTGATCCACCCACTCATGGGCATGCTGGATAATAGCCTCAGCCTCCTCGGGATGCTCTATATAATAGATTAGGCGTTCTTCTAAATCAGAGAAATCATCTTTTATTTCTATATAATGGTAATTGGGAATGAGTTTCCCCTCCATGAACCATGTTTCCTGAGTGTGTCTGGGAGTCACAGCAATAGAATTAGACGACATGACCCATTTCAGATTAGAGGCAACATCATTGCCCTCTAACGACATGATAAACTTATAGTCTAAATGCTCCCCGATGGTCATTTTCTCTTTTTGCCACTCTGGATGTTCCTCTGAACGGTTAGTAGACGCGGCATCGACCATAGGATGTCCTATCCAGCGTTTCATAAAAACATCTCTATTTTCCTTACGTGGTCCCAAATCACCCCGAAAGATGGCTATATCTTGTTTATCTCTCCATTCCTTTTTATCGTCTACAAAAAGGAAATGACGATTCTTATCCATATTTAGCAACACAGAATTCTGATTGTTATCGACCAAAGGACGATTTTTAACGATAGCAGGCTCAGGAGCCACATAGGGCTTGTCGCCCTCATCAAGAATCCAACGCAGGTCTTGGTTAAAGTAACGAGCATACTCCATGGAGTCGAAATAATAGGTCTTCTGTCCTGTTATCCGCTGGTCACAAAGACGAACAGCCTTCTTTTCCCATGTATTGCCATCAAAAACACTGTCTCTTTGTAACTTACAATAATAGTCCACCCGTTGCAAGATATAGTCTTTGTCGGCACGTTCGTCCATCTGAATTAACAAACCCTTGAGTCGCATTTGGGAGAAAACTTTGGGTGTATATTCTCTCAAATAACTTCTGAGATAATATTTCAGATTACTATTCTTGCCACTGTGCAGCATATAATAAAGTTTCCTTTTATCCATCATCAGCGAAAATAGTAGAGCAGGTGTTTGTAGATACGTTTATAAAACCACTTTAGACGTTTCCAAGGACGAGGTTTTGTGGGGATGGTTGTCGGCATAGAACCGTCAGCACTGCACTGGCATGCCAAACATGGATGACTCCAGTAATATTGTATTAGCCCCATTTCTATCAATTTGCTAAGAAATCTATCTAATGGTATATCGCATCTATTTCTATTAACGTATGACAAAATACATTCCGCAGCCTTACAATTTAAATAGTAGCAACCTGTAAAACGGTCACGTTGAGCAGGATACAAAATCTTTCCCTTTTCTCTTCTACTTTTGGGAACTAACAAAAGGCTGCTCTCTTCATAATTTGCAATAAAAGATTCTTCAGAGTGTTCTTCTGTATACTCATCAATACTTTTGAGGAATAAATTAGTAAAATTATCAAAAAGCCGTATATCATCCTCTAATATTAAAGCACCCTCAAGATTGTTATCAAGAATATATTTATAAGCCAGAAATTCTTTATAAGCACAACTCGTACGAGGAAATGAACCGTACATCGTATCCGGTTTTCCATTGTCAATAAAATAACGGTCAAGAACTTCCGGTGTAAGGTCTTCTACATTCCCATCGAGGATGAACTCATAAGGAAATCCCAGTTTGTCCAACTGTTTCTGGATGAATCTCCTACGGTCTTCATGTCCGCGGACGTGAATGACAAGCACTTGTATCTCTGACATATTATATTTCTACTAACTAATTTATCGGTGACAAAAGTACAAAAATTTATTTATATAGACAATTTAATAACAGAAAACCTTATTATTATTGTTAGTTTCCAAACTTTTCATTAACTTTGCATCCGAAACCACTTCATCAAGATGATTCCAAAGAAGATACACTACTGTTGGTTAAGTAATGACCCATTTCCTCAAAAAATAAGGAAATGTATGGATACTTGGCAGAAGACACACCCTGACTATGAGATTATCCGATGGAGTACTGAGAATTTCGATATCAACTCTGTCCCATACGTCAAAGAAGCATTTGATGCACATAAATGGGCCTTTGCTGCCGATTATATCCGAATGTATGCTCTTTATACCGAAGGGGGCATCTATCTCGATTCCGATGTTATCTTGCTGAAACGGTTTGACGATTTCCTTGACAACTCCTTTTTCTCCAGTATGGAGTATCACCCTATTCAGATAGAGAAATGCGATTCCTTGCGCTATCTGGACGATGAGGGGCACCGTACGGAGGATGTCTTTATACAGGGTATTCAGATACAGGCGGCTATCATGGGAGCAGAGCCAGGTTGCCCGTTCGTGAAAGAAGTGCTTGACTGGTATCAAGACAAACATTTCGTGAAAGAAGACGGGGCACTGCGCACTGATGTCCTCTCACCTTATATCTATGCGAGAGTGGCAGAGTCAAAGGGTTTCGTCTACAAAGATATTGACCAGCAACTGCCAGAGCGAATCCATATCTACCCCTCTGAGACGTTTGCCGGCAACAAGCACGAAGTCACCAAGAATAGTTACGCCATTCACATGTGTGCCCACTCTTGGCACCTGACTCCTTGGGAGAAAGTTCGCAGGTTTTTCAAACTTAGTAAGAAGCACCGACAACATGGGATATAATAAGGAGCGATACAGGGCATTAAAGTATACGGCATACTATATACTGTTAGGTTTTTGGTATGTATTCTCACTCATACCCCTAAGGATGCATTATGTGTTCAGTGATATAATCTATTACATCTTGTATCGCATCGTAAAATATCGCCGTAGGGTGGTACGGAGAAACTTAGAGACATCCTTCCCAGAAAAGACAGAACAGGAAATCCAGAAAATAGAACGTGCGTTCTACCATTGGTTCTGCGACTATCTGGTGGAGAGCGTCAAGTTGATGACCATCAGCAAGGGGAACCTTAAGAAGCGCATGGTCTTCAAAGGTACAGCACTTGTCGATGAGGTCATAAACAGCGGACAGTCGTGTGCCGTCTATCTTGGACATTACGGCAACTGGGAGTGGATCACCTCTTTGCCTTTATGGGTAACACCCAAAGCACAGTGCGGACAGATATACCATCCGATGGAGAATCTATGCACAGACCTTCTCTTCCTGCATCTGCGCCAACGGTTAGGAGCCATCTGCATCTCCATGCAGGACACGCTACGTAAGATTTTAGAGTACCGCAAAGAGGAACAGCCTGTAGTCATCGGCTATATCTCGGATCAAAAGCCCTATTGGACCAATATACATCACTGGGTGAACTTCTTGCATCATGACACCCCAGTGCTGACAGGTACAGAGCGCATTGTCCGAAAGGTCAACCATGCTGTTTTCTATATGGATGTCAGGCGCATCAAGCGTGGTTACTACGAGGCTGAGTTTAAGTTGATAACCCGTGAGCCCCAAAAGATGGCGGAGTATCAAATCACAGACATCTATTATCAGATGTTGGAGGAAAGTATTCAAAGGGCTCCAGAGTTCTGGTTATGGAGTCACAATCGATGGAGCCGCACGCATGAGGAATTCAATAAGCAGTATGAGGTGATTGATGGAAAAGTGATAGCGAAATCTCAAAAATAAGACAATGATGAGAAATAATAATGATAAATTCATAGTGCTGTTTGTTGTAGTTTGCATGGCATTATGTTCATGTGGCAACAACGCCGACCCCCTTTCTTATAAACCCTCCTTTGCGTTCGGTATGGAGGATGTGAATACCAACCTGCCTAAAGTGGAGATCACGACACCTGACCAGCAAGAGGTCACCAGCAAAAGTGAGTGGATGGCTGGGGCGCAAATGACGATTTATAATACGGACGGGAGTATTGACTATCAAGGGGCACTCAGTATCAAGGGACGTGGTAATTCCACATGGGGATTCCCTAAAAAACCATACGCCCTGAAACTGGACAAGAAGAACAAAATCTTGGGGATGCCCAAGCATAAGCGGTGGTGTCTACTTGCCAACTGGATAGACCGTACGATGATGCGAAACGAGATTGCCTTTGAGATTGCCCGACAGATGCCCTCCTTGGAGTATACACCCCATGGGCAGTTCGTGGAACTATTCCTTAATGGCAAACACTTAGGCAACTATTACCTCTGCGAGCAAATCAAGGTAGACGAGAACCGGGTCAATATCGCAGAACTGGACGAGGACGCCACCTCAGGACTTGGCGTCACAGGCGGATTCATTATGGAGATTGACGCACACTTCGATGAGGATTTCCGCTTTATGTCAGACCGGGCGCAGATGCCTTGGCAGTGTAAGGATCCTGACGAGGTGAATGACGCGCAGTTTGAGTACATCCGCAACTACGTGAATGAGATGGAGGACGCTCTGTATGACGAGACACGTTTCGCCAACCGTGACTTCACACGCTACATGGACTTAAATACCTTCGCAGACTGGTGGTTGGTACATGAGTTGACTATGAACGCAGAACCGCAATACCCATACAGTTGTATAATGCATAAAGATCAGGACACGGCAGAGGGTATAGCGAAAATGAAAGCGGGTCCTGTCTGGGACTTTGACTATAACACCTTTATTCCTGCGTATAGCCAGCAATTCACCATTTTCACCAACGTATACTATCCACGCCTTTTCAAAGACAATGCTTTCCGTCAACTGGTGAAAGAGCGGTGGAGAGCGGTGAGAGACAAAGGACTACAGACACATATCTGTGACTATATTGACCAAATAGAACGGCAACTGGAACTTTCCGACCAGTTGAATGCACCCATGTGGCCTGTAACCAATAACATCAATGGGGACACCTACCTTGGTTTCCATGATGCCGTTCAACAACTGAAGAAGGCTTTCAGCCAAAAATACGCATGGCTGGACAATGCTATTGAGAATCTATAATAAATAACAGACAATATGAAGAAATTACTTTTTATTTTCATGTGCGCCATCATATCTGCCAATGCCAATGCACAGATATGGGTGGGAGGAGAAATCGGACTGAAGTTAAGCAGTACAAAAGTAGGCGACTTTAAGATGGACTCTAAAAACTCATTTGAGATAAATCCAGAGATAGGATATTCCTTCAACGACAAATGGGCTGTCGCTCTGAGACTGGGATATGCGCACTTCGACAACGCAGAGACGCAACTCATTGACCAAACAGTGATAGGCAACTATAACAGGTTCCGCATTGAGCCTTTTGTAAGATACACTTTCTATAAAGCAGGAAAATTCTCCTTCTTTGCTGATGGAGGAATCTATTATAGTGCTCTCTCAAAGTCAAACTATGATGACGCCTTGCATACGATGGGGGTGGGCATCAATCCTGGCTTGCGATTCGCCATCAATGATAAAGTGGGGTTGACAGGTCATCTGGGTGGTATCGGTTATGAGCACTCTTGGATGAAGAACAACGGTATGAAACTAAAGAACGACACCTTCAGTTTCAACATCATTGATGATATCACCTTCGGTGTTTACGTGAACCTTTGAAAAGCAAGCCGTCAAGGGAGTAATCGGTTCTCTCGCATACGAGACATATATTGCTGGATTATCGCCTTGAGTTCCCGTTCCATCTTTCTTTGCTCTTTAATCTTCCCTTTCAGGTTATGCTGCATTAGATGGTCGTCAAGGCGATAGACGGCATGTGTCTGTGTTCCATCAAACTGGAGAACATAGCCATTTTTCACATACTGATAGACACCATTCAGATAGTTGACAGCCCAAGTATCTTCCTTGGGTGTGTTCAGCACATCGATACCAAAGCCGAAATACGGCTTGTCGTAACCCAGCATCCCGAGAATGGTAGGCAGGATATCTATTTGTTGGGCGACCTTATCTTGTATCTCGCCAGTGGGATTACTTGGCTCAAAAATCATAATTGGAGAGCAGAAACCTCCTAAGTCGGTTTGGTATTCCGCATGATCACTCATATTGGTATGGTCGCTGGTAAGGACAAAGATCGTGTTCTCATACCAGGGTTGACGGCTTGCCGCCTCGAGAAACTTGCCGATTGCCATATCCGTATAGCGGATACACTTCTGGATGGCGAGATGCTCCTCTGGGAATTGTGTTTTGTATTTCTCTGGCACCACGAAAGGATGATGGCTGGAGGCAGTGAAGACTGCAGTCATAAAGGGCTGTCTCATCTTACCCATCTCCTCCGCATAATACTGCAGGAAAGGCTCATCCCAGATAGCCCAAGTACCATCGAAGTCTGACGTGCCTTTGGCTGCCTCATATTCCGTTCGACCGTAATAGTGCTGGAAACCCGTTTTCTGTGCAAAGGCCTGAAAACCCATCGAGCCATTCTGCGCACCATGGAAGAAGGCGGTCTCATAACCCTCAGCCCCCAAGATGCCTGCCAGACCTGTATAGTCGTTCATGGAAGCGGGGGTAAGGATAAACGGCTCTATGAACATCGGGATGCTAGAGAGAATGCTGGGCATACCGTCAATGCTCTTTCGCCCATTGCAGAAACTATAACGGAATGTCGTGCTTTTGGCAATCAACGAGTCGACACAAGGGGTATACCCTTTGTATCTCCCACCCTCCAAGTCTTTGTTCAAAGCACCGATATACTCTCTCCCAAAACTTTCGACAATGAGAACGACTACGTTTTTGGGGAGGAAACCAGATGCACCTGTGCCCCCAGTATGTATCGGAGAATATATTGCCTCCAACTCCCTTTCGTTGTCAAAGTACTGAGGAATAACGAACACACTCTTGCCGATAGAGCGAATCAACGAGAAGGGCGTGTTCAGCACCAATGCCGCATCTGTCGGACGCTCCACATATTGATTCGCATTCGACAGGGTGATAGGACGTACAGCCGTCGTAAAGCCCCCTCGCATTCCCGCCACACAGAAAGGAGCGATAAGCAACAAAGACAAAAGACAGGCGATGTCATATTGCCACCAAACAACCTTCTTCTGCAGGGAGGGTATGGCATAGCATTTCCAAAGGGCAAATACCACGACAGCGAACAGCAGTACCAGATACCAGTGACTGAGGAACTCCACCCCAATGATACTACCCAGGTTACCCTCGTTGGAGAATTCCTCAAAGACGGTCGTCGTGGTTCGACGCATGGTGTATCGGAAATAGACAGAGTCGGCAAGATTGACGGCAAGGGCAATACTGTTAACAAGAACGAACAGCCACTTGCAAACCTGATGATAGCGTTTGTTCTCCTTCCAATGCAAAGGAAAGAGCATCAACACCACATAGAGGACATTGGTATAGAGGATGGCGGAGGTATCGAAGAGGAGTCCTCCACAAAAGACATCCCATGAATATGAGAGATATGCCGCATTCTCCCAGTAATACGCCAGTCGTGCTATCTGGTAGACCAGATAGACTAGCAGCAGGTTCCACAACACTGCCAGCAACGGGGACCATATCTTAGTGAGCCATTGTCTCATCGTCCATTCAAGTCTTTAGAGGCTGCCTGCAGAATCGCTTTTGCCCGATGTATCAGCAAAGAGTCTTGTCCACCATAGGATGCCACAACACGATTGCTGATGAAATCATAATTGACAAAGTTTGTTTTATCATACACAGAGAAGCCGTCGTCATAGGTGTTGATAGCGAAAGGCTCCGTATAGTTTTTGCTGAGCACGTCACGACTGAAAATAAACGACTCATGGGAAAGTCCCAATTGTGCCAATAAGGTGGCGGGTAAGTCGGTCTGGTTACATACCTGCTCGATACGGCGTGGCTCCTTGACAGCACCTCCCACCCATATCATGGGAATGCGGTTTTTCAGAGGATTCGACTCATCGATGCCCTTATACGGAAGACCGTGGTCTGGCAGTAGCACCACTAACGTGTTCTTCCAGGCATCGCTCTTCCGAAGGCGTTCGACAAACTGTCCTACACACTGATCCAGATAATAAAACGCATTCAATATCTCATCATCAAAATGATGAATAGGTACATCCCATGGCGCATGACTGCTTAATGTGGAATAGCCGATGAGAAAAGGGGCTTTCAAAGTCCCGCAAAGGTCATAGAGCGTCCCGAAAGTGATGTCATCACGCACACCCCATTTAGCCGTTCTCTGTTGCTCTGCGGTATAGTCATCCATCGATGTCAACTGCTCGAATCCTCCACCAATCAGGTAACTGCGCATATTCGTGAAGTTAATATCGCCTCCGTAAAGATAATGGGTCGTATAACTCCGTTCCTCTTGCAAGGTGCGTGCTATATTAGGGAGGGAGCGTGACTTGGAGGGCATCTTCATCACCGACATGGTTGGGAACGAGGGATAACCACTCCATGTACATACCGTGCCACGGTCCGTGCGCCATGTATTACCGTAACAATTGGCGAAATAAATTCCCTCATGCGCCAGACGATTTAGATGGGGGGTCACATCCTGTCGCCCTCCTAACTCCGTAAACGTCCCTCCGCAACTCTCTAACAAGATCACGATGATGTTAGGTGTCTGAGTCGTCAGCAAAGTATCGCTGTCAATACTCGTTGTAGCATATAACCCATCGACAATCTGTTGACACTCGTTGTCATCCATAAAGTGATAAGTCACATGATTGGTCGCCGTTTTCTCAAACGACGCCACGAAACTAAAAACGGGATTGACAGCCGAATGATTCAGGAACTGGTTCTGCGAGTAATACACTTGTCCTATATTCGTTGTCGACTCGCCCACACCACCACGGATTCCGATAATGATAAGAGGAATCATCAGCAGGAAGATAAGGGTGGCTATTAACTTTTGGCTAAGACTATTCAGTTTAGAAAACAAGGGAGTCAGTATATCGTATATCCAATAGATGACAAGACTTCCCAAAAGGACACAGAGCAGGCGTATCAGGATATAGCCTGTACTGACACTTGCCATTGCCTCGGTAGGTGTCTCTAAATAGGAGAGGCAAGAGGCATCCAATTTAAACTGCCAGAACTCGTAAAGACTCGTGTCGGCAACAAAGGCAAGGGAAAGCAGAAAGGCGATGATGCCGTCATAAACCCGAAACACCCATTTAGGTATTCGCAGCCATAGTGATGCTATGACCAAGAGGAAAGGAACGGCAAGCAGATAGAGCGTCATACTTAGGTCTAAACTCAATCCGTGACGAATAACCTGGAAGAAATCGAGGAAAGACAAGTCCTCTCTGCTAATATGGTAGATGATAAAGAAAACTTTGGCGACCACAAACAGGATGACGGTCACCATATAGAACTTCATCAGATAGAGTACCCTTTGCTTCATAGACTCTGCATATCGTTCAGTTTTTTGTAATAGCCATTGATACTCAGCAACTCATCATGGGTTCCACGCTCGACAATCTGTCCTTCGTGCAGGACACATATCTCATCGGCATTTTTGATGGTCGACAAGCGATGGGCAATGGCTACTGTCGTACGTGTCTTCATCAACCGCTCCAGAGCATCCTGCACCAGTCGCTCACTCTCTGTGTCCAAGGCAGAGGTCGCCTCGTCGAGAATTAGGATAGGAGGATTCTTCAAGATGGCACGGGCAATAGATACACGTTGCCGCTGACCACCAGAGAGGCGCCCACCACGATCCCCGATATTGGTGTCAAACTGATGCTCGCTCTGCATGATAAAGTCATAGGCATTGGCTATCTTTGCCGCTTCGGCTATCTGCTCATCCGTAGCGGACTCCACGCCAAAAGAGATATTGTTCCTGAAGGAGTCGTTAAAGAGTATCGCCTCTTGGTTGACATTACCAATCAACTGGCGCAGGTCTTGAATACCTAAGTCCTTGACATTGATACCATCAATCAGCACCTCGCCCTCTTGTACGTCATAGTAACGGGGTATCAGGTCGACCATTGTCGATTTACCACTACCACTCTGTCCGACTATAGCGATAGTTTTGCCTTTTGGAATCACTAAATTGATATGACGGAGAATCCAGGTCTCACCATAGCGGAAAGAAACATCACGGAACTCTATCTGATGCTCAAAGGAAGTGATATGTCTCGGCTGGACGGGGTCTTTGATGGTGTTCTCGGCAAGCAAGATCTTGTCAATACGCTCCATGGAGGCAAGCCCCTTGGGGATGTTGTACCCTGCTTTCGAGAAGTCCTTCAGAGGATTGATAATAGAGTATAGCATCACCATATAATAAATAAATATCGGACCGCTAAGTGCCTGATAGTTCAGGACCAGTACCCCGCCAAACCATAGCACGATGACAATAAGGATGGTACCCAGGAACTCACTCATCGGATGGGCTGACGACTGACGGATGTTCACCCGCATGATATCGTTGCGATAGGAGGAGTTGATGTGATCGAACTTGTCACGCATCTTATCCTCGGCGCAAAAAGCCTTGATAATCCGCAAACCACCTAATGTCTCCTCCACCACACTCATCGTATCACTCCATAACGACTGCGCCTTGATGCTTTGTGCTTTCAGTTTACGACCCACATAGCCCATCAGCCACCCCATGATAGGCACAATAATCAGCGTAAAGAGCGTCAGTTGCCAAGAGATAAAAATCAAAGCCGCAAAATAGGATAGGATAAGAATAGGATTCTTAAACAGCATCTCCAGACTCGCCATAATCGAATTCTCTATCTCCTGCACATCGCCACTCATACGGGCAATGATGTCGCCCTTGCGTTCTTCCGAAAAAAAGCCTAATGGCAGACTTACTATCTTGTTGTACAACTGATTGCGGATGTCACGCACGACACCAGTACGGATCGGAATGATGGTGGCTGCACTAAGGAAATAAGAACCTGTCTTAAGAAATGTGGTGATGCCGAGGAAGACACCAATGAGCAACAAGGTGGTGGTCTGACCGTAGTCGGCTATTAACCCATTGACATAATAGTTCATGTTATTCATCAGCACCCCCTGAACGTTTCCCCAGTCCCATGCCATCAAACTGGTAGCACTTTCTGCATCGCTGGTCTGGAATAGGATTTGCAGGATGGGAATCAGAGCCGCAAAAGAGAATATATTGAGTATTGCCGACAAGATATTGAATACAATCGACAGCACTAAGTATTTCTTATATGGCGGCACAAATCTTCGCAATACGTTCAGGAACTCTCTCATATTTCTTCTCCGAATAAGGTTGCACTTGTACTATTCGTTATTCTCACACGCACTGTTTCCCCAATATGATGAGAACCCTTATCGAACACCACCATCTTGTTTTGCTCGGTACGCCCACAGAGTTGCTCACGACTGCGCTTTGAGAAACCTTCTATCAACACGTCAAACTCCTTGCCTTCGTCTTTCTTGTTCTGTTGAGCAGAAATCTCTGTCTGCAAGGTGATGAGTTCATTCAGACGACGTATCTTCTCCTCCTCTGGAACATCATCGGGCAAATGCTTGGAGGCATAGGTGCCTGGTCGTTCTGAATATTTGAACATGAAAGCAGAGTCATACCCTACCTCACGCATCAAGTCCAGACTCAGTTGGTGGTCCTCCTCCGTCTCAGAGTGATAGCCTACAAAGATATCCGTTGAGAGCCCACAGTCAGGAATAATGCGACGGATAGCCGCCACCCGGTCGAGATACCACTCACGGGTATATTTACGGTTCATCAGTTTCAGGATTCTGTCGCTGCCACTTTGCACAGGCAAGTGGATATGCTTACAGACATTGGGCATCTCAGCAATGACCTTTAAGGTCTCATCACTCATATCCTTGGGGTGTGAGGTCGTGAAGCGAATACGCATCTCAGGAGCCTCTTCGGCAACCTTTCTTAATAATTTAGGAAATCCTAGAGGTTCTAGGTTGTCTAGGCGATAACTGTTCACATTCTGCCCCAGCAGTGTCACTTCCTTAAACCCTCTGTCTCGTAAATCACGAACCTCACGCAGAATGCTCTCTACATCCCTTGAACGTTCCCGACCACGAGTATAGGGTACGATACAATAATGGCAGAAATTGTTACAGCCTCGCATAATGCTGACAAAGCCGCCAATCTTATGCCCCAGTCCAATACGTTGCGGAACGACATCCCTGTAAGTCTCTGAGGTCGACAGTTCAATATTCATTGCCTTATGTCCTGTCTCTGCTTGTGCTATCAAGTCAGGTAGGGAGAGATAGGCATCAGGACCAGCCACCAAATCGCAATGGTGGTTTTCCAATAAGTCATCTTTCACACGTTCTGCCATGCAACCAAGAACACCGATGATTAACGGGTGTTTCTTTTTCATGGTAGCCAGTGCATCTAAACGATGATATATCTTCTGCTCCGCATTGTCTCTGACGGAGCAGGTGTTCAGGAATACGGCGTCAGCCTCTTCTAAGTTCTCTGTCGCCTCATAGCCTGCCATCTGCATGACGCTTGCCACTACTTCCGAGTCAGCGACATTCATCTGACAGCCGTATGTCTCTATGTAGAGTTTCTTCATATTTTTCCTTTTTGCTTGCAAAGTTACGCTTTTTTTTCGTATCTTTGCATCCACTAACATAAAAATAACGTATGGAAATAATCAAAGATAAAGAATTTGGTGGTGAGCGTCCGCTGTTTGCCACCCATGACCTCCGATTGGAAAACATCACCATTACAGATGGTGAGAGTGGTATCAAGCAATGCCAGAATATGGAGGCACACGATTGTAGGTTCTATGGAAAATACCCCTGGTGGCATGTTGACGGTGCCTTGATTGAGGACTGCTATTTCGCCTTAGGGTCCCGTTCCGCCATCTGGTATACCAATGACCTTGTGATGCGCCGCTGCCGTATTGACGGTCCAAAGTTCTTCCGTGAGATGAACAACGTGGAACTGGAGGATGTCAACATCACCGATGCGGATGAGACTTTCTGGAAAGTCAAGGACTTACGACTAAAGAATGTCACCCTGCATGGCGGGACATATCCTTTTATGTTCTCTGAGAACATCTACGTAGACGGACTGAGGAGTGATGCCAAATACGTGTTCCAATATTGTAAGAACGTAGAGGTACATAATGCCAACATCCTTACTAAGGACTCTTTCTGGGAATGTGAGAACGTGACCATCTATGACTCTGTGCTGGATGGCGAGTATCTTGCCTGGCATTCTAAGAACGTACGACTGGTCAACTGCCATCTTGCCGGTGAGCAGTTGTTATGCTATACCCAGAACCTCGTTTTGGAGAACTGCACGTTTGACAAAATGTGTGACCGTGTCTTTGAGTACTCTACGGTGGAGGCTGACATCCGTGGGCACATCGAGAATATCAAGAATCCCACCAGTGGACATATCGTCGCTGACTCTATCGGGTCGATAACCATTGACGAGAACGTGCGTCAACCGAATAACTGTGTCATAGAGGTCAGGAAGTAAATGCCTTACGATTTTGATGAACTCGTTGAGAGACGAGGTACCGATTGCGTGAAATGGGATGAAGGTGGTGCGGATGTCATCCCCATGTGGGTTGCTGATATGGATTTCAAGGCGGCTCCTGCCATCTTGGAGGCTGTCAGGAAAAGGGCAGCGCATGGAGTTTTTGGCTATACCATTGTTGGAGATGATTATTATGAGTCGGTGATCTCATGGTTCCTGCGCCGTCATCACTGGACGATTCAACGAGAGGATATCCTTTATACCACAGGTGTTATCCCTGCTATGTCGTGTGCCATCAAGGCCTTGACCATGCCAGGGGAGAAAGTGTTGATTCTCTCTCCAGACTACAACTGTTTCTTCTCCTCTATCCGTAATAATGGTTGTGAGGTGTCGGAGTCTGTGTTGCGACCAGGTCGCAACATACAGGAACAAGGATTCGAGGTGGACTGGGACGACTTTGAGGAGCGGTGTGCGGATGAGAAAACTACTGTTTTCCTACTCTGCAACCCTCACAATCCTACAGGACGTGTTTGGAACAAAGAGGAATTAGAGCGTATGGCAGCAATCTGTCATCGCCATCATGTCCGTATTATCTCTGATGAGATCCATTGCGAACTTATCATGCCAGGACATCACTTCTGTCCGATGGGTACTGTCGCCCCAGATGCGATTATTCTTAACTCTCCCACTAAGTCCTTTAATATCGCAGGATTACAGATTGCCAATATCATTTGCTCTCAACCAGAGTGGCGTCGTCGCATTGACCGTGCTATCAATATCAATGAGGTGTGTGATGTTAACCCCTTCGGACCTGTTGCCTTAAAGGCTGCCTATAATGAGAGTGAGGATTGGATTGACGCACTCAACCAATATCTTTGGGCGAACTATCAGGCGCTCCGTCAGTTCTTTGCTGAAGAGTTACCTTTATGTAAAGTATGTCCATTAGAGGGCACCTATCTTGTCTGGGTGGATGTCTCTTATTACTGCGACACGGTCGCAGCATACGACAACGTGGAGGCCCTTTGTGACCACCTGTTGACGGAAGGAAAGGTGTGGGTCAACCCAGGAACGATGTATGGAGCAGAAAGCGGGAAAGGCTATATCCGTATTAATATCGCCTGCCCGAAGAGTCAGATGATGGAAGGATTAAAACGAATAAAAGCAACGATATAATCATGAAACAAAGAAGTGAAGTCAATACGTGGTCAGTGACATGGGGTGTGCTGATGGCAGTCCTTTTCTCTGCCGCTGCCGCCTATTTAGGATTAAAGGTCGGACAGGTTTTCGAGGCGGCTATCCCTATCGCCATCATTGCCGTAGGAGTCTCTGCTGCGGCAAAGCGCTCTAATGCCCTTCGTGAGAATGTCATCATCCAGTCTATTGGTGCCTGTTCCGGTGCCGTGGTGGCTGGCGCCATCTTCACTTTACCTGCCATTTATATTCTCCAAGCGAAATATCCTGAGATGTCTGCCGACTTCCTCAAGATATTCATAGCCTCCTTATTAGGCGGAGTCTTGGGCATTCTTTTCCTCATCCCTTTCCGTAAGTATTTCGTGGAGGCTCCTCAGGAACAGTTCCCTTTCCCAGAGGCTACAGCAACCACACAGGTACTGAAGAGTGGTGACAAGGGTGGCTCACAGGCTAAGCCCCTATTGATAGCGGGACTCGTAGGAGGTCTTTATGACTTTATCGTAGCAACTTTCGGATGGTGGAATGAGAATGTCACCAGTCGTATGATCCCCTTTGGGGAGGATCTTGCCGAGAAGGCAAAGTTAGTGTTCAAGAACAATACGGGTGCTGCCGTCTTAGGATTAGGTTATATCATCGGTTTCCGTTATGCGCTGATTATCACCTTGGGCTCCTTGTTTGTCTGGTGGCTTGTTGTTCCTGGCATGGCGCTGATCTTTGGTGATACCGTCCTGAACCAGTGGAATCCTGCTATCACTACTGCTGTCGGTGATATGTCACCAGAACAAATCTTCACTGCTTATGGCAAGTCGATTGGTATCGGTGCTATTGCGATGGCAGGTATCATCGGTATCATCAAGTCATGGGGTGTCATCAAGAGCGCAGTGGGATTAGCCACCAAGGCAGGAACTGCGGCAGAGTCACAGCAGACACAACAAGACCTACCGTTTAAGTTTATCGCCATTGCCGCTGGTATCACCCTCATTATCACTTTCCTTTTCTTCTGGTTTGGGGTGATGGACGGCAACCTGCTCTTCGCCGCTGTCGCCATTATCCTGACAGCCGTTATCGCTTTCCTTTTTACTACTGTTGCGGCAAACGCCATTGCTATTGTGGGCAGTAACCCCGTATCGGGCATGACCCTCATGACCCTGATTCTCGCCTCTGTGGTGATGGTCGCCGTTGGACTAAAAGGTACAGGAGGAATGGTTGCGGCACTGATCATGGGTGGTGTGGTATGCACGGCACTCTCCATGGCAGGTTCCTTTATCACAGACTTGAAGATTGGATACTGGACTGATACCCTTCCTAAGAAGCAGGAGACTTGGAAGTTCTTAGGAACATTGGTAAGTGCTGCCACTGTCGGTGGTGTGATGATGCTCCTTAACGAGACCTATGGCTTTGCCTCTGGTGCCCTTGCCGCTCCACAGGCTAATGCGATGGCTGCAGTCATTGATCCCCTGATGAATGGGGTAGGCGCTCCTTGGGCACTTTATGCTATTGGTGCTGTGATAGCCATTATCCTGACACTCTGTAAGATTCCCGCCCTTGCCTTTGCCTTGGGTATGTTTATCCCCATGGAACTGAATGTTCCCTTATTGATAGGTGGAGCCGTCAACTGGTATGTGACCACTCGCTCAAAGGATGCGGAGGTCAACAAAGAGCGTGGCGAGAAAGGTAATCTCATCGCCTCAGGATTTATTGCGGGCGGTGCCTTGATGGGTGTTGTCAGTGCCTTGCTCCGTTTTGGCGGTATCCAGTTTGAGTATGCGGCATGGTGGAGCAACCCACTGAGTGAACTCCTCTCTTTAGTGGCGTATATCTTACTGATTGCCTACTTCATCAGAGCCACCAAGAAGTAACTTCAAAGCCTGAGCAACCACATCGTTACTCTCATTCATAATGGCAAAATACTGACTCGTCCCCCATAGGTCACGGGCAATGAGTGCTTTGAGTTGCAAGCGCAGATAGGGTAATGTCTTTTGCAATTCCTCGTCGTCCTTGGGCTTGATCTGTTGTTTCTCTGCCTCTTTGAAGATATTGTCTGTCACTGTCTGGGGTACCTCAAACTGTTGTTTGAAGAGTGCAAACGTAGGATATTTCTTCTGCAACTCTTTACGATGCTGGTCCACATAGCGAAGACTTGCCTTGATGATGAAGGAGTGAGCGGAGAGTTCCCGATGGAAGCGTGTATATCGCATCGTGTCCAGCGGAACGTAATAGTCTGGCATAATACCACCACCGCCATATACCACACGATGCTCTTTCAAGGTATAGTATTTGAGAGAATCCACAAAATGGATGCTATCCTCATGCATTAACTCACCACTCTTCAGGCGGTTAATCACGTCCATAGCATAGTCGGCAGCCTTTCCTTTCTCGTAAGGTTTCTGGATACAGCGTCCAGAGGGGGTATAGTAATGGGCTATCGTCAGACGGACCATGGAGCCGTCGGGCAGGTCGATAGGTCGTTGCACCAGTCCTTTACCGTAAGTTCTCCTGCCTACCACATAACCACGGTCATGGTCTTGTATAGCACCCGTCACAATCTCTGCGGCAGAAGCGGAGTAACTATCTACCAGAACGACGATCTTTCCGTTTTCAAACAGTCCGTCTCCTGTCGCAAAATACTCATTACGAGGGGCACGTCGCCCTTGGGTATATACAATCAGGTCACCCTTTGACAAGAACTCCTCGGCAATGTCAACGGCAGCGTGCAGATAGCCACCCCCATTCTCCTGTAAGTCAAGAATCAAAGACTGCATTCCCTCTCCTGACAGTCTCATTAAACTCTGACAGAATTCATCATGTGTCTGGGCTCCGAAGTTACCGATACGGATATAACCGATGCCCGGACGAATCATATAGGCGGCATCTATCGACTTCACAGGAATCTTGTCACGAGTGATGACGAAACGCAAGGTGTCGGCAATACCCCTGCGGACAATACCCAAACGAACCTTCGTCCCTTTAGGACCACGCAATCTTCGCATGATTTCCTCTTTAGGCATGGAGACTCCTGCTATTGTCGTATCATTCACATAGACAATACGGTCGCCCGCCAATATGCCCCGCTTCTCTGAAGGACCGCCTGTCACTGGTTGGATAACCAACAAGGTGTCCTCCACCATATTAAACTGTACGCCAATACCCTCAAAGTTACCCTGCAGAGGCTCGTTTGCCGCCTGCACCTCCTTTGCTGTCATATAACTGCTGTGAGGGTCGAGTTTCTCTATCATGCCACGGATACCGTCCTCCACCAGTTTCTGCTCATCGACACTATCCACATAGAGATTGGAGATCGCCATCTCGGCAATCTGCAACTTGCGCATGGGGCTGTCGTCGCCCATATTGATGCGGAGTTGGGCGGAGGCGGTTAGCGGGAGCAGCGATAGTATCGCCGCATACAGGACATTCTTTTTAGTCATAGTCTTCTTCCGGGCGGTCTTCCTCAATGACGAGGTTGTCAATAATGAAAGTCTGACGCTCCATCGTGTTCTTTCCCATATAGTAGGCAAGAAGTTTCTGCACTTGATCATTCTTATGGAGGGTCACTTGCTCCAAGCGGATATCAGGACCGATAAAGCCTGCGAATTCCTCTGGGGATATCTCACCAAGACCCTTGAAACGGGTTATCTCAGGATCGGGTCCTAACTCTTGGATTGCCTTCAGACGTTCCTCCTCACTATAGCAATACCGGGTGATGAAGTCGCCCTTCTTCCCCTCTGTCTTCGCATCAGCCTCGGCAAGTACTTTCTTGTTCTTGATCTTCGTCCTACGGTTGCGCACTCGGAACAAAGGAGTCTGGAGCACATACACATGACCTTTCTTCACCAACTCGGGGAAGAACTGCAGGAAGAAGGTGATGATCAGCAGACGAATATGCATGCCGTCGACATCAGCATCCGTGGCAACAATCACCTTATTATATCTGAGGGTGTCCAGTCCCTCCTCGATATCAAGGGCTGCCTGCAACAGATTAAACTCCTCGTTCTCATAAACCACCTTCTTGGTCAATCCAAAGGAGTTCAAGGGTTTACCACGTAATGAGAACACTGCCTGGGTGTTCACATCACGGCTCTTGGTGATGCTTCCACTGGCGGAGTCACCCTCTGTGATGAAGATGCTCGACTCCTCCTTGCGCTCGTTCTTGGCATCACTGAAATGGATACGGCAGTCACGCAACTTACGATTGTGAAGGTTTGCCTTCTTGGCACGGTCACGAGCCAGTTTCGTCACACCCGCCATTGCCTTACGCTCCCGCTCTGACTCCTTGATCTTCTGCTCTAACACCTCTACCACATCGTTATGGATATGCAGGTAGTTGTCTACCTCCTTCTTGACGAAGTCACCAACGTATTTATTGATGCTCACTCCGTCTGGCGACATCGTCGTAGAGCCTAACTTGATCTTCGTCTGACTCTCAAAGATAGGCTCCTCCACATTGATGGAGATAGCGGCTACGATACCCGTGCGGATATCTCCATACTCATACTTGCCAAAGAATTCCTTGATGGTGCGGGCAATATGCTCCTTGAAAGCGCTCTGATGGGTTCCGCCTTGTGTGGTGTGCTGACCGTTGACAAAGGAATAGTATTCCTCGCCATATTGGTTGGCATGGGTAAAGGCTATCTCGATGTCCTCGCCCTGCAGATGGACAATAGGATAAAGGGCATCATTCGTCATACGGTCTTTCAGCAAGTCCTCCAGTCCATGACGACTGAGGATGCGGCGACCGTTATACATAATGGTCAGTCCGATATTCAGGTAAGTATAGTTGCGAAGCATGTTCTCCACGATCTCATCGTGGAACTGATAATTGACGAACTTCGTGTTGTCGGGCTCGAAATAGATATAGGTGCCGTTCTCATCCTGCGTGGGCTCCGTCACATCACTGACTAACTCGCCACATTCGAAGGTCGCCTTGCGCACCTTGCCGTCACGATAACTATGTACCTCAAAGTGCTTACTCAGGGCATTCACAGCCTTTACACCCACGCCATTCAGTCCGATAGACTTCTTGAAAGCCTTCGAGTCGAACTTGCCACTGGTGTTCAGGATACTGACCGACTCGATGAGTTTGCCCTGCGGGATGCCTCGACCATAGTCACGGACGGAGATGCGCAGGTTGTCGTCCACATTTACCTCGATGCGATCACCTGCCTTCATCTTAAACTCATCGATGGAGTTGTCGAACACTTCCTTCAACAACACATAGATACCATCCTCTGGGGAAGAGCCGTCACCCAGTCGACCGATATACATACCAGGGCGCAGTCTGATATGCTGTAGTCCAGTGAGGGTTTGTATATTACCCTCGTCATAGTCGACAGGGTTGTTCTCCTCTATGATATTCTTCTCTTCGCTCATATCTCTTTCTATATACTTTTCTTATAACAACGGCGACGCTTGTGCTGCTGATGTTCCAGATACTGCCACTGCGACTGCACTTTCTCATTGGTCTCCATCTCCACATTGGTCTCACCCCACTTGAAACCATATTTCTGATACCAAGGGATGAGGTCGTAGAACAACAGGGCGTTGGCTCCTTTCTGCTGATACTCTGGCAGGATGCCCACCAGCATCAGGTCGACACACTCCGCCTTGTGGAACTTCAAGGCTCTCAGACAATGCCACCAGCCAAAGGGGAACAACCTGCCGTTCTTGCACTTCTGCAAGGCACGGGTCATCGACGAGATACTGATACCCACACCTATCACCTCATGGTTTGGCGTGTTCCAGTCCTCTATCAGACAGAGCAGGTTCATGTCAAGCATGGGGAAGTACATCTTCAGATACTCGTCAATCTGCGCCTCTGTCATCTGTGAGTAGCCATAGAGGTTGCCAAAGGTCTTGTTGACGACATCAAGAACCTTGCGTCCGTACTGCTCCTTGCCGAACACCTGACTGCGCTTGGGGTGCATCGGATGCAGGTTATAGCGCTTCATCACCAGTTCCGCAATCTTCTTGTATTTCTCGGGCATCCCGCCGTCCTTAGGGACGATGAGTTTGAACTCCACATAGTCGTTGTCTTTCTCCCATCCGCCTATCTGCTCGATATGCCTGGGATAATAGTCGTAATTATAGATGGTTGCCATCGTGCCCAACTGGTCGAAGCCCTCGATGAGCATACCCTCCGGGTCCATATCAGTGAAACCTAACGGGCCCACAATCTCTGTCATGCCCTTCTCCCTGCCCCAAGCCTCAGCGGCCTCCAAAAGGGCACGTGACACCTCGATGTCATCGATGAAGTCAATCCATCCGAAACGCACACTCTTTCGCTCCCATCGCTCATTGGCACGATGGTTGATGATAGCGGCAATACGTCCTACTACCTTCCCTTCACGATAGGCAAGGAAATACTCTGCCTCGCAAAACTCGAAGGCTGCGTTCTTGTCCTTACTCAACGTATGCACCTCGTCTGAATGGAGGTTGGGGGCATCGTATGGGTTGTCACGATATAAGTCGTAGTGAAACTGGATAAAGGCTTCCAGACTCTTCTTATCAGTGACTTTCCGAATCTCTACTGATGACATGATCATACCTTATTAATATAATTCATGCAAAGGTAGTGAAATTCAGACAAATTCCCAAAGTTTTAACCTATTTTACGGCAAATAAACAACCGATGCGCCCCTTCTTGCAGGGTTGTTCCGAAAATAAACACGCCACCACCGTCCTTGATTTTCAGTTTCTTACGCAGTTGCTCTGCCGTCAGAGGGAAATTGCGGACAGCGACATTCGCCCTGTCGATACCAGCCATCGCGGTCTTCAGTTCCTGCTTGTTCATCGAGGTCATACGCTCGACCGTGAATCTCCTGCCAGGGAAGTCCTCGATGTCATGGTCGGAGACAAAGAGATGGGAGTTTGCCGACAACTGCTGGATACCGTACATCTGCGCTATTTCCTTGAAGCATCCTGCCTTCATGATACTGGCATTCGGTTCGAGAAGCGTTAGTTCCCGAATAGTCTCCTTGGCGGAACTATCAGTTTCCTTGGCGGGAACTGTCAGTTTCCTTGGCAGAAACTGTGAGTTTCCATGGCGGAAACTATCAGTTTCCATGCTGGGAACTATCTGGAAACTACTATCTCCGTTGACGCAAACCAATAGGGGAGTGGTGGAAAGGTCCTGGCGGATGACTAACAGGAGTTCTTTGCACTCATTGTCAGCACTGACGATATGCACCTCCGAGACACCCCCTAAGTCGCTGACCGCCTTACGCCAGTCGAGCATGGGCGATAGTTTCAGCATGATCGTGTCGGCTTTCTCCTTCAGCAACGGCAACAGTTCGAGGACATTGGGCGTACAATCCTCGATACCATAGGTGCGACCACCATGCTCATCCCTGCGGGCAGGATCAAGGAAAACCACGTTGGAATGGGGCATTTTTGCGAGAAACGAGACAGAATCGTCGCAGATCACCTCCGCCTCCAAGCCCAACAGTTGAAAATTGTGGCGGGCGATCTCGCAGAGTTCAGGATTGCGCTCGACATAGGTGCGTTTACTAAAAGGACGTGACATGAATGAGAAATCGACTCCCAAGCCTCCCGTCAAGTCGACAAAAGAAAATTGCCTTGTCGATATATCGTTATCTCGATATCTCGATATCTCGAAATTCTGAGCGACCACCTTTCCCTTATACCGTGCCGTCTGCTCTGAGGAGCACTGTTCCATGTTCAGATGAGGAGGGTAGACGATACCATCGACAGCAGCCCACGACGGCAGTTTCCTCCTTGCCGTCTGCCACCCCGCAATCTGTTGCAAAGCGAAGAGCATGTCAACACCTTCTGCCTTCGAACCACTTAAGGCAAGTCGCCGCACATCCTCCATCCGATGTGCTTTCACATACTCCCACGTCGCTTCATTCAACATCTTCTACAAGAGATAGGTTATCTACATGTACAAAGTTATAGTTTTTACTTGATACGACACTCATTTGTTTGCACGATTTAACTTTATATAGCCTTTTCCCACACTGTCTTAAAAATAAAAAAAGACCGATGGTGTAATCTCATGTAATGATTTTCTTGCATGGTTTGAGGAAAAGAACTACTTTTGCAGCGTTCGAACACTAATAGTCAATTAAATTATTTACTCAAAAAACAAGAAAGAATGATGAAAAGAATGTTTTTATTAGCACTAATGTCAGCAGGTCTGACATTGGCAGTACAGGCACAGAAGACCGTCGTGTCGAATGAGTCAAGTACAAAAGAGAAAGTATATGATGTGGTGGAGCAAATGCCAGAGTACCCAGGAGGAATGGGTGAACTCATGAAGTTTATTGGGAACACCATGAAGTATCCGGAGGACGCTGAAAAACAGCAGAAGGAGGGACTTGTGATTGTGAATTTCGTTGTGGAGAAAGATGGCAGTGTCAATGATATAGAGGTGGCTAAAGGCGCATGGCCCTCTCTTGATGCAGAGGCTATCCGTATAGTGAAAGCACTGCCCAAATGGACTCCTGGTAAGGAGAAAGGAAAAACAGTACGGGTGAAGTTCACTATTCCTTTCCGTTTTGCCATTCCATCAGACAAAAAGAAGCAATGAGAAACTCATTATTTATATTATTGATTACTCTCTTGATGGCAGGCTGTTCCCAGAGGCAGCCTGCCTATGGGGTGCTCAGTGAGGTGGAATATGAAGCCGACCATAACCCTGACCGTGCCCTTCTGATGCTGGACTCTCTGACGAGATGCAAGGCCATTAATGACACTTTGCAAAAAGCGCTCTTCCAATTGGTAACAGCAGAGGCACTGCATGGGGTAGGTGTCCCTTTGACTGGTGAGACAAATATAGAGCAGAGCATCGACTTTTTCAAGACGCAAGGCGATCAGCGTCATCAGGCACGTGCCATGCTGCATCATGGAATGGAATTATATTCCAGAGGGCATTATATTGAGGGACTGAGTCTTGTCAAGGAGGTGGAGAAGATGGTGTGCGACCTTGATGATGCCGGGCTGTGCTATACGCTCTACGCTGTCTTGGGGGATATCAACGATAATGCCGCTGACAGCCGTCAGACGCTCCGCTGTTACCATCAAGCCTTGAGAGTAGCAACGGAGGTGGGTGATGTTAATTGGCAGGTGCAAATGTTGAATAATCTCGCTACGACTTTCGATAAGAACGAGCAGATAGACAGTATGCAATACTATGTCGAGGCATCGAAATCGTTGAGGAGCCAGACATGGAATATTGTCCGTGCGACCTCCATGGTCAACGAGGCAAGTATGATGAGGCACCAAGGCAAGTGGCAAGAGGCAAAACAGTTGATAACTGCTTCTCGTCAATATGCCCAACTCGACAAGGGAACGATGTTGCTTGCTGACATAGCGTCAGATGAGGGGAACATCAGACAAGCACACGACCTATGGTATGAGTTGCTGCATTCCCACAACCCCGCCATCCGCATTCATTGCTATGAGCAACTCATAAACTATTATCAGCAAGAAGGTTTCTATGAGCGAGTCGCCGACCTCTCGAAACGCTTAAACCAGTATTATCAGCATGCCTATGTGGAGAGTCCTGCTGCTGACATCATCGCCTTTCAGACACAGATTGACCAGCAACAGAAGGAGCGGCACCAGTATCGTGTCACCATTCTCCTGCTTTCCTGTATCAGCATCTTATTACTTGCCATTCTGATAGGCATATGGTATTATCGCCGTCGCATTAACCGGCTGCATACCCATATCGATGCGCTTAACCAGAAATACCTGACGTGGCAGATCGCAGAGCATCTGCTATCTGCAGATGCTGTCAATCATTTGCACCACATGGCGGCAAAAGGCAAAGAGGCCTCAGATGGAGACTGGCAGGAATTGCATACCTTGGTCCAGCAACAATCACCAACATTCCTTGCTCGATTGAACGGGGCAGCCTTACTCTCCCCTTTAGAGACCAATATCTGTCTGCTGATACGACTTCGCTTCACGCCCAGCGAGATTGCGATATTGACGGCTATCTCGCCTCAGCGAGTCACCAATATGCGTACCGCCTTACTATTAAAAATCTTTGGTGAGAAAGGCGGAGCCCGAGATTTTGACGCTCGTTTGCGGGGAATGTAGATTCATAGATAATCAATTGACTTTCAGTCCATAGGCACGACCACGGTCGGATTCTATCTTGAGGTTGGAATGTTGCTCTATGACGGGCTTCAGTCTGCGGATAAGGGTATAGAGCGTCTCGTTGGCGTCATCTTTCTTAGGCCACAAGGTGTTACATATCTCTGCTTTTGTCAGAAGATGCGAGGGAGATTGCCAGAACATCTCCATTAGTTGCAGTTGCATCGGAGTCAATTTCACTTGCTCGCCTTGCGCATCATAGAAACGCCTGTCGTTTTCAGCATACATTAATCCGCCATAGCCACAATCCAAGGGCAAATGCTTTCTTTGCTGCCATAGCCAGAACGTACCCCACAGCATGGTTATCATCCACAAGACCATGGCAGGACGCTGATCAGACAAAGCGAGGATAGTGGCAATAGAGCATTGGGGACGAGGGCGGAAGCCCTGTCGGGTGTCTACCGCAAGCATTGCCTTTCCTCTTAACGCCTCCATCCGAAGGTTCCTGTTGAACACTTGTATCGTATCAGCGTTAATGACATCCGACTGCTGTTCCTCCAGTGCCAAGGCAAGTGCCTGGCTCATGTCCTCGTTCACTTCGTGTTCCGTTGCCCTATAACTTGTAAAACTAACCATACTGGAAGTTACGATGAGTGCAAAAAGCACAATGACATAATGGTGTTTCATATTCGTTTCATTTGATAGGACAAAAGTAGTATTTTTGTTTCTAACAAATTCATCTGTTTGCACGATTTAACTTTATATAGGGTTTTCCCACACTGCCCAGTTGTTGATTTGTTGGACAAGGCGTTCTACGGCTTTGGCACAATTGTCGGGATAGGTGAGTGTCTGTACGAACCAGAATTTGCGATGGCAAACATACTTGGCATAGAAACGATAGTTAGGAATGGGGCTGTCATTCATATATAGTTGCCCAGACAGAATGAAGGATTGGCTGTCTGATTGTTGCTGTTCTGCATGATGGAGAGTAGCGAAGTATTGCATTCCGTTTTGAACACTGAGGCTGTCGCTATTAGGAATGACCTGTGCCGACAACTCTACATTTCCACAACGGAACAAACAGGTACCTTCTCCGTCAATCAGGGAGTCTGGCACCTGCTCAAAGAATGCGGGATATCTCACCTCATAGTCATAATAAGGTTGGTGATAGGTCTTCATGCGCCCATACCTCATCGCCTCTTCTAACTTCTCTGGGAAGGTGGGTAACTCCTCCTTCTCTTCCCACAAAATGACTATCGTTCCTATGACAATCAACAAGAGTGCCAGCAAAGTAAATCGTTTGATTCCCATTTCTGTTTTTCATGCAAAGATAGGAAAACAATGAGATAAGACAAGGCTAATTATCCTGACATTTGTCTGACAATTCATGATTCCGTTAATCTTTATTATTCTGATGAAAGATTTTTAAACCAAAAATACTTTAAGAAAGCCTTAATTTAATCATCTGTAAGGTTTTGTAAGGTAAATCTGCCTGCTTATTTTGTTTATTCACTATAACTTTGCGCCGTCAATCCAAATACTGATAAAAAGTAACGCAAAGTTATGGACATTTTGAAAATCGGGCGTTTTGAGTTAAACGTTCAGAAGCAGGAACTATCGTACCATGCTCCAGACGGGGCATCGTCCTCTAGGAAATTATCGTTTCGTGAGGCTTCTATCCTTGGCATGCTGATAGAGGCACAAGGTGACATCGTAGAGAACCACATCCTCTTAATTGAATTTTGGGATGATGACAATATTTATAACCTTAATTCATTGTATGTTTTCATGTCACGTATGAAACATATTCTTTCTGCTGACCCATCCCTTAAAATTATCAATGCACGGGGGCTCGGCTATCGCTTGATACAGTTTTGAATGGTTCATCACCTTATTTATATATTGCCTTTCGTCCTGTTGCTGATGACTACGACATGCCATGCGCAAGTGTCTGACGATGACAAACATCGCCTGCGGCAAGACTCGTTGAGGAGCGACTATGAGGAATGGCTGCGTAATGAGCCTTTGAGATCAGTCCCCCGTGACAGTCAGGTGATATCCCCGATGGAATCGCACTTTTCTGCTATCAACCCATTAGAACAGATACCAGAGCACTCCAAAGTAAACATCAATATCATAACACCAGCATTGAAAACTGATATGCGACTTGCCTACCAGAGTCATTGGTTGGAGGAACAACGCAAGGAACAGCAAGGGGGAGCCATGATGATAGGTGTCAATCCGCTATCTCTCATCGGCTATGTCCTCAGCAAGATTCTCCCACATCGCAAGTCAAAGAAAGAACGCGAGCGTGAGAAACTGAAGCAGATACTTGATAATTATTAATTGTCAGACAAATGTCAGTCTTTATTTTAGGTCGCCTCATATCGTCTTATTACTTTTGCAGCAAATTTGTTAAGGTTTACTAATTCCTGTTTGGTTTTGGAGACTTTAAGTGTCTTATTAATGACAATGATATAAAATGGACAAAAGCGCATTTGAACAAAAAGCCCGCACATGGCATCTGTTGTCTCTGAGTGTAGGACATCGCTGTGGAGCGGGCAATGAGGAGGCAGAGGACATCGCACAGGATGTGATGCTCCATCTGTGGCAGATGCGCGACGAACTGGAGAAATACCATTCCGTTGAGGCTCTGGTGGCACTGATGACACGCCATCTGGTAAGAAACCACCAACGACGACGGTCGATGGAACCCCTGAAAGCGGAAACCGTGACGCTGTTGACAGAGAGTCCTCAGGAACTGCTGGAAACAAAAGAGAATGAGGAATGGCTGACAAAGAAACTGGAGCAACTGCCCACCACACAACGTACCTTATTATATATGCGACAGGTGGAACGGCGCAGCCATGAGGAGATAGCCCAACTCATAGGCATTGAGATAACTTCCGTCAGCACTTTACTGGCAAGGGCACGACGAGCATTATTAGAAGACATTAAGCGAAGGAACAATATATGAGACAATATACCAAGGAATATATCCAAAGTCTGCTGACCAAGTTTATGGACGGTACGACGACACTGGAGGAGGAGGACATCCTTAACCAGTACTTCACCCAAGGCAACGTGCCTGAGGAATGGAAGGAATATCGTCTGTTGTTTGCGGAAATAGAGGGCATGAGACCTAAGAAGGCAAAGAAACGCTGGTTGGGCTGGAGTGCCGCTGCCGCCGTAGTAGGAACGGCTGTCCTGTCTGTTGCCATGTTATGGCAACAGACAGGACAGCAGTATCCCACCCTGACTGCAAAGGCTGATACCACCACGGTGTTACGTCCAGAGGCGCCTAACGAGCAGCCTTTGCCTGATACCACTGCCTTACAGAAGCAACAGCCCGTCAAACCAAGGCGACCACGCATCCGCAAGCCAGAGCCTACCATCCACGACTACGACAAGGCTTATACGCTGATGGCAGAGGTGGAGCAAGAGCAACAGGCTGTCAAGCAGCAGATAGAGCAAGTACGACGGGAGATAGCCCATGCGCAGTTGACTGCCACAGGTTTCGTACCTGTAATGCTGGAAGACGGAACCGTTATTTATGTTGATGAACCAGAAAATTATTTTGCATATGAAGAGTAAAAACATTCTTATCGTGGGTATGCTGATGCTGATGCCTGCGGCTGTCTTTGCACAGCAACGCATCCAACGGGCTTTTGATGTCTTGAGGAGAAGTAACGTCAAAGAAGTTAGTTCCATACATAATATGGAAAAGGATCCTGACTCAGGAAAGATGGTGGGATTAGAAGACACATTCGACTTCGAGATAACTAATAATCGGGATAAACAAATGATAGATATCATCAGGAAAGCATTCGAGCAGGACGAGGCTAATGCCTATAGTGTCAGTACAGGGTCGAAAGGTAATAGTGAGGATTTAGTCTCTCTTGCCGTTGGTGACGCTACAAAAGGAGGTGTTGCTATCGGACTGATAAAAGGTTCGAAATGGATTTATGCCTGTTTCCTTGACCCCAACGACTCACTGCGCCAGCACCGTTATGCCTATGCCTTGGAATGGGCGGAGGACGGCAACAAGATAAGAGGGCGTATCGTCAAGACTTATGCGACGACACTGAAATTTCGACAAGGGAAGACCACGCAGCGGCGAACGATTAGTATCAATGGCAATACGATGCAGGTGCTTGAGGGTCTGGGCAATAGTTTCAGTTTCAATATGAATGAGAAAAGTTCGGAGATATGGCTCACGGAGTTCAATACCTACAAGAACCACTTCCTGAAAAACCCTGACGGCAATGCGGCAAACAGTTATGCTGCGGAAATCTACCGACTCTGTAAGGATGCCCAGTCGTTGGAGGACGTGGAGAAGAACATGGTGGCGACAGAGATCCTGAAACTGAAGAAGAAAACAAAAGATGAGTTTATCCAGCAGTTGTTCGACATGAGCATCGAACGACTCAAGAAATAAGAAGATATGAAATATGGCAAATTAATATGTCTTTCACTCCTGATGGCAGTGAAAGCAGGGACTGTTATGGGTCAAACAGACAGTCTGAGAGTGGAGAATGACTCCATCACTTGGGACCAGGAACTGGAGGGTATTGAGGTAAAGGCTCAGCGACAACTCATCAAACAGGAGATTGACCGTATCGGCTATGATGTGCAGGCTGACGAGGAGTCGAAGACACAGACGGTGATGGACATGCTGCGCAAGGTACCGATGGTGACGGTCGACGGAGATGACAATATCAAGGTGAAAGGCAACAGCAACTTTAAAATCTATAAGAATGGGCACTACGACCCTAACCTGTCGAAAAATGCCAAAGAGATTTTCAAGTCGATGCCTGCCTCGATGGTGAAGCGTATCGAGGTCATCACTGACCCTGGTGCCCGTGAGGATGCCGAGGGAGTGGATGCTATCCTGAATATCGTGATGGTGGATGGCTCAAAGTTCGATGGGGTGACAGGTGTCTTCAACCTCTACTATAATTCCCTGAACCATCCTAACCTCTACACCTCCCTGACAGGGCAGATAGGCAAGTTACTCCTATCAGGCAACTATGGCTATGGCGGTATGTCAAGTCGTGAGACAGAGAATAAGGGTGACGTGGAGCGTACCTTTCTCCAAACGGGCAACAGACTGCTCTCCCATCGTGAGGGGAGCAATCCTGGAGGTATTCACTTTGGCGACATCAACGCCAGTTATGATATTGACTCCCTTAACCTGTTATCTGCCTCCTTTGGTGGCTATTTCTATAAACTGAATGTGAAAGGAGACGGCAGGGAATCATTATACGATGCCACTAATACTCCACTTTATAGTTACAACAACCACTACTGGATGCCAGGCTACAGTCATCAGTCATGGAACGGACGACTGGACTTTGAGCATAAGACGCGTCGAAAGGGCGAGTTGCTTACACTCTCTTACATGCTCGCCCTGACGCGCCAACATACGGATCAGGAGAATGAGTATACCGACCTCATTGACGCCCCCTTCCCTTACACGAACTCACTCCAGAAGGAGCGGGAGCGGTTTACGGAGCATACCTTCCAGATAGACTGGTTGCGCCCTCTGGGCAAAGGACATCAATTAGAGATAGGTGCCAAGTATATCGACCGTAATAATAACAGTCATAACACGCAAAGTTATGGCGGTGTGCTGCCAGAGGCCAACAGCGAGTTTGAGCATACCACCCGTGTCATGGCAGGCTATGCCGACTATATCTATAATAAGGATAAATGGTCGGCTCGTGCGGGACTGCGCTATGAGTTCAGTTATATGAGAGGGTGTTATCCCGACGGTAGTGGTGAGACATTCAGACACAGATTGAGCGACTGGGTGCCACAGGCAAGTCTGAAATATCAAATCACCGATGCGCAATCGCTGAAATTAAACTATACCACCAGCATTAACCGCCCTGGTATCTCCTACCTGAACCCCGCCGTGATCGTCTCACCAACCATCATACAGAGCGGTAATCCGGAATTGACCAGTTCCCACTCCCAGCGCATCAGCCTTGCCTATATGTATGTGGGGAAACAACTGACACTCCAACTGGCTCCTGGTTACCAGTTCAGTAATGGCGGCATTGCCTCTATCCAGACAGCGGAGGGGGATATCCGTTATCTGACATATGATAATATCCAGCGTTACCGACGTGCCACTTTTGAGCAATATGTGCAGTGGCGACCTTTTGAGACAACGACCCTTGTCTTCAACAATACGGCACGTTATGAGCACTATGAGAATCCCAACCTCGGTTATCGGAATTTCGGATGGTCTGACAACTACTATGTCAGCCTCACACAGAAATTGCCATGGCGGCTGCAACTATCGCTCAGTGCGTATGGCAAGATAGGGCATAACCCCTCCAATGTCTATTATATGCAGCACTCGTGGTATGGCTATTACGCCTCGCTGCAACGCTCGTTCCTGAAAGACGACCGCCTGACGGTACGCCTCATGACCAACGATCCCTTCGACCGCTATACCAAATACTGTGACGAAGCCGTCAACGGCGACTTCCGTGACCTCGGCACGTCCTATAACCGTGGCAGGCAGTTTGCCATCTCTGTCAGTTTCCGCTTCGGCTCCCTCAAGGCATCCGTCAAGAAAGCAGAGCGCACCATTGAGAACGATGATGTCGTGGGTGGTATCACAAAAGGCAATTAGGCTCCCTATTGTATCATCAAGGTAGTGAGCCGTTGGGAGGCGAAACATTCTTGGGCTACCTCTTGCAACTGTAGGGCGGTGATGGCGTCAATCTGTTGGAAGAGGTAGTCGATGTCTCGCTCCTTGTCATAATGCAGGAAACTCTTGGCAAAATCGAGGGCAAACTGTTCCCTGTTGTCACAGGCGATGGCTATCTGTCCCTTCAGTTGTCGTTTCGCAGCGAGTAACTGACGTTCCGATAACGGGTGCAGCATCATACGGTCGAGTTCCCTGTTGACCAGTCGCAGACAGCGTTTCACATCATGATGATCACATCCAAAATAGACCGACCAGCAACCTGTGTCACTATAACTTGCCATCGAACTCTCGATGGTGTATACCAGTCCGTGACGCTCTCGCAGCGAGAGGTTCAGACGGGCATTCATCCCAGGACCTCCTAGGATATTGTTTAAGAGGTAGAGGGGCATGCGCCGTGGGTCATTGAAAGCATAAGTCTTGCAACCCATCATGACATGCGACTGATGATGAGATTCTGAGAAGGTCGCACTGGGGACAACGGGAATCGTGCTCTTGATGGAAGATGAGGCAGTGCCCCTTGCTATCTCTTTATTTTCCAGACTTTTAATCAGTCGTTCGAAGTTCAAATTGCCATAGGCGAAGAAGATAGCATTGTTAGGACGATAGTAGCGCTGGGTAAAACGGCGGGCATCCGCAGAGGTGAATGATTTCACCCGCTCACGAGTTCCTAAAATATGATGCCCCAAGGGGTGCCCCTGGAAGAGTTTGTTCTCAAACTCGTCATAGATGAGTTCGGCTGGTGAGTCGTTATAACTCTCGATTTCATCGCAGATGACATCCACCTCATGGGCTATTTCCTGATCGGGGTACGTGCTGTTGAAGACGATATCCGTCAGGAGATCGACAGCACGTGGCAGATGCTCCTTGAGGATTGCCGCATAGAAAACGGTGTCCTCCTTATTCGTGAAGGCATTCAGATCACCACCTACACTCTCCAGACTGTTTAGGATCTGGAGTGCGGAACGGCGGCGGGTGCCCTTGAAGGTGACGTGCTCGCAGAAATGCGCCAAGCCCTCCTCGCCTTGTTGCTCATGGCGAGACCCCACTTTAATACCAATGCCACAATAGATGACTGGCGAGTCGGAGGGGAGATGGATGACTCGTAAGCCGTTGGACAGCGTATGAATATTATAATGTGTCATTTCCGATGCAAAGGTAATGAAATAAAAGGAAAGATGACGGATTTTTGAAAAATAGTTGTATCTTTGCAGGAAATTATACATTTTATGCGTAAAGTAATAGGAATAGGAGAGACCGTACTGGACATTATCTTCCGCAACGAGCAGCCCATCAGCGCTGTTCCTGGAGGCAGCACGTTTAATGCCGTCGTGTCGTTAGGTAGGGCAGGGGTGCCCTCCAGCATGATCAGTGAGACAGGCAACGACCGTGTGGGGCAGAATATCATCCACTTCCTGGAGGAGAATGGCGTGGACGCCTCCCATATCAATGTCTATCCCGAGTCAAAGACTCCCCTGTCGCTGGCGTTCCTGAATGAGAGGAATGATGCGGAGTATATCTTCTACAAAGACCATCCCAACGACCGTATAGAGTATGTCTATCCCGACATACAGCCCGATGACATCGTCCTTTTTGGCAGTTTTTTCGCTTTGAACCCCGTCATCCGTCCTCAGGTCTATGCCTTCCTGGACTATGCCCGCCAGCATGGCGCTATCCTCTATTACGACGTTAATTTCCGTGCCTCCCATAAGAATGAGGTCATGAAGATTACCCCCAACCTGCTGGAGAACTTGGAACTTGCCGATATCGTGCGTGGCTCGTCAGAGGATTTTGAGATCCTCTTCAAGAAGAGCGACCCAGAGGCCGTCTATCGCTCCCAGATCTCTTTCTATACCAAGAAGTTTATTTTCACACGTGCCGCTGAGCCTGTGGAACTAAGAGCCGAAGGCGGTTTCCAAAAGCAGTATCCTGTGATACAAGGCGAGACGGTCAGCACGATAGGGGCTGGCGATAACTTCAACGCGGGCTTCATCTATGGCATGATCAAGAACGGTATCACCCGTCAGGTGATAGAGCAGGGACTGAGCGAGACGCAATGGGATGGCGTCATCCAGAGTGCCTTGCAGTTCTCTGCCGAGTGCTGCCAGAGCATTAACAACAGCGTGTCTGCTGAGTTTGGAGCCCAGAAGAGGCAGGAACTGAAAGCGGCATTAGCAGCAATGGAAGAATAGTTATAAAGAATAATATTATGCAAGAAATTACCAACAACATCTATTATGTGGGTGTCAACGACCGCAACAAGTCGCTCTTTGAGGGGCTCTGGCCGTTGCCCAATGGCGTGAGTTATAACTCGTATCTGATTGACGACGAGAAAGTGTGCCTGATAGATACTGTAGAGGTCGACTTTTTTACCCAATTCATCGAGCATATCCAAGAGGTGATTGGGGAGCGTCCTGTCGACTATCTGGTCATCAACCACATGGAGCCTGACCATAGCGGATCTATCGCCCTCGTCAAGAAATACTATCCGAATATCCAGATTATTGGCAACAAGAAGACTTTCCAGATGATGGAGGGATTTTATGGCATCGCAGACGGAACAATAGAAGTGAAAAACGGCGATTCCATCGAGTTAGGAAGCCATACACTTAACTTCGTGTTGACACCGATGGTCCATTGGCCTGAGACGATGGTGACCCTCTGTGGCTCCGTCCTCTTCAGTGGCGACGCCTTTGGCTGTTTCGGCGCTTTGAATGGTGGCGTCATCGATGAGCAGATCAACTGTGACACTTTCTGGTTGGAGATGGTGCGCTACTACTCGAATATCGTGGGTAAGTATGGTACACCCGTACAGAATGCCCTTAAGAAACTCGCTGGCGTAAAACTCGATTACATCTGCGCGACCCATGGTCCTGTATGGCATCAGTATATTGACAAGGTAATCGCCGAGTATGACCGCATGTCGAAATACGAGACAGAGCCAGGACTTGTCATCTGCTACGGTACGATGTATGGCAATACCGAGCGTGCCGCAGAGGTCATTGCCCGTGCAGCCTCCGAGGCTGGTGTGAAAAATATCGTGATGTATAATGTCTCCAAAACCCACCACTCCTATATCATCCGTGACGTGTTCCGTTATAAGGGGCTGATTGTTGGTGCTCCCACCTATAACACAGCCCTCTATCATGAGATGGACGTGCTGCTCTCTGAATTGGCGGGCAAGGACATCAAGAACCACCTCTTGGGATGGTTCGGCTCCTATGGCTGGGCTTCCAAGGCAGTGAGCGAGATTTCCCGATGGAATGAGGAGAAATTGCACTATGAGCCCGTGGGTGAGCCTGTAGAGATTAAACAGAGTTTAACCCCAGAGACCAAAGCCCAGTGTGAAGCGTTAGGCAGGGCAATGGCAGAACGGCTGCAAGCAGAATAATCTTAAAGCCATCTTGGGGACGTCTCAAGATGGCTTTTTTCATGTAATGGGATGAACTAGATATTTAAAATAAATAAGGTGGAAATGTTAAAGGCAAAAAATTCTTGGAAAAACATTTGGAGGGAATTGATTATTTTATCTATCTTTGCATCCGCGAATATGAAAGGAAAGGAAATATAACCCATTTTAAATAACTAATCGTAACAGCACATAGTGTAGCACTGTGTGTGAGTTTTTGTGCGCTCCTTGATATGGTGGACTATTCTCTCATGCGCTCCTCTCAACGGGGGAGTGACTACGAAAATTCTATTCTAAACTTTTAATGATCAATTTGCCAATGAACAGTAAAACAGAAAAGATGCAGACGGAGGATGATGAGTTTGAAAGATTGTTGAACAAGTTCCTGTTGGATATGGACGCAGAGGCGGTAGGTGGCGAGGACCAGGGAGAGACGGAAAACGTAGAGGACGAGGACATCAAAACGGACGATGAGGAGACGGAGGATGATGATATCGACCTTGACTTCGACCTCGAGGACTATCCAGAGGGCTCGGTGGAGTTCAACGAGAGGAACAGTGTGAAGGTGGAAATCCTCAAACCCTTCAGGCACCCTCGTGAGGAACTGAAGAAACTGGTGGGATGTAAGAACATCAAACAGCAGATTGGCGATTTGCTGCTGTTCACAACGTATAATCGCGCAATGGCTATTGGGAACCCAGGGTGGAAGGAGCACAACGTGTCGCTGCATGCCATTTTCTTCGGAAAGCCTGGGACGGGAAAGACGACAGTCTGTAAGATCTACGGCTCCTTGTTGAAAGAGGCTGGGGCGCTCAGCAAAGGACATGTGGTGGTGTGTGGACGCGGCACTTTCCTGGGGAGTAACTGGGGTGACGAGGAGAAAGCGGTACGACAGGTACTGGAGATGGCAAAAGGTGGTGTGCTGATGATCGATGAGGCTTATCTGCTCAACTCGGCACATCCCAACGACCCAGGGAAACTGGTCATCCCGATGCTGATGGATATCCTTGCCAATGAGCACTACCGTGATATTGCCATCGTGCTCTGCGGCTATAAGGAGCCGATGCAGCAACTGCTCGATTTGAATGCGGGACTCGCCTCCCGATTCCCGAACCGCTTTGAGTTTGCCGACTTCACGGTCGATGAACTGATGGAGATTACCCGTCGTAGGGTGGGTGAGTATAAATACCACTTTACCCGCACTGCTTGGGTGAAATACAAGACGATACTGGCAGAGGCTTATGCCAATCGTGACGCTAATACATGGGGTAACGCCCGCTTTGTGGCAAACCTGTTGGAGCATATCTATCTTGCTCATGCCAAACGCTGTGTGCGCTATGTCAGAGAGGAGGACTCTCCCTACCTCAAGAGATGTTTCGCCATCACGCCTGCTGACATCCAGCCGATAGAGGTTCCTAAACCTAAACCACATATCGGTTTTTAATCTTTGTATGATGAGAAAACGCAGAAAGTATAGGGTGTGCCAGTGCACACCCTATCTTGGAATTACCTATTTGGAGGCACATTTGCTTCACGACATGATTAACACGCAGATTCATGCCATCCGATGTGCTGAGAGTTGCAAGTGGAAGTTCATGAAAGGCTCACGCCTTGGAGACCTCTGCGCAGAGACAGGTCATTTCTGGTGGGCGAGGAAGATCTGGAGGTTCACGGCAGAACTCATCGAAGAAAAGGACTACGACGACTGGGTGAATGTCTGGTTTGACAACGACCGGGTAAGACTGCGGGATGTCATCTCTGAGACAGAGTGCGAACTACTCCATCGTCGTTGCAGTCAGTTATGGCGGGCTCTTGGCTTCCCCGAGTACGACTGGTGGGACGACAGAGTAGAGTACTTAACGAGCCGGTACTTTGGCACCACCTACTACTACCTGTTTGCTGAAAAGTATGATGGGTATTATGATGAACCAATCGGTGCGTGGGAGTCGATGATGGAAGAGTACGAGGCGATGCAAGAGACCCAGCGAATCTTTCATGAGGCGCAGGGGGACTGGGAAGAGGCGACCTGCTGATTTAGATTAGGAAGATTGTTGTGCACTTTGCCTGTCACATAAGTGGACATCATGCCAAAGGCGGGTATCCCTGGTCGGTTGATGTCACTGACCAGTGAAAGAATCTCCTGTTTGACGGTTGTCATCTCCTTTGTCATAGTCATTTCGTATCATCCAACAAATCAGAGAGGATCGACTGGTCGAACAGCCAATGTTGCATCCCGCCTTTGATATGCTGGGCAAGACCCGTTCGGAAGTTGAAGACATAGACGGGACGGATGCGCCAGGGGTGGTTATAGCGGTTCTGCCAGTCAAAGAGACAGTATTCCCAATAGCCCCTTGGGTTCCACCATTCCCCTGTCGTATAGTTGTGTTTCAGTCCAAACTGGTTGAGTTTTGCATGGTCACCACCCTCTCCTGCCTGTCGATAGACATTCCAAGGAGCCAACGAGTAGTTGAGAACATTGCCCAAAGACACACGACAGACAATCATACACGGGTTATTGTCACTCAGTCGATGCTCGTCGCAGGCATAAAGTTCTGCGACCGTACGCTTAGAGGCGAAATACACACCGATGCCACCCCATCCGTTACGACTGGCGGCAAAGGTACCGTGTGTCCATAGAGAGGAGTTCTTCAAATATGCATTACGTGTCGGACAACAGACGATAGCCTGTGCTGCCGGCAGGTCTGTTCCATGATACATGGTGATGGCAGGGATGAAGATGTCGACCACTGTCCAGATGAAGCCTTCGATGATAGCGATGGCACCATGGAAGATAGGATATTTAATGATACGCCAAGGCAACATCAGAATCCACTGCCCTACTCCGTCATCCCCCTCATTATAGCAGGAGGGCTGGAATACCTCTACGATGAGATCATAAAGGACGGTGACCACATGCACCACCAGGTTATAGGCAATCGCATTGAATAGTCGCAGGGGGGTGGTGACAATATAGAGAACGATCTGTAATCCGTTGAGAAAGAGTCGCAGGTTGGGCTTGATATTCTCGTCAGGCCATCCCGTCTTGTAGAAGTAACGCCACGGTTCTGTCAGAATATGCTGCCAACGGTTGGTGTAGAAGAGCGGTAGTGAGATGAGTTTATACGCCAAGGTCAACAAACCCGCATATGATCCGTTTAAAGCCTCTGCTAAGATACGAAAACCTATCAGGGCGATGATACCAAATCCGATGAGGGCACCTACGCTGGCATTACCAAACAACAGCCATCCCACCAGGGCACCAATTCCAGCAAAGGCTCCGATGGTGACTGCCAACTGGATCAGTTCGTCTTTGAAGGCGATAACTATCAGGACGACTACTATCCAGAAGACGACCTTGATGACACCCCATAGCCAACTGAAGAAACTACTGATGCCTGACGAAGAACTGTTGGAATAAGAGTAGGAAGTAGTGGGTTGCGCGGGCGCCACAGCCTCCAGATAAACCATCGCCACATACCCTATCTGCTCGTGGTAAAAGACTTTTCCCCATGTCAACCCATTCGAATGGGTAGTTGCCAGTACGGTGACCCTTTCACTTTGGTAGAGTTTCCCAACAACCCGATAGGAGGTTCCGGCACCGCTTCTCACATTGAGCACAGAGGCGGTAACCCTGTATTCGGTTTGACCGCTCTCTGCAAAAGCAGCGGACAGCATGCTTACAAGCATGATCAGGAATAAGGGAATCTTCTTCAGCATGATATGTCCTTATACAAAACCGACCTTGCCATTCACTCGCTTATCCCATTTGAAGTGCGAGACATCCTGTTGCGTCACGCAGTGTTCTCCCCCTGTTGTAGCCAGTCTGAACTGGGTGATATGGGCGATGGTCTGCGCCAGATGGAAAATCGTCCTCGCATTGACAGGCGACTCTTTCGTCTCACTTGCCTTGACACTCTTAATATATTGTTGGATATGCTGTCTCGCATCTGGGGTGATGTCCAGCAGGAACTCACTCTTCAGCAGGGATACCAGTATCTCTGTCAACTCGTCGACGGTGAAGTCGTCAAACACGATGGAGTTGCTGTAGGAGGCGATGCCGTTGACGGCAAGGTTATGGGCTATCATATCCTCCGAAACCTGCACCTGTGCAAAGACCAGTGCGGTCGTCTGTTTCAATTCATGCAGTTTGTTGAATATCCACATACGCAGGTGTTCCATGTTGATATTTTTTACATTCGGGGCATCCATATCCAAGAACAGCAGCCCGTCCTTCGCTTCCTTGACGACCCGTTCCAATACCTGATAACTGTCAGCACCTGTCAGTTCATCGGCATTGACACAAACCGTATGTCCTCGTTTCAAGATGCCAAGTCCCTGTAATATCTTTCCAAGGATCTCTGCTACGGTACTCTTTCCCGTTCCTGTCTTGCCTATAAAGTCCCAACACAGGCTCTGAGGTGTCACTTTCAGCGTATGATGCTGATGACTCAAACGAGAGATAGCAACATAATCATTCAGTGCTTGTTTGGCATTTTGAACACCAGTCAAGGCATTCAGTTTTTCAAGCGACTCCGTAAGGATTGTCTCATCCAAGTCGCTCACCTGATATTCTTTAGGTTTAATATCAGGGATGTCACAGGCTTCGATGGTTGTCATCTCCGCTTCGCTGATCTCGTCGACGGGTTTGTGGAGCAGCCGCTGACTCAGGGAGGGGATGATATTCGCAGTAATCAGTCGTGTGATAAACCGCCCGTTGCCGAAATGCTCGTCCTTATGGTCATACTCATAGATGACATATTTGGCAAGTTTGCGCTCAGCCTCCTTGGTGAGTGAATAATGCTCCTCTTCCAGCACCTTCTTACCTATCTGCATCAACTGCTCTGGGGTATAGTCATCGAAATTGAATATATAGGGGAAGCGGCTCTTCATGCCAGGGTTAGCCTCCAGCATCCTGTTCATCTCTCCTGTATATCCTGCCAGTATGACGATCATATCTGTATCGTCCGAGCCGAGGTAGGTCAGCAGGGTCTCGATGACACGCATGCCAAAATCTCTTTTGTTATCTTTCTCCGTAAACAGGTTGTAAGCCTCGTCGATAAACAACACACCGCCACTGGCACTATTGATGGCTGCCAACGTGTTCTTCTCCGCTTCACCAATAAACTCGCCGACCAGTTTGGAACGCTCTGTGACGACTACATGTCCTGACGATAGGACACCGATGCTATGGTATATCTCACCGATATACTTGGCGATGGTGGTCTTACCTGTTCCTGGATTCCCTGTAAACACCATGTGCATAGGTGGCATCTTATTGTATAATCCCTTAGATGCTCTGATACGGTTGAGTTTCACCAGCGACGTATGGTTGAGGATCTGTTGCTTGATGTCATCCAGTCCCACCAAGGATGTCAACTTCTTGATCGCCTTGTCGGTATCTGTGTACCTAATGGTCGGCAGGTCTTCTGGCAGGATGGTACATAAGTCCAACTGCCCGACAGGCAGACCAGTCTTCATGACACGCTCCGACATCTTCGGGACAATGTATCTGTCAAGGATATCACTGAGGAAGAGGGTGTTGTTGAAATTAGCACCACGCAGTTTGTACGCCTGATTCAGGTAGTCTCTCATGAGCGGCTCCGTAGCGGGGTCAAACAGATAGTTTCTTTTATTGACAATCTCGACCATCTCCTGGAACAAGGCCTCTGGGGTGAGGTCGTCAAAATGGAAGATATACTGAAACCAGTCTCTGGCTTTCTCATGACCCTTCACCGCTTCCACCAATTGCTTGCTCCTGCCTGTCAGGACGACGACACAGTTTTCCATCTGGGACATCTGACTGCAGAGTTCTTCCATCCCCGACTTGTTGGTGTTATGACCCTTGAACCCCAACTGTTCGGCATTCGTGATGCAGATCATTGCATCTTTCTTGCTGAGGCTGCTCATCGACGATGCATAGCCGTCGTTGAAGTCATACATGGTCTGGGCATTATGAGAATGGAAGGCGGTGATATTATAGATGGTTCTCATCTTCTCATAAATCTCCTGTACCGCCTCAGGTATGCCAACCCCTTCATTACCCGTTAGCACATAATGCAGGGGCTTGCCTTGGAATCCCAGTTCACAGCATAATCTTGCCTGGTGGAACTTGGCGGTTTCCTCTAAGGTGAGCAGATGATCTCGAAGATCTTGTGGTGCGTAATCTAATAGTTTCATCGTTCTTATCGGTCATTTCAAATGGCAAAGATAATAAATTTTTCGCCAAAGCAGCCATTTCTTGCTATTTTTGTGTATTTTTGCAACATGAAGAAAACGCTGCTATAGAGTCAACCAGCAAGTGCAATTTGCCTGCAAAGTTAGGCATAATGTTTGAAAAAGACCTCATTTGGTGTGAGGAAATTTAGTTTTTCCCTCGGTCTTCTGTTGATTTTTGCCTGTATGGACGCAATTCTCTTGTC
>JAFUFD010000004.1 GCA_017470055.1 Prevotella sp. | reverse complement strand
GGAAGATCTGACCGTCGGTGATAGAGATCACGTTGGTCGGGATATAGGCCGACACGTCGCCAGCCTGCGTCTCGATGATAGGCAGAGCGGTGAGAGAACCACCACCACGTACATGACCCTTCATGCACTCGGGCAGGTCGTTCATCTGCTCGGCCACCTCCTGCTGCTCGTTCATCTTGGCTGCACGCTCAAGGAGACGAGAGTGGAGATAGAACACATCACCAGGATAAGCCTCACGTCCAGACGGACGGCGGAGAATCAGCGACACCTCACGATAGGCCACAGCCTGCTTCGACAGGTCGTCGGAGACCACGAGTGCGGGCAGACCACGGTCGCGGAAGTACTCACCGATGGCGGCACCTGCGAACGGTGCAGAGTACTGCATGGCAGCTGGGTCGGCTGCGGTGGCAGCCACCACGATGGTGTAAGGCATGGCACCGTGCTCCTGTAGCGTGCTGACGAGGGCGGCTACGGTACTGGCCTTCTGGCCGATGACGACATAGATACAATAGACAGGCTTGCCGGCCTCATAGAAACTCTTCTGGTTGATGATGGTGTCCACGGCAATGGCGGTCTTACCCGTCTGGCGGTCACCGATAATCAACTCACGCTGTCCACGACCGATAGGAATCATCGAGTCGATAGCCTTCAAACCCGTCTGCAACGGCTCCTTCACGGGTTGACGATAGATCACACCAGGAGCCTTACGGTCGAGTGGCATCTCGAAGGAGTCGGTAAGGTCGATATCTCCCTTTCCGTCAACAGCCTGTCCCAGTGGGTTGATGACACGTCCGAGCATATTGTCGTTGACACGGATAGAGGCGATACGCTTGGTACGTTTCACCACCTGTCCCTCCTTGATTCCTGCGGTAGGACCAAGAAGTACGCAACCGACATTGTCTTCCTCCAGGTTCATCACGATAGCCATCGTTCCGTTCTCGAACTCCAGCAACTCGTTAGCCTCGGCATTGCGCAGACCATAGATACGTGCCACGCCATCGCTGACGGTGAGCACGGTACCTACCTCGTCGAATTTCTCCTCGCTGGAGATTCCCTGCAATTGGTCGAGCAGTACCTGGGATACTTCGCTTGGTTTAATTTTATCTGACATTTCTTTCTTTTTTACTTTTTTACCTTTTACCTTTTCAAGGTGTTGAGAATGTTGTTGAGTTTGGTCTTGACACTGGCATCCATACGGTAGGTGTCGTATTCGAGGATGAAGCCACCGATGATATCGGGATTCACCTCCGTCTCAAACTCCACAGTTCCATTAGTCTTGCTTTCCACCATCTGGCGCATCTTCTGCTCAGTCTGAGCCGACACACGAGCCGCAGTGGTCAGTTTTCCACGGATGACGTTCTTCTGCTTGCGGTAGAGCGTGACGTATGAGTTCGCCATGAACTGGATCACGTTCTCACGGTCTTCCTTCAGGACCAGTCGGATGAAACTGTTCACCAGCGCACTGGGCCTCTCGCCCACGGCAGTCAGCAGCAGTTTCTCCTTCTTGTCCTTCGAGAGCATGGGATTGTCTATCGTCTGGCGCAACAGAGGCACCTCCAGATAACTCTTGGCGAGGGTCATCATCTCTTGATAGACCTTGTCGTCGAGTTTCTGTTCGGTAGCACTCTTGAGAAGCGCTCTCGCATATCTTACAGATATTACTCCGATATCCATACGCAGACTCCCGTTTTAGTTAGCAGACACATCATCCAGCATACGGTCAATCAAATCCATCTGTGCCTTGTCGCTCTGGAGGTTCTGGCGAAGGACCTTCTCGGCAATTTCGACACTGAGGGTAGCGACTTGCTTGCGGATATCGGCAATGGCGGCTTTCTTCTCCTGCTCGATGGTGGCTTTTGCGTCATCCAACAAGCGAGCACCCTCTGCCCTCGCCTTCTCCTGGGCTTTCTCTACGATGGCATCGCGCGTCTCGGCAGCCTCCTTAAGGATCTGTGCCTGTTTCTCGCGAGCCTCCTGCAAGATGGATTCACCTTCTTTCTGTATATTGGCAAGTTTCTCGTTTGCCTCATGTGCCTTCTTCAGTGAGTCATCAATGAAAGCCTTGCGCTCTGCCACCATACTCGTGATGACGGGGAAGCCGAACTTCCAGAGGATGAACAGCACTACTAAGAACGTCAGGGACATCCAGAATAGTAAGCCAGTACTCGGAATCAATAAATCCATACGCTGAATTATTTACCTTTTACTTCTTTTTCAACCAAAGCATTAGATGCAAAGGAATGCGATAACGGCAGCGAACAGGGCAACACCCTCAATCAGAGCGGCAGCCACAATCATGTTCGTGAACAACTTGTTCATCACCTCTGGTTGGCGAGCCATAGCGTCCATTGCCTGACCACCAATCTTACCAATTCCAAGACCTGCGCCAATTGCTGCGAGACCTGCGCCTACTGCGGCACCTAACTTTGCAACACCTTCTGCTGCTAATAATGCTGTAATCATAATTTTAAAGTTTTAAATTGTTATTGTTTTAATTAATTGTTTTCGATATTACGGATATTGAATATTGCGAGAATTACTCGTGTTCTGGCTCTACTCTCGCCAGTCCGATGAACACGGCGGAAAGCATCGTGAATACCATCGCCTGGATAAAGCATACCAAGCATTCCAGACACATCATGAAGATGCTCATGATGACACTCAGTGCCGACATGGACAATTGGACGGCGACAGCCTGACTTGCCACCAAGAAGATGATACAGGTGATGGCAACAGCAATGGCATGACCAGCCATCATATTGGCGAAAAGACGGATCATCAAGGCAAAAGGCTTCGTGAAGATTCCCACAAACTCGATGACGGGGATGATGGGAATCGGCGCCTTCAACCATGTGGGTACCTCAGGCCAGAAGATATCCTTCCAGTAGTGCTTGTTGCCCGAGAACTGTACGATGATAAAGGTACAGAGGGCAAGGAAGAATGTCACGGCGATATTACCCGTCACATTTCCTGAGCCTGGAGGGAATGGTATCAAGCCCATCACGTTACAGGTGAAGATGAAGAAGAAACAGGTCAGCAGGTAAGGTGTGTATTTCTCATAACCTTTACCAACACCAGGCTTGATAATCTCATCCACCACGTACATGACAAGCATTTCGATGAAGCCGACAAAGCCACCCGGGGCAGCGTCTGATGCCTTGCGCTTCTTATACCAGCGGGCACTGAATAGGATACAACAAAGCAAGAGCGCAACATTGATGAACATCACGGCCACCGTCTTGGTGATTGACAGGTCGAGAACGGGTTCTCCATTCTCCACTATCTTACCTGCGTGATCACCTTCTGTCGCTATAGCAAGTCCATAAGGACCTTGGCGAAGCCCTGTGGCATCTGCATGATGCTCAAACTGAGAGGAACAGAACACATGCCAGCCTGTGGAACTCTTTACGATAATAGGCAATGGGATCACTAAAGACTTCCCGTCCCCATAGTCTGTGACGTGCCAGTCATGGGAGTCCTTGATATGCTCCAGAACCACCTCCTTGGCGGAGAAGTCTTCTGCCCTCATTGCTGGTATCATGACGAACACCAACAGTGCCATGCATAGCAGTCGTTTCGTGTGATTCATTATTTTCATTTAATGTCTTAATTTCAGTGTAACTACCATCATTATCGCGTACATTATTATAAATGTAAGGGCGAAACGGATGGCGTCTTCTCTATTCTCTGTGAAGAATACGTAAAGCGCGACGACAATACCGACGAGCAACATACGTATTGTTGCCATGATGAGATAGAAGTGGGGCAAATGATCTGGCGAATGACGCTTCACGATGTCATAGCCTTTCACATAAGCCGTACCCAACAGGGTGAAGAAGAGTGCAGAGAGGAATATCTCAAGGATCATTCAGACTTCTCCACACAGAGCGACACCACGTTTTTCTGAACCTCCACGAATCCACCTAAGATAGGCAGTTGCTCGTGGTCATACTCTACCACTCCTTTCTGGAGGATAGAAATGATGGGCGCATGATTGTTCAGTATCTCGAACTGTCCTTGCTGACCAGGAACGAGGATACGCTCTACTTCTCCTGTGAACTCTACCTTTTCAGGCGAAACTATCTTCAACTGTAACATAGGCATTATCCTTTAGCGGCTTCCAACAGTTTCTTTGCCTTCGCCTTAGCGTCTTCTATCGTACCGACATTGAGGAACGCCTGCTCTGGCAGGTCATCAACCTCACCATCGAGAATAGCGTTAAAGCCCTTGATGGTCTCCTCAATAGGTACCATCACGCCTGGTAGACCCGTGAACTGCTCGGCAACAGAGAATGGCTGTGACAGGAAACGCTGTACACGGCGGGCACGGTTTACTGTCAACTTATCCTCATCGGAGAGTTCGTCCATACCCAAGATGGCAATGATATCCTGTAACTCCTTATAACGCTGCAGGATCTCCTTCACACGCTGAGCGCACTCATAATGCTCCTTACCCACAACCAATGGGTCAAGAATACGAGAAGTACTTCCCAATGGGTCAACGGCAGGATAGATACCCAACTCGGCAATCTTACGGTCGAGCACCGTTGTGGCATCCAAGTGGGTGAAAGTGGTAGCGGGGGCAGGATCGGTTAAGTCGTCAGCAGGTACATAAACAGCCTGAACGGATGTGATAGAGCCTTTCTTCGTGGAGGTGATACGCTCCTGCATGGCACCCATCTCAGAGGCAAGCGTCGGCTGATAACCTACGGCTGAAGGCATACGACCTAACAATGCGGACACCTCAGAACCTGCCTGTGTGAAACGGAAGATGTTATCAATGAAGAACAGGATATCGGCAGCACCACCATCCTTACCACCTCCATCACGGAAGCCCTCGGCAACCGTCAGACCAGAAAGGGCGACAGAGGCACGGGCACCTGGTGGCTCGTTCATCTGACCATAGACCAGCGTTGCCTGGCTCTTCTTCATCTCCTCAGGGTCAACCAACGAGAGGTCCCACTTACCTTGAGCCATTGCTTCTTTGAACTTCTCGCCATAGCGGATAACACCCGACTCTATCATCTCACGAATCAAGTCGTTACCCTCACGGGTACGCTCTCCTACTCCTGCGAAAACGGAGAAGCCGTTGTGTCCTTTAGCGATGTTGTTGATCAACTCCATGATAAGTACGGTCTTACCAACACCAGCGCCACCGAACAAACCAATCTTACCACCTTTCAAATAAGGCTCAAGCAAGTCAATGACCTTGATACCCGTGGCAAGCACTTCCTTCGTCGTCGACAACTCCTCAAACTTAGGAGCCTCACGATGGATAGGATAAGCGCCCTCCATGTCAAGTTGTTTCATACCGTCAATAGGCTGTCCGATCACGTTCAACATACGACCCTTAATTTGTTCACCTGAAGGCATCAGAATAGGCGACCCCATTGGCTTTGCCTCCAATCCACGCTGCAGTCCATCGGTATTGTCCATGGCAACACAGCGTACGGTGTCCTCACCAATGTGTTGCTGAACCTCTACCACCAACTGCGAGCCATCAGGACGCTGAATGGTCAGCGCCTCATGAATCTTCGGGAGCACTTTCTCCGCATCTTGTCCCTCCGTGTTGAAGAACACGTCAATCACAGGACCGATAATCTGAGAAATGCGTCCATTAATTTGTGACATAAGCAGTATTTAATATTTAAAGTTATTGTTTTGTAGTTATAACTCCTGCAAAGATAGCAAATTATTTCCAACAAAAAAAACATTTCCGAACTTTTATTCGAAAATGTTTAAATTATGCGATGTTTTGAACACTTTTTAGATGCTCAGTTCGTCAAGCACTTTGATTAACTTCTTGTTGAAAGGCTTGTCCGTACGGATACATTCAGAGAAAGGAACGTAAACAATCTCGTTGTTGCGGACTCCCACCATCACATTACGCTGTCCTTGCTTGATAGCCTCGATGGCACCGACTCCCGTGCGGGAAGCAAGGATTCGGTCATGCGCAGAGGGACTGCCACCACGCTGCAGGTGTCCTAAGATAGAGACACGGACATCAAACTCGGGGAATTCCTTTTTCACACGATCCGCATAATAAAGGGCTCCGCACTTAGGACTCTCCGATACGATGACGATGCAGGATTTCTTTGACTTACGGATACCTCGACCCATAAACTGGGCAAGTTGGTCAACATCCGTCATCTCCTCTGGGATAATAGCCGCCTCGGCGCCACAGGCAATAGCGGAGTTCTGGGCGAGGAAACCGGCATCACGTCCCATCACCTCGATAAAAAAGATACGCTCATGGGAATTTGCCGTATCACGAATGCGGTCCACACACTCCATAATCGTATTCATCGTGGTATCGTAGCCAATCGTGGAATCGGTTCCATAAAGGTCATTATCGATAGTCCCTGGTAGTCCTATCACAGGGAAGTCGAACTCCATACCGAAGTTGCGGGCACCAGTGAGAGAGCCGTTACCTCCTATCACCACCAGAGCATCAATCTCCTCCTTCTGACAGGTCTCATAGGCCTTCTGCATTCCCTCTATCGTCATAAACTCCTTTGAGCGCGCAGTCTTCAGAATCGTACCGCCACGAGTAATGATACCTGACACGTTCTCTGTGGTGAATTTCTTCACCTCTCCTTTGATCAAGCCATCATATCCACGGTAGATTCCCTTAATATTAAAACCATTATAGATACCAGCACGTGTGACGGCTCGGATTGCCGCATTCATACCTGGCGCATCACCTCCTGAGGTGAGGATGCCTATTGTCTTGATTTTACTCATATACCTATTTTATATTAAATTAATTTCCATCCACAGGACGGCAAGGCCGACCAGCCATCCAATAACAATTTTGGGAGTCAGGTTCTTGAGGTACCATCCCAAACGGACATGCTCCATCTTCATCAAAGCGACGCCACTGGTGGAACCGACACACAACAGGCATCCTCCCACAGCAGTGCAGTAAGCGATAATCTCCCAATAGGCGCCATTGGTTGCCATGTCGCCGATATCCGCTAACCGATACAGCATGATATTGCTGACGGCAACAGTGAATGTGTCTATCAGTGAACTTAATACGCCAGAACCTATTCCTATTAGCCAGATATTATGGATATTGTCGTCAAACCAGGTGGCGATATCACTGAAAACACTTGTCTCAGCAACAACGCCCATACCCATCATAATACCCATCACGAAAAGCATCTGCTGGATGGCACCATATTGCAAGGCTCGTGGAATACGACGCTGTGCCATCTGGTCAGCATTCATCAGTCGACGGTTGAAAATCTCGTTGACCACCCATAGCACACTCAGCACACAGAGTGCGCCAAGGAACGGAGCCAGTTTGGTGATGTTATGGAAGGTTGGGATAAACCACAAGCCTCCAATGCCGACTATTAACATCACCACACGCTGCCAACGGTTCAGACGTGTGTCATCTCCACGATATGGTGAGGTGCTCCACTCGCAATCCAGACGCTCAGGCAACTGGTAATTAATAAGGATAGTGGGAATCACCCATGCTAAAAGGGCAGGAAGAGCCAGATAGGCGGAGAAATGACTTGCCGTGACAGCGCCATCCCCCCACAGGATCAATCCTGTAGGATCACCAATGACCGTAAAGCAACCTCCACAATTGGCTGCCAGTACAATGGCAGATCCCACCAACATACGTTGCCGACCGCTCTGCAGGATGTTGTGCATAATGACCAACATCATGGTAGTCGTCGTCAGGTTGTCAAGATTCGCGGAGATGATAAAGGTGGCTATCGTGATGGTCCAAAGCAGTCGTTTGGAGTTACGTGTCCGTATCCATTCCGTGATGAAATCGAAACATCCATTATTGTTCAGCAGTTCAATAATAGACATCGTGGCAAGTAAAAACATCACGATGGCGGCTGCCTTGCCTACATATTTCAAGAAGATATTATCATAGATGAAATACTTCACCGTCTCACTGGTTGGCTGTGCCCCGGCAAGATACTCCAAATAGTCGTCTGGGTATTGTTGCATGACAAAATCCGTGCCATAGCACACATAGACTACCCACCCTGCCGTACCGAGAAACATGGCGATAGCGGCTTTATTGACTCCTGTCAAATGACCTGTCGCAATAAGCAGGTAAGAGGCTATTAGTAATAATACGATTATCAGTGTCATGTAACATCCTGTTTTAAATTCCGACTACAAAGATAAAGAATTTTCGCTAAACAACCATGTTTTAGTCCGGATTTTTTAATCACGGTCTTCGAGAACACGGAATTTCGAACGTCTCCGATGGAGTTCTTCCAGCGACAGGTCAACCGTCAACACCTCCGCTTGATCCTGACGGCATTGTCCCAAAGTCCTACCTATCGGGTCTATGACACAACTGTCGCCTACGTAATGAGAGTACTCATCATCACCTACCCTGTTGACTCCCACTAAGTACGCCTGGTTCTCAATGGCTCTGGCACGAGTGAGAATATGCCATGCCGACTGACGGGACTCGGGCCAATTTGCCACCACCACAATGGCGTCATATTCCCGTTCGTCAGCATAGCGGCTCCAACAAGGGAAACGAAGGTCATAGCAGGTAAGTAATAAGATGCGAAAACCTTCATATTCCACGATGGTGTGCTGCTGACCTGCTGTATAGTATTTATTTTCTCCCCCATACGTAAAGAGGTGGTGCTTGTCATAAAATACCTCATGGTGGTTTCGCCCATCAATAAAATAATGACGGTTCCGATAGGTTCCGTCAGGTAAGTGAACGGCAAGGCTTCCACATATCGCACATTGCTTCTCCGTTGCTTTCTGGCGCATCCACCTTAAAGCATCGTTATGCTCTTCTTGATGGGCGATACCTTCTGGCAGAGTGGCAAACCCCGTACTCCACATCTCGGGTAAGACATACAAGTCACTACCATCGGAAACGCTCATAAGTTCTTCAGCCCTACGAATGTTCTCTGGAATATCTCCCCACGCTATATCTGTCTGTAACAGTGATACTTTCATATTTTCAATTCAGCAATTGTCTGCTCCTTTTTTTAATTGTTGCTTGCAAAAGTAATAAATAAAAGCCTGATATACAAAAACTTTACCTTTTTTATCACTTTCATTTCATTTTATTTGCGCAATTCATAAAAAATATCTATTTTTGCAGTCGTGATTGAATTAGCGAGACATCTGGAGGTGCTCCTTTTGAGCAATGATTGTGTGATAGTGCCTGACTTCGGAGGCTTTGTCGCACATTATGTTCCTGCCCGCGTTGACGAGGCAGACGGCATGTTCCTGCCTCCTATTCGTACTATCGGGTTCAATCCACAATTAAAGATGAACGACTCCTTGTTAGCCCAATCGTATGCGGAGACCTACGATATCAGTTATCCAGAAGCCTTGCTTCGGATAGAGCAAGAGGTCGAAGAGATCAGGCGACAGGTGCTGCATGATGAGGTCTATCATCTGGAAGGTATTGGCACACTGACTTCTAATGACGAAGGGAATTACTATTTCGAGCCACAGGAGTCAGGATTGTTAACCCCCTCGCTCTATGGACTTGGCTCTTATGAGTTCAGTCTTCTGAAGCCCCTGTCCTCTACTTATCAACCAAAGCCAGTAGCAGAGGAAGTTCAAGAATCTACTGATATTGTTGAGGAAGCGGAAACGACACAATTGCCATTAATAGAACTGCTTGACGAAGAGGAGGAGCATGCCGTCCACATCAGGATGTCATGGATTCGTAATGCCGTCGCCATCGCCGCCGCTATTGCCCTTTTCTTCTTATTGACGACACCTGTGGCTAATAGTAACTTAGGGTCACAGACAATGAGTGCATTACAGAATAATATCATCTATAAACTCATGCCTAAAGACTCCAACATGGCTCCCGCTACTCCTGTGGTAAAAGCAGAACCTTTGCAGAACACAGAGGCAAAGGTGGAGGTAAAGGCGGATTCTGTCAAGCAAAGAGAGTTAGTGCCTCCTGTGGAAGAGAAACCCTATTGTATTGTGTTGGCAAGCCAGGTGAAGCGTGCGAATGCGGAAGAATTTGTCCGTATCATGCGTAACAGAGGATTCAATGACACAGAGATAAATATCCACAACAACGTCATACGGGTTGTCTATGGTCACTTCAAGTCTGAGAGTGCCGCCTATGTTGAGTTGCATAACCTTCGTTTCGAAGAAAACTTTGAAGAGGCGTGGGTATACAAAAGAAAGGCTGAAGGATGAAGCGTGTAAGATGCCCTAAATGTGATACTTACATCACGTTTGACGAAACAAAATACGAAGCGGGACAGTCTTTGGTTTTCCAGTGTGCTGAGTGTGGCAAGCAATTTGGCATTCGTATCGGTGTATCGAAGTTAAGGGAGACTCAAAAGAAAGAGAACGAACTTGCCAATACCCAGTTCTCCAATCTGGATACAGAATGTGGTAGTATTATCGTCATCGAGAATGTCTTTCATTTCAAGCAAGAGATTCCTCTTCACATGGGTGATAATGTTATTGGGCGATATCAGAAAGGAAATCCCATTAATACACCTTTTGAGACTGTTGACCCCAGTGTCGACTTGAATCACTGTACTATAAACGTAAGTCTAAATAAACGTGGGGAACTTTGTTATACCCTCAGTGACAATAACAGCAATACTGGCACATTCGTTGACAATGTAGAACTGAAGCCTCGTGAAAAGCGCATCATAGAGGACGGTACATTATTCACCTTAGGTGCCACCAGTATTATTCTTCACACATAACATACTTTTATGTTAATTATTCGCAAAGGTACAAAGAATTTTGCGGAATGAAAATATAAATGGAATTAATTTTGTACCTTTGCACCCTATTATGGAAGAAACGATAACAATGTATATGGATAATAAGAACAGGTCGTTCTCGATGATCGCCGATGTAGAAGGTGAATATAGCGACCTCAATAGTGTGGAGATCCCCGATGTCCTTCCCATACTTTCTGTACGTAATATAGTCCTGTTTCCTGGTGTAATAACACCTATATTGATAGGGCGTGAGACAAGCATGAAAGTAGTGCGAATGGCAGAGAAGAACGACGCCTTGATTGGTGTCTTTTGCCAGCGGGATCCGGAGACGGAGCAGCCTATTCGGGCAGACCTCTATGATATGGGTGTCTATGCCAAGGTGCTGAAACTGCTGACTTTGCCCAACGGTAATATCACGGCTATTATTCAAGGACTGGGACGCATCAGACTGCTGGAGTTGCAAAAATACAAGCCTTATCTGATAGGACATGTGGAAATGGCTCCTGAAATTGAGCCAGACAAGCATGATACAGAGTTCTATACTGCTATTGAGGACTTGCGTAACCAAACAGCAGAATATATCAAGTTGAGTGATGAGATTCCAGAAGAGGCCGCTTTTGCCATCAAGAATGTAGACAACAATATTATGGCCTTGAACTTCATCTGCTCCAACTTACCTTTCTCTGTAAAGGAGAAGATGAGGCTACTGCTGATGTCCTCTATCAAAGAGCGTCTGTTTAACACGTTGAAGATTGTAAACCGTGAGATTGAGTTACAGACACTGAAACTCGACATCCGCAACAAGACACGTGACGACATTGACGAGCAACAGCGTAACTACTTCCTCCAACAGCAGATCAAGAACCTGCAGGCGGAGATGGGCAATGAGAGTTCGCCTGAGAAGAAAGACCTATTGGAGAAGGCAAAAGACAAGAAATGGACAGAGGATGTTGAGCGTATCTTCAACAAGGAGATTGACAAACTCGACCAACTGAATCCGCAAAGTCCTGACTTTAATATCCAGTTGACTTATCTGCAAACACTGGTCTCTTTACCGTGGAATGAGTGTACAGAGGATGATCTGCGACTGGACCGAGCACAGAAAATATTGGACCGCGACCATTATGGGATGGAGAAAGTGAAGGAGCGAATCCTCGAATATATCGCTGTGCTATCATTGCGTGGTGACCTGAAATCCCCCATCCTTTGCCTTTATGGTCCTCCAGGAGTTGGAAAGACAAGTTTGGGCAAGTCGATAGCCGACGCCCTGAACCGCAAATACGTTCGTGTCTCATTAGGTGGCCTACATGATGAGGCGGAAATCCGTGGACACCGTCGCACCTATATCGGTGCCATGCCGGGGCGTATCATTAAGAGTATCCAGAAGGCTGGGTCCAGCAATCCCGTTTTCATCCTTGACGAGATAGACAAGGTGACACAGAACACCCATAACGGTGACCCTGCGTCTGCCATGCTGGAAGTGTTAGACCCAGAGCAAAACAACGCTTTCCATGATAATTACCTCGATGTGGACTACGACCTGTCGAAAGTCCTCTTTATCGCTACAGCGAATAACCTCGGTACTATTCCCAAGCCCCTACTCGACCGTATGGAGATCATTGAGGTGAGTGGCTATATCACAGAGGAGAAATATGAGATAGCCAAGCGGCACCTGATTCCCAAGGAGAAAGAGAACACAGGACTTACAGACAAAGGACTGACCTTTAGTAAGGCTGCCATTGAGAAGATTATTGAGCAATATACTCGTGAGAGCGGTGTGCGCCAGTTGGAGAAACAGATTAACAAGGCTTTGCGCAAACTCGCTTTCCAAAAAGCAAAAGACGGAGAACTTCCCTTCCTGAAGATTACGCCGACAGAACTCGAGGGACTGATGGGTAAACCGCCTTTCTACCGAGATATCTATCAGGGAAACAACTATGCGGGTGTAGTGACGGGACTTGCCTGGACCAGCGTGGGTGGAGAGATCCTTTTCATCGAGACATCCCTCTCTAAGGGAAAAGGATCCAAACTGACTCTGACTGGTAATCTGGGAGATGTCATGAAAGAGAGTGCTATTCTTGCCCTGGAGTATGTGAAAGCACATGCAGACAAACTGAAGATAGACTATCGTATCTTTGACAATTGGAATATCCACATCCATGTGCCAGAAGGTGCGACACCGAAAGACGGTCCCTCCGCAGGTATCACGATTGCCACCTCTATCGCCTCGGCACTCACCCAAAGGAAAGTACGTAAGAATACGGCGATGACTGGTGAGATCACCCTTCGTGGCAAGGTCCTGCCCGTAGGCGGAATCAAGGAGAAGATTCTTGCTGCGAAACGTGCTGGTATCACAGATATCGTCATGTGTCGTGACAACAAGAAAGACATTGACGAGATTCCGGAGATGTATCTGAAGGGGGTTGAGTTCCATTATGTGGAGAATGTACAGGATGTATGGGACTTTGCCCTGACCGATGAGATAGTAAGTAATCCCCTGAAATTTGAAATCGAAGAGGAGAAAAAAGAGAAATGACTTTTGAGTTACAACATACTGATTCGGCGAGTGATGCACGTACAGGAATCATCACCACAGATCACGGACAAATAAAGACTCCTATTTTCATGCCTGTGGGAACAGCAGGCAGTGTGAAAGGGGTTCATTTCTCTGAACTGCGTGAACAGGTGAAGGCACAAATCATCTTAGGCAATACCTATCATCTGTATCTTCGTCCTGGTCTGGATATTCTCCGCAAGGCAGGTGGCTTGCATCAGTTCAACACATGGGATCGCCCTATCCTCACTGACTCTGGCGGCTTTCAAGTATTCTCTTTGACAGGTATTCGCAAACTTCGTGAGGAGGGATGTGAATTCCAGAGCCATATTGATGGTTCACGACACATCTTTACTCCTGAGAATGTGATGGACACGGAAAGGATCATAGGCGCTGATATCATGATGGCACTTGACGAGTGCCCTCCAGGACAGAGCGACTACCAGTATGCCAAGAAGTCGTTAGGACTCACCCAACGCTGGCTCGACCGTTGCATCAAGCGCTTCAATGAGACAGAGCCTCTTTACGGATATAAGCAGAGCCTGTTTCCTATCGTACAAGGATGTACCTTCAAAGACCTCCGTCAAGAGGCTGCGAAATTCGTCGCAGACAAGGGGGCTGATGGTAATGCCATCGGTGGACTTGCCGTAGGAGAGCCCACGGAGGTGATGTATGAGATGATAGAAGTGGTCAACGAGATATTGCCGAAAGACAAGCCCCGTTATCTAATGGGAGTGGGTACTCCGCAGAACATACTGGAGGCTATTGAGCGTGGTGTGGATATGTTTGACTGTGTGATGCCTACCCGCAACGGCAGAAATGCGATGCTGTTCACCTATCAAGGGACGATGAATATGCGTAACAAGAAATGGGAGGACGACTTCTCCCCGATTGACCCAGACGGGTGTGCTATTGACCGTATCCATTCCAAGGCATACCTCCACCACCTGTTCAAGGCACAGGAACTGCTCGCCATGCAGATTGCCTCCATCCATAACCTCGCTTTCTATCTGCGACTGGTAACGGATGCCCGACAGCATATTGAGCAAGGTGATTTTGTGCAATGGAAGCGCTCCGTGATAGAGGACTTAGGACGTAGAAGATGAGAGAAAGGCTGAGCGACATATTCAAAAAGGCAAAGCGACTTTGGCTGCGACTGTTGCTGCTGTTGCACCCCCTCATCAAATGGGGACGTCAGTTGCCATGGGAGAGACTTGCCTGGATGAAACGCCTGAATCCTTTCAAATACATCAAGCGGATGGACTGGTATATCATCAAGAAATTTATTGGTACCTATATCTATTCCATCATCCTGATTATCTCCATTTCTATTGTTTTTGACGTGAATGAGAACCTTGCGAAGTTCACTACCTATCATGCCCCATTACGTGCCATCGTCTTTGATTACTATTTGAACTTCGTGCCGTATTTCGCCAATCTATTCTCTCCACTGTTCGTGTTTATAGCAGTCATCTTCTTTACCTCCAAACTCGCAGGTAATTCCGAGATTATCGCCATGCTTGCCTGTGGTATGAGTTTCAAACGACTGTTGCGCCCCTATTTAATATCAGCGGCACTGATAGCCGTCTTGAACTTTTACCTTGGTGCTTATGTGATTCCAAAGGGTACGGTGGTCAGACATGATTTCGAGTCGCTTTATAAGAACAACAAGAAGAACACTACCGCCACGAATATCCAGTTGATGGTTGACCGTGGTACGGTCGCCTATATCTCCCAATACGATGATATTCGCAAGACTGGCTATGGCTTCTCTTTGTATAAGTTTGACAAGAAGAAACTGGTAAGCCACATGACCGCAAGCGTTATCCAATACGACACCATCAGTGATTCCCGCTATCACTGGAAGGCTCGCAGTTATAAGATACGTGAGTTGAAAGGTATGAGGGAGAAAATCACCAGTGGCTCAGAAATCGACACACTAATCCAGATGGAGCCGATGGATTTGATTTTCTCGAAAGGACAACAGGAGACATTCACCTCTCCTGAACTATTACGCTATATCTCCAAGCAGCAGGAGCGAGGCTCCAGCAATGTCGTGCAATACGAGGTGGAGTACCATAAGCGGATAGCCACCTCCTTTGCGTCTTTTATTCTGACAATCATAGGAGTCTCCTTGTCGTCTCGAAAGCGTAAAGGTGGAATGGGCATGTATTTGGGTATAGGTCTTGCCCTCTCCTTCTCCTATATCCTTCTGCAAACCATCAGCGCCACCTTTGCCATCAATGCCGACACTCCTCCTATGCTTGCCGCATGGGTACCTAATATATTATATGCAATTATCGCCTACTTCTGTTATAGGCAAGCCCCGAACTAAATGAATTTTGAAGAGACATATTTAAATGACAACATCCTGGATGCACTCTATGATATGCATTTCGAGGAGATGACACCTGTCCAGGAGAAATGTATTCCAGAGATACTTGATGGATACGACCTTATTGGAGTCGCACAGACAGGAACAGGAAAAACCGCCGCCTACCTCCTGCCTATTCTGAGCATGTTAGATGATGGCGGTTTTCCTAAGGACGCTGTCAACTGTATCGTCATGGCACCAACCCGTGAACTTGCCCAGCAAATAGATCAGGCAATGCAGGGTTTTGGCTATTATCTCGATGGAATATCCAGTGTGGCGGTATATGGTGGTAATGACGGTAGCCGATTTGACCAGGAGATGCGTGGCTTGAAGATGGGAGCAGACGTCATCATTGCGACACCTGGGCGACTACTGTCGCACATCCGAATGGGACATGTAGACCTCTCCCGCCTTTCCTTCTTTGTCCTTGACGAGGCAGACCGTATGCTCGACATGGGGTTCTCTGATGATATCTTGCAGATCGCCAAGTTACTACCAAAGAATCATCAGACCATTATGTTCTCCGCAACAATGCCTGATAAGATACAGCAACTCGCGCGTACCTTATTATATAATCCTGTAGAGGTGAAAATCGCAGTCAGCAAACCTGCGGAAAAGATTCAACAATCCGCATACCTGTGTTATGAGCCACAGAAACTGGGCATCATTCGCCATCTCTTCAAGGCAGGAGAACTGAAGCGAGTCATTATCTTCTCTGGCAAGAAAGACAAGGTGAAGGATATTACCCGTGAGTTACAGCGGATGCACATCAACTGTGCGCAGATGCACAGCGACCTTACCCAGCAAGAGCGTGATGACGTGATGTATCGCTTCAAGGCGGGACAGGTTGACGTACTTGTGGCAACCGACATCGTGGCTCGTGGCATTGACATTGACGATATCCTCATGGTGATCAACTATGATGTTCCCCATGATGCAGAGGACTACGTACATCGTATTGGACGTACCGCCCGTGCACAGCGTGACGGTGTTGCCATCACTTTTGTCTCTGACAGCGACATGCGCTATTTCTCAGACATAGAGCGTTTCCTGGAGAAAGATATCACCAAGAACCCATTACCTCAGGAATTGGGTGACGGACCTGCCTATCAGATTTCCGCACCCCGCAAGTCTACAAGAGGACGCGGAGGGAAGAAAAAAGGTGGCAAGCGATATCACGGTCACGGATATCATTCCAAAAAGAAAGGCAACAAGAAGCAGAATCCACCAGTATAACTCAATCGTTTGCACAATCTTTTGATGAAATTTCATGAAATTTGTTTGGATTGTGCGGGGACACAAGCGTTTTGTTGAAAAATAATTGGTAAAAAGTTTTGCCAATATTAAAAAATGTTGTACTTTTGCATCAGTTATCCTGAAAACAATCTTTTTACCTTAAAAGGACTAATACCTATTGAAGATATGAAGCGATTGCCTGTGAGGGTCATCGCTTTGTTTTTTCTCTCTATTTTCTTGGTTGTTTCAATTATTTTTCGTACCTTTGCGCCCGATTTAGTCCGTTGTGGCTCGGTTAAGTCGTGGCACAAAGCCATGCGCCATGCGGAGAAACCCGTTTAAACAACAAAAAACAATGTACGCAATTGTAGAAATTAACGGTCAGCAGTTCAAGGTCGAGGAGGGTAAGAAACTCTTCGTTAACCACATGAAAGACGTGGAGGCTGGTAAGACTGTTGAATTCGACAAGGTACTGCTTGTCGACAATGAAGGTTCAGTACAGGTAGGCGCACCTACCGTAAGTGGTGCAAAAGTAGTGTGTGAGGTTGTCAATCCCCTCGTAAAGGGTGAGAAGGTTATCGTTTTCAAGATGAAGCGTCGTAAGGACTCTCGCAAGAAGAATGGTCACCGCCAGCAGTACACACAGGTAGAAGTTAAATCAGTAATTGCTTAAAACGTAGGAGGAACAAGAAATGGCACATAAAAAAGGTGTAGGTAGTTCTAAGAACGGCCGTGAGTCAGCCTCACAGCGACTCGGCATTAAGATTTTCGGTGGCCAGAAGGTTGTTGCAGGCAACATTATTGTTCGCCAGCGTGGCTCTAAGCACAACCCCGGTAACAATGTAGGTATGGGTAAGGACGACACTCTTTATGCTCTTGTTGACGGAACAGTACAGTTCCACAAGGGAAAGCATGACAAGAGCGTGGTATCTGTCATTCCTGAAGCATAACGCCGAAGAGAACAAACAACAATAATTTATTCCAAACAAACACAGAATCCCAAATCTCTTACGAGGTTTGGGATTTCTGCTTTTTCATCTCTTTACAACATTGCTATTTCAATCTCTTATAGAAACTACGGAGTGTTCCTTGGTTGACTCCCCTACTCGACAGCAAATCGAGTTCACGCCGAGCAGTTTCTTTCCTGCCTAACCGGATAAGGACATCTATATAGGAGAGTTGATAGTCACTATTAAGCGGATCCAACACCTTTGCCTTCTCCCAGTCATAAAGGGCGGACTCATAACGCTGCATGTCAGTCTCCAATGCGGCTCTTGCCACATAGCCGGAAACAGAGTCTGGGTGCTGTTCGATAACTATATTCAACAGATCAAGCGCGTCATTCCGCTTCCCCATCAATTGATATACATAGGATAAGCCTAATCGCGCCTCCAGATGAGTCGGTCGTTCTAATAGGATATCATGATAGTCATTCTTCGCCAAGTCGTAACGACGCAGATGCGTATAGGCATAGGCACGATAGAACAGTGCCGTCAGGTTTTTCTCATCATGCCGGAGTATCGTCTTATACTCGTCAACGGCAAACTCCCATTGTTGCAGTTCCAGATTAATAGCGGCTTTGCGAAGATGCAATTGGGCATTGTAAGGTGAACGGGCAATCTGTTGGTTAATGGCATTCAGGGAGTCACGCCATTGCTGGTTAGTCTGTGCCTGCATACCAATAACCAACAGCCAGCAGCCGATGACTGCTATTATGCGTTTTGGATGTAGTTCACAATCCATTCGCCGACCTCTTTTGTACCATATTTCGCACCACCCTCAACCTGTATCTCTGGTGTGCGAACATTTGCGTCTAACGAGGCGTTGACGGCCTCACGAATCAAGGCGCCCTCTTTCTTCAAGTCGAAATGCTCCAGCAACATAGCGGCAGAAAGGATCTCTGCCAATGGGTTTGCGATGTTCTGACCAGCAGCCTGGGGCCATGAGCCATGGACAGGCTCAAACAATGGTGTATGCTCACCGAGTGACGATGAGGGCTGCAAGCCCATAGAGCCTGTGATACATGAGGTCTCATCTGTCAGGATATCCCCAAAAGTATTCTCTGTGACGATGACATCAAAGAAACGAGGCTCAGTCAGCACACGCATAGAGGCGTTATCAATAAACATATAGTCGGTGTTGACATCGGGGTACTGTGGCTCCATCTCCTTGGCTATCTGACGCCACAAGCGTGAACTGGCAAGCACGTTAGCCTTGTCGACTACCGTCAAATGCTTCTTACGCTTCTGGGCTGTCTCAAAGGCAACCTTCAAGATACGCTCAATCTCTGGGCGGGTATAGATATCTGTATCGTAAGCCTTGTCGTTATCCTGGTATTTCTCGCCAAAATACATACCACCTGTCAACTCACGAATAACCACGAAGTCGGCACCACGCAGCAGTTCGTCTTTCAGGGGTGACTTATGCAACAGGCAATCGAAAGTGGCAACGGGACGAACGTTTGCAAACAGACCGAGTTTCTTACGCATGGCAAGCAGTCCCTGCTCTGGACGAACCTTTGCGGTTGGGTTGTTGTCGAAGCGCAGGTCGCCAACGGCGGCAAACAAGACAGCGTCCGCACGCATACAAACCTCATGGGTCACCTCTGGATAAGGATCCCCTACCTCATCAATAGCATGAGCGCCACAAAGAGCCTCCTCGTAGGAGAACTCATGTCCACACTTCTTGGCAATAGCGTCTAATACTGCCACGCCTTGTCTCATAATCTCTGGTCCTATTCCGTCACCAGGTAATACTGCAATTTTCAGTTTCATTTTATTCCTTATTTATATATACTATCAATATTCAAATTACAAAGGTAAACATTTACTTTTGAGTATACAAATATCCCCATGATATTTAAGATTCTTTAGTTGGGATTGATAATTCAATCATTCGTTCCCGTTTGAACGTTACATTCACCTTGAATGCAAGCCTCCACCGCAAGACTATCATGCGCGCCCCCTCTCTAATGGCTGATAGGATACTCTCATGTCGAGGATGGAAGGCTCTTGTCTTCACTTTCGGAGGCTTTAGTGACGGAAGAAGGTACCGCCTTCGAGGGCAGGAGGTGACGCCTAACGGGGATGAAGGTACGTGCTAACGATCTTTCGCCTACGGGCATAAATGTTTTCGCCTATAGGCACAAATGATTTCGGCTATAGGCGCACATATTTGCGCCTACAGGTGAAAACCTCGTTTGATGGTTTTTACTCCCCACGATACTATGAAAAGAGCCGCAAACGGATGGTTTGCGGCTCGCTCTTGGATATAGATAGTATTACATTCCCAACTGGTTGATGAGGTTCTGAAGTCCCTCAGGCCCCTCGAAGTCGTCGAGTTCACGTGAGAACTGATCGAGTGTAACCTCCTCGTTGATTCCAAGACTCGCTGTCAGCATAGGCTGCTGCAGGTTGAGTCGGAAGATTTCTGTTTCTGGTGTGATATATTGCTTTTTCATCTGCTGTCCTTCCACTGTTTATTTGATGATTACAAGTTTGCCGTTCACGATATTGACACCCTTCTTGGGCTGGGCGAGGCGGCGACCGCTCAGGTCGTAGTACACATCAGCCTTCTTGCTGCTTACTGCCTCCATCTCCTGGATTCCTGTTGAGAAGCCTTCGATGGTGAAGTACTCGCGAGAACCTGCTGCCACCTTATAGAAAGACTTGTTGGCAGACAGAGTCCCTGTATACTTGTAGAAACCGATACCGGCTGACCCGTTACCAAGCACATAGTAGGTGTTGCCACTTGCTTGTGCCGTGGCTACATCGACACCCTCCAGCACATTGCCAGTGAAGTCGCCAGTAGCATCATCTATCGTGGAGGTCAGCGTGATAGAGGCTGCAGAAGACTTCAGAATGACAGCCTGCCCAGCCTCGATAATCTTGTCGCTGATTTCCGTCAGTGTCATCTTGTCGCCAGAGACAGCAGCCGTGTAGACTGTCGTGTTGGCATCTGCCTGACGATTCACGTTGCTCTTGTAATAGGTTGCCCAGTTGTCGCTGCCTACAGTGTTGGCAGCAACGGTCACACTCTTCTTCGTCAGATAGCCGCCTACTCCTGTGTGGGCGTTGGTCTTGTCGACGACAGAGGAATTAAATGTCGTACCGTCCTCACCGACGAGGGCATTACTGGAAGTAAACATTTTCTCACTCTGGGTTACGGCATCGGTGTTCCATCCGTCACCGACGACGATGGATTTGCAAGCAAAACATTGTCCGAACATCCAATCCATTCTTGTCACCTCTGCTGTATTAAATGTGCTAACGTCAAGTGAAGTGAGGTTTTGACAGGAATAGAACATGTCATGCATACTAGTCACCTTTGATGTATTAAATGAACTGAGGTCAAGCGAGGTGAGTTTTTCGCAATAGGCAAACAGACCGCTTATGTCGGTCACATCGTCAGTTCTGAGATTACTGAGTCCTGTTATGGTAGTCATATTTCTCATGTCCTCAAATAAATAAGATATATCAGTAAGTGTAGAAGCAGAACAATTGGCATCTACAACCGCTATGGTAATGTCATTTTCAAAGGCATTGTTCCATCCTTGACCCGTGTACTTTACTGCGCCACTGGGCATACTGCTTTCATCACCATAATTGAGCGTCATTGTGGTACCGTCTACCACGCCATAGAGCACGTTGTCAGCCTTGGCACTCATTGCCGTCATCAGCAATGTCGTCACAAAGAGTAAAAGTTTTGTTTTCATACGCTTTAATTTTTTAATTAATCACTTATTGTTTGTTTATGAGTATTCACTGTCCTTAACCGTTGTTTGACGGCTTGCTCAACAACTGGCTCTGCCCGTCGCAAGTAGTTGTCCACTATTTTGTCGATAACCTTTTCGGATAGCATCGGCTCATCGTTATTATTTAGTTTACGGTACATGAACGCTTGCAAAAGTACAAACATTTTTGTTAAGAAGTGTAGCCCCCCCTTAAAGTTTGTTAATTGGTGGAAAATTTAAGGGGAAAGGCTGTATTGGGGGCGATAAATGAAGTCTCGGTTAAGGGCAAGAAGGAAGATTAAGGTGTTATATTAAATGATGTAAAATACCAAACAGATGGCTAAAACAATCGAAACCATCACAAACTCCGCTCTACGATTGATTGTGACAGCCTTCTTCATGTCGTTGGTGGTCAGGGGGCGTGTGTTAGTGCCAATATACGGTTTGTCAAACAACTCACCAAAATAGTAATGAGGTCCTCCAAACCTACAATCCAGGATGGAAGCCAGTGCCGCTTCGGGATACCCGCTATTAGGACTGGCATGATTCCTTCCATAACGATATACAAAACGGAGTTGCGACCTGAGCATGGAAAAACTCCCATTGACAAGGATCATCAGCAGGGCTGTGAGTCTTGCAGGAATGAAATTAGCGATGTCATCAATATGTGCAGCCCAACAGCCAAAGTCTTTATATCGCTCGGTCTTGTAACCTATCATCGAGTCGAGCGTGTTGACCATCTTATAGGCAAGCATGCCTGGTACTCCCAACAGCGCAAGCCAGAACAAGGGAGCGATCACGCCGTCGCTGAGATTCTCCGCCAATGTCTCCAAGGCTGCCGTACGAACTTCTTGTGCGGAAAGCGTGGAAGTATCACGACCCACAATGCGAGCAACCTGTTTCCTTCCCTCCTCCAAAGATCGGTCTAAGGCAAGAAACACGTCACGCACTTCCCTTATCAGCGTTGTTCCCGCAAGACAATAGAATATCAATATCGCACCAACAATACTACTTACAATCTCTGATAAGCCATCGAGCCATCGTAACAGAAAATAGGTCAGGACGAAGACGATCGCAATCAAGAGGACAGCAATGACAGCACCCTTCAACCGACGACATCCCCCATGATTCAATCTCCGCTCACACTGCGCTATCACCTTACCGAAGCCCACCACAGGATGGGGCAACCACGACGGGTCGCCCAACAGTAAGTCCAATATCCAGCCTATGAGAAGAGAAATCATCGGTCAGCGTTTCTTCTTCCACTTCAGTTTAGGAATTTTGATGGTTTGTCCTTCTTTCAACTCAGCGTTAGCCTTGAGGTCATTATACACCTCGATATAGCAGGACATGCCCTCACCCAGTTCACGACGGGCTATCTTGGAGAGTGTCTCACCTTTCCGTACCGTGACCTCGTGATCAGTGCCGACAATATGGTATGCGCCAGTACGGACACGGGCATCCATCGCCTCATACTTTTTCCAGAAGGGTTCTTCCTCCGTAGCAGGCTCTTCTGTCTGTGTCTGTGCGGGCGACTCCTCAGCGACCTGCTCCTCTATCACCTCGATGGAGTCGGTATCAATCACTTCCACGCTGTCTTCTACGACAACATCCTGAACCTCCTCGACGGGTGTCTCTGTGGTGGCGACTGCAGTAGTCTTTCCATACCAATAGCCTCCGTAAGCAGAACCTGCCATTAATGCAAGTGTAAGCAACCCATAACAAAAAGGTTTCTTCCACGAGGAGTTCTCTTCGTCATCCTCTTGCATGACGATTTCCTCCTCTTTTTCCTCAGAATTCTCAACGACCTCCATCAAGGGTTGAGCGTGAGGAGGCTCCTCAGCAAATTGAGCAGCCTTCTCAGCAAATTGAGCAGCCTCCTCAGTAAATTGAGCAGGCTCCTCAGTAAATTGAGCAGGCTCCTCAGTGAATTGAGCAGGCTCCTCAGTAGAAACAGGTGTCTCTTCCACAGGTGTATCCTCAAACTCAACGCCATCATTGAGGACTACAGTCTCAAACTGGGAAAAAGGTTTATTCACCAGTTCTTTCATCGTGGCATCAGGAGTAAAGGTAATCTTGGCATGACTTTCTATCGTCATTCGCTCGCCCGTGCGGACATTCACACTCTCACGTGCCTCGACACGAATCACCTTAAACGTGCCAAGCCCTTTGATCTTTACCAGATCCTCACTATCTAATTGTTGCTGGATGATCTCAAACATCGCTGCGGCAAACCGACTCGCCTCCTTGGCTGACAGTTTGTTTTTCTCGACGAGAATCTTAGCAATCTCCTGTATCGTCAGTTTCCCCATCTTATCGTCCTCCTTTCAGTTTTTCTTTCCATGTCTGATTCGGTTTGAAGTTCAACACCAATTTGGGAGGAACGAGCATGCGTTGTCCCGTAGCGGGGTTTATGATAACACGCTCCATCTTCTTCTTGGTCTCGAAGACTCCAAAGTTAGGCACGACGACGCTATTGTCCGTCACAAAAGCGTCACTCATTGCGGTGATGACGTTATTCACCAGTTTCTGGGTAGCCTTCTGGTCATACCCTGTACGCTCTGATAGCAGACTGATAAATTCCTTGTTGTTCATATTCTTGTCGTTGCGTATAAATCAAACTCTTCTGCGTCGGTCACTTTCACATCATAGAACTCACCGATGGTCAGTTGCTCGTTGATAGGAATCAGGACTTCGGGGTCAACCTCTGGCGAGCAGAACTCGCTGCGCCCCACATACCAATCTCCCTCCGTACGATCGATGATGACACGTAGTGTCTGCCCTATCTTGGACCCCTCCACTTCCGCACTGATCTGTTGTTGTAGTCGCATCAATCGGTCGAGACGAGCCTGCTTGACCTCCGCAGGGACATCATCCTTATATTGCTTTGCCGAGTAGGTACCGTCCTCCTCAGAATAGGCAAAAGCCCCCATGCGCTCGAAGCGAGCCCAACGGGTGAACTCCATCAATTCCTGGAAATCCTCCTCGGTTTCACCGGGGAATCCGACCATCAATGTGGTACGTAGATGAATGCCGGGTACCTCCTCACGCATCCTCCTGACGAGTTCGTAGGTCTCCTCTCTGGTCACATGACGCTGCATGCGGCTCAGCATGTGGTCGCTGATATGTTGCAGGGCGATATCGAGGTAGTTACAGACATTCTCCTTCTCTCGCATCACCTTCAGTAAGTCCCAAGGGAAATGGGCAGGATAGGCGTAATGCAGGCGAATCCACTCCACCCCTTCTATATCCGCCATTTGCCCAATGAGTTCGGCGATATGCTGCTTGCCGTCCATGTCCACACCGTAATAGGTCAGTTCTTGGGCGATAACCTGAAACTCCTTGGTACCCTGACTGACCAGATAACGCACCTCGTCTAATATCTCCTCCATGGGACGGCTCTGGTGCCTGCCTGTGATAATGGGAATAGCACAATAGGCGCAATGGCGGTCACATCCCTCCGAGATCTTGATATAGGCGTAATGGCGAGGGGTGGTCAGATGGCGGGGAATGGTGTAGAGGTCTTCTTGATGCTCCTGAGTCTCAAGAGCCGCTAAGATCTCCCTGTAGTTAAACTTCCCATACCAGCCGTCAACCTCTGGAATCTCCGCTTCAAGGTCGGCAAGATAGCGTTCTGAGAGACAGCCCATTACGTAGAGTTTCCTAAGCCTCCCTTCCGTCTTTGCTTGCGCAAACTCTAAGATCGTATCTATACTCTCCTGCTTGGCATCTTCGATGAAACCGCATGTATTGATAACTACTATTTCACCTTTGGGGTTGTCGCTGTCATGCGTGACATGATAGCCATGAGCCTCAAAGAGTCCCATGAGTTTCTCACTGTCGACGAGATTCTTCGAGCACCCTAATGTGATGAAATCGATGGTTGACTTCTTATTCATGCTTAAAGAGAGAGTCTACAAACTGTCGCTTATTAAAGAGTTGGAGGTCTTCCATGCCCTCCCCTAATCCGATGTATTTCACAGGCACCTTCAACTGGTCGCTGATACCAATGACGACACCACCTTTGGCGGTTCCATCGAGTTTCGTGATAGCAAGGGACGTGATTTGGGTGACAGCGGAGAACTGCTTTGCCTGCTCAAAGGCATTCTGTCCTGTACTTCCGTCCAAGACGAGCATGACCTCGTCAGGAGCCTCAGGCAGTACTTTCTTCATGACATCCTTGATCTTCTTCAACTCATTCATCAGTCCCACTTTGTTATGCAAGCGACCTGCCGTATCGATCAGTACGACATCGGCATCATTCGCCTTGGCGGAACTGAGTGTGTCGAAGGCAACGGAGGCAGGGTCACTGCCCATCTGCTGCTTAACGACAGGGACCCCTACTCGCTCGCCCCAGATACACAACTGCTCGACGGCGGCGGCACGGAAGGTATCGGCAGCACCCAGATAGACTTTCTTGCCAGCCTGCTTGAACTGCCAGGCAAGTTTTCCTATCGTCGTCGTCTTACCTACACCGTTGACACCAACGACTAAAATGACATAGGGCTTATGGTCTGTTGGCAGATCCCAGTTGTCATTGTCCTCTGAGTTGTTTTCCGCAAGCAAAGCAGCGATTTCATCACGGAGGATATCATTCAGTTCACTCGTACTGACATATTTGTCACGAGCCACACGCTCCTCGATTCTTTCGATGATTTTCAAGGTCGTATCCACGCCCACGTCACTGGTTATCAGTACTTCCTCAAGATCATCCAACACGTCGTCATCCACTTTCGACTTACCTGCTACCGCACGAGCCAGTTTGTCGAACACACTCGACTTCGTCTTTTCCAACCCTTTATCAAGTGTCTCCTTTTTATCCTTATTAAAGAAACCAAATATGCCCATAACTAATTAATTACTCCATTTAATCGGTACAAAGGTAGTGCAAATCGAACGAAACACCAAATTAATTTGAGTTTTTCTGAGATGCAGCCTACCTTCAACCGAAGGTTAAAGGTACAAAAAAAAACCGAAACCATGATAGATTTCGGCTTTTTCTATATTAACTTTCAACTCTTAGTTCTTGAAGAAGTCCTTAACAGCCTCGTTAGGAACCATCTGCTCATCGAAGATGTAAGCACCAGTCTTTGGGCTCTTTACCATCTTGATTACTTTTGTGTAAGCGCGACCATCCTTAGAACCTTCATGGAGGGTAGCGACGGTTTTCTTTGCCATGCTTTAAATAGATTATTTAATCTCCTTGTGCACAGTCATGCGCTTCAGGATGGGGTTATACTTCTTCAATTCCATTCTCTCAGGAGTGTTCTTACGGTTCTTCGTCGTGATATAACGGCTTGTTCCAGGAAGTCCACTCTCTTTCATCTCGGTGCACTCCAGGATGACCTGTACGCGATTACCTTTTGCTTTCTTGCCTGCCATAATAATTAGTCTCCTATTACTTTAATGTCCTTCCAGTCTACATAACCTTTAGCAACAGCCTGCTTCAGGGCAGCGTCCAGACCAACCTTATTAATCATACGCAGACCAGCGGCGCTGATCTTCAACTGAATCCAGCAAGCCTCCTCGACATAGTAGAACTTCTTGCTGAACAGGTTTACATCAAAACTACGCTTTGTGCGGTGCTTTGAGTGAGACACGTTGTTACCTATCTGTGCCTTCTTTCCCGTAATTTGACAAATTTTAGACATTTCTATCTACTTTTACTTGTTCCTAAAATATAACTTACTCCAAACAGGGTGCAAAGGTACGAAAAAGTTTAGAGTTTAGCGTTTAAAGTTTAGAGATTTCGCCATCTCTTAATATTTTTTAACGCTCCGTTGTCTCTCCCACTTCTGTTTTGAGGTAATCCAGAAACATCTGCATCGCTTTATGGGTGGCGATAGCGAGATTGATGTCCCGTCCGTGGTCCTCCTCCACTTTGAGGGTAACCTGCTGGTCGGGGGTTCCGCAGGCAAGCCAGATAGTGCCAACAGGGATATCCTTTGTACCGCCTGTCGGACCAGCGAAACCTGTAGCGGAAATGGCGTAGTCGGTATTGAGTGTCTTACAAGCGCCAATGACCATTTGGCGAGCCACTTCCTCACAGACGGCAGTCTGCTCCTCCAACACTTGTGCGTCGACATTCAGCAGTCGCTCTTTGATCTCGTCAACATAAGAGACAACACCACCTTTGAAATACTTCGACGCACCAGGGATAGAGATGAGTGCCTCGGCAATACGTCCACCCGTACAACTTTCGGCTGTACCTACAGTCTTCTCCATTTCCCAGAGCAGTTGACTGACCTCCCTGCTGATAATCTTACTTTCAAAATCTAACATGACAATTTATTTAAATGTTACCTTTGAGAAGGCGGGCACATCAATAGGACACGTCACGCCATCGAGATATTTGTAATAGCCCACGATGCCGATCATGGCGGCATTATCGGTGGTAAAACTGAACTTAGGGATGTAGATGGTCCACCCATAACGCTTGGCGTGGTCGTGGAAGGCATTGCGCAGTCCATTATTGGCACTCACGCCACCCGCCACGGCAACATGCTTGATACCCGTCTGCTTGACGGCAAGGCGCAATTTCTTCATCAGGATATCCACAATGGTCCATTCCAACGAGGCAGCGATATCCTCTTTATGGTGCTCGATGAAATCGGGGTCTTCCTCCACCCATTTCCTCATATTGTACAGGAACGAGGTCTTGAGACCTGAGAAACTATAGTCGAGACCAGGGATTTGCGGTTCGGCAAACTGGTATGCCTTGGGATTGCCCTGTCGAGCCAGACGGTCGATGATGGGGCCACCAGGATAGCCCAGTCCCATCACCTTCGAGCATTTATCGATAGCCTCGCCTGCTGCATCGTCGATGGTCTGCCCTAACACTTCCATGTCGTTATAGGCATTCACCTTGACAATCTGGGAGTTACCACCGCTGACCAGCAGACAGAGGAAAGGAAGTGGCGGCTGATTCGAGTCATCCTCCGACTCCTTGATGAAGTGTGCCATGACATGTCCTTGCAGGTGGTTCACGTCAATCAAGGGAATCCCCAGAGAGCGGGCAAAGCCCTTGGCGAAACTGACTCCCACCAACAGGGAACCCATCAGTCCAGGACCACGGGTGAAGGCTATTGCCGTCAGTTGCTCCTTCGTGATACCAGCCTTCTTGATCGCCTGGTCGACGACAGGGACCACATTCTGCTGATGGGCACGGGAGGCAAGTTCCGGCACCACACCGCCGTATGCCTCATGGACCGCCTGCGAGGCTGTCACATTCGACAAGAGCACCCCATCCTTCAGGACGGCTGCGGACGTGTCGTCGCATGAACTTTCTATGCCTAAGATGTAGATTTCTTTTGTCATTCGATATTACAATATTCGATATTGCGAACGTTAATGGGTTAATATCTCCAGACCATGCTCTGTCATGAGGAAGGTATGCTCCCATTGGGCACTGGGCTGCTCGTCCTCTGAGATGACTTCCCATCCGTAGGGGTCGTCCGCATCAATGAAGACTTTCCAAGTTCCCATGTTGATCATCGGCTCAATGGTGAACACCATACCTGGCACCAAGAGCATGCCCGCCTCTTTCTGTGCGAAATGGCAGACCTCAGGCTCTTCATGGAACTGGCATCCCACCCCATGGCCGCAAAGGTCACGTACTACTCCATAGTGGTATTTCCTCGCATGCTTCTCTATCGCCTTGCCGATCTCGTTGACGAAGCCCCAGGGCTTTGCCGCCTCCATACCAATTTCCAGACACTCCTTGGTGACACGCACCAACTGCTCTTTCTCAGGGGTTGTCTTTCCGATGATGAACATACGGGAGGCATCCGCATAGTAGCCGTCAAGAATCGTCGTGAAGTCGACATTGATGATGTCGCCCTCCTCCAAGATATCCGTATCTTTGGGAATACCGTGACATACCACCTCGTTGATACTCGTGCAGACACTCATGGGGAATCCCTCGTAGTTCAGACAGGCGGGAATGGCACCATGTGCCTCGCAGTAGTCACGACATATCTGGTCAATCTCCAAAGTCGACATACCCGCATGAATCTCTTTCTCCACCGCATCCAGCACACCTGTGTTCACCACACCGGCACGGCGGATGCCCTCTATCTGCTCTGGGGTCTTGATCAAGTCACGGGTAGGAACCAAAGCACCTTTGTTCTCCAAGTACATAATACGTTTGTCAAACTCCGTAGGTTGTTCTCCTGGTTTACAATGCCATCTTCTTTTCATTGTTATTTTCTCTTTTGCGCTGCAAAATTACAAAAATGGCACGATATTTGCAAAATTAAAGACAGGAATTAATGATTATAATATATAAGGTATATGCAAAAAGGTAATATCGGGGTTACTACTGAGAACATCTTCCCCGTCATCAAAAAGTTTCTCTACAGCGATCATGAGATATTCCTCCGTGAGATGGTCAGCAACGCTGTCGACGCCACCCAGAAGTTGAAGACCCTGAAGGAGCAGGGCGAGTTCAAGGGTGAGTTGGGCGACCTTGCCGTCCATATCAGTCTGGATACCGAAAAAGGCACTATCACCATCAGCGACCGTGGTATCGGTATGACAGAGGAGGAGATCGACAAGTATATCAACCAGATCGCTTTCTCTGGAGTCAACGACTTCCTGGAGAAATACAAGGACAACGCCAACAACATCATCGGACACTTCGGACTGGGCTTCTACTCGTCGTTCATGGTGTCCAAGAAGGTGGAGATTATCACCAAGTCGTATAAGGACGGTGCCAAGGCTGTGAAATGGAGTTGCGACGGCAGTCCCGCCTACGAGATTGACGAGGCGGAGAAAGAGGACCGTGGCTCCGACATCATCCTGTATATCGACGACGACTGCAAGGAGTTTTTGGAGAAGCAGAAGATTCAGGAACTGCTCACCAAATACTGTAAGTTCATGGCTGTTCCTGTCGCTTTCGGCAAGAAACAGGAATGGTCTTCTGACGAGAAAAAGATGGTGGACACCGCCGAGGATAATATTATTAATAATGTGGAGCCGTTATGGACCAAGGCGCCCTCTGGTTTGAAGGACGAGGACTACAAGAGTTTCTATCGTACCCTCTACCCCATGAGCGACGAGCCGATGTTCTGGATCCATCTGAATGTCGACTATCCCTTCAACCTGACGGGTATCCTGTACTTCCCCCGCATCAAGTCGAACATCGATTTGCAGCGTAACAAGATCCAACTCTATTGCAATCAGGTATTCGTGACCGACCAGGTGGAGGGCATCGTCCCTGAGTTCCTGACCCTGTTGCATGGTGTCATCGACTCGCCGGACATTCCTCTGAACGTCAGCCGCTCCTATCTGCAGAGCGACCGTGACGTGAAGAAGATATCCACCTATATCACCAAGAAGGTTGCCGACCGCTTGCAGAGCATCTTCAAGGAGGACCGCAAACAGTATGAGGAGAAATGGGACGACCTGAAACTCTTCATCAACTATGGAATGCTCAGCGAGGAGAGTTTCTACGACCGTGCCAAGGACTTCGCCCTGATAAAGGACACAGACGGAAAATACTTCACATTCGATGAGTACAAGACCCTCATCGAGAGTGCCCAGAAGGACAAGGACGACACCCTCGTCTATCTCTATGCCACCGACAAGGAGGAGCAGTACAGTTATATCCAGGCGGCGAAGGACAAGGGCTACAGTGTACTGCTGTTAGACGGACAACTTGACGTACCTGCCATCCAGATGCTGGAGCAGAAATTCGAGAAGAGCCGCTTTACCCGTGTTGACTCCGATATCATCGAGCGACTGATTGTGAAAGACGACGCACCAAAGTCAACCTTGTCAGAGGACGAGTCTGCCAATTTGTCATCCGTCTTCCGTTCCCAGATGCCAAAACTGGAGAAGACCGAGTTTATGGTGGAGGTACAGGCACTGGGCGCAGAGAGCCGTCCTGTGATGATAACGCAGAACGAGTATATGCGCCGTATGAAGGAGATGAGCCGTTTCCAGCCTGGTATGAACTTCTATGCACAGATGCCCGACTCCCTCAACCTCGTGCTGAACAGCGACCATCCTTTGGTAAAGCGTGTCCTTGATGAATGCAAGTCGTCAACAGAAGAGGCTCTCAAACCTGTTGAGAGTGAACTGAAAGGACAAGAGGCTCGCCTTGCCGCTATCCGTCAGGCTCAGGAGAAGAAGAAAGCCGACGAACTGACACAGGAGGAGAAGGACGACAAGACGAATACCGAGAAGGCTGTGCAGGAGCAGAAAGACAAGAAGCAGCAGATTCTTGCCGACTATGCCAAGGGCAATTCCATCGTCCATCAACTCATCGACCTTGCCTTGCTGCAGAATGGCATGCTGAAAGGTGAGGCTCTCGATAAGTTCTTGAAACGTAGTGTAGACCTTATTAAGTAAGGTCTACACATATATCACGAAAGAGAAAGGAATCTCAGTTGAGATTCCTTTCTCTTTCGTGACTCCCGCGGGATTCAAACCCACAACCTTCTGATCCGTAGTCAGATGCTCTATTCAGTTGAGCTAGGGAGCCTCCCTTTTCGTTTGCGGATGCAAAGGTACGCACTTTTCACGGAACTACCAAACTTTTTGAGAACTTTTTTTGAAAATCTTTTCTAAGAGACTCAAAAAGTGGGGCAAGCACCTTGTCGATGCTGCCCCATTCTACCTATTTTATCTGGGTTTAGAAACCAAACTCGTCATTCAGCAGGATGTTCAATGGAGCATCCTCGTCTAACAAGCGACCACCTGCGTTGCCTCCTCCAGTCCATTCCTCTGGGTTCAAGTTAGAAGTGTCAAGAAGACTGTTTTGCATCTGTATGCGGTATGTATCCATCTGAGGAACTATATATATCTTTTTCATCTTTCCGTCCTCCATTATTTAATGATTACCTTTTTACCATTGACGATATACAGTCCCTTGGTAGGATACATGACACGACGACCACTAAGATCGTAGAAGACATTATCCATCTTACTTCTTATATCCTTCACCACACTGACACCTGTAGCGAAGCCGTCAATGATGACATCCAAGTCACGAGCGGATGCGCCCGACTTCACCATGTAGGCACGATACGGACTTACCGTTACGGGAGTACCTGTCACATGGACAAACTTACCATCCTTTTCACCATCAGCCATGAAGCAATAGTATTGTGTACTTCCGTCGGAAACGATGCTCTTTGACTCATAGGTTCCTTTGAAGGTGATGCCTCCAGCCGTAGGTGATGCAGGAACATCTTTCTTCACATCCACCATCTCTGCGGACAATGTTATCTTTGCAGGTTTGAACATATACGGTGTGTTCGCCTTGGTAGATGCGACAGAAGTCATCGATACCGTTGAGCCGTCATAACTAGTCAGTTCATAGAATTTACCCATTTCAGTTGCCTTTTCCTCTTTGAGTGCGAAGGGCAGATAGATAGTACCCGTCTTCTCCGTATCGAATGTTCTGTCGAGTGAAGCCTCAAGGGCTGTGAAGTTCTTAGCCACCTCAAGTTGGTTCTCCTGTTTGAGTTCCATCTCGTCGCAGACAGAGCCAATCACCACATTCTTTGTACCAGCCTTTATCGTATTGCCTGCAGGCATATAGATAAAGGTATTCTCATTCAGTTTGCTGAAGGGAAGTGCAGTACGGTCAACCTCTTTATTCTTAATCGCAGTACCAGTCAGATCGACATACGTGATGAAGGAAGGTGCAATTGCTCTTCTGGATGCAGCAGCACCACCAGTCAGATCGTCAAAGACATCGTCATTCAAATCCTCCACATCCGTGTCATTAACAGTCACGTGATTACCCGAAATCCATGTTGCGACCAGACTCTTATCCAACATCTTCGGACTCAACGCTGGCTCAGGTACTGCATCAACAGAAGAAGCAGAGATGTTCAAGCCACCGATTCCCACTGTTGTCGTCTCCTTACGTCCTGGTGCACGACGGTCGTCGAAGGTGCGACTTGATGCAGCAGGAGCACTATTATAGATGAAAACATAAGTTGGCTCCGTTATAACATAAGGCACTTTACACTCTGTGAAGTTTGTCAAGTCAGTAAACTGTACAGGAGCATCGTCGCCTATCTGAACATTCAGAATACCTCCACCATAGGTGCACGCTTCCACTGTTACAGTTCCAGTACCTGCTGGCAGGAGGAATGTCATGCCCTTGAAGTTTGCAAGAAACTCCGCAGTACCAGGCAGGTAATTGGGGACACCTGTCATTTTGGTATTCAAGGCCACAATCTTTAAGTTGTCTCTTTCCGCATCCACATAATATCCATCACCAGTTCCAAGGGTATAATAAATATTATTCACTTCAACTGCTTTTTCAGATGGACTTTCTGGATCACCAACACCTTGAATGTCTTCACCAAGACCTTTACCATTACTATCATCTCCATCACCAGCAAAGGTAACACCATTTTCTCCTGTCTCCGCTACAATAATAGGCTTAAGAGTGACAGACAATGTAACAACTTGGTTTCCTTCCATATTATGGTCCAATGTAGCGGTCAGCCCATTCTTATAACTTGTAGTAACACTTCTAAAGGCACCATCAACATCATTCAATGCAGCGGCACCTGCTACATAGGTGAAGGTCAGATTACCTGGAGTCACCTCATTAGTAGTGAAAGTTACGGGTATGGGGTCATTATATCCATTAGAATCAATAATATAGGTTCCTGATATAGCGTTGTTCCCCTTCAAATATACATTCAGTCCGCTTGGCAATAAATCAGTTGACTCTATAGTAATGCCTGCGATGTTGGCACCATTCAGAATCAGCGTGTTCTTGCCGTCGAACTGTACCGTTGTGTTGTTTTCGCCAAGCACATGTTTACGATTTTCCTCTGTTATTTGTATTAATGTTTCGCCATTGTTAATCTGAATGGGATAGCCATCTGCAACAGTCAGTGTAAAGGTCAAGTCATTTTGATTCAATACTGTGCATATTGTCTCCTGAGATTTATCGGTAATATTCACAGCAAAGGAAACAGAGCCTGCACCATTAACGGTTATCTCACCTGTCTCTTCATTTATTGTTGCTATATTAGAGAAATCAGCGACAGCGCTAGAACTAAATTGACATGTCAATCCATCACTATCCTCAATAGAAGGTTGCAATGTCGGAGCCTGTAAGGTGCTTACCTTGCCCAAAACAGTAGAGAGTGATGTTTCAGAAAGTCCAAAGAGTTTTCCCTTTACGGTAGTACTCTTAAAATCGCCATTCTGCGTATAAGCCGTTACAGTACATGGTCCTAAAAGAGTTACAAATGGTTCTTGAATGTTCAATTCTGTCTCTGCTACATCTTCCAAAGACGTATCGGCATAATCAATTGCATAAAAGAGTTTATTACCATTATCATATTCAAAACCAAGTTCCATTCCTGCTATAAACATAGAAGGAGGATACAATGCCTCATCACTCAGAGTAACATTATCTGCTTCACCTCCTGTTGCACCAATAAGTCCATAACCATTACCATAACCAAAGTTACCAATACCATAAGTATAATCTTCTCCCCAATTCCAGTGTACTCCTGTAAGGGTTAAAGCATTGAAGTCCCTAATTGGGCGGGAACTATTAAGTGACAATGAGCAATTATCACTTCCTTTCACTATAGTTAATGTCTGTGCTCCTTCGGCATTGGCTCTGATAGCGGTACAGGAATCGTTAGGAACAATAGTATTCTCGCCTTTAATAGAAATGGTCAAAGAATTCAGTCCACTGAGAATACCTGCATGGTATATATCAGTACCAGTCAACGTTGCATTGTCAAGAATCAAAGTAAAAGTTTCTGGATTATAAGTCACCTGTGGGTCACCATTATTATTCTCGGCACTAGTTACATCATTTCTATTATCTTCTGTAACTTGAATGCCATTCACCCATAGGTCATAATTCTGTGCCCACATCCCAAACGGGAGGAGCGTCATCAGGAGAAGCATTGCACTCCTCCGCATTCTAATGGTCATTAGGTCTTTGTGTTTCATAACTGAAATTTTTATGTTCGTTTTTGTTTATTCGTTTGAATGGTTTATTATCGGCTACAAAGATAATAAATATTCTGGAAAACAATTGCATTTTATGTTTAAATTTATAATGTACGCGATGGCATCAACAATATGCGGATTTGACTTTTCTTAACAATGTGCTTCTGGAGAAGGGCGATTTTTCAAACTTGTTGGAAGTTGGCTGTAAATACGCAAAATATGAGGCGTTTTGTTAAACAGTTGAATACTAAGGAGTTAGTCTTAAAACGAGTTCAAAAGGTGATGAAAAAAGGGGCAAAAACAGCCTAAAAACGCCATTTTTGCTCCTATTTTTCGCAGAAGAAGGTGCTACTTTTTGGGGAAAAAGGCGGCACCTTTCGGGTAGTTTGCCAGAAGCAAACGGTCTCGAAGGTGCCGCCTTTCTCGTTTTTCGCATTATTCTGTCGATTTTTAACCTCTAAATTCTCTGGATGGTCTAAAAAAGCGAACAGAAAATCCGACCATATTTTTTTACATAACGGTTTACTTCACCACTATTACATTGGCAAGGTCATCACAAAACGGGCGCCTTTACCTGTATGCGTGGTGTCAAGCACTAAGTCGCCACTTAAGCGGCGGGCAATGCTGCGGGCAAAGGTAAGTCCCAGTCCCTGACCATCGAAATAACTATTCAGTTTAACGTAGGGCTCAAAGATGCGGTCTGCCTCATTGGCAGGAACACCCATACCCGTATCCTCCACGGTGTAGGTCACCTTTGACTCCTGCAAGTCTGCGTCCACGCTCAGTGTCACACAACCGTCGGTCGTGAACTTCTTGGCATTGTCGAGCACCAAGGCAAGGGCATGGCCTGCCTGCTTCTCATTCGTATGCAGCATCGAGGCAGCCTGAGGACTAACCTTCAACTCGAAGGTAAAGTACTGGCACTTGTCAATAGCCGACTCAGCGACAGCCTGCTTTGCCACCTGCTCTGCCATGATATTGTCGTTGAGTTCGATGGCAGATTCGCTACCCAAGTCGTTGGCGTCCTGAATGCTATAGACGAGACCTGCGAGAGGTGCTGCGGCAGAAGCCTCCATCTTATCCAACTCCTTCGTCATCTTCTGCACTACCTGCTGGATGAACTCCTTGCTGGTGCGCATCGCCTCGGTATTGCTGTTGCTTGCCGTCTGCAAGTCAGCGTTCTGCTTCTCCAAGAAAGCATTACGCTCCTCTAACTTACGACTGTTCTCCTCCATCTTGTCGTAGAGGTCAAGCGCCTGCTCATAACCCTCGCCGACATTCTCGAAGTTCTTCTGAAGACTACGATAGTCTTCCAATAACTGTTGCTGCTCGTCGACACGACGCTGGTAGTCACGAAGCAAAGCCTCCTGCTCCCCAGCCTGGTCGCGACTGCCCTTGATCTGAAAATAAAGGGCGACGCAAAGGACAGCAACAACTAATGCTAATGCAATAATAATCCAAATCATATCTGATTAGTCTTTTCTCTGTTCAACTTTCATAAACTTAGTGAAGCCCGTCATATTCAATACCTTATAAATCTCAGGACTTACGTTAGTCATCTTGAACTGACCCTTCTGCTGCATCACAGTACGCATGGTCTTCTGAATCACACGAAGACCAGAACTTGCCATATAATTCAACTCAGAGCAGTCCATCTCAAGATCAACACCACCGTCAGCCAATGCTGGCTCAATCTCACGCTCAAACTCACCGGCATTCATGGTATCAATACGCTGTCCGGTCTTAATAATGGTCTTACCATTCTCTTTCAAAATCTGTGTCATAGTCTTATAGTATTTAATTTTAATATTTAATGTTTAATGCTTAGATATCTTTCTTCATCGTCAACAAGTTCTTACCCTCCAGTCGTTGGTAAGTCACCTCGTTCATGATGTTCTTGACAATATAGATACCCATTCCTCCTAAGTCACGTTCAGCGGGATTGACATCCATATCAGCAGTCTCACTCAGAGTAGGATCAAACTCCCTTCCACGGTCACTCAGGACGAAAGTGAGTTCTTTGCCTTTGCTTTCAGCCTTCAGTTCAATGTCGGCTTCTGTTCCTTCGGGATAGGCATAGGAGATGACATTGACCACCATCTCCTCAATCACAAGGTTGAGGTTCATCAGGAGTTCCATGTCAAGCCCTAACTCCTCCCCGATTTCCTCGATAAACTGGTTTACTCGTGCCAGTTCCTCCATTCGGTTCTTTATACAGATTTCTTTCTCCATATATATAGTTAATTAATTAGGTAAATGCCCTTGTACTTTCACGCATAGCATGGTGAGGTCGTCGTTAGGCTCCGCTCCGTCACGATGCTGCTGCACCTGTTCCGTCAGCATCTCTATCGTCTGTTGTCCGCTTTCGAAAGGTGTGGTCTCCAACAGTTCCAGCAGACGCTCATCGGTAAACTGCTCCTGTTGGCGGTTCTCCGCCTCGTTGAGTCCATCGGAGTAGACAAAGAACGGTTTTCCTGAGATATCGGCAATCTCCTCGCCCTCATACTCCAATCCAGGCCACAGTCCTATCGGCGCATTAGGCAACATCTCCACAAACTCTGCTTTCTCACCGATAATAACAGGAGGGTTATGTCCTGCATTACAGAAGTCAAGATGACCCGTCTCCAAGTCGACCAGTCCGAGGAACATGGTTACGAACATGCTCGTCTCATTATCCTCACCAGAGAGCGCCTCGTTGATCTGGGTACATATCTTGTCAGGCATCAAGCCCTGGGCAGCGAGTGTTCGGAAGAGTCGTGTCGCCTGTGCCATAAAGAGGGATGCTGGCACTCCCTTTCCAGATACGTCACCCAGACAGAAATAGAGTTTATTGTCAGTCAGCAAATAGCCATAGAGGTCACCACCCACCTCCTTGGCAGGTGTCATCGACGCGTAGACATCCAAGTCTGGACGGTTGGGGAACGTATGCGGCACCATACCCATCTGGATATTTCGGGCAATACGCAGGTCACTCTCTATACGTTCCTTTGCCGTGGTCGTCTCCTCCAACTGGTCGTATGCCGTCAGCAATTCCTCGTGAGTGGTCTGCAACTTCTCGTGAGCCACTTTCAGACGCTTGGCGGCGATATAGCGGAAGATGCTGAAGATAATCAGGGCAAGGACTATGAGTCCCACGATGGTCAAGGTGTTGCGGAACTGGGCACGCTCTTGCTCCATCTTCAACTCATCGACCTTGAACAGGGTGTTCATCTCATTGAGTTGTTGCTTGGTGTCTTGGGCATTGACGGAGTCATTGATCTGATACATCTTCAGATAATATTCCGCAGCCTCTTTGTAACGCCCTAATGCCATGAGGATATCCGCACGCTGTCCGATGATGTCAACAAATTGCGTCATGTCACTATCGTCAAACAACGCCAAACGCCTGTCGTTCAACTGGAGCGCCTCTGGATAGCGTTTCTGCAGATAACGCAGTTTTGCCATATAGAACATCCAGGACTGACCTCTCAACGACGACTCCGATCCTAACAAATCATGCGCCTTGTTCAAATCTTCCGCACCATCGGCGAGTTCTCCCAGTCCCAGATGAGCCTGTGCACATGCCATATAATAATAGGTGTAAAGCACATTTTTGGTAACCTGACTTAACTTTGACTTATAGGTCTCCTCGTATTCCTCCAAAAATTTCTTCCACCGTACAGTCAACTGCTCTAACTGGTGGTACTTCTGCTTGAGATTGAGGATATCACCATAATAGGCATAGACATCTGGCACGATAGTTGGGTAAGGCTTGATCTTCGACAGCAAGTCGAGACTCTTCTGATAGGAACTGATTGACTCGTCAAAATTGTTCAGCGTGGCATACACGCTACCCATCGTGTAATAGGCGAATCCCATTCCGTAATTGTCACCTCGCTGCTTGGCATCGTCAAACATCGCCTGTACCTCACGAAGTGCTTTGTTGGGTTGCCCGCTGTACAGATAGGTATTGGCAAGATAGGTCCACAACTCGTAATACTGGTTCCATTGCTTCGTCTTGCGTATCTCCACCAAGTCTGTCGGCACATGGTTAATTACAGAGTCATCCAAGGCGTGATTATAGAACAGCACCGCACGACCACAAAGAAATTTCGCTAACAAGGTGTCGTTCTTCTGAGTCCGCGCAGAGTCTATCATCTTCTCAATGGTATGGAGCGTTTTGTCAAAGTCAGATTGAGCCACTATAGGAAGGAGTCCTCCTATAGTCATTACCAGTATGATAATATATACTCTCAACCTGTCCATGATTAGTTTATACGATGATTCTGGTCTTACGGTAATTTTCCCTGAACTCCGAGGGGGAACAGTTCTTTTTCTTCTTGAAGATACGGTTGAAGTTACTGAGGTTGTTGAAACCACAGCCATAACTAATCTCCGCAATACTCTTTGCCGTATCTACCAACATCCTGCTGGCATAACCCAGTCGAAGGTCTATGATATAATCGCTAAGGTTACGACCCGTATGCAACTTGAAGAAACGGCTGAAGGCGGAAGGACTCATGCCTGCCAGATCAGCCATTGCCGTCAGACGGATCTCCTCCTGGTAGTTCTTGCTGATATAATTCTTGACTTTCAGTATTCTGCGAGAGTCGCTCGCCACCTCCACCTTGGCATAACTACTGGTGGCAAGGGTACGGGCGCCATCACATCTGGACAACTCGTAGAGGATGGTCATAAACTGGGTGACAGCATAAAAGCCATCTTTGATACTGCTCAGCGTGTCAATCAGATGATAGACACGCATGATGGACTCCAAAGGAAAACAGAGTCCCTTGCGAGCCTCCAGTAACATCTTACGCATTGACATAAAGGGATTACGGGAGAGGAAGCCCTCTTCGTTGAGGTCAAAGTGGAACTGGATAGTCACCTCACGGATATCGTCACTGGTACAGGTATTCTGCTCCCACACATGCTCCAAGTCGGGACTGGTGATCAGCACGAGGTCGTACTCATCAATCACCTCGTTGGAGTCACCCACGATACGACGCACACCAGCAGCGTGCTCCACGAAATTCAACTCAAAGACCTCGTGGTTGTGAATAGGATAGGTAAACTCTTTCTTTCTGCGGTCAGCAATATAGAGGGAGTCCTTACCCATCAAAGGCGTTATCTCATGAATAACCCTACTCTCCTCCATTCACGTCATATCTTTAATTCCTTCATGATCTCACTCATTCGTTGTAATGTAGAGATACGCGTCGGCACCAAAGGCAGACGGAGCACATTCTGTATATATCCCATCTCGTGAAGCATAGCCTTTACACCTGCAGGATTGCCATCGACGAAAAGCAAAGAGAACAAGTCGGTAAAACGATGGTGTATCTTACGGGCACCGTCATACTCTCCTTTCATCTGCAGGCGAATCATCTTAGAGAACTCACGAGGCAAGGCATTACCAATCACACTGATGACACCCACGGCACCACAAGAGATCATGGGGAATGTCAGAGCGTCGTCACCTGAGATCACATCAAAGTCCTTGGGCTTGTTCTTGATAATCTCATCGACTTGCTCCAAGTTACCACTGGCCTCCTTGATAGCGACGATATTCTGACAGTCACGAGCCAGACGGACGGTGGTCTCTGCCTTCATGTTCACACCAGTACGACCCGGGACATTGTAGAGGACAACGGGAAGGGTCGTCGCTGCGGCTATCGCCTTGAAATGCTGATAAAGTCCCTCCTGCGATGGTTTGTTGTAATAGGGGCAGACACTCAGGATGCCGTCCACACCCTTGAGGTCACGGGTACTCAACTCCTCTACTATCGCAGAAGTGTTATATCCGCCACAGCCAACGAGTATGGGAACCTTGCCACCTACAACACTCACAACCAAATCTTTAATCTTTTGTTTCTCATCCTCTGTCAATGTGGGAGTCTCACCTGTCGTAGCGAGGATACAGAAAAAGTCCGCACCATTGTTGAGTTGATATTCTACCAGACGAATCAGCGACTTGTAATCTACCGACCCATCTTCTAAAAAAGGAGTTATCAGTGCAATACCTAATCCTTTGAAGATATTATGTACCATAATAGAAATATATTTCAATGTGCAAAATTACACAAAATTATCGAATATATTGACTATATTATCGAAAATTTTATGGTTTTATTCTGAATTGGTAGAAAAACTGCGACCATGCTGACATTTAACATCAGCATGGTCGCAAGAATTGAGACTAAGAATAGTGTTTTATAATTTCCTTAACACCACCGCAGAACGGGCTGGGATATACAACTTCAGCCACTCCTTATGATCCTGAACGTACAAAGGATCGTAATTGGTGATGTGTGTGACACTATCGTCTGCGAATCCGTTACCGCCAAACTCCTTGGCATCCGTATTCAGCACCACCTCATAAGAGCCCGTAGGAACGAGGAAACCATAATCTGTATAGGAACGTGTGGGTGAGAAGTTGAAGACAAAGACGAGGTCGCCACGCATATAACACAACACTTGGTCACCATCGTCATGCCATATCTCTGTCACTGGTGTCGCCTGGAAGTTCTTCTGGCTCTTAATCACTTCCAACATCTTACGGTCGAAGTCACCCAACCAGTGGTAACAAAGTTCCTTGTTGTCCACCAGGTTCCACTGGCGGCGGGCATATTTATAACTCCAACCGTTACCCTCACGTGGGAAGTCAATCCACTCCGGATGTCCGAACTCATTACCCATGAAGTTCAGATAACCACCATTGATGGCACCTGCCGTTACCAGGCGAATCATCTTATGCAGAGCAATACCGCGATGCACCATGTCATTCTCATCACCTTTCTTGAAGTGCCAGTACATATCAGCATCTATCAGGCGGAAGATGATGGTCTTGTCACCCACCAAAGCCTGGTCGTGGCTCTCACAATAGGAAATGGTCTTCTCATCAGGACGACGGTTTTTCACTTCCCAGAAAATACTGCAAACATTGATATCCTCGTCACGTACCTCCTTGATAGTCTTAATCCAGTAGTCTGGAATATTCATCGCCATACGGTAGTCAAAGCCATAACCGCCATCCTCGAATTTAGCAGCGAGTCCTGGCATACCAGAAACTTCCTCCGCAATGGTGATAGCATGCGGATTCACCTCATGTATCAAGCAATTGGCAAGGGTCAGATAACAGATGGCATTATCGTCCTCATGACCATTGAAATAGTCACCATAGCCACCAAAAGCCTCACCCAAGCCATGGGAATAATACAACATAGAAGTCACACCGTCAAAGCGGAAACCATCGAACTTATATTCCTCCAACCAGTACTTGCAGTTAGAGAGTAGGAAATGAAGCACATCGTCCTTGCCATAATCGAAACACAGGGAGTCCCAGGCTGGATGCTCATGACGGTCACCAGGATAGAAGAACTGGTTGGGGTCACCTGCGAGATTACCCAATCCCTCTACCTCGTTCTTCACGGCATGAGAATGTACGATATCCATGATCACGGCAATTCCCATCTTATGGGCTGTGTCAATCATCTCCTTCAAATCCTCTGGAGTTCCGAAACGACTGGAGGGTGCGAAGAAACTGGACACATGATAGCCAAAGGACCCATAGTATGGATGCTCCTGAATAGCCATCACCTGAATAGCGTTGTAACCGTCCTTCTTCACACGAGGCAAGACATTCTCTGTAAACTCCTTATAAGAGCCAACCTTCTCTGCATCTTGTCCCATTCCCACATGGCACTCGTAAATCAGCAGAGGACTCTTATTGGGTTTGAAGTTCTTTTTCTTAAACACATAAGGTGTCTCTGGATTCCATACCTGGGCGGAGAAAATCTTCGTCTGGTCATCCTGCACCACTCGACGGCACCATGCAGGAATGCGCTCGCCTTCTCCCCCATTCCACTTCACCTTCATCTTATACAGGTCACCATGCTTGATGGCTTTCTCGGAGAGTTTCAGTTCCCAGTTGCCTGTTCCCTCAATGCGTTTACACTTGTATTTCTCAGACTCCTGCCAGTTATTGAAGTCACCGATGAGGTAGATCTCCGTAGCGTTAGGTGCCCACTCACGGAACACCCATCCTTTGGTGAGTTTGTGCAAACCAAAATACAGATGTCCTGAGGCAAATTGTGACAGGGTCTGTTTCCCGTTTTTAGTCAACTGACTGATCTTCCACAGGGCATGATCATGACGTCCACGGATAGCACCCTCAAAGGGCTCAAGCCATGAGTCATCTCGAACCAATCCAATGTGTTGCGGTTCTTCTACTTTCTTGACAACTTTCTTAGGAGCCGTCTTCTTGACAGCAGGTTTCTTCGTTGCCGTTTTCTTTGTTGTTGCCATAGTATTGGAGTTATGCTTTTACTTTAAATATTGCTTTCTTGAACTCGGGGACACCAGCGATACAGGGCGCATGCCCGTCCTGTGGGAAGAAGATCGCCATCGTGCCTGGCTGACAAGTGATATAACTCTCTGCGGCAAGGTCAGGAATCTTGGTAATATCTTTCTCCGCATTATAGGTTGCTGCTGGCAAATTCTCACGAGGGGTATAGCCGAATGTCTCCGTTGCCGTAATAGGAATCTGGATGTCAATCATCTTGTCGTGTGTCTCAATAACAGCCTCGTCAGGGGTCTTTCCTTTTGCCATCTGGATGTTGACAAAGAGATCTTTACCCACAATTTCGTGTTTCCCAGTCTCGAGAGCATTCAGGTCATTGTCCTTTAGGAACTCAATCACTTTAGAGAACAATGGGTTCACTGACTCATAGTTCTTCAGGTTTTGTAAACTGTCAATAATCATAATAAATGTATTTAGTAGATTGATAATTACTTTTTGTTCTCCTCACGACGACCACGGGTATATTTACCAGTAGCGATCACATTGCCATTGGCGTCTTTTTCCACGAAGGGACCATCACGACGGTCGTCCACATAAGAGCCCTCGAAACGCTTGCCCTCTTTATCCTGCTCTATAGCAGGTCCGTTACGCCGTCCGTTCTTGAATTGTCCTTTGAACTTAGAGCCATCCGCATAACGGGCGATACCCTCTCCTTCTATGGTGCCATTTTTGAAATGTCCTTCAAAGACGTCACCGTTCTTCATGGTCAACTTCCCTTTACCATTAGGTTTGTCCGTATCCCACTGTCCTTGATAGACATTACCATTCCTCCAGACCAGCATGCCCTCTCCTTGCTTGTCACCATTTAGGAATCCACCAGTGTACTTGTCACCATTCGCATATCGGAAGACACCCTGTCCCGTACGCTCCCCCTGCTGGTAGTCACCCTCGTAGACATCTCCACTCTGGAACTTATAGATGCCCTTGCCATGAGGGGCATCCTCTTTCCACTGTCCCACATAAAGGTCACCGTTAGAGTATTTAAACACCCCTTTGCCATTACGAAGGTTATTGGCATATTGTCCGTCGTAAGAAGAGCCGTCTGGCCAGGAGAAAACTCCTTTTCCGCTTTTCATGTCATCTTTCCACTGCCCTTCGTAATAGGCGCCTCCACTATAGGTGTATTTTCCGTTGCCGTTTCGCTTGTCAGCCTTCCATTGACCATCATAGACATCACCATTGAAATAGTACATTACTCCATGTCCCTGCTGCTCGTCGGCATACCAGAGTCCTACATACTTATTATTATTCTGGAAATAGAAGGTTCCCTTTCCGTGTTGATGATCTTGAAACCACTCTCCCTCATATTTCTCACCATCAGAGAAAGTATAGGTGCCTTGCCCTTGACGTTTTCCTTTGACATATTCTCCCTCATACCAGTCACCGTTCTTGTAGGTGGCACGTCCTTTGCCTTGGGGCTTTCCGCCTGCCATTTCACCTTGATAAGCACCTCCGTCTGCTGTCGTACACGAACCTAATGTTATCTTTTGAGCCTGTAGGCACCATGGGGAAGAAAGTAATAGTATTGAAATGATATTTCGAAGTTTCATGATTTCATTATTTTGCTTAAACACAACAAAGGTATGAAAAAAAGTGTGTCCCTCAAAATTAATTAGGGTATATTAACGCAAGATTCAGATATTTTTGTACCTTTGCACAAAAATCTAACAAATATGATGAAGTTTATTGGGATTATTCCTGCCCGTTATGCGTCTAGTCGTTTTCCTGGAAAGCCACTAGCGGTCTTAGGTGGTCGATCCGTGATACAACACGTATACGAGAAAGCCTTTGCCGCCCTTGGTGAAGCGTATGTCGCCACTGACGACGAGCGTATCTATGATGCCGTGAGAGCATTTGGCGGCAAGGTGGTAATGACCCGTGCCGACCATAAGAGTGGTACCGACCGTATTGAGGAGGCTTGTCAGAAGATTGGCACTGATGCTGATGTTGTTATCAACATTCAAGGTGATGAGCCGTTTGTGGCGACCTCTCAGATTGAGACGATCAAGAGTCTTTTCAACCATCCTCAGACACAGATAGGAACGCTGGGGAAACGGTTTGAGTCCATAGAAGCGGTGATGAATCCTAACTCTCCAAAGATAGCGACCGACAAGAATGGTTTTGCCCTTTACTTTAGTCGTTCCGTCATCCCTTATGTCCGTGGAAAAGAACAAGGGGAATGGTTGGAGCATTTCCCCTATCTGAAGCATCTGGGCATCTATGCCTATCGCCGTGAGATACTCCATGAGATCACCCAACTCCCCCAGTCACCATTGGAGATTGCCGAGAGTCTGGAGCAACTACGCTGGTTGGAGAACGGTTATCGTATTCGGGTCGGACTTACCGATGTCGAGACGATTGGTATTGACACCCCCGAAGACTTACAACGGGCAGAGGATTTCTTGAGGAAAAAGCAAGGATAGCAGCATGAGATATTTCGTATTCTGCCAAAGTGACATTGTGTTGGAGAAGACTCCCGACGGCTACCAGATTCCCACGGAAATGCCCACAGAACTGAAGCCATGGACAACCGTGATGAATGTGGACGGCGAAAAGGCATATCGCATAGATCAGCCTTTGTTGGAGGATCATCGCTATGAGATGTGTGGTCTACGACAGAGTTACTATAAACTCTCACAAGCGGACTATGTGAAGGCTGGGAAATGCCATGAACTGCTATATTGGGATCAGAACACGAAGTTCTGTGGTGTCTGTGGTGGACCCATGAGATTCCATACCGACATCTCAAAACGTTGTGAGCACTGCGGAAAGGAGGTGTGGCCCCAGTTGGCAACAGCAGTCATCGTATTGGTACGCAAAGACGAAGAGGTGTTGCTGGTTCATGCGAATAACTTCCGAACGGATTTCTACGGCTTGGTGGCAGGATTCGTTGAGACTGGTGAGACGTTAGAGGAGGCTGTCCATCGGGAAGTGATGGAGGAAACGGGGTTACACATCAAGAACCTACAATACTTCGGTTCTCAGCCATGGCCTTATCCTTGTGGACTGATGGTGGGATTTACAGCGGACTACGACAGTGGCAAGATACATCTACAACGATCGGAACTGTCCAAGGGGGCATGGTTTGACAAAGACCATTTGCCACATATTCCCGAGAAACTGTCAATAGCACGTCAGTTGATAGACCATTGGTTAGAGGAACAGCAATAAAGAGTAAGGAATTGAAATACCGTACCACCATAGCCGACATCTGTCTGGTTGTTCTGTTAGGAGCAATCCTTCCCTCCTCGCCCCTCATCCATCCAAAGAAGTCTATGCGAATGGGCGATAAGGTGTTGGTGTCTTTACACCACCGCCCTTCTGATGACTCGCTTCATCATGCCATTCAACTGACAAAGGATGAGATTGAGGAGATGCACTATTATTTTCGTGTACACAGTGCCACCGATGAGGGATATAACCAAATAGCCAGTTACCATGCCGAACTACAACAACGTTTACGGTATTTACAGGCTTTGCTGCAGACGGACTCCACTTCTTATCTTACTTACGACACCATACCAGCACAACAACGACCGTTGGTGGCAGTGAAGGTGAGTGGCGGGTATTGGAAAGCAGGACAATTCCATGTCAAACGACCTCTCCAAGGAAAAGGTGTCGCCCAAGACAGGAAAGGAAGGGTGGTAAGAGGTATATGGGATTACGACACGATTGTCGTTGCCTGGCGAACAGACTCCCTTGGCGTGTATTACGGACAGATGGACTACGCATTGAATGTGTCAGGACAAGGTATTTTCAAGGCGTATGACGGCAACCATTACGAAGGGCACTGGCAGAATGACTTACGCCAAGGCTTTGGCTTTGAGTCATCGCCGCATCACCAACTGCGTGTTGGAGAATGGAAGAACGGGCGTTTCCTGGGAGAACGACTGAAATATACGACGGAGCGCATCTATGGCATTGATATCTCGCGCCACCAACATGAGAAGGGACGTAAGCGCTTCAGTATTAGCTGGAAGAGATTACGCATCCTCTCTTTGGGGAAGAACCACCCTACCGGCGGACAGTCTTTCCCAGTCTCTTTTATGTACATCAAGGCGACCCAAAGCACGACCATTCAGAATCGCTATTTCCGTCAGGACTATCTACAGGCAAAGAAACAAGGCATCCATGTCGGTGCCTATCATTTCTTCTCCCTCTCGACGACCCCACAGGCACAGGCAGACTATTTCCTGAAATATGCCAGCATCGCAAAAACAGACTTCCCTCCTGTACTTGATGTGGAGCCTACGGAAGCACAGATCGCAGGTATTGGAGGAGATGACGAGTTGATGCGTCGAATACGAGTCTGGATGGAGATTGTAGAGAAACGGACTGGCAAGAGACCTGTATTGTATGTCAACCAGATGTTTATCTTCAATCACATGAAGAATGCCACGGACATCAAGAAGAAATACAATGTATGGATAGCCCGCTATGGAGCCTATAAGCCTGACGTGAAACTTGCCTATTGGCAATTGTCATCCACAGGACGTGTAGAGGGAATCACTGGTGATGTTGACATCAACGTGTTTAATGGGTATCAAGGACAATTCCGTGAGTTCGTGCAATCAGGTTATCACAGATAGAAATCTTTTGTCATCATCTTATACTCCTCTCCTCCAAGGGTGATGATAGCATGTTCACGATCTACGGGATGTTTCACAAACGACAGAAGATAGCGCTTGGCTGGTTTTCCTTCCACCGTCCGCACCCCTAAAATACGATGAGGGAAGAAACCCACGAAGACCGCTTCGTCCTCCATGCGCTTCTTGTAATCAAATGGTATCACCACCGAGAACTCCCCCTCGTCAGACAATAAGCGGTAAGCGGCGTGCATCAACTCCGCATAGGACAAGGTGTCCGTATGACGTGCCATGTTCCGCTGTTGGTCCGGGGCATGCAGGGAATCTATAAAAAAAGGTGGATTGCAAACAATGGAGTCATATTGTCCCTCGTGCTCTTGAACAGACTCTTTCTTGGCAACTATTTGATGAAGGTATGGGGATTTCTCCACGTTATAGGATGCCTGCCTGACCGCTCCCTCGTCAATGTCAATAGCCGTAACGATGGAGTCTGGATGACGCTGTGCCATCATCAGGGCAATGAGACCAGTTCCCGTACCAATATCTAATATACGTTTTCCGCCCTGTGCCCATGCTCCTAATAGGACACCGTCTGTTCCTACTTTCATAGCACAAAGGTCTTGCTCTATCGTAAATCGCTTGAATCTAAACATAATGACTAAAAACGAATCAATTCTGAACCTGCCACCCCTCTCTCCGCACTGTCGACCTGCACGACATAGACACCTTGTCGGACTTGGGGGATGGATAAGAGATAGGTCGTCGAGGTAGGTGCTATCACCTGTTCCGTTACTAATTGTCCTGAAACGGTGTATACTCGAACGGTAAGGGGGGGCGCCGGTATTGCGTCAAACGACAAGCATACCTGTCTGTCTGCTGTCGGTCGGATCTGGAGGACTGTAGGCTGATGTTTGCTGACACGATCAATGGATGATGGAATACCCAGTATATCCAAGATTCCAGCATAAGCGTCAATCAATCCACTCCCATAGACATTATTAGGATAGTCGATTCCGTCCACGACATGCTTGCAAGTGTTCTTCAGCACCTCTTTCACCCTCGCTGGTGTCAAGGTGGGGTCAGCCTGTAGCCACAAAGCGATAATACCCGCTGTGCAGGGTGTAGCCATAGAGGTTCCAGACATCGCCACCCAAGGATAGGTACGATCCTTGAACATGGTCTCTTTCACCAGTGTCTTCCCATAATCGCCGGAATAATAACTATTGCCTGCGGAGAGGACACTGACACCTGGTGCCACGACATCAGGTTTGACACGTCCGTCTTTCGTAGGTCCTATTGATGAGAACGAAGCAATGACACCTACCTCTGCCTCACTGCCTGTGCTCTTTACCTCAGAGCCGTCTAATGCCGTATACGAATAACGTCCGTTCAATGCCCCGACCGTGATCATCTGGGAGAGAGTCCCTGGTAGTCCGATACAATGTGTATGATCCGCCTTTGTCAGACGGAGGTCATTCATCTGTGTTCCATAAGTGTTACTGAAGGAATATTGCTGGTCCGCATACATCTGCACATCTGCGTCATCACCCTCTACTATCAGGGCAAGATAATGATCCACAGCCGTGCGACCTTCTGTCCGATCCGTCAGCGTGTAATAGGTTCCCCATCTCTCTACTATCAAATGGTGTCCCCACAACACAAGACTGTCCGTGGGGAGATCCTCCGTGTCATATACTACAGAGTCGCTCTTACAATACTCATTCTCTTCAATGGCTAATGAGATACACTTCAACTTAAAAGGCTGGTCACTGAGGAAATACACCCTACCACGATTCTCTTTGGTACTTAATGTTGAGCCGGCAGATTCTATACCCACAGGCTTTCTAACATAAGACAACTTTCTTCCCTCATTACCCGCAGATGTTACGATAATGCGACCCTCTCCTGTCAGTCCCTCAAGAGCCTCAACGAACAACTGTGAATCATCAGGAATATCATTAAAACCGATGCTATAGGTGATCACACAAGGCTGTCCCGTCTCATCGGCATAATCGAAAATCCTTTTCATTCGGGCGACTTCCGTAGCGGAACTGTAATACGACTCTGTGCCTATCTTGGTACTAACGGCAAAAATGTCCGCACCATAGGCAATACCTTTATACTCAGATCCATAGCCACTACCCGCCGCAATACCAAGGCAGTGAGTACCATGCGACGTGTCTGTGTCGCCGGAGTGCGCCTTACTCATGATTTCCTCCTCGCTATCGTATTCCCGTCCCAATAGGGTTGGCGTTCCGACGGACTCGTCATCAGAAGCATAGTCATCCACAAAGCCTTTGATACGATAGGTGCTACCGTCTACACCATAGAAAGAGGGATGCGTCAAGTCAAAGCCTCCGTCGACGATACCGAGGAGCACCCCCGTACCATCAAAAGCCTGAGGCAGTCCTGTTCCTGTATATACGGGAAGGTTATGGACCCATGATGGAGTAACATCCAATAAGGGGCTCGCGTCAAATTGCGCCTCGATGCGTACGACATCCTCATGATTGGCAAGGACATCTATTTGCTCCATCGGAATTTGGACGATAAAGATGTCATTGATTTGCGTGACGACGGTACAGCCGTACACTGACAGGACATCTTCCGCATGACTGCTTTTTAGGCGGACGAAGGCACAGACGCTCTCTTCCCCGCATGGTGATATGGCTCGTCGTGTCTGGTAGTCAGCCCTTAATTGCTGAATACCAAACGATAACTTCTCGTGACCGTCTGCCTTCACCATAATGCTACCTGACAACATCAAAGCGACAAATATCAGTAATATCCTATGAAAACAATATCGCCCCACTATATTTATAACTTATTATTTTCGTGTGCGAAGTTACATATTTTTATTGAGAACCGCAACCTTTAGAGTGGTAAATTTGGTGAATTAGAAAAATTGTAGTACCTTCGCATCGTTAAAGAAAGACTATGAACGGATACAAAATCATCAACGACCCAGTATTTGGGTTTATCAAAATCCGAAAAGGACTACTTTATGATATCGTGCAACACCCGTTGTTCCAACGCTTGAACCGTATCAACCAACTGGGACTCGCCTCGGTGGTATATCCTGGCGCACGACATACAAGATTCCAACACTCTTTAGGAGCACTCCACCTTATGACGGAAGCCGTCAAGTCGTTGACAGAGAAGGGTGTCTACATCTTTGACTCTGAGGCAGAGGCGGTGAAGGCGGCGATACTGATGCACGACATCGGACACGGTCCATTCTCCCATGTCTTAGAGAACACATTGATTCACGGTATTTCCCATGAGGACATATCACTGATGATGATGGAGCAAATCAACAAAGACATGCATGGGGAGTTAAATCTCGCTATCGCTATCTTTAAGGATGAGTATCCGAATAAGATTTTCCACCAACTGATCTCCAGTCAACTGGATGTCGACCGTTTGGACTATCTTAGACGTGACTCTTTCTTTACAGGAGTGACGGAGGGAAACATTGGCTCGGCACGAATTATCAAGATGCTGAACGTAAAGGATGACCGCCTGGTCGTCGACTCAAAAGGTATCTATTCTATTGAGAATTTCTTGACGACAAGACGCCTGATGTACTGGCAGGTCTACTTGCATAGAACGGCTGTTGGATACGAGAAGATTCTTGTTAATACTTTATTGAGAGCCAAATATTTAGTAAAATCGGGTAAAGATGTTTTCGCAACCCCTGCCCTCACCTATTTCTTGCATAACGATGTCGATGCGGAATGGTTTGCCACCCACGAGGAAGCGTTAAAGATGTATGCTGACTTGGACGACTCTGACATCTGGAGCGCATTGAAGGTTTGGAAATATTCTGACGACATCATACTCTCCACCCTTGCCACGGATATGCTCGACCGCCATCTGTTTAAGGTGGAGGTTAGTGAGGAGAAACCATCCGAGGAATACCTCAACACCATCAAAGAACAGATAGCCCGGCAGATGGGTATATCCATTGAGGACACCCGTTACCTGATGGTGCTCACAGAGATAGGGAAAGACATGTACAACCCCGAGGATGACAGCATCGGGATTCTATACAAAGACGGCACTGTGAAAGACATTGCGGAAGCCTCAGAAATTTTAAACGTACAACTGCTTTCCAAAAAAATCCGTAAATATTACCTCTGTTATCATCGTTTTTAAGAAATAATTCGTATCTTTGCAAGGAATTATAAATACTAATTTATTAGATATGGAGTTTACAGCCAAACAAATTGCCGATTTTATCGGTGGTCGTGTCGAGGGCGACGAGAACGCAAAAGTCCGCACTTTCGCGAAAATAGAAGAAGGGAAAGAGGGGGCTATCACATTCCTTTCCAATCCAAAATACACTCATTTCATATATGACACCAAGGCTTCTGTCGTACTCGTCAATGACGACGTGGAACTGGAGAAGCCCGTCAGTGCTACCTTGATTCGGGTTCCTAATGCCTATGAATGTGTAGCGAAACTCATGCAGATGTATGCTGCCACACTGCCGAAGAAGACGGGTGTTGACCCTCTTGCTTTCATTTCCAAGACGGCGGAGATTGGTAAGGATGTGTATATAGGACCTTTCACTTATGTAGGTGATGGTGTCAAGATTGGTGATGGCTCTATGATTTATCCCCATGTCACCATCTATGACGGATGTCAGATAGGCAAGAATGTCACCATCCACGCTGGTGCCGTCATCGGTGCCGACGGTTTTGGCTTTGCCCCCAACCAGGAGGGATATGACAAGATTCCGCAGATGGGTATTGTCGTTATTGAGGACAATGTAGAGATTGGCGCCAACACGTGTGTCGACCGCTCTACGATGGGACAGACCATTATCCATAAAGGAGTGAAACTCGACAACCTTATTCAGGTTGCCCATAATTGTGAGATTGGTGAGAACACTGTGATGTCCGCACAGGTCGGAATGGCAGGAAGTACCAAGATCGGTGCTTGGTGTATGGTGGGAGGACAGGCTGGTTTCTCCGGACACATCACCATTGCCGACAAGACCTTTGTTGGAGCGCAGAGTGGTGTCATCAGCAACACGAAGGGCAATGGCGAGCAATTGATTGGTGCGCCAGCCATCGACCCGAAAGTATTTTTCAAGGCACAGGCTGTGATGAAGCGGCTACCTGACATGTATCGTGAACTGGGTGCCTTGCGCAAGGAGTTAGAAGAATTAAAGAAAGAGCATAACGCATGAAACAGAAAACACTCAAAGGCAGTTTCTCTCTCTTTGGGAAAGGACTGCATACGGGATTGAACCTCACAGTGACTTTTAATCCCGCTCCAGAGAACACAGGCTATAAGATACAGCGTATTGACCTTGAGGGCGAGCCTGTCATTGACGCCATCGCCGAGAACGTGGTTGACACCCAGCGTGGCACCGTCCTCGCAAAGGGCGAGGCGCGAGTCTCTACCGTTGAGCACGGACTTGCCGCCCTCTATGCATTGGGCATCGACAACTGTATGATACAGGTAAACGGTCCTGAGTTCCCTATCCTCGACGGCAGTGCCATCCAGTATGTGGAGAAAATCAAAGAGATAGGTATTGAGGAGCAGAGCGCACCTAAAGACTGGTATGTCATCCGCAAGAAGATCGAGGTGAAGGATGAGAAGACAGGGTCCTGCATCACCATTCTTCCTGACGATGCCTTCTCGCTGACGACCATGTGCTCGTTTGAGTCGAAATTCATCAACAGCCAGTTTGCTACCCTTGACAATGTCGAAGACTTCGCCACTGAGATTGCCGCCGCTCGTACCTTTGTCTTTGTGCGTGATATCGAGCCATTGCTGCAGGCTAACCTGATCAAGGGCGGTGACATGGACAACGCCATTGTCATCTACGAGCGTCAGACGACCCAAGAGCGTCTGGACCAACTTGCCGACATGCTGCATGTGGAGCACCGTGATGCTAATGAGTTAGGGTATATCCAGCACAAGCCCTTGGTATGGGAGAACGAGTGTACCCGTCATAAACTGCTGGATGTCATCGGTGACATGGCGCTGATTGGCAAACCCATCAAGGGACGCATCGTCGCAACCCGTCCCGGACATACCATTAATAATAAGTTTGCCCGCCAGATGCGAAAGGAGATTCGCAAGCATGAGATACAGGCTCCTATCTATGATCCTAACGAGGAGCCGATAATGGATGTCAACAAGATTCGTGAGTTACTACCCCATCGCTACCCCATGCAGTTGGTCGACAAGGTGATCTCCTTAGGCGCCAACACGATAGTAGGTATCAAGAATGTCACATCTAACGAGCCTTTCTTCCAAGGGCATTTCCCTGAGGAGCCTGTGATGCCGGGCGTCTTGCAGATTGAGGCGATGGCACAATGTGGCGGTCTCCTCGTGCTGAACACCTTGGAGGAGCCAGAGCGTTGGTCGACATACTTCATGAAGATTGACGACGTGAAATTCCGTCAGAAGGTTGTACCAGGTGACACCCTCCTCTTTAAAGTTGACCTCCTTGCTCCCGTCCGTCATGGTATCTCCTCGATGAAGGGCTATATCTTCGTGGGCGACCATATTGTCGCAGAGGCAACTTTCACCGCTCAAATCGTTAAGAACAAATAAAAAACTATGGCAAACCAAATACATCCAATGGCTATTGTTGACCCCGAGGCAAAGTTGGGCGACAATAATATTATCGGACCTTTCTGTGTGATAGACAAGAACGTAGTGATTGGCGACAACAACAAGTTCCTGAACAATGTGACGGTACACTTTGGTGCTCGCATCGGCAATAACAACGAGTTCTTTCCCGGTGCCAGTATCTCTACCAAACCACAAGACTTGAAGTTTCAGGGCGAGGAGACTACTTGCGAGATAGGCGATAACAACTCTATCCGTGAGAATGTCACCATCAGCCGTGGCACTGCCTCCAAGGGTAAGACGGTGGTCGGAAGCGGCAATCTGCTCATGGAGAACATGCATGTGGCTCATGACTGCGTGATCGGCAATGGCTGTATCATCGGCAACTCGACAAAGTTCGCTGGGGAGGTGGAGGTCGACGACTATGCCATCATCTCCGCCACCTGTCTGTTCCACCAGTTCTGCCGTGTGGGCAGTTACATCATGTTCCAAGGCGGCTCCCGCACCAGTCAGGACATTCCCCCTTATGTGATTGCGGGAAAAGAGCCTGTGCGCTATGCGGGTGTCAACCTGATTGGTCTGCGTCGCCGTGGTTTCTCCAATGAGACGATAGAGGCGATCCACGATGCCTACCGCATCATCTACTCTAAAGGAGTTTTGAAAGACGGTATCGCCGAGGCTCGCGCCATCTATCCTGACTCGAAGGAGGTGGAGTATATCTGTTCGTTTATCGAGAATTCCAAGCGCGGAGTCATCAGATAATGACGCTTATTGTCATCACGGGTCCTACAGCGGTCGGCAAGACAGCACTGTGTATTGACATAGCACGACACTATGGCATTCCCATCATCAATGCGGACTCCCGACAGATCTATAGGGAACTCCGTATCGGGACAGCGACGCCAACGGCAGAGCAACAGAGTGCCGTGAAGCATTATTTCGTAGGGAGCATCGGCATTGACGACTATTATAATGCCTCGATGTACGAGCAGGACGTGCTGCAGTTACTGGAAGAGCAGTTTCAGCACTCCCCCATCCAACTGCTGACAGGAGGCAGCATGATGTATATTGATGCGGTATGCAATGGCATCGACGACATCCCCACCATCAGGGACGACATCCGTGAGGAGATGAAGCGACGCTATCAGCAAGAGGGACTTGAGGCGCTATGCGAGGATCTGAGGCGACTCGACCCTGAGCATTATGCTATTGTCGACCGTAAGAACTACCGACGAGTGATCCATGCGTTGGAGATCTGCTATCAGACAGGTCAGACCTATACGTCGTTCCGCAAGCAGGAGAAGAAGGAAAGACCGTTCCGCATCGTAAGAATCGGACTCAACAGGGAACGGGAAGAACTCTACCAGCGTATCAATCAGCGTGTCGACCAGATGATGGCTGACGGACTCCTCGACGAGGCACGGTCGTTGATAGACAAACGGACGAACAATGCGCTCAACACGGTAGGCTATAAGGAGATGTTCGCCTATCTCGATGGCAGATGGACGCTCGACGAGGCAGTGGAGCGCATCAAGGGGAACACCCGCCGATATGCCCGCAAGCAACTCACATGGTTTAAGCGTGACGAGCAGATGCAGTGGTTTCATCCAGAACAAAAAGAACACATCTTGAAGTATATATCGCAATATGAATAAGTACGTAGAAAAGATTTGTCAGGCACCTCGCAAAGGGTGGCAGTGGTATAAAGGTTTGTATCAAGGACGCAAATGGTATACGAAGATAGGTGTTGGCTTCGCCTCATTCATTGTCGCTTTCCTTCTCTACCTCTTTCTGGTGGACATCAATTTCCTCTGGCTGTTCGGCAAGTCGCCCAGCATGAGTTCCATCATGCACCCCAAGACGACACAGGCATCTGAGTTGTACAGTGCCGACAACGTACTGATTGGCAAGTATTTCAGCGAGAACCGCACCCCTGTTACCTTCGACGAGGTAAACCCTGTTTTCTGGCGAGCCCTTATCGACACCGAGGACGAGCGTTATTTCCTTCATTTCGGTATCGACTTCCAAGGTGTGTTTGCCGCCTTCAAGGATTTCGTGGTGCACCATGACGCACGTGGTGCCTCCACTATCACGCAGCAGTTGGTTAAGAATATGTTCCGTGTCCGCACGGAATACTCTACTGGTCTGCTGGGGTATATTCCAGGTGTCAAGATGCTCATCATGAAGAGCAAGGAGTGGATAACGGCTGTCAAACTGGAGATGTTTTTCACCAAGAAGGAGATCCTGACGATGTATGCTAACACCGTGGACTTCGGCTCTAACGCCTATGGCATCAAGACGGCGGCAAAGACGTACTTCGGGACGACACCCAACAACCTCACTCCCGACCAGTGCGCCATCCTCGTGGGACTGCTGAAGGCTACCACCTATTATAATCCGCGCATCAATCCCAAGAACTCCTTCAGCAGGCGTAATGTGGTGCTCAACAACATGCTTAACCACAAGGATATCACCCAAGAGGCTTTCGACACACTGAAACTGAAGCCCATCGACCTCGACTATAGCGTGGAGAACAACTACGACGGTCAGGCGCTCTACTTCCGCGAGGCGGTCAAGACGGAACTGCAGCAGTGGTGCAACGAGAATGACGTAGACCTCTATCGGGACGGTCTGAAGATATATACCACCCTCGACACACGAATGCAGAAATATGCCGAGGAGGCTGTCACCAAACAGATGAGGATTATCCAGAAGAGTTTCGACAACCACTGGCTGGGCATGAATCCGTGGCGTGACGAGCGTCAGCAGGAGATTCCCCACTTCATTGAGGACCTCGCCAAGAAGTTACCTTATTATAAATACCTGTCGCAGAAATATAACGCCAACCAGGACTCCATCGACTATTACCTGAACAAGCCCCATAACGTCAAACTCTTCGACTATGAGGAGGGTTTCATCGAGAAAGAGATGTCGACCCTCGACAGCATCCGCTACATGGAGCGTTTCATGCACTGCGGACTGGTAGCCATCGAACCGCAGACGGGACATGTGAAGGCGTGGGTCGGCGACCTCGATTTCCAGACGTGGAAATACGACAAGGTAACGGCAATGCGACAACCTGGCTCCACCTTCAAACTCTTTGTCTATGCCGAGGCTATGAACCAAGGTATCACACCTTGCGACACCCGTCAGGACTCCTATTTCTCGATGAAGGTCTATGATGCCAAGCAAAAGAAAGAGGTGCTATGGGCTCCTACCAATGCCGACGGACGCTTCTCGAATGCGAACATCACCCTGAAGCAGGCTTTTGCCATGAGTATCAACTCCGTTGCCGTGAAACTCGGACAGGAAGTGGGTATTCCGCAGATTGTGAAGACCGCACACGACATGGGTATCAAAAGCAAACTCGACCCCACCCCTGCCCTCGCCTTGGGCTCCAGTGATGTCAGTCTGCTCGAACTGGTCAACGCCTACTGCACGCCCGTCAACGACGGTAAGGCGCACGAGCCCGTCCTCGTTGCCCGCATCCTCGACCGTGACGGTAACGAGATCTATAACTCCGCCAATCGTGAGGAGAAACAGGCACTGCCCATCAAGAGCGCATTCTTCGTACAGCAACTCCTACAGGGAGGTATGCATGGCACGAGCAGTGCCCTCTATCGCTTCGTCAGCAAATACCTGAACGACACCGACTTTGGCGGTAAGACGGGAACATCCAACAACCACTCTGACGCTTGGTTTATCGGTACTACCCCGAAACTGGTCGTTGGCTCCTGGGTTGGTGGTGAGTATCGCTGCATCCATTTCCGCACAGGACAGTTAGGACAGGGCAACCGTACGGCACTCCCCGTATGCGGTAACTTCCTGGAACTCGTCCTTGGCGACCCCGCTTTTAAACAGTATCGCATGAAGTTCACGGTTCCTGCGGGCATCGATGCAACAATGGCAGCCTATGGCTGCGGAGGCTATTTCAAGGTTCCCTCCGATTCCGACTCCCTTGCTGTCGACAGCATCCATCATGCCGATATCCCCGTAGCCGAGGGACAGGAAGTTTCTCCCGACGCACCAGAGTCGACAACACCTAATGCCTCTCCGACTCCCATCCACAGTCAACCACAAATGGCGGAAGAACCTAAGGAGTAAAGGGAGTATAGGAGTAGATTTTGCGAAATCCTTTTTTGCGACATTCTATGAAGGTACGGGCTCCGAAAGGAGGATGTAGGGGGTTCCTTCCGTGAGAAGGCTCCTCATGAGAAATACCAGCCTCCTCACGGAAATTACCAGCCTCCTCACGGAAATTACCAGCCTCCTCACGGAAATGAGAAGGCTCCTTACGAAAACGAGCAGCCTCCTCACGAGAAATACCAGCCTCCTCACGTAGAACTGCAACCTTATGACAACCTCAAAAAGGTTGCAAAGCCTGTGGCTATCAGAATTTGCGAATTATTGTTAAATTTTTAGCGATGGGAAGCATTGGAATGCGGTTTTGAGGAATACGGAATGGTTACCCCCTTTGCATAGAAAAAGTCTTTTGCGTACCTTTGCATCATGTTCAGGGTATCAGTGTTCTTTGGTTTTGATGCCTTCCATCACGTGTTAATAAGCCTCCACTGCAAAACTGTTATGTCTCCGATTGAGGAGCGGATAGTCTTCAATGGATGATGGGAGACTCTCATGTCAATGATGGAAGGGTTTTGTCTTTACTATCGGAGGCTTTAGTGACGGAAAACGTCTTGACACACAGTGTATCAATTACTTACGAATAATTAGCAGGATTTAAAGAAGAATATAACGATAACTTATTAGAGTCGGTCTTCCGATACAACAAGGATATACACGATGAGGAGGTGTTGCCCCCCTCATCGTTTAATTACCTGTATATTTATATCGTTATATTCTTCTTCAGATCCTGTCCCTTGTTGTCTTAATCATTTTCATTGTTCTTATTGTCGAATATTGCTTACGCTAACTTCTTTTGGCAAAGATACAAATAATAATTCTACCTTCCACCTTTATTCCGTTATTTTTATTGAAACAACTCTCCCTCCACCATTTGGTCCTCGTTGGAGAAACGAATGGTAGGTTGAGGAGGTTCTGGCTCTCTGGTAGAGGGACTTGTGATGGGGGCCTCAGTCGGAGAGTCAAACTTTTTGGCGACTTTCTCTGCGAAACAGAAGAGTTTGTCGAGGAATTGATATATACGCTTGTCCATACGTCTTTACTTTTATCTGTTAAACATGTTAGCGGGTACAAAAGTAAACGTCAGGTGTCCCAAAGTATGGGACACCTGACAAGTATTTTAGTTAAAGAATGCTAATAGAATCAGAAGGAATATACCAGCGATGCCTGAATCTGATGGCGGTTGTCCTTTACACTAACCTTCTCACAGGTGTTGGTAAGATTGAATGGTCCGTCGTCATCCACATAAGTCGTCGACAGATTTGGCATGAAGGGATAGAAGTCTCCCTTACGAGAACTGTACTGATAGGCGAGGTCGAGACGGAACTTGTCGAACGAGAAACCGACACCTGCCGTGATGCGATTTGTATCCTTCCAGTTGATGTAATGGGTGGTAGAGGCGTAGTAGACACCAGGCGACTGTATGGTCTGGTCACGAACACCATTCTCCTGATACATCGGCGATACGTAGTTGTAGCCTAAGCGAAGCGCAATGTTCTTGTCGACCTTGAACTCACCACCGAGTTTCAAGGTGGACACACCCTTCAGGGTTTTCTCCGTATGACGCTTCATCGCATTGTCACTGGAACTGTTCTCGTAATACCCATAATCACCGTAATAGTAATCATATTCATAATAACTCTCATCGATGGTGCGCATATCGCAGGAGCCATAGTCGGCATACTCATAGACGGCACCTAAAGCGAGGTAATTGCCCACCGTATGTCCGAGACTCAGTCCAAACTTCCAAGGAGTGTTGAAGCGGAAATCCTCCTTTGCAGCAGTGTAATCCACATTCGTACCAATGGTCGTATAGTTGTCTGTCGTCAACTTATAGAAGGTAGGAGTGGCAACAGACACACCAATGCGGAAGGGAGACTCCTCGATGGGACGGAAGATCAAACCAGCCTTGACGTTATAGCCATAACCAGTGATCTGATGGTTATCGGAAATCAGCACATCAGTCACGTAGTCACTATTAAGTGTCTCATAATACTCACTATAGTTCTTGTAATGGACATTATGTACACCAATGGTCAAGCCCAGGTACAAGCGATTCTTGATATTACCACTGATATTGAAGTCGTACTCACCAATGTAACCTGTGTTGGCACGATCGAACTCGTAGTTGTTGCCCTCATAACTGTAAATCATACCCGTCTCCCTATCATAAAGCATATTACCATAATAGAGATCGTCGAGTTGAGACCATGCAGGGGTGTCAAAAAGTCCTTCACCATCCTTGACGACAGGCTGGGAACTCTGTGATGACCCTCTCAGCGCATTCGCTGCGGAGAGCACATGATTGAAGTTACGGCTCTTATGGTAGTTGAAACCGAAGTTGAGGAAACTGGTCTTGCCAGACTGTGTGGCGAAGACAATACCAATCTGGTCGAAAGAGACGTGTGTCTTGCTACCATTCTGGAAAGACTTGCCATCCTCCTGTGAGTTGACGCTCAGTGAGGCAGAGACCTGTCCTTTACGGAACAGTCCGATACCAGCAGGATTGGAGCCCATCGTCGAAATGTCAGCCCCTAAGGCATCCATCGCACCACCCATACCCACATAACGAGCGGTACCATTCAGGTCCTCTGTCGCCAATGAAGCCCCAACATACGTGTCTTGTGTGGCAGGCTGTGCCTGCAGTTGCATGGCAACCATTGCCATTGCAGCCATTGAATATATCTTCTTCATCATATCTATAATCTAACTATGAATTATGAACTATAAACTATGAACTATCTTCGTCCACCATAACTGTGTCCGCCACCTGTTGAGCGACCGCCACCGCCTCCGACGCTGCCGCCACGGTTGCCTCCACCGAAGGAGCCGCCGCTATTGCTGCTGCGAGTAGAACTATTGGAGCGGTAACCACCAAGGCTTCTGCTGTTATTACTATAATTGCGAGTGCCATAACTGCGAGAAGTACCAGTATTATCATAACGATGGTTGGTCGTGGAATACTTATGGTGGGAGACGCCTGCACGACTCCAACGGGCACCCGTACCTCTGTAGCCTGTATAATAACGTGGAGCATAATAGCCACCCCAATAGCCATAACGATAGCGCCAAGGAGAATACCAACCAGTATAATAAGGAGAATACCATCCGTAGTAACCATAGTAGCCACCATAATAGCCGCCATAGTACCAAGGATCATAATACCAAGGATCGTACCAACTGTAGTAACTGTTGTAATACCACGGAGACATCCATCTGCCGTCACGATAGCCCTCCCAATAAGCCACACTGGGGGAATAGTCGTCGAAACGACTCATCCTGCGAGTGTACTCATAATCGGTAGCATCGCTATAGGCAGAGTCTGGATAAACACCACGCTCCGCTGAGAAGTCGATGATATCATTGCCCGCAGAATCAATAGGGGCTACACGGCTCCACGCACGGCGGTTATATTCGTCAGCGCTACGTGTACTGCCTGCATAGTAAGTGTTGGTAGGCATCCCATACTTCTCGGCATCCTTAGCCACGTTCTCCTTCGTAGGTACGAAGTAGAGGTCGTCGTCCTGTGCCATCATAGTGATGGGCATGGCTCCTAAGAGGACTGAGAGTAGAACTAACTTTTTCATCTTCATTTCCATCTTTTTATAGTTTCACGTTGCAAAAATACAATGATTTTCATTGCAAAATTAGGGAAAAACCCTAAACTGAGATAGGTTTTTCCCTATTTTTTGTAATTTTGCACTAAATTTTTAACACAACATGAAGTATTACGAGGTTATTTTCAATATTCAACCAGCCACACAAGACGCCCGTGACATCTTAGCGGCAATGGCAGGAGAGGTGGGGTTCGAGACTTTTGAGGAGACGGACGACGGACTGAAAGGCTACGTACAGCAATTGCTTTTCGACCAAGAGGCTTTGGATCAGACCATCGCTTATTTTCCCATAGCAGGTACCCATATTACATATAAGGTGGAAGAGGCAGAGGATAAAGACTGGAATGAGCAATGGGAACAAGAGGGTTTTGAGCCTATCGTCATTGCTAACGGTAAGATGGTCATCCACGATGGAAGACATCTGCCTGAGAATCAACACTGTCCTTTGTCCATTGAAATAGATGCACACCTTGCCTTTGGAACGGGAACGCATGAGACTACCAGAATGATTTGTTCTGCTCTCCTCAACGAACCACTACAAGGAAAGAAGATATTAGACGCAGGATGCGGGACTGGTATCTTGGGAATAGCCGCACTAAAACTTGGAGCGGAATGTGTAACAGCCTATGACATAGACGAATGGAGCGCAGATAACACCCGCCATAACGCAATCATTAATCAGGTAGACAGTCGCATGACTATCCTCTGTGGAGACGCCTCCCTACTCGACTCCGTCCAAGAGCGTTTCGACTACGTCTTGGCGAATATCAACCGTAATATCCTGTTGCAGGACATGGAACGGTTCCGACAAGTCATGGCGAAGGGTGCTACCCTCATCATGAGTGGTTTCTATACGGAGGACATCCCCTTGCTTGAGGCAAAAGGACAAGAACTCGGATTGACTCTCCGCAACCAGTGGGAAGACAACCATTGGGCATGTATTCTCATGCGCGAACATTAATTTAGTAGATTTATTTTTCGCAGTTCACCATTTTTTATTACCTTTGCATCGTTTATTCGAATAAATATTAAAACAAAGTATAATTATGCTTACATTAAAACTCATTACTGAGGAGACTGACCGCGTGATTCGCGGACTGGAAAAGAAACACTTTAAAGGAGCCAAAGAAGCCATTGACGAGGTGCTTGCCGTTGACAAACGCCGCCGTGAGGCTCAGCAGAAGTTAGATGCCAACCTGAGTGAGGCGAAGAAACTCGCCGCACAGATTGGAGGATTGATGAAGGAAGGCAAGAAAGACGAGGCTAATGCCATCAAGGAAAACGTGTCGAAGATGAAGGAAGCCAACAAGCAGTTGGAGGATACCATGAACGAGGCACAGGAGGAGATGACTCGTCTGCTCTGCCAGATTCCTAATATCCCCTACGATGAGGTACCCGAGGGTGCTACCGCTGAGGATAACCACGTGGTGAAGAGCAACCAGAAGGAATGTGACGGCACTGATACCGTTGGTAACTGGACCGCTAACCCTGAGATTCCCACCGCAAAGTTGCCACACTGGGAACTGGCAAAGAAGTACAACCTCATTGACTTCGATCTGGGTGTGAAGATTACTGGTGCCGGTTTCCCTGTCTATATCGGCAAGGGTGCCCAGTTGCAACGTGCCCTTATCAACTTCTTCTTGGACGAGGCCCGCAAGAGTGGCTATACGGAGATTATGCCTCCAACGGTAGTGAATGCCGCCTCGGGGTATGGAACGGGGCAATTACCCGACAAGGAGGGACAGATGTACCATTGTGAGGTGGACGATTTCTACCTGATCCCTACCGCAGAGGTTCCTGTCACCAATATCTATCGTGACGTGATTCTTGACGAGGCACAACTGCCTATCAAGAACTGCGCCTATACTGAGTGCTTCCGTCGTGAGGCAGGGTCGTATGGTAAGGATGTCCGTGGTCTGAACCGTCTGCATGAGTTCTCGAAGATAGAGATTGTGCGCATCGACAAGCCCGAGCATTCCAAGGAAAGCCACAAGGAGATGCTGGAGCATGTGGAGGGACTACTGAAGAAACTGGAACTCCCCTACCGCATCCTGTTGCTCTGTGGCGGTGACCAGAGTTTCACCTCCTCTATCTGCTATGACTTTGAGGTATATAGTGAGGCACAGAAGCGTTGGCTGGAGGTTTCGTCAGTATCTAACTTCGACACCTATCAGGCAAACCGCCTAAAGTGCCGCTACCGTCGTGCCGATAACAAGAAGATTGAACTCTGTCATACGCTCAACGGCTCAGCACTTGCCTTGCCTCGCATCGTCGCAGCCATCTTAGAGAACAACCAGACAGAGAATGGCATTAAGATTCCTGCCGCTCTTGTTCCCTATACTGGTTTCGAGATAATCGATTAATCAAACACTAAACAAATACTGAACTATGAATAAGATTATCAAGAAGGAACAATTCTCAGAGAAAGTCTTTCTCTTTGAGATGGAGGCGCCACTGATTGCCAAGAGCCGCAAAGCAGGTAACTTCGTCATCGTACGAGTCGACCAGAAGGGTGAGCGCATGCCTCTGACCATTGCAGGGGCTGACATTGAGAAAGGAACCATCACACTGGTGGTACAGATGGTAGGTCTCTCCTCCAAGAAGTTATGCGCCCTGAACGAAGGAGAATATGTTGCGGATATCGTAGGACCACTGGGAAATCCCACCCATATTGAGAACTATGGAACTGTGGTCTGTGCGGGTGGCGGTCTTGGTGTCGCTCCCATGTTGCCTATCATTCAGGCTTTAAAAGCAGCAGGCAACCGTGTGCTCTCCGTCATGGCTGGTCGTTCCAAGGACCTCATCATCCTGGAAGACAAGGTTCGTGAGTCCAGTGACGAGGTGATCATCATGACGGACGATGGCAGTTACGGAGAGAAAGGTGTCGTCACTGTTGGTATCGAGAAATTCATCCAGCAGGAGCCTCATGTAGATAAAGTTTTCGCTATCGGTCCTCCTATCATGATGAAGTTCTCGAACCTCACCGCTCAGAAATACAATATCCCTTGCGAGGTCAGTCTGAACACCATCATGGTGGATGGTACGGGTATGTGTGGTGCCTGCCGTCTGACCATCGGCGGCAAGACGAAGTTCGTCTGCATCGACGGTCCTGAGTTCGATGGCGCATTGGTGGACTGGGACGAGATGTTCAAGCGCATGGGCACCTTCAAGCGTGCCGAGCAGGAGGAACTGGAGCATTACGAGGAGCACCTCTGTTCCGTAGGCAGCGACACTGCCGCTGCAAACACGACCACTGACATCGTCATGGATAGCGATCCCACCAATGACACCATCGACGAACTCACTGATCGTAGTGCCGCTTGGCGTGATGAACTCCGCAAGAGCATGAAGCCCAAAGAGCGTACGGCAATCGAGCGTGTCATCATGCCCGAGTTGGACCCTGTCTATCGTGCTACCACACGTACTGAGGAAGTAAACATCGGACTCACCAAAGAGATGGCGATGCGAGAGGCAAAACGTTGTCTTGACTGTGCGAAGCCTACTTGTGTGGAGGGCTGTCCTGTCAATATCAATATCCCTTCTTTCATCAAGAATATCGAGCGTGGACAATTCCTCGCCGCCGCAAAGGTTCTGAAGAATACGTCTGCCCTGCCAGCCGTCTGCGGTCGTGTTTGTCCGCAGGAGAAACAGTGTGAGAGCAAATGTATTCACCTGAAGATGAACGAGCCTGCCGTCGCCATTGGCTACTTGGAGCGCTTTGCCGCTGACTACGAGCGTGAGAGCGGTAGTATCAGCCTGCCAGACATCGCTCCTGCCAACGGTATCAAGATTGCTGTGGTAGGATCTGGTCCTGCAGGACTTTCTTTCGCTGGTGATATGGTGAAGAAAGGTTATGATGTATATGTCTTTGAGGCACTGCATGAGATTGGCGGTGTGCTGAAATATGGTATCCCCGAGTTCCGCCTGCCCAACAAAATCGTGGACGTGGAGATCGAGAACCTTTCCAAGATGGGCGTTCATTTCCAGACAGATGTCATCGTGGGTAAGACCATCAGCGTAGAGCAGTTGGAGCAACAGGGCTTCAAGGGAATCTTCGTAGGCTCGGGCGCTGGTCTGCCTAACTTCATGAATATTCCCGGTGAGAACGCAATCAACATCATGTCGTCGAACGAGTACCTGACACGTGTCAACCTGATGGATGCCGCTAATCCGACGACAGACACACCTATCAACCTCGGTAAGAACGTACTCGTTGTCGGGGGTGGTAACACCGCCATGGACTCTTGTCGCACGGCAAAACGCTTGGGTGGCAACGTTACTCTTGTATATCGTCGTTCTGAGCAGGAGATGCCAGCACGTCTGGAGGAGGTGAAGCATGCCAAGGAGGAAGGTATCAACTTCCTGACACTTCACAACCCAATCGAATACCTCGCTGATGAGAACGGAGCCGTGAAGGCTGCCATCCTTCAGGTGATGGAACTCGGCGAGCCTGACGCTTCTGGTCGTCGTAGTCCTGTTCCCGTTGAGGGCAAGACGGTTACTCTGGAGGTTGACCAAGTTATCGTTGCTGTTGGTGTATCCCCCAACCCACTCGTTCCAAAGTCTATCGAGGGACTGGAGTTGGGTCGTAAGAACACTATCGTCGTTAACGAGGGAATGCAGTCTGCCCGCTCAGAGATCTTCGCTGGTGGTGATATCGTACGTGGTGGAGCCACTGTCATCCTTGCCATGGGTGACGGTCGTCGTGCTGCTGCCAATATGGATGAGTACTTGCAAGCAAAGAAGTCATGAACGGACTCTATACCATCATTTTGCTCATACTAAGTAATGTGTTTATGACACTTGCTTGGTATGGGCATTTAAAATTATCGGAGACAGGTGTCAGCAGTAACTGGTCCTTGATCGGTGTCATCGCTTTCTCGTGGATGATAGCCTTCTTTGAGTATTGCTGTCAGGTGCCTGCCAACCGAATGGGCTTTGTGGGCAATGGCGGTCCTTTCACCTTGGTACAACTGAAGGTGATACAGGAATGTATCTCATTGGGAGTGTTCGCTGTCATCGCCAATATCATGTTCCAAGGACAGAACCTGCACTGGAACCATATCCTTGCTTTCTTCCTGATTATCTGCGCCGTCTATCTTGTTTTCATGAAATGAACATAGGGCAACGACTTCAACGACTGGCATCTGTCGTCATACTCATAATAGTGGTAATGGCGACAGACACATCAATAGCACAAAGTTATAAATCGATAGAACAAGTCCCTGAACAGGTTGAGCGTCTCACTCAGATGACAAAGGCAACACAGCAGATTATGTTCATCGACAGCATCGTTGTACCAAAGAAGAACTTTCTGGAGGCATATCATCTCTCATCCGAGGCAGGGCGCATCGCCCCCTATTCCGCCTTTTTCCCTAAACAGAGCGCAAAGGCAACCACCTATATGAACGCACTCAACAACTACTGCGTCTATGCTCTGTCCAACGACCAAGGAGAGACTTCTCTCTTCTATCGGGAGTGCCTACAAAAAGAATGGACAAAGGCTGAGCAGGTCTTAGGAGTCAATGATGAACTTCAGTTTCAACAGATTGACTATCCGTTTATGATGGCGGATGGGACTACGCTCTATTTTGCGGCACAAGGAGAAGGGAGCATTGGGGGGTATGACATTTTCATGACGACCTATGATGCCGTAGAGGGGCGTTTCTTGAAACCAGAGAATATCGGCATGCCTTTCAACTCAACGGCAAACGACTACTTATTCGTTATCGACGAATACAACCAACTTGGCTTCTTCGCCTCGGACCGCAACCAACCGGATGATATGGTATGTGTCTATACTTTCATCCCTGCGGAGAAATATCAAACCTATGACACGGAACAGTATACTCCAGAACAGATAGCCGCCTTTGCCAATATTGCCCAAATCTCCCAAACATGGGACAACGAACAGGCGCTGACTGCTGCCCGCCAACGACTTCAACAGGTAAAAACTTCCCCGAAGAAGACCCTTCCTGAGTTTTCATTTGTGATTAACGACCATCTGACATATCATCAGTTGAGCGATTTCAAAGCCGATGGTAATCTGGAGCGATATCGTGAACTCACAAAATTATACAAAAACTATGAGTTTGTAAAGGACGCTCTGGAGAAATCACGGAACTATTTTCCCAAAGCCACAAAAGAGGAACGTCCAGACCTCCAGCGCGAGATCCTGACTAATGAGCAGGTACAACATGACGTGTATCTTTCCATTCAGAAACAAGAAAAAACCATCCGCCAAGCGGAGAACACATATTTGAACCAAAAGAGATAAGCCTTATGACTAAAAGAGTTTTTCCTGAATCCGAGTTGATTATCAATAACGATGGATCTTGTTTCCATCTGCATCTTCGTCCTGAACAACTTGCCGACCGTGTCATCCTTGTGGGCGACCCTGGTCGTGTAGAGACTGTTGCCTCCCATTTCGAGCGTCGTGAGTGTGAGGTCAGCAGTCGTGAGTTCCATGCCATCACGGGCAGTTACCTGGGAAAACGTATCACCGTACAGTCAACTGGTATTGGATGCGATAATATTGATATTGTCATGAACGAACTTGACACACTGGTCAATGTCGACTATCATACACGAGAGGAGAAAGACGAGCATCGCAGTCTCACCATCGTTCGCATAGGCACCTGTGGCGGTCTACAACCTTTCACGCCTACAGGCTGCTTTATTGCCTCCGTTAAAAGCATTGGTTTTGACGGACTGCTCAACTATTATGCAGGACGTAATGACGTTTGTGACCTCCAACTCGAACAGGCTTTCAAGGAGCATATGCAATGGGATCCTATCAAAGGCTCTCCCTACGTTGCTATTGCCGACCAAGTTCTTGTCGACCAGATTGCCAAGGATGACATGGTCCGTGGCTATACCATCGCCTGTGGTGGATTCTATGGACCACAGGGTAGACAACTTCGTGCACCAATAGCAGACCCCGACCAGAACGCCAAAGTAGAGTCGTTTGAATATGACGGCATGAGGATTTGCAACTTCGAAATGGAGTCCTCCGCACTCGCTGGTATGGCATCATTGCTTGGTCATCGTGCCATGACCTGCTGTATGGTGATTGCAAACCGCTATACCACGGAGATGAATACCGAATATAAGAACTCTATTGACACACTCATCCAGAAAGTACTTGACCGTATATAAATGAATGATACTATTTGTGCTATAGCAACTGCGCCAGGCGGTGCCCTCGGCATCATCCGTGTTTCCGGTCCAGCCGCCTTTCAGTCAGTGAATTCCATTTGTTCTATATGCTGTGACCAAGTCGCAGCAAATACCATCCACTACACCCATATCATCGAGTATGATGCCGTGTCACAGCATCAACTTCCCCTCGATGAAGTGATGGTAGCCATCTTCCGTGCCCCCCACTCCTATACAGGAGAGGACTCCGTGGAGATATCCTGTCATGGCTCCCGATATATATTAAATAAGGTGTTAGAATTACTGGTGCGAAATGGCTGCCGCATGGCAGGTCCTGGCGAATACACCATGCGAGCCTACCTCAACGGCAAAATGGATTTAAGCCAGGCGGAGGCTGTCGCCGACTTGATTGCCTCTACCAATCTGGCTACTCATCGACTTGCCATGAACCAGTTAAGAGGCGGTATCTCCTCCGAGTTGTCACGATTACGGGAACAACTGCTCAAACTAACCTCCTTGTTGGAACTCGAACTGGACTTCTCAGACCATGAGGACTTGGAGTTTGCCGACCGTTCAGAACTATTGAATCTCGCACAAACTATCGAGCAACATATCACACATCTCGCCCAGACTTTTGAGACTGGACAGGCACTCAAAAATGGTATCCCTGTCGCCATTGTCGGAGCCCCTAATGTAGGGAAAAGCACCTTACTCAACGCACTGCTCAACGAGGAGCGTGCCATCGTTAGCGACATACAAGGTACGACAAGGGACACCATTGAGGATACCATTCAGATTCAGGGTATCACCTTCCGTTTCATCGACACGGCTGGTATCCGACATACTGACAATAAGATAGAGCGATTAGGTATCGACCGTTCGATAACCGCCGCACAGAAGGCACAGGTTATCTTGATGATGACAGAACCAGGTATTCCATATCCTGACATTCCTGCCCGTAACGATCAGATTGTTATCCGCATCGAGAATAAGACGGAGACTTTTCAGGCGAAATACGGCATCGGCATCGACGACCTACGTCAGCAACTCCTTGCCGCAGTTCCACAAGCCGCAGACACTGATGTCATCATCACCAATACTCGCCATTACGAGGCTCTGATAAAAGCCAGCGAGAGCCTCTGTCATGTCATCAACGGACTCCAACAGCAACTCAGTGGCGACCTTATCTCCGAGGATCTCCGTCAAGTCCTTGCAGAACTCGGCGAGATCACAGGTGAAGGACAGATCACACCTAACGAAGTCTTAGGAAACATCTTCTCCCACTTCTGCGTGGGGAAGTAGAGTTTCTGCGTCGGCAAGTGAAGTTTATTATTAATAGGTCAAACCCGCGCAAGTGCCGTATTCGCCCCGAGGATGTGCCGCATTCACAGGGCAAAGATGTCACCTCCATCTGATATAAGTAGGAAGGTTTCCTGTCAAAGATACCTCCCACTATTGCAATTTAAGTTAAATTGCGAAGTAATTCAATTTGATTTGCAATCACGGAAGGCGTTTCTGTCACGCATTCCACTCGTTTTTTACACTCAATTTTGATAAGGAACTGGCAGAACAACTTGAAGACTAACGACATTAGTTCAACCCCAAGTCATTCAAAGGCTTGGGGATAACTCTTTATTAGAAGATTTAATAATTTGCCTAAAACGCAAAACTTTACACTAATATCACCGTCGATATGGCGAGTACCAACCCGTAGAAGTGAATATCATGCCTGATATGATTGAGATTATCAGTTATGGAGGAGCAGAGCGCAGCATCAAACTTGATGATCTTCGGGCTGGAAAGCGTGTCCATGCCCGTCGTTATCGCAATCCCCGTCTTGGAGAATTCCTCAAAGAACATCATTTGACAAACAATACCGAATTTGACCTCCAAGACATAAACGAACAACAGAAAAGTAATGGTTCACCAAATATCACTATTGAAACTAATAATGTCCAACAGAATATAATTCGGATTCCTTGTCATATATAGTTGGTCTATTCTTCATCCTTATCAGTTTACCTCTGCTTTCGACATACGCTTCTGTTTACAATTTGAAATACTTCTCAACCATAGTGTTGAGTTGTTCGTCTGTTACATTGGCAATACCCGTCTTTTCTATCAACGCATATTCTTCCTTATTCTTACCGATAACAAACTTCCGTTCTTGCCCGTCAATCGTGGCGAGAAGATGGAAGTTGCCCTTATATGCCTGCTCAATACGGATATTAGAAATGGCATGACCATTTGTAATCTGTTCGAGCGTAGTGGTATTCTCTTCCCACTCGCCCCAAGCCTTTAGATGGTCAATAATCGTTGTTTCCACCCTACCCGTCCATTGTTTTGACACACCGTACTTAGTGGCTATAACGCGGAATTGTTTCAGCGATTCAACCACATCACGGATGATGGCGTCAGGGCGACGAATACCATTCTCACGGGCAAACTGGATGGCATCGTCATGGGAGATGTCCTGTAACTTGCCTCCTATCATCAGGCAATGCTCCTTGTTGGGAAGATAACCGCCAGTGTCAAAGATATAGGTCATATCGTAGGCTGGCGAGAGTCGCCATGTGCCTTGACGGTTCATCACGAAAGTGAAGTTCTTGTGATGGTCGTCGGTATTGTTGGCAAGGATATTGAACACCATACGCCGATAGAGTTCCTGACAATCCACTTCGGGCAAATGCAACTTACGGCAAACGGCAAACAACTTTTCGTAAGTGTCAGCCTCTGGATCCAGTGCTGCCAATGTCTGGGT
>JAFUFD010000013.1 GCA_017470055.1 Prevotella sp. | reverse complement strand
TGATGATGGTGGTGATGATGATGGTCATGGTGATGGTCGTCGTGTTCATCATCATCGTCGTCATCATCGTCATGGTCATGATGATGATGCTCATGCTCTTCCTCCTCGTCATGGTCACCCTCCAGTTCCTGAATCCATGCGGCAGAAGTGGCGACCTCCTCGAAGTTGAACTTCTCGGTATGGATAATCTTCTCTAAGTCAACATTACCATAATCGCACTCGATGATGTCAGCCTTGGGTTGGATGGTGCGGATAATCTCCTTCACCTTACCCAGTTCCTCCTTCGATACCTCCGACGCCTTGTTGAGCAGGATGATGTTACAGAACTCGATTTGCTGGATGACGAGATTCTCGATATCCTCCTCATCGATATTCTGACGCAACAGGTCATTGCCGTTGGCAAACTCATCACGCATCCTGAGGGCGTCGACCACCGTCACGATACAATCCAACTGCAAGTAGCCGTCTGCCACATACTCTGGTCCTAATGAGGGGATGTTCAGGATGGTCTGTGCGATAGGTGCCGGCTCACAGATACCGCTCGCCTCTATCACGATATAGTCGAAGCGGCGCATCTTGGTAATGTCACGCAACTGCTCCACCAAGTCCATCTTCAGCGTACAGCAGATACAACCGTTCTGCAAGGCAACCAAAGAGTCGTCTTTCTGACCTACCACACCACCCTTTTCGATCAGGTCGGCATCAATATTCACTTCACCGATATCATTCACGATAACAGCGAACTTAATACCCTGCTGGTTCTGCAGAATACGATTCAGCAAGGTCGTCTTACCACTGCCCAGATAGCCAGTAAGCAACAATACGGGAATATTCTTTATCTCCATTTTTCTTCGTTTTTTAATTTGGATGTGCAAAATTACATGTTTTCTTCGAATTTTGCAAACTCAGCCTTACATTATTAAATATGGTACGCAATATTAAACATTAAACATTAAACATTATAGGTTTTTTCGTATCTTTGCATTCGATTCTGAAAGTACAACATTTTAATAATACAAAGCATTATGACGATCAATGAATTCAACTTTGCCGGTAAGAAGGCAATTGTACGTGTAGACTTCAACGTACCCTTGGACGAGAATGGAAAGATTACAGACGACACCCGCATCCGTGGCGCCCTGCCCACCCTGAAGAAAATCCTCAATGACGGTGGTGCTACTATCATCATGAGCCACATGGGCAAGCCCAAAGGAAAAGTTGACGCCAAGAAGTCTCTTGGTCAGATCCGTGAGGCTGTGGAGAAGGCACTCGGTGTCCCCGTTGCTTTCGCTCCTGACTGCACCAAGGCTGCAGACGCTGCCGCTGCCTTGAAGATGGGTGAGGCACTGCTGCTGGAGAATCTCCGTTTCTATCCCGAGGAGGAGGGCAAGCCCGTTGGTGTCGAGAAGGGTACTCCTGAGTTCGACGAGGCTAAGAAGGCGCTGAAGGCTTCTCAGAAGGAGTTTGCCAAGACACTTGCATCTTATGCTGATGTCTACGTGATGGACGCTTTCGGTACCGCTCACCGCAAGCATGCTTCTACCGCTGTTATCGCTGACTATTTCGACGCTGACCACAAGATGCTTGGTCTGCTGATGGAGAAAGAGGTACAGGCAGTTGACAACGTACTCTCTAACATCAAGCGTCCGTTTGTTGCCATCATGGGTGGCTCCAAGGTATCCTCTAAGATCGGTATCATCGAGAATCTGCTCGGTAAGGTTGACAAACTCATCCTCTGTGGTGGTATGACCTATACCTTCTCCAAGGCTCACAATGGTGAGATTGGTGACTCTATCGTGGAACTCGACAAACTGGATGTGGCTCTCGGCGTAGAGGAACTTGCCAAGAAGAATGGCGTTGAACTCGTTCTGGGTTCTGACTGCACCGCAACCAACGGTCTTGACTTCGGTACTATGACCGTGAAGCCAGGTGCTGAGATCATCACCTGCCCTGCCAACAAGGTTCCTGCCGGTTTCGAGGGTGTTGACGCCGGTCCTGCCTCTCAGGAGGATTTCCGCAAGGCTATCGCTGGTGCCAAGACCATCCTGTGGAACGGTCCTGCCGGTGTCTTTGAGTGCGACAACTTCACTGCTGGTAGCCGTGCTATCGGTGAGGCTATTGCCAAGGCTACTGCTGAGGGCGCATTCTCACTGATTGGTGGTGGTGACTCCGTTGCCTGTGTCAACAAGTTCGGTCTTGCTGATCAAGTTAGTTACATCTCCACTGGTGGCGGTGCCCTGCTTGAGGCTATCGAGGGTAAGGTACTCCCAGGTGTTGCAGCCATCAAGGGTGAATAACGAAATAAAACGTTTACGTATAAAAAATCCCGATAGGCTTGTACAGCGTATCGGGATTTTGCTTATCTTTGCAGCAACAAACAATTTAAACAATCGGAATATGAAGAAAAAATTCGTTATTGGAGACCGTACAAAGGATGAGTACATCTCTGTTCTCGACATCGAGAAGAAGAAGTTAGAGTTTACCAACCATATTGGTTCCGCCAAGGAGTTCATGGGCTTTGAGGAAACCAAAGCAATCCTGAAGAAGTTGCAGGATGAGACAGGTGGTTACCTGGATGACCTGCAGGTATATATTAAGGACGAGGATGGCAAGGCTCATCGTCCAGACGAGCGTGACATGATGCCTTTGTAAGGCAAACATTACCCAAAAAAATCCCCAGCCGTTTGGTTGGGGATTTTTTATGGATAGGAAACAGATTAGTCCTCTTCCTTGAGTTCTGCCTCATGCTCCTTGATAAGCGTCTGCTGGATATCGTTCGGAACAAGTTCATAACTGCTGAAACTTGTGGTGAACGATGCGCGACCACCCGTCAGTGAACTGAGGGCAATAGAGTAACTGGCAAGTTCCTTGAGAGGAATCTTAGCCGTCAACTTCTGATAGCCTGCCTCGCTGTCCATACCCATGATGATGGCACGACGACCCTGCAGGTCACTCATCACATCACCCATATAGTCAGCGGGAACCAGCACCTCCAGGTCATAGATAGGCTCCAACACCTTTGGACCTGCCTCCTTGAAGGCAGCGGAGAAGGCGTTACGAGCAGCAAGCATGAACGAGAGTTCGTTGGAGTCTACCGGGTGCATCTTACCATCATAGACGATGACACGGACATCACGGGCATAAGAACCAGTCAGTGGTCCCTGCTCCATGCGCTCCATCACACCCTTCAGGATGGCAGGCATGAAGCGCATATCAATAGCACCACCTACCACGCTGTTGATGAAGACGAGTTTGCCGCCCCACTCCAGGTCTTTCTCCTCTTTCGACTTGATGTTCATCTTGAACTCCTGACCGTTGATGTTGAAGGAGGTAGGATCAGGCATGCCGTCAGTATAAGGCTCCACAATCAGATGAACCTCACCGAACTGTCCGGCACCACCCGACTGCTTCTTATGACGATAGTCGGCACGTGCCATCTTGGTAATGGTCTCACGATAAGGAATCTTTGGCTCCTGATACTCAATCTGAATCTTCTCGTTGTTTTCCATGCGCCACTTCAAAGTACGCAAATGGAATTCACCCTGTCCGTGAACAATGATTTGGCGGAGTTCCTTAGACTGCTCGACAACCCATGTGGGATCTTCCTGGCGCATGCGCTGCAGGGCTGCCATCATCTTCTCGGTCTCTGCCTCGTTGACTGCCTTAATGGCACGGGAGAACTTAGAATTTGGATATTTGATAAAGTCGAATTTGTTTTCAGTGTCCTTGCCGTTGAGGGTATTACCCGTCTTCACGTCCTTCAGTTTCACCGTACAGCCGATATCACCCGCTACGAGTTGGTCCACCTGAATACGATTGGCGCCTGCGCAGGCATACAAGGTACCGATGCGCTCCTTAGAGCCACGGTCGGCATTGGTCAGGTCGTCACCACTCTTCACCGTACCACTCATCACCTTGAAATACTGCACCTCACCGATATGAGGCTCTACACCCGTCTTGAAGAAATACAGAGAGGTGGGAGCACTTGCGTCGGCAGGAACCTCCTGACCAACGGCGTTCTTGACAACAGGCATCTCACTCACGAAAGGAACGACATTACCCAAGAACTCCATCAGACGACGGACACCCATGTCCTTACCCGCACATACGCAGAAGACGGGATAGATACTGCGTGTCACGAGTCCTTTGCGGATGCCCTCACGCATCTCGTCCTCGGTCAGGTCCTCGCTCTCGAAGAATTTCTCCATCAAGGTGTCGTCACCAGCGGCGGCTGCCTCCACGAGCGCGGCTTTCATCTCCTTCGCCTTGTCGAGTTGGTCGGCAGGGATATCCTCGATGATAGGAGCACCACCCTCGGGCTTCCAAGAGTATTTCTTCATCAGCAGCACGTCGATGACACTGTTGAAACCCGCACCAGTGGCAATAGGATACTGCACGGGAACACAATTGTTGCCATAGACTTCCTTCAACTGTGACAGGATCTGGTCGAAGTCGCAGTTGTCACGGTCGAGTTGGTTGACGAGGAAGATAACGGGCTTCTTCAGTTTCTCCGTATTACGGAAAGCATTCATCGTACCTACCTCTGGTCCGTACTGTCCGTTGATGAGCAGCACAGCCTGGTCGGTCACGTTCAAGGCGGTGATGGCACCACCTACGAAGTCATCAGAACCCGGGCAGTCGATGATGTTCAACTTCTTGTTATTCCACTCTACATGAAAAACAGTAGAGAACACCGAGTAGCCATATTCCTGCTCAACAGGGAAGTAATCGCTCATGGTGTTCTTACCCTCTACGGTACCGCGGCGTTTGGTGATGCCGGCCTCGTAGACCATTGCTTCGGCAAGAGTCGTCTTGCCGCTACCCGCACTGCCAAGCAGCGCGATGTTTTTGATTTCGTTGGTTTGATAAACTTTCATATCGGTTATGTTTTAGGTTTAACTATTCGATAAGCGACGATAAAATTAGTCATTTTCATGCGAAAAACCTAAAAACACTTTCAAATATTAAACTTTATTAGTACTTTTGTAAGTAAATAGTAATCTGATGGCGGGACTCTATATCCATATTCCCTTTTGCAAAAGCCGCTGCATCTACTGCGGTTTCTACTCCACCACCGACCTGAGATGGAGGCAACGCTATGTGGATGCGGTATGCCGGGAAATGGAGATAAGAGGAGAGAGAAAAGAGCATCTGGAGACTATCTACCTCGGAGGCGGCACCCCCTCGCAACTCACTACCGACCAACTGCGCCAACTCTTCCTATATATAAATAAGGTATATGGAGACGGAGAGCGGGAAGTCACCATCGAGGTCAATCCCGACGATGTTACCATAGCGTATGCCACAACCCTGTCGCAGCAAGGCATCAACAGGATAAGCATGGGTGCCCAGACCTTCGACGACGAGCGTCTGCGCTTCCTCCATCGCCGACATACCGCTGCCCAAGTCCCCCTTGCCGTCCAACGGCTCCGTGAGGCGGGCATCCAGAACATCAGCGTCGACCTGATGTACGGCTTCCCCAACGAGACCCTTGCGGATTGGGAACAAGACATTGACACCGCTCTCGCCCTTAACGTGGAGCACCTCTCCGCCTATTGCCTGATGATAGAGGAGGGAACGCCATTACACAAGATGCTCCATAGCCGTCCGACAAGCGTCACTGCTCCGCTTCCTGACGAGGAACTGGAGCGCCAGATGTACGAACTGCTAATTGACAAACTGACTGCGGCAGGCTACGAGCACTATGAGATATCGAACTTCGCCAAGCCTGGATTCCGCTCCCGGCATAATAGCAGTTACTGGCAGGACAGTCCCTATATCGGAATGGGTGCCGCAGCCCATTCCTATGACCTCAAGAGCCGACAGTGGAACGTAGCCGACCTCCAAGCGTATATGGAGGCGATAGAACGTGGGGAGATTCCCTCAGAACGGGAGGAGATCGACGAGGACACCCATTACAACGACCGCATCACCGTTGCCCTTCGCACCAGCGAGGGACTTGACCTTGACACACTCTCCGCCAGACATCGCACCTATTGCGAGCATGAGGCGCAACAGTATATCGACCAAGGACTGCTGAGACGAGAGGGCTCTCATCTGATACTGACCCGCAAGGGACTTTTCGTCAGCGACGACATCATGAGTTCATTAATATTTATATAAGATATGAGAAAAATCGTTCTAATGACAATGGCAACACTAACAACCGTATCAGCGTCGGCACAAGGCATCCAATACCCTAAGGCAGACAAGGACGGTACCGTAGACAACTATTTCGGTACGGAGGTCGCCGACCCATACCGATGGCTGGAGAATGACACCAGTGCCAAGACGGCGGCATGGGTGGAGGCAGAGAACAAGGTGACCAATGACTATCTCAGCAAGATTCCCTTCCGCCAGAAACTACTCAAGCGACTGACTGAGGTGTCGAACTACGAGAAACTATCGGCTCCTGTGAAACATCATGGGAAATGGTATTTCTATAAGAATGACGGTCTGCAGAACCAGTATGTCATGTACGTGATGGATGAGTTAGGGGGAGAGCCCCGTGTCTTCTTGGACCCGAACAAACTAAGCACCGACGGCACGGTGGCGCTCAAGGGGGTCTATTTCTCCAACAACGGGAAATATGCCGCCTACTCCGTCTCACGCTCTGGCAGTGACTGGCAGGAGTTCTATGTCATCGACCTCGCCACGGGTCAACTGACTAACGACCATATCGAATGGGCTAAGTTCTCTGGGGCGGCATGGCTGGGTGACGGCTTTTACTATAGCGCCTATGATGCGCCGACAAAGGGCAAGGAGTTCTCGAATGTCAATGCGGGACATAAAATCTATTATCACAAGATAGGGACACCGCAGTCGGCTGACGTGCTGTTCTATCAGAACGCCGCCTATCCCATGCGGTTCTATACCGCCTCCACCAATGACGAGGAGACGATGATGTTTCTCTACGAGGACGGTGCCGGTGCCGGCAACCATCTCTACGTGAGGGATTTGCGTGTACCCAACTCACAGTTCACGCAGATGACGGCAGACATGGAGTATCGCTATAGTCCTATCCACACGGAAGGAGATAAGATATTCCTCTTCACCAACTATGGGGCTCCCAAGAACCATATCATGACGGCAGACATCCGTCACCCTGGCGTTCAGGACTGGCAGGAACTGGTCGCAGAACAACAAAACGTACTCAGCGACGTGAGTGTCATCAACGGCAAGATGATCCTGACCTATAGCAAGGATGCCTCTGACCATGCCTATGTCTACGACCTCGATGGGAAACAACTGCGTGAGGTGACCCTTCCCTCTGTCGGCAGTGTCGGCTTCACGGGTGACGAGAAAGAGCCTGAGTGTTTCTATACTTTCACCTCGTTTACCGTTCCTGGCACTATCTACCGCTATGATATCGCCACGGGAGAGAGCACCCTCTATGCGAAGCCAAGTGTCAAGTTCCGACAGGACGACTTCGTCAGCGAGCAAGTGTTCTTCCAAAGTAAGGACGGCACCCGCATCCCTATGTTCCTGACCTATAAGAAAGGGATGAGGCGCAATGGGAAGAACCCCGTCTACCTCTATGGCTATGGCGGTTTCAACATCTCTCTGGGTCCGAGTTTCTCCGCCACCCGTATTCCGTTCTTAGAGAATGGCGGCATCTATGCACAGGTAACCCTCCGTGGCGGTGGCGAGTATGGGGAGGAATGGCACCAGGCTGGTACGAAGACGCACAAGCAGAATGTATTCGACGACTTCATCGGTGCCGCAGAATGGCTTATCAAGGAGCAATACACCAACAAAGACAAACTTGCCATCGTCGGCGGCTCTAATGGCGGACTGCTCGTCGGAGCCTGTATGACACAGCGTCCCGACCTCTTCCGTGTCGCCATCCCACAAGTGGGCGTGATGGATATGCTGCGCTACCATAAGTTCACCATTGGCTGGAACTGGGCTCCTGACTACGGCACCAGCGAGGACTCCAAAGAGATGTTCGAGTACCTGCGTGGCTACTCTCCGCTCCATAACCTCAAGCCGGGAACCTCCTACCCCGCCACCCTCGTCACGACGGCAGACCATGACGACCGTGTGGTACCTGCCCACTCGTTTAAGTTCGCCGCCACCTTACAGGAATGCCATCAGGGCAGCAACCCTGTCCTCATCCGCATCGACACGAAAGCGGGACATGGCGGTGGCAAGCCCCTCGCCAAGGTCTTAGAGGAGCAAGCCGATATCTACGGCTTCATCATGCAGAACATAGATATGAGATTCAAATAAACAAAAAGAATCCCCAGCCAAATGGTTGGGGATTCTTTTTAGTCAGTGGGATTCGCCATCAGGTCAAATATCTTCAGATACTGTTGCGCCATCCGTTTCTCTATGGAGCCATCCGACTCGCCCTCTTCCTGACCGATGACCTCGATGCAACGGTTGTTCTCATCGAAATAGTGGCGTGACTCCAACTTCTCTCCCTCCTCATGGCTCACGCCATAGGTGAACATCAGGTTTACCCGCTTGGTGTCGAAGAGGAACTCACGATAGAGATCCATTCCCATCATGTTATGATGACGGTGCTCTGAGATGAAGTAGCAGTGGTTCCTCTTCTCATCGCCCTGTCGCAGTTGGGTGAAGTTGTATTTCATCTCGATGGTATAGGGGGGACCCATCGTCTGGTCGTGGACCACGACTTTCATATAGCGAGGATCCTCCATCTTCTCGTCAGCCTCTATCTGCTGCTTTGCCTGGGCATAGGCACTGCGGATAGTCTTCATGCGCTCTGCCTTGGGCGTCGCCTTCACATTACCAATGAACTCGCCGGCAGCAGCACTGCCACTATTCATCAATGCGTCAAAGGCGGCAAGGTAACTCTTTGCAACAGCCTTCTCACTGTCCGCATCATTCCATGTGTGGGCACCGGGGGCAGCATCCTGCCCTCCCACCTTGTGCCTCTGGTCGACGAGTTGACCGTCCTCCCCATAGTAGTAGCGGGTCTCCACCTCAAAACCAGCGTCCGTCACGCCCTTCATATAGCAGAAGAGCAACGTGCCCTCGTTCGAGTCGAAGAGTATCTCCCGATAACGAGTGTGCCCGTTTGACGTGTTGTTCTCGATGACGAGATAGCAACTGGCGGCATTGCCATTGCCGGTGGCGGGGCCTGTGCGGTCCTTGCTGAAATAGAATCTCAACTCCGTCCAGTCGTCCAAGACAAAATCCTCGTCAATCTGCTCGGGATTACTCAGCGTGATGGTCGCGTCGAGCGGTGCCGTACCGTTCTGACCATTGGCGGCGACCTGCGCTTTCGCCTCGGCATATCTCTCACGGATATACTTCACTCTCCCTTGATGGACCGTCTGTGCCACTGCCGAGCCCACCATCGTGAGCAGGAGAGTCGTTACTACTATAACTTTTCGCATTGATACACTGTTTATGATTTCACGCCACAAAGATACACTTTATCCTTTAAAATCCCAAATTTAATCAATAAGAAGTGCCATTGGAACCAATCGTTACAACGGCACTTTTCACTTGTCGACTCCAGTCGACAGACCTGCTGACTCCAGTCGACAGACTTGCTGACTCCAGTCGACAGGTCTGCTGACTCCATGTCAACCGACGCTTTCACACTGGAAACGCAAGACTATTGCTCATCTACTCTTTTGTCATCTTCATAGTCACACGGTAGAAGTTACCTGCGACAAATGTAAGACTACTCTTTGAGCAGGTATAATTCTGACCATCATATTCGAATGTGAAAGTATAGTCGAGACCACTAAGAGAAATTTTTAAACCCGAATACGTATAGGTAGTGGGTATTGCAAAATAGAGTACGCCCTCCCCATTGACCGTATAGGACGCGGATGGTATCTCAAAAGGAAGAGTAATAGGCAACACTCCAAAGAGCGTAGTGCCGATATTAAATGTTGTCGGACTCAATTTCTTCGAGACATCATCTTTTTCTACCAACGTAAACTTGAAGATGGCAAACTGTGGAGTGAAGGTTGCGGCGGTGGTGGTGATTTTCTGTCCATCCACGGCAGACACCGTTACCGTTGCCTCCTGATAGTTAGCCGTCTTGTCTATACTCTTTGCCGTTCCCGTCAGGGTACCATCCTGATTGGTGAAATCATTGGTATTGTACTTGAGGGTCAGATTATCTCCAGCAGTGGGAGCCGTATCCAGTTCACCCGTCAGCGTGCAGGATGTCTTGTCGGCACTGATGTCCGCAGGTGTCAGTTCACCCAGTTTGTCATCACCCTTATACACCTCCACGACATCAGTACTCTCCCAGGTAGCAGCGACAGTAGTACCCTCGTCGGAGAGTCCCCTCATTACGTCGCCACCCTGTGTGGCGTCAATACGCAGGGTATAAGTCTGGGGCAATTCGGGCTCAACAGGAGTCAAGGCATCCTCATTAGAGCAAGCAGCCAGTGCCATGCCTGCCATGAAAGTGGCTGCGACCATCCAAAGATTCTTCATTGTCTTTATATTCTTCATCATTCCTTCCTCCTATTTTAACAATAAGTCCATTGAGTCATCAAAGAGCCGACTACCCCATTCCTCATCACCGCCATCACCATATCCTGGCAATATAGCATCCGTACCACTACCTGCCAACAAGCAAGTATGTTGCTGCAGGTCGACGACTTCCATCGTCGGAGTCTCATACATTTTCTTTCTCATCACTGTTTACTAAATTATAAATTACAAACACTCATGGCATGTTACATGGGGAATCCTAAGAAATCCTCTATAAGGCGACTTGCAGGGTCGTTGTCCCCACCCGTATCCAAACCACCGAAACCATCCAAGCCGTCCAAGTCCGGGGAGATGATGGAGTTACTTCCTGTCAGCAGCATAGGAGCCTTTATCTGGAATATCTCCACTTGGGGAGTCATATATGTCTTCTTCATCATACTTTGTCCTCCTTCATTTATTTAACCACAACTTTCTTACCATTCACAATATACACGCCCTTAGCAGGATTCTCCACACGGCGACCGCTGAGGTCATAGTAAAGACCATCGCTCAACCTCTCGGCATTGACCACCTTGATTCCTGTGGTACCGTCAACGATGGTAATAGCACGAGCGGAGGCTGTCATGTCAGCCAATACATCATCAAGTTGAAAGAAGCCACGGAATCCTTTCGTCTTTGTAGTGCCATTTGAATACCAAAACTTATTGCCACTGATAAAGAGATTCTCCTCAGGAACTTCTGTATCTGCAGTATAGGTGCCAATAAAATATCCACGGTATCCTTTTCTGGTTCCTACTTGTTTTGTGGGCTCATCCTCTGGGGCAATATTCACACCATCCGCATTGAACTCACTGATATTACTTGATACCTTAATCACATAGGGATGGTTAGCCTCTATTGCTGAAACAGAAGTGAATCCTAATGTAATACTAATGATTTTTTCTGATACATCATCCATCTCAGATGACCAACTTGTGAAGTCCTTCACCTCCACATCACTACCGAAAGCAGCCTTAACCTGTGCTTCTGACAGGGCGAACGGCAGGCAGATGGTACTCCACTCGTTAGCCTTGATGGTGCGCTTCACCTTTACGTTCACGCCTGTGGCGGCCTCTGGTACCGTGGTGGAGTTCTCGTCGAGGATGAGACGATTCTCCACGACCTCAATATCGAAGTCAAAGTCGGCAGGCTTGACATCATCAGTGCTGGAGTGGGTGAACACCATATTCCTGATGGTGGCAGTGAGTTTATCGCCGATGTTCAAGCTCTCGTCGCCCTTGATGGCTATCGTCACCAGTGTGCCTTCTGTACCCGCATAGGGAATATTAGCACTTGAGAGATCAGTAAACCTACTGGTTGCCACAGAGGAACTCAGCAAGTGTGTGTCATCAAGGCGAGCACCTTTGGTTTGTTTAACTAAACCACTCCCAACTGCAGTTTCTACAAAACTGACACCATCGGGCAGTTCGAACTCAAACTGATAGCCACAGTAGGTCACATCCGGATTAGTGAGGTTTACCGTAATAGTCCCCTCGCCACCCTTCATGACGGTGGCACTTACCTCCACCTTCGTGCGGGAATGGTCAGATTGTGCATTCGCTGTCGCAAAGCCGGCGAGCAGGGTTAGCATGAATAGCAATTTCTTTTTCATAATCTGTTATTTTTTTATTGTTTAATACTTTTATTTCTTACTGCGGATTGAGGTTATTTGCGTCCATCAGTTCCAGGTCCATCTGCCTTGCGCTGACACCTGACAGAACCTTACCGATGATACCCACGGCGTCGCTGATGTTCACCTCACCGTCGCCATTCACGTCGGCGGCACCTTTCACGAAAGAGGAACTGGTGTTGCCGAGGATATGGTCTATCACGGTCACAGCATCCGTGATGTTAATCTCCCCATTTCCGTTGGCATCGTAAGCCCTGACATTCTCATCGATGTTAATATAGAAGGTGTAGTCGGGTGCTTTCACTTCCACCAGTTCTGTGCCCACACGCTTGACGATGGTGATGTTCGTGAGTTTGCACGGATAAGTTTCACCCATCAATTCAGGTGAGCCATCATTATCTATATCTATACCTAACGTCAGGTAGCACAATGCGCCGTTGTTTCCACGCAGGTTTTCACTACTCGTGGAGTATATGGCGACTCTTCCTCCTGCCGGATCTGATTCTTTTTCCAGGTCATATAACTCATATTGAAGGGTATGGGTTGCGCTCTTTCTGTCGCTCAGGTTCGCTTGTTTGATCTCAAGCACATGACTAAATTCGCCGTCGATTTGCACATCAAACTGAACGGCAGTGACATTGGCATCATTCTCCAAATAGATGGGGACGTGAACGGAGCCTGACAAATAGGCCTGCACATCGTCGCCATACAGGTACTCGCTATGGATACCGCCCTTGAAGATGTCCTCAGTCCAACCGGCCGCAATATACTTATCCTTGGTGCCGGGTGGGACAAAGAGCATACAGTCATCAGGAAGATCCGTAAAGGTGGTGGCGGTAATATGACATGGATTCTCCATGAGTGCCGTCACCTTCTTTAAAGTCCACGAGTGAGCAAACGCCTCCTCTCCAATGGAAGTGATACTGGCGGGAATGACAATGGACGTCAGACAATCCCACAACTCCCAGCAAAAGGGAAAACCATAGAAGGCACGGTCACCAATGCTGGTGACGGTATTCGGTATGATAGTATTCATACATCCCTGTATCAGTTTATTGGTCGCCGTCTCGATAACGGCGTTACAGTCGTTACGGGAATCATATTTATCGTTATCTTCCTCAACAACTATGAATTCCAAGGCATCATCCACATAGGCAAAGGGACCTTCTATATTCTGAAGCCTTGAAGAAAGGTAAATAGCTTTAGCACCACGAGAACTATATGCCGCACCGTAACCTATTTCCGCCAAATCACAATTCCTCCAATCAAAGTGACGTAAATGAGGTTCACTATCGTAAAAGGCTAATGTTCCTATTCTTCCAGTGACTACCATGCTGGCAGGCTGTAATTTTGAGCAATTATAAAAGGCATAATCACCAACTTCTCCTACCACTGCAGAATCTCGCCAAACACCAAACACATTATTATTAGGGTCAACGCTTTTGGCATAGAAGTACCTTAGTTCCTTATACTCATAGAACAAATAGTTTCCGATTCTATTCATATCATAAACAGTACATTCTTCCACCTGCTTGCCAAAATACTTCTCTATCGGTTTGTCAGTGGCAGTATAGTCCTTCTCCACAATGGCGGGACTGTACAGGTCGAGATCGGTAATAGGACAGTCCTTGAACGCATCGTCGCCAATGGTCTCCACCTTGGCACCTATGGAAACCCTCTTCAGGGCTGTGCATTCCATAAAGGCACGCCCACCAATCGTCTCCACGCCGTCAGGAATTTCGACTTTCTCCAGTTTTGAACAGCCCCTGAAAGCGCCATAAGGAATCTCTGAAAGACCGGCACCAATCTTCACGCTCGTAAGATTATCACAATAGGCAAACGCCTCATACGACATCGTATAGACATAGTCAGGGATTTCCACCGACTTCAGACTGGTGCAACCAGTAAAGGCGCCATCTCCAATATTCAGTCCGTCAGCATGAGCCGATGTCTCCGCAAACGTCAGTTTCTCAATAGACGTGCTGTTACAAAAGGCATTGGTTCCGATAAACACCATCTTTGAACCAAACTTGATTCCGCTGTCCGCATCACCGGTATGCTTCAACTTCGTGCAACGCTCAAAGGCCCTATCACGAATAGACCTCAAATTCCTAACGTTATTGAGTTCGATATACTCCATATTCTCACAATATCTAAAGGCACGCTCGTCAATAAAGTCGAGTACCTGACGTGCTAATAAAGAAGAAGAGAATTTAACACCAGTGATGCCTTTTGCCTCTGCGAAAGCATCCTTACCGATTTGCTGTACCAGGTAGGATACATTCGTCTTACCAGTTAATTTTACAGCGAAGGGAATCGTGATGACACCCGTATAATTCTTAGACTCCTCACCTTGCACTAAAACAACTCTTTCGGGGTCCTGGTCCCATTTCTTACAATAGTATGTATTGCCGTCTTCACCAGTGACTTTGAAATCGTAGTCATAGACAATCGCATACGAGCAGACTGACACCATTCCTGCTAACAATAAGAAAAATAATCGCTTCATGTTCATCATTGATAACTATTTGAGGGTTTTTACTTTTTTGTTCGGTGTAACTTGCGCCTCACGACAGGATGCCTTTCTCCCGCAGGTACTGCTGCGGCGCGCATCCCAGCATACGCTTGAAGACGTGGGTGAAGTGAGAGTGATTGGCAAAGCCGCATGCCGTGGCCACCATCGATATGGTGTTGTTCGGGTAGTACTCCAGTATCTCTAAGGCATGGCGCATTCGCAGCACCATCAAGTAGTTGGCTGGCGACACCCCCGTGGCACTGACAACACAACGGCGGAACTTGGACGAGTGGATAAAGAGACGGGATGAGACATTCTCAATGTCAACACACTGCAAAGGCATCAGTTCTAACACAATGCGGTGGACAGCGTCCAGAAATTGCTGGTCTGCCTTGGTCAGATTTCTGTTAGCAGCAAGCAGTCTTTCCAGCCGCTCATATTGCGACTCACCTCCTGTATGTCGATTGGTTGATTCCATTGCTTGCAAAAGTACAAACTTCTATGCAAACTGCTGTTGTCTATTTTTTACAAAATTTTGTCTAATCTTAACAAAAACGCCCTGTCAGGTGATTTAATGTACGATTTACCCCTTCTGAGTTTGGCAAAACAAGGAAAAATGACTACTTTTGTTGTACGTTTTAAAGAGAGAGTCCTTATGACTAAAAAAGCATTTCTGCTGGCCGGTATCATCCTGACAGTGACACTGACCATGATGGCACAGACACCCGTCGAGGTGACGGAGGCGGCAAAGCAACAGTTAAACGCTTTCACCGAACATCCCGACACAAAAACCGCCAACCTGTTCTTTGCGCAGTTAGACAAGGAGGAGTTTACGGAGGAGAAGATACAGTTCGGAGCCTCTACCCCCCCCACCGACACGCTGCGTGCCCAAGTGTGGTACTGGGCATCGGAATACTACTATGCGGCAGGCGGCTATCAGGAGGCGAAGGAATATGCCCTGCGGGCACTGCCCCTATTAAAGAAAGGTAAGGACGAGACGACACTTGCCGACTGCCTGAACATCCTTGCCATCAGCCACGTGCGCATGGGCAAGTATCCCGAGGCCATCGACTACGCCAAGCAGGTGTATGAACTGGATGAGAGAAGCGGTGATGCCGAGCGCATCTCCATGAGTCTCAACACGCTTGCCGGTCTGTACTTGAGTGCCCGCCAGCCGCAAGAGGCGGAGCAGTATGTGGTGCGGGGCCTCAGACTGGCGGAGCAGTCGGGCCTGGAGTACCGTCAGGCGATCGTCGAGGGCATGGCGGCGGAGGTGTATCATGCCCTGGGGCGTGACACCCTCGCCGTGCGCTATGCGGAGCATGCGTATCAGAGGGAGGTCAAACTGCAGCGTCCGCACAAGGCGATGATACGATTGTCGCAGAAGGCTGCCGCCCTCATTGGACTCAAACGATATGCGGAGGCAAAGAGCGCCGCCGACGAGGCCATCCGCTTCTTCCGCCAACAGGGCGGACAACCCCAGTCGCTCGCCATCACCCTCAACGAGCGTGGCGAGGCGGCACTGGGGTTGGGACAGACCACCGAGGCGAAAGCCGACTTCCGTGAGGCTGCGACCCTGTTTGTGCAGATGGGCGACCACCGTAACGAGATGCACGCCCGCAAAGGACTGTATGAGTGCCTGTACAAGACACAACCCGACAGTGCCCGCATAGAGATGGAGCGGTTTGTCACCCTGCGTGACTCTGTGTATAACCTTGCCTCCGCTGAGAGCCTTGCCCGCTATAACGCCGAGTTCGGCAATGACTTCCTGCGTGACGAGAATGCCGCCGAGCGTTCCGCACGGCAACGTATCCTCATCGCCGTCTGCATCCTCCTCCTCGTTCTCGCCCTTGCCATTGCCGCCACTGCCTACTATGAGCGCAGATACCGACGGAAGCAACAAGAGCGCATCAGCCTGCTATTGGCACAGATTGAGGAGGAGAGGAATGTCATCGCGACAAGCGCCGGTGCGGAGCAGCCCGCTCAGGCATCCGCCGCCGACGAGTTCGTGGAGAAAGCCAATGCCGTCATCCGCCAGTTGATGAAGGAGGGACAGACGGACACGAAGCGAGTGGCTGCGGAGATGTGCCTAAGTCCAGCGCAGTTCCGTCGTAAGATACAGGCGGCGACAGGACTCACTGCCGCCAACTACATCCTTGCCGTCCGCATGGACGAGGCGAAGCGACTGCTGGCGGAATATCCCAAACACACCGTCAGCGAGATTGCCCAGAAGTGCGGCTTTGCTGACAACGCCCACTTCGGTCATGCCTTCAAGCGTGTGTTCAATACCACACCCTTGGAGTATGCGAGGGGGAAGAAATAATATGATCAAAAACATAGAGACAATGAAAAAGTATTTATTGATGATGACCATGATGCTCACCGTGTGGGGCTGTGGTATGAAGGCACAGGGTTCTGCTGATGCCGACAAGATGACCAAGGAGTATGTGAACCAGCGAGTCACTGATATCTACAACGATATCACAGAGGCTGTCAACACTGGGAAATACGACCAGTTCGAATTTGCCAAGCGTTATGGCTCCGACCTGTTCAAGGACCTGCTGGAGACGGCAGGTGAGTGGCAACAGGTAGCGGGAATCAAGATCATCGACCGTGACATCTTGCTGCCCATTGACGGAGAGGGTAAGTTCGGTTTCAAGGATGTGGAGACAGGAAGACTGGAGGAACAGAAGGCTGACGTGGAACTGACACTGGTCAATGGCGGCGAGGATGAGTACGTCTGGCTGACGATGGTCTATGAGAACGACGACTGGTTTATCGACAATATCGGCGTGGAGAGCCAGGAGGGTGGTGTCGATGATCTCCAGAGCCAACTCCAGTCAAGCATCAGCATGTGCGAGTATGATGCCGAGATGACCAAGAAGGTGTTGGGCGAGTGGATCAACAAGGATGACAGCGACGACGCCGTTGCCGTTGCCTTCTCGTTGGAGGAGACAGAGGACGGGAGCATCCGTGTGGGCACCTGTGGTGTCTATGGCGCCAACTACGAGTATGACGCCAAGGCTTTTGTCGAGGGAGGTACGCTCTATGTCACCGCTGACGGCTTCAACGGCAACTTCGAGTTGGGTGAAAATGACCAACTGCAGGGACACTACAAACTCACCGTACCCCATGGCGGCGAGACCTATGAGGGTGACATCACCATGAAACACGGGTGGTAAGGAGAAACAAAAAAGAGAATCCCCAACCAAGACGGTTGGGGATTCTCTTTATATATAATAAGGTGTATCACTCTTCGCCAAGTAATATCTTCATCATCTCAACGGCAGCCTTTGCCACGGAGGTACCTGGACCGAAGATGGCGGCGACACCTGCCTTATATAGGAAGTCGTAGTCCTGGGCAGGGATGACACCACCGGCGATGACCATGATATCCTCACGACCGAGTTTCTTCAACTCCTCAATAAGTTGCGGTATCAAGGTCTTGTGACCTGCGGCAAGAGAGGACGCGCCTACTACATGCACGTCGTTCTCCACTGCCTCACGGGCTGCCTCGGCAGGAGTCTGGAACAATGGTCCCATATCCACGTCGAAGCCACAGTCGGCATAACCTGTTGCGACCACCTTAGCACCACGGTCGTGACCATCCTGTCCCATCTTAGCGATGAAGATACGGGGACGACGACCTTCCTTCTTTGCGAACTCATCGGTCAACTGGCAAGCCAACTCGAAGTCGCTGTCGTTCTTTGACTCTGAACTATACACGCCTGAAATTGTTCTGATTACTGCTTTATAACGACCTACGATCTCCTCGCAGGCATCTGATATCTCACCAAGGGTACAGCGTAATTGTGCCGCCTTCACAGCAAGGTCGAGGAGGTTCTGCTCACTCTTCTTGCCCTCGCTGAACTCACGCACACACTCCGTGATCGCCTTCAGAGCAGCCTGACACGCCGCCTCGTCACGAGAGCCACGCACTTGCGCCAGACTCTCCTCCTGCTGTTTGCGCACAGCGGTGTTGTCGACCTCCAGAATGTCGATAGGATCCTCGTGTTCCAAGCGATACTTGTTGGTACCGACGATGGTCTGTACGCCAGAGTCGATACGAGCCTGAGTACGAGCGGCTGCCTCCTCGATACGCATCTTGGGCAGACCCGTCTCGATAGCCTTTGCCATACCACCCAGTTTCTCAATCTCCTGGATATGCTCCCAAGCCTTATGCACCAGTTCATTGGTCAGCGTCTCCACATAGTAGGAGCCAGCCCATGGGTCGATCTGCTTGCAGACCTTCGTCTCGTTCTGGATGTAAATCTGGGTGTTACGGGCAATACGTGCCGAGAAGTCGGTAGGCAGTGCTATCGCCTCGTCAAGGGCGTTGGTATGCAGCGACTGGGTATGTCCCAATACGGCAGCCATCGCCTCGATACACGTACGACCTACGTTATTGAAAGGATCCTGCTCGGTCAGACTCCATCCAGAGGTCTGCGAGTGGGTACGCAGGGCGAGCGACTTCGGGTTCTTGGCACCGAAACTCTTCACGATCTTCGCCCACAGCAGACGACCGGCACGCATCTTCGCTATCTCCATGAAGTGGTTCATACCGATTGCCCAGAAGAACGACAGACGGGGAGCAAAGGCATCCACGTCGATACCGGCGTTGACACCCGTACGCAGATAGTCCATACCATCGGCAAGGGTGTAGGCGAGTTCGATATCTGCGGTAGCACCAGCCTCCTGCATGTGATAGCCGGAGATAGAGATAGAGTTGAACTTCGGCATCTTCTGAGAGGTGTACTCGAAGATATCAGCGATGATCTTCATCGAGAAAGCAGGCGGATAGATATAGGTGTTACGTACCATGAACTCCTTCAGGATATCGTTCTGGATCGTACCCGCCATCTCCTCCAACTGAGCACCCTGCTCCAGACCTGCCACGATATAGAAGGCAAGGATAGGCAGCACGGCACCGTTCATCGTCATAGAGACAGACATCTTGTTCAAGGGGATGCCCGAGAACAGCACCTTCATGTTCTCCTCGTTACAGATACTTACGCCAGCCTTACCCACGTCACCTACCACACGGGCATTGTCGGGGTCGTAGCCACGGTGTGTCGGCAGGTCGAAGGCGACAGAGAGTCCCTTCTGACCACTGGCGAGGTTACGACGATAGAACGCATTAGACTCCTCTGCGGTGGAGAATCCGGCATACTGACGGATGGTCCACGGACGGAACGGATACATCATGGAGTACGGACCACGGAGATAAGGAGGAATACCCGCTGTGAAGTCGAGGTGTTCCATATCCTCCAAGTCCTCTTTCGTATATACAGGACGAACCTCGATATGCTCTGGCGTCTTCCAGTCGGCTACGATGTTATTGTCCTTGATCCACTTGGCACCATCTTGAACCTTGATGCCTGCATAGATATCAATATCTTTAAATTGTTTACGCATATTTCAAGTCCTCCTTATGATTAGATACCAAGTTTCTGATTATACTCTCTCAAAGTCTCCAGCACATTGCAACGAACGTGGATGAAGTTCTCGATGCCAGCGGCTTTCAGATCCTCCATGCAAGCAGGAGCACCAGCCACGACGAACATCGCACGACCATTCAAATACTTGAAGGCGGGGATGGCATACTCCGCATACTCGTCATCAGAAGAACAGATCACTACGATATCGGCATGAGCCTCCAAAGCAGCGTCAACACCCTCCTCTACTGTCTTGAAGCCAAGGTTGTCGATCACCTTATAGCCCGCACAGGCGAGGAAGTTACAAGAGAACTGGGCACGAGCCTGACGCATGGCAAGGTTGCCAATGGTCAGCATGAAGGCGGTAGGTACCTTGCTCTCCTCCGTATGGATGCGCAGGTCCTCGAAGTCAGCGGCAAGACGGGTGGTCTCCAATTTCTTGAAGGGAGCCTCATCGGTTGTTGCTGTGGCACAGCAACAGGCAGCACCCACGGGGCGCTTACCGTCGCTCTTCTCCGTGAAGTTCGGGAACTGGTTGGTACCTAACAGGAACTCCTTGCGCTTGGCAGCATCACCATGACGCTTCACGTTGGTAGCGTTGATGTCATCCTGTACGATACCTTTCTTCACTGCCTCCAAGAAGCCGCCCTCGTCCTCTATCTTGAGGAAGATCTTCCAAGCCTCCTGGGCAAGGGCATCGGTCAGATGCTCAATATAATAAGAGCCAGCGGATGGGTCAACAATGCGGTCGAAATGGCTCTCCTCCTTGATCAGCAACTGCTGGTTGCGGGCGATACGCTCTGAGAAATCCGTTGGTTTCTCATAGGTCACGTTGAATGGGGTGACCACCATGGAGTGGACACCACCGAGGGCAGCGCTCATCGCCTCCGTCTGCGAGCGGAGCAGGTTGACATAAGAGTCGAACACTGTCTGGTTATAGGTAGAGGTCGTCGCATTGATGCACATCTTCGCACTGTTCTCATCCTTTGGCTCATACTGCTTCACAATCTGAGCCCACAACAGACGGGCGGCACGGAACTTGGCAATCTCCATGAAGTAGTTCTCCGAGACACCCATATAGAACTTCATCTGACGGGCGGCAAGGTCGACATCCACACCAGCGTCCACCAACTGCTGCAGGTACTCATTACCCCAAGCGAGGGCGTAGCCCAGTTCCTGGACGATATAGGCACCCGCATTGTTCAGCGTCTCGGTATGAACGGTCATCACATGTGCCTTCGGATAGTCCTTCAGTAGTTCCACGATCTTCGGACCATCGGCAAGGCGTGGAGTCACGTCCTTACCCTTCTGCAACATCTTCTCGATAGGATCGAAGCCGACCGTGAACGACAGTTTCTCCTTGTCAAAGCCCTTCTTCGTGAAGTAAGCGTCCACCAGTTCGGCGAGTTTCAGGGCATGACACGGACAGGTACGGAAGTTCAAGTCTACAATCTCACAGTAGATATCCTTCAGCAGTGCCTCGATAGCCTCAGCAGTCACCAAGTCCTTGGGGATACGGAAACCCAGAGAGTCGATACCCTTGTTCAGGATATCGAGTGCTTTCTTGTTAGCCTCTACGGGGTCGTTTACTGCGATGTTCTGCCTTACATACCACTCATTGGAGTTCTTCTTGTTACCACGCACGAAGGGGAACTCGCCCGGTAGCGCATCAGGTGTTTTCAGGTTCGCCAAATCCTCACGGCGATAGAAAGGCTGTACGTTAAAGCCTTCATTGGTTCTCCACACGAGTCGTTTCTGGAAGTCGGCACCTTTCAGGTCCACCTCAATCTTGTCCAACCACTCTTGGGTAGTAGGAGCCTGGAACTCGGTGAAGAGTTTCTCTTTGTTTGCCATAAATGTATTATTATATAAGTTGTTTTACGTTATTGATTGCAAAGATAACAACTTATTTCCGAACTGACGAACTTTTTAAAGATTATTTACACCATTCTTGGGTACGCTGTTTAATCCACTCACAAACTTCTGTGGCAGAAGCAGGCAGAATACCCTTGTCGCTATAGATAACCTTTAACGCTGAGTCGGGGATCTCCTGTTGCTGTACAGACTCCATATCCAACATGTCAGCCATCTCCTTGGCACTGGAGGTCAGATAGACACCTTGTACCAAGATACGTTTCTTCTGCTGTGAGATCTCTTTCAAGGCGGGCATCATCTCCCTAACCATCTTGTAGCCCATGGCGACAAACTTATAATCCGCTACTTCGATACCTGTCTCTTTCTTGATATGGTCGCAAATCTCCTGCATCTTCTTACTCCAATAACCGACGAACTGACGGTCACCGTGGCTCACGAGCAGGACTGCCTCGTTTTGAGGTTCCAGGGACATCTCACGGACACGTGCCAGCATGGTCTTCTCCAAGAAATCATCATAACTTAGCGTGGGACCAAGGATTATAGGAATCCGTGATTTGACAAACTTGGTCTCCTCCTCTACCAGTTCTGCGATAACCTTGGGGTCATACTTATGCCCGATGATATTAGGGATGTCCACCTCAGAGTGTCCCGAGGGGGCAATGAAAAGAGGTATGGCGAAAATGGTGTCAACCCCCTGCGCCTCACAGTCAGCGACTACCGTGGCGATGGTAGGCTCTGTGAACTCCATCATGGCAACACGGACATAACTGATATCCCTCACATCGCTCATCACCGTGCGGAGTTGAGGCTCAAGGTCTAATACAGGTTTGCGCCATTGCTCCATAGGAGAGCCATGAGCGATCACGACAAGCGCCTTCTTGGCACTCACATTCATCAAACTTGCCATACATAAGGCAAGGATAAGCATTGTTTTCTTCATTATAATTATTTCTTTTGATTAATAACTTGTTGTCATGTCCTCCGGGACACAGATATAGTAATCTGCCCTACCCAGATAGTCTTTCTCTAATGTCGTGATGTCCTCCTGTCGGACAGCGTAAACAGTCTTCAAGGTGACTCCCGGGCGATATTGGCGGAGATAGGGGATAATCCCGTCACCGGAATCAGTATGGTAGTTACCATTGAAATGGATGAACTTACCTTTCTGGTGACGGGCGATATTCCATGCCATGGTAGCATCCTTTAGCGCCTGCGACTGTCCCATCCATGCAGGATTGACATTCTTATTTTTTCCCATCATTGCCATCAAGCCAAAAGCCTCCTGTGCCTGCTCGTTTTCCTTATATGGGATAGGCAGCGGTGGTAAGTAGCGTTTTGCCTCCTCTGACAGCGAGTCGAGCCATTCCAGTCCGTGGTTCTTGACGGCGTTCGCATAACGGCGGGGGACATTGGTGGCTATGAGTGGAAGGTGGTGGTCATAGGCAAAGGAGACGATAGGCTCATAGTCTGTGGAGTAGTTGGACCATAGGCGCGTCTCTGTCTCAAACCGCTCTGTGGTAATCAGGTCTCGCAGGTACTCGTCGATGATGAGTTGGTTGTCCGCCTCCAGCATCTCCATACCTATCACCATCTGGTTTCCATGAAGTTGATAGAGTGACAGGAGAATACGCAGTTCCAGCCAGTGGGTAATCACACAATTGTGCATCTCTCCCACGAAGACGACATCCTGAAGGGCAAGGTCCTGGATCATTTTCTGATAACTGACAGCGTTCCCTTTTGCATCGTAGAGGCGATATGCCTCAGGGGTCTCCTGCCCCCATAGGGTAGACAGTCCTAATATCAGGGAAGCGATGATGACATTGAGTTTCTTCTTCATTTTGCTTTATACATTAATATATAGTTATCGGGATCAATATAGTTTCGGAACGCCGTACGGATAGTGTCTGGTGTAATCTGCCTAAGAATCTCCTCATAACGGTCAAAATGGTCAAGTGATTCTCCGTTTTTAAGAAGTGTAGCCATAACGGTTTTCCATTCCGTGGGAGCCATATCGTTGAGTTGCTGGCGCTTCGTGACCACGAATGAGCGTTTCATCTTATTCAGTTCATCGGTGCTGACGAGGCGCTCTTGCAAATCGGAGATGATTTCCCTTAACGCCTTTTTCATCCTTGCTGTGTTCTCGTTCTTCACAGCGATAGTCAACCAGAAATAATAAGTGCGTTGTGGCAGACCATGGTATGACAGGTCGCTATAAGGAGAGTACACGATATTCTCCCGCTCACGTAGCACTTGCAACAGACGTTGTTGCAGCAGGTCGCGCATCAGTTTGAACGTCAGGGTAGTTTGCAGGGAAGGATCATAGTTACCAGCGAAGATATAGTTAAAGACAGTCTGTGAGGGATTGTCATTATCAAATTGGCGTTGGTACCTACGGACAGGCTGTATGGGCTCATCACTGATGGGCAGTATCGAGTCAGGCTGTTGCATACGGGCAAAGGTCCCGATGGCAGCCCTCTCCACCTCCTGAAAGTCATAATTACCAGTCAGGATGATAGTCATATCCTGTGGGTTTGTGTATAAGCGATGGTAATAGGTGGCCATCTCATCGAGACTCATCGCCTCCAAGTCTGCCTTTTCCATAGGACGACGAATAAGCACATTGCCGACAATCGAGTCGACACAGTTGTTCATCATCCGGTCGGGATCACGACGCATGAGGCGGGAGAGTAATGTCTCATGTCCCCAACTGTCAATCTCACTCTTCTGAGATTCCTCGAAATCATGGTAGTTCTTTCGGGGGTGGTGCATTTTCTCATAGACTAAGTTCATTAGTAACTGGGCATCCTCTGCGTCTGACGTAGCCATCAACTGGTGCCATTGGTTCTCCAAGCCGACATTCATCGAGATATTCTGTTGCCCCATGATCTCACCAAGCGCATTGTCATCAACACCCTCGATGCCTCCCATATCCATATAGGCGACAGCGTCTTTTAACCGGTAGAAGTCATTGTCGTCAAGATCAGCACTGCCTCCTCGCCCTAATGTCATCAGTTGCAAGCGTTTCTCCTCGTCGAGAGTCGGACGGAACAGCAGTCTCACCCCATTACGGAGAGTCACCTCGTGGACTCCCAAGTCCTGATAGGTCTTCTGGGAGACAATGACGGAAGTGTCGTAGTCATGGCTGGCGGTCAAGAAGTCAGGGACAGGATATTTGTGTGTAGGCGTGACATGCTGACGGGTTATCAACGGCTTGTCCTCACTTGCCTTGCCTGTCTTCCATGCCTCCTTAATCGTGTTCTCAGATAAATATCCAGAATCTTTCTGATGGTTGGTATAGGCGACAAGGAGATGTTTTCTCATTGCCTTCAACAAGGCTTTGGCACGATCCTTCATCTGCTTTTGACTGGTCTGGGATATCCCCTCTTTGATTGTCTCCAACTCCTGTGGATCAGAAGTCATAAGGTCACCCGCCATCACATAGTCTATAAAATCGTCACACCATTTACTGGAGAAAGACAAGGTGGTGTCACAACGTAACTCCTGGGATCTCATCCCCTTTACCCTGTCAAGTTCCTCCTTGGTAGGTCCATAGATGGCAAGATACTTGATCTCTGCCGCAGTTCGTGTGATGTCAGAGAGCAAAGAGTCCCGCAGTTCCCTATTATAGGAGAAAACGAAATGGTTTTGGTCGGCAAGATACCATTTGTCACTGACATGACACGGGACATGGGCGGCACTCAAACGCTCGGTGACGATCTGCAGAAACAGGTCATCACGGTTTTTCTCTATGGTATTCTCTATCGTTGAGGTGGCAATAGTCTGGTGAGGAATGATTAGTTCCAAGCGAGAACCGGTGTTTAGCGTATCGCTGAGTTCCATTAACGCTATCCCAGACTTGTAATTAACGGAATAGTTTTTGACATGGCTGGCACCATGCCGAGGGAGGTCGCTCAGATACTGATGGACACGGTGCTCTATCTGCCTCGCATCGACATTACCTACCACAATCAGTGTCGCAAATTGCGGTGTATACCATTGTTGATAGTAGTCAATTAGTTTGTTTCGGTCAATACTCAGGATGTCCTCCTCATTCCCAAGAGGCATCCGCTGCTTGTAACGCCCATTCCCTATTTTCAAGTCGTAAAAAGGATCATGGGTGTCATAACTGCGTAGTTCCTCCACGATAACGCCACGCTCCCTTCTCGTTCGCTGCTCGTCAAAGGTGATATCCGACAAGATTCCCCGGACGACCATCAGGGTAGTGTCTATTGTATGGTCAGAAGCGTCGAAGGTCGGGACGGTAAACCAATAGATGGTCCGGTCAAAGCCCGTGAAGGCATTGATGTCACGTCCGTATTTCATGCCCTGCCGCTCGAAGAAGTCAATCATAGAGTGCCCAGGAAACATCTTCATGCCATTGGTTGACATGTGCTCTAAGAAATGGGCGCCCCCCCGTTGCTCCTCGGTCTCCTGAAGGGATCCGACACGCATCACCAGTCGGAACTCTATGGTGTGGCGTGGTATGGGATTTGGTTTGATAATATAGTGCATACCATTACGCAAATAGCCTTCCACCGTTCCAGGTGGAAGTGCTATTTGTTGCGCAAGGGCATGATAGGTTGTCACGGCAAGTAGTGCCGTAGCAAGGATTCTCCGCATGCAGATTATTGATTAAGGGTATAGGTGACAGACACTTTCACATAGTCGTACAGCCAACCCCCTGCGCCGAAGTCCCATGAGAAATTGAAGGTCATGTTACCGGCATCGAAGGCTGCGGAGGGCTCCACGAAATTCGTCCCTCCGTACTCATCCTCCGTGACATCAGTATTACCCAGATAATAGTAGGGGTCCAAGGTGCCGTCACTCTCAATCAGTTCGGAGACTTCGTATTCCGCATCGGTATCACCCTCATTGACGCTCACGGTCTTTCCCTCTTCCGCCATCTGCTTCAAAGCATTCCATGCAGGATAGTCGTACTCAAAGGGGATAATGGCGATCTCCTCGTCATTCTTTCCGATAAACTCAATGGTTTTCTTCTCCGGATTGATGACGATATTGTCAAGTGACACCATGAAAGCACCCATGTCGATCTTATCCTGCACAAGGGGTAGCAAAGCCTGAGCATAGGGATTCTGTTGCCAATACTCCTCATCGTTGATCGTCACTGCGGCATACATATCACGAATGAACGTAGTCATACCCAGAGGGTTTGTCAGCATCTTCAGCACGATTTTGTCGTCAGTGGCGTTCTCACTGATGGTGACTGCGGTGACATCGCTCTCATAGACAACCGTGTTCTCACCGTTGTTGAACTGATCCTTGTCATCATCCCCAAAGGTGATAGTGGTCTTTACGGCAAGACTTCCAATGAACTGGCGTACGTCAATGCCGTAGGCCTCCTGCCATTTCTGCACCAACTGGAGTTGCTCGGCGGTCAGTTCCACATCAATTTTAGGGGCTACGCTGACGGTGATGGCTTCTCCACCGTTCAAAGCGCTCAGTGCCTCAAATCCAACAGTCAGAGAACCGTTCTTGGAGATCACCTTGTTTTCCTTGGCACGTACACGGAAACTTGCCGTCTTCTGTCCTTTCTCTATCACCACGGCACTGGTACTTAACTCAAAAGCGTTCAGATACTCAGCGTCGCCACTCACAGTAGGAACCAAGGTAATGCTCTCCTCTGCCGTGTAGGCTAAGGTAACGGTGAGTTCCACACCCTCAGTGTCATTGTCATACAAGGTCTTGCTCTCTTTGGTCAGTGTCCAGAAGTTCTTGATGGTGGAACCACCTCCATTGTCGTCGTCACCACATGCGATGAGCATCAGTGACATCATGCCTATAAAGGCAAACATCATTTTTTTCATTGTCTTCAGTTTTTTATTCATTAATTAGATACTAAAACGATTATCGATTAATAGGCCACCCCTCGTTTTGGGTGACATTCTCATTGTATTTATATTCCGAGGAGGGAATAGGGAACGTCCACCGATAGTCAGAGGACGCTATCGTTGTAGACACAGATGCGCCCCATCTGCCCAGACGTGGAAGACTTGCCTGGGTGCGCTTGAGGTCAAACCAGGAGACGCCCTCACCGGCAAACTCTTTTGCCTTCTCAAGCAAGACAGCCTCTACCAACGCAGCCCCATTGATATCGGCGGCTATCGTCGGGGCACCCATCTCTGCCAGATAGCCGTTAAGCAGTTGGCGCGCCTCCCTTTCTTTCCCGCTTCGGGCAAGTGCCTCTGCGGCAATAAACAATACGCCTGCATAGCGGAATTGGTTGATGTAGGAGATGGTCTGTCCCAATTTGTTTCGACGATTATATTTTCCTAACAACACACGCTCTTCCCCACCCATTGTCATAGGAAACTCATTCATCCCTTTCCTGACATCCTCTTGATTAAGATATAGCGCGGGGTTTAAGGCGAAATAATCTCCTTCTGACGCATCGAACTCAATAGCCGAATAGTAGGAGGTGGTAGTATTGAAAGCAAAGATGCGCCCCTCATAAGAGGAGGTTTCCCAAAGGCGGCTGTAGTTTTGTGCCGTCATCACATCGGCTGGTGTCTCTTCCAGAACCTGCAGCGCATAACGGGCAGCCTCCGCATAGTTGCCGACATAGAGTTCCAGTTCCGCTAACAGGTATTGGGCAGCAGTCTGAGACAACCAACCGTTCTGTGTGGCAGTGTGATCAACAGAAGCCGCCTCTGTCAATAAGTTGCGGATATAATCAGCACATACCGCTATCGTGGCACGTACGGGAAACTCCAGTCCCACTTGTGATTTAAGAATAATACCGTCTGCCTCCGCTCCTTTGGCGTATGCAGGTGCGAAGATGCGTAACAGTTGCAGGTAACTCATCGCCTTTAACGTCTTTGCCTCAGCAGTAATCACCTCTTTCTCATGATTCTCGGTGTCTGTCACTTGGGGAAGACGCTCTAAGAGAACATCACAGTTGGCAATTGTATTATAATAGGCGAGCCATACCTCTGTTGCCAGTTTACTGATATTCAGATCTTGCCAGTTATACAGGTTTTGCTGCTCGACATCCTTTCCTGAGAGTGAGGTCAGGCAGAAATCGTTCCCGATGGTGGAGAACTCATACTCATAATGCGGATAGGTCAGGTAGCACGATGTCAGAAGCGACCGTGCCGTCTCCACCGTTGTGATAGCATCCGGATCACTGTATAAGTCTGGAGGCGGCACATTGACAGAGCAGGAGGTCGTGGCTACCACCCATAATCCTAATACATATTTAATAATAGTCTGTCTCATACGCTTAGAAAGTAACATTTAGATTGAGCGTGAATACTGGTTGTGTCGTTCCTGCCAACTGTCCGCTCTCGGGATCGCTCTCATCATAACCAGTCCATGTGTAGAGGTTGCTGCCTTGGAGCCCGATGGTACAGTATTGTATGAAAGGAAGATGCTTCTGTGTCCAGTTGGACGGCAACCGGTATCTCAAGGAAATCATGGACAGTTTCAAGTAGTCGCTCTTGCCTATCGTGCGAGAGTTAGGATAGAGCGCAATATTCTCCTCCGCTGTCGCAGAGGTATAGAAAGGGGTCCAATAGGTCTTGTTCTCATCTCCTTGGTGGAACCACATCTTCTCCGTCTGTCCCGCCACCGCATTCTTGATGGCATTGTCACGGTTGCGGACATAGGTATAGTTGTAGCGTTGTACGCCACCATGCACATAGTAGAAGTCAATGTCAAAATCAAAAGACTTATAGCCAAGGTTCATACTGACTGTTCCTGTATAGGGAGGAGTGAGGTGTCCTAAAGCGACTACATCGTCTTTAGTCAAGGGCTTGGTTGCTTGCTTCTCCTCCCCATTTCCATCTAAGAAGACAGGATAGCCTGTCATGGGGTTGATGCCCAATGATACTGGACCATATAGCATGTCATACGACTTCCCTATCTCATAATCAGGAACGAGCGCCTCCTCGTAAGTGTAGATACGATCTGTATAATAGAGGTCAAGAACCTTATTCTCGTTATAGGCAAGTGTCGTCCCGATGCTCCATCTCCAGTTGAGGTCATCTATGATCTTAGCGTTCACACCGACCTCTATACCCCTGTTTTGCAAAACACCAATGTTTCGCTTAAGCACTGTGAATCCCGTGGAGGAGGGAATAGGGACATCCAGCAAAGCCTGTTTGGTCTTGCGATTATACCAGTTGATATCAAAAGAGAGTCGCTTCCATAGTTCGAAACTGACACCAAGGTCTGTCGAGATATTCTGCTCGGGAACAAGGTCCTTATTATATAAGGAGATGAAATCCAAGGGTCGGTGATTCTCATAACTGGTCGTGGCATACTGGAAACTGGCTACCGTCTGAGATACGGAGACACCATTGAGGTTTGCCGTTTGTCCATAACTAACCTTGAGGTTCAGGTGTGTCAGCCATTGACAATCCTTCAGGAAAGCATAATGCGTAGGCGTCCATCCTATGCCTACAGCCCATGCGGTATTCCAACGTTTGTCGCTGGGGAGTACCGATGAGGCATCGGCTTTGATAGTGCCGTAGAGATCATAGGTGTTGTCATAACTATATCCGAGAACACCTCCGAATCCTATCTGTGCCATCTTATCACGGGTAGCGTTGACATACGGCTGTCGAGTACCACTCAGCGACTGATTGATGGCTGCTGGTGAGTTAATCGTTCCCACGCCATAGCCACGCATGAGTTGGTTGCTGGTATTGGTACGGTAGTAGTCCATATTGGCACCTACGGTAAGGTCGTGTTTCTCATTGAAAGTATGGTTGTAGGTGACACGGATATTACTGGTGATGTTAGTCGTCGTGTTCTTGTACTGCGCATAGATGCCACGTGCCAGTTCCGGAACACCTCCATGGGTCTCAGAATAGGCTGTGGATGGAGTAAACTGGGAACCTTCGCTGAGTATGAAGTCCACCCCAACGACAGCAGCGATATCCAACCCTTTCAACGGCGTTAAGGTCAGGCTGGCACTGGCTCCGGCGTTCTTGTCCTCTGAGTCCGCACTATATTGGTGCATCAGGTCATCATAGGTCTGTCCTGGATAAGACCATAGCCTCCCCTCTTTCTGCTCGTAAGGGTTCAGTTCATATACCAAGCCTGTAGGACTGCTATTGGTACCGTTGGGGGTGTTGGTCTTCGTATAGCCTCCATCTACGCTAAGCATGAGATAGCCAATATTCCCTATGCGCTGGTCAAGATTCAGCCTCACGCCCATGCGTTGCTTGTCATTCCCCTCAATACGACCGCCTTGATAGGAATAGTTACCAGAGATATAATAGGCGGTAGTGCCATTGCCTCCCCTGATGCTGAGCGAATGACGATGGTAGAGGTTGTTTCGGAGCAACTCGTTAAACCAGTCAGTATGGATATTGCGCAACGAGTCCAGTCTTTGCGCCCCGTCATTGATGAGTTGCGCAAGGTTAGGATCCCCTGCATAGTATTTGTTATAATAATCCGCACTATACAGATAACCTGGCGTCTCCGGATTCTGCAAAAGGCGTTCCAACTCTAATTTCTCCGAGGAGTCCATCATCTTAATGCCCCTGCGCCCACGGGTAGTGACACCGATATTGGTGGAATACGAGATAGTCGGTTTTCCCTGATAGCCACGCTGGGAGGCGATTTCCAACACGCCATTGGCAGCCTTCACACCGTAAAGAGCGCATGCCGCAGCGTTTTTCAGGACTTTGATACTCTTGATATCTGTCGGGTTCAGGTTATAAAAGACATCTGAGTTAATAACCTGACCGTCCAATACATATAGGGGCTCATTGGTGGAGTTGCCCTTTCGAAGTGACGAGTTGCCTCGAATACGGATTTGCGGCTTGGCACCGAGTTCGCCCGTATTGACCACGACGAGTCCAGGGACTTGCCCTTGTAAGGAAAGGGCAAAGTCTATCATCGGCTTTGACTCTACCCGCTTCATGTCCACGTTCTCCACCACTCCTGCCTTGCCACGCAAATCGATAGCGTTGATATTGGTCTTTGCGGTGATGACGACTTCCTCTATATCGGTGGCGCTCTCTTTCAGTGTCACGTTAAACTTTGTCTGTCCGTGAAGTTTATATGTACGTGTGGCAAAGCCAATAAACGAGAACTCAATCTTCTCGTCCTTTCCCCAATTCCCTTTTAAGACAAAATGCCCTTGCTGGTCTGTGACCGTTCCTGTTTTTGCCTTGACAAGCCGTACGGTGACACCAGGAAGCGGATTGTTATCCTCGTCTGATACGACACCCGTAATTATATCTTGCGCAAAAACGAGAGTTGAGACAAACAAACTCCAGCAAACAAGTATTAGACGCTTGGAAATTAGACTATACATAATGCTACTATTTTGCCCTAATAATTAAAAAAGTGATGCAAAATTACAAAAAAATTATATAAACACTTTACGAAAGTGCATAAAAAATGACAAATACCTAAAAATAAGGATGCCATTAGTTGATACATGATTCGTCTGAGAAAATAACTTTAACTACGATTAACATCACGTCATGGTGACTTATGGAAGATTATTCGTATATTTGCAAAATCAATTCTATAATACTTTAAAAACATCAATATAAAATATCAATATGGCTATGAAAGGAAATGGAGTTTTACGAGTCGGCATCATCGGTGCGGGATGGATAGCGGAGAAGGCTGCTATCACCTTAAACGGGCTCAAGGAATGTGAGGCTTATGCCATAGGCTCACGGTCACTGGAGAAGGCAGAGACCTTTGCCAAGCAATGGAACATCTCGAAGGCATACGGCTCCTATAGTGAGTTGATAGCCGATGCGGATGTTGATTTGGTGTATGTGGCAACACCTCACTCTCACCACTTCGATGTGACACGGGCGGCTCTGTCAGCAGGTAAGCCCTGTCTGGTGGAGAAGGCTTTCATGGCAAACCATAAGCAGGCTGCCGAGATCGTAGAACTGGCTCATGAGCGGCGGGTGTTTCTTGCTGAAGCCATCTGGACACGCTATCAGCCTGTGGTAAAAACTGTACGCGACCTCATCAACAGCGGACGTATCGGTACGCCACGTCTCGTGACTGCTACGCTGGGCTACTCGATGGGCGAGAAGCCACGGATTATGCGCCCTGACCTCTGTGGGGGTGCCCTACTCGACCTTGGTGTCTATGCCCTCAATTTCGCACGCATGTTCTTTCCTGCGAATATTATTGATATAGAAGGACAGTGCGTGAAAAGCAAGACGGGTATGGACCTGACAAACGCCATCACACTGATTCTCGAGGATGGTGTGCTGTGTAACCTGCAGTCGAGCGCGACCTGTGTGGGAGACAATATCGGTGTCATTGCCGGCACAGAGGGTAATCTTATCATCGACAACATCAACAATCCCCAGAAGATAACCGTAAACGGTCCCAATCGCACATACATGGAGACAATCCATGTACCTCAGCAGATCACTGGCTATGAGTACCAGTTCCTTGCCTGTCGCCAGGCACTCATTGACGGTTTGTTGGAACCTTGCGAGATGCCTCATGAGGAGACCCTCTATATCATGCGACTCATGGACAGCCTCCGCCAGAGATGGGGCGTGCGCTATCCGATGGATGAACAATAATCATTAATGTCAAGGAATTTGGTCGAAAAACGTGTATGGATTTTTGGCACTTCTAGAAATTGAGGAGGCTAAAAACGGGACATTTGGGGGCTAAAAACGAGGAAGGACATACCTTCGAGGGACGATAGTAGGCTCCTCACGACCGTGAGGAGCCTACTCACGGTCGTGAGGAGCCTGCCTTTTTCCGTCAGAAGGCTGCAAAAAATCGTGAATTACCTACTATTTTGCCCCTTTTTAGGGGTATTTTTAGAGTCCAAAAAGCCATTAAAGCCCAAAACTATCTCATTATCAATGGATTACAATAACCCTCTGAGAATTGCGTATTTGAGACCAAAATAGGAGTTGGTGGATTTCACGAGAAATATCAGAGCCCTTTTGTCAAGAATTCATCGTAAAAGCGGTTTATTCTATCCTCGCATAAGAAAGCCTCTCGTAGTAGTCAGTTGTTCCATATTCTACAATAAGTGAGTCCTTCGTCAATTTCTGTATATTCAAAACAGACATTGCATATGATATTTGCAGTTTTGTTCCTGACAGGGTGTACGTTCCTGTGTTATGTTCGTCTATATTACCACGCCAATCATACTCTATGTATTCGCATGTACCATCAGTAGAAAAATAGAGTTCATTATACCCAGAACCGTATTTTTCGACATCACGATCACTTTCGCCAGATTCGCCTGCTCTTCTTTCGCCAGATTCGCTTGCTCTTGTTCCCCATTTAGAGTACTTATGGGTAAGTCCCCATTTGCCTACTAAAGAGTTCGATAGTACCTCGTTATCATCATCGTCATCTCCGCAGGAAATGAGACTTACACTTGTTGTTGCCACAATCATTAATGCAACAATAACTGAATAATATTTTTTCATCTGTTCTTCTTTGTTTTATAAACCTATGCTAACACGTAAACTGATAAGTCCATTATTGGAATGATATCCATGCACAGAATACATATTGCTGCTATAAACTACTCCTACAGCGAATCGAGGACTGATGTTCAGACCAGCACCTGCTTCCCAACCAAAATTGCTTTGCTCCCCATCGGTATAAAAGCCATATCCCAATGCTCCATTTGCAAATAGAGTGCTTCTACCAAAAATGACTGGACTTATAATACGCACACCTGTTTTTGCCTGGAGGTCAAGCATCTCCGTAAAATAATCAGTTGCAGTAGATGCTCCTATTTTTAAAACATCCCAACCAACATTCTCTGAAAACATGTGTGTGTAACGCAACGCTATTTCGCATCCTCCTCCTTCACCAATATCACCAGTACAGGTACCGAAACCAGCATCAACCCATAGTTTTGATTTGTAGTTCTCACTCATTCTCTGACCACCAAATAATTGTGCATTAGCAGTGAAAGAACATGCCGTCATCATAATGACAAGCAATAATAATTTTCTTGTTTTCATACGAATAACTTTTAGTAAATATTAATAACTTAATAAAAATGCAATAGTATAGATACAAAGAATGGCGTGGCCATCCTTATGCACTTTACCTGAGGGGCGCGCCTAGGAAAATTGGAACCCCCATCTGACATATAAGAATGCGACCACGCCATATAGCATGGAGGCATAGCTTCTTCGTCAGATTGAGAATGCCACATTCTGGTCTTCCCTCTGCTTCTTAAATCGAACTATTCCAGAAGAGGTTTCCTAGGCGTCTTTGGTAAAGTGCGAAATAATAAGCTAATGCATCATTGAAATCGGATTTCTCCCCGATTCCGTTTGCAAAAGTACACATTTTATTTTAAATAGCAAGAAAAATTGCAAAAAACTTGTTTTTATAATCCTTTTACTCAATAATCCCCCAATTTCTGTCATATCCTATCGCAGTGTGGCAAAAATTACGAAAATGGACAAGACGTTTACCTCGCCTCGAAGCCACGCGACGAGATCCTTGACTACCCGCTTGAATGTGGTCCTCTATCCTGAGTTCCAGAAATACCTACGTGACAATCGGTCCCCTTTGTTGGCTGTATGGGGTGAGAACGAGCCTTCGTTCATCCCTGCTGGAACCAATGCTTTCAAACTCAAGAGAGTCCTTAAATACTAACGTATTAAGGCTGTCAAAGATATACGTTTTTATTCAAAAGTTCCCTTACTTATGAAGAAACTCGGTGGGTGTCATCCCGAAGTAGTTGGGGGACAGAAAGAGTTCCTGGGCGCAGTATTTGACGGTGGGCAGTCCCAGCGTGTGCTGAACGCTGTCGTCATAGTAATTTGTGCTATCTGTAGCCTTTCGCCTTACTATTAAGTTCAGAAAGTCGGTCAAGGGCGGCATTCAGGGTCTCGTCTCGCTTGGCAAAATGGAAACGAATAAGGTTGTGGACATCCATTCCCGCTGATGCGCCTACCTGTGGCCTTTCTTTGAAGAAGCAACTGCCAGGGACAGCACCTACCCCGACATGCTCAGCCAGCCACTCGCAGAAACGCAGGTCATCCTTCACGTCGTACTTCGAGACATCAAGCATCACATAATAGGCTCCTTGCGGCTCGGTGAAATCAAGTCCGAATTGCCGCAGGCCACCACAGAAAAGTTGCTTCATGTGGGTATAATGCGCCTGTAGTCCATCGTAATAACTATCAGGGAAACAGAGTCCGACAGTGGCAGCCTCCATCAACGGGGCCGCAGCGCCAACGGTCAGGAAATCATGCACCTTCTTCACACGGTCGATGATACGTTCCGGGGCAATGACATAACCCAATCGCCAACCAGTGATACTGTAGGTCTTGGAGAGTGAACTGCACGAAATCGTGCGCTCCCACATGCCTGGCAATGTTGATATATAGACGTGCTTATGAGGCGCATAGACGATATGCTCATACACTTCATCAGTTATCACATAGCCATCGTACCTTATTATAATATCTGCTATCGTCTGGAGTTCTTCGAGGGTAAAAACCTTACCACAAGGGTTGGACGGATTACACAACACCAATGCTTTTGCTCCACCCTTGAACGCATCCTCAAGCAGGTTGGCATCGAATCCAAAGGTCGGTGGGATAAGCGGAATATACACTGGCTCAGCACCCGTGAGGATGGTGTCAGCCGTATAGTTCTCGTAAAACGGCGAGAAGATGGCAACTTTATCGCCTGGATTCACCACCGTCATCATGGCTGCCATCATCGCCTCGGTTGAGCCACAGGTCACGACGATGTTCTTGTCCGGGTCGATGGGCAGTCCTGTGAAGTGGCTCTGTTTCTTAGCCAATGCCTCACGGAAGTTCTGCGCCCCCCAAGTGACGGCATACTGGTGCGGACCACTTGGCGCAATCTCTGCCAATCGGTCTGTTATCTCCTTTGGAGGGTCGAAGTCAGGGAATCCCTGTGAGAGATTGATGGCTCCATACTTATTTGATATGCGGGTCATCCGTCGGATAATGGAATCCGTGAACCCTGCTGTTCTTGCTGAAAGTGGTCTCATATACTTTTCTTACTAATTCGATAGTCTCTTTGCCTGTCAGATGATAATGCCTTATCCATTTTGTATGCAAAGGTACACAAATTCTGCGAGATAATGGCATAAATTCCCCTTTTCCTGTCTGTAGCATTTATGAGATAATAAAGAATTCAAAAAATAATCTCCCATCTACGCTGTATATGGGAGATTTTTCGTATATTTGCACTATCATTATTAAAAACAAATACAGAATGATGAAAGTCTTATTGATTAACGGTAGCCCCCGTAAGAAGGGTAACACATTCCTTGCACTGAGCGAGGCGGCAAAGACACTGGAGCAGCAGGGAATCGAGACTGAGATAGTACAGATAGGTGTGAAACCTGTCCGTGGTTGTATCGCCTGTGGGCAATGCAAGATCAAACAATTAGGACGCTGTGTGTTCGACGATGACATCTGTAACCGCATCTCCGAGAAACTTGACACGGCAGATGCGCTTATCGTAGGCTCCCCCGTCTATTACGGTCAGCCCAACGGTTCCGTGCTTTCTCTGATTCAACGTATGTTTTTCTCTGCAGGGGAAAAAGCCGTGAACAAACCCGCAGCCGCCGTCTGCGTATGTCGCCGTGGTGGTGCCACAGCAGCGCTTCAGACGATGAATATGCCCTTCCAGATGATGAATATGCCAGTGGTTACCTCTCAATATTGGAACATCGTCTATGGTCGTGAGGAAGGTCAGGCGGCTCTTGACACAGAGGGCATGCAGACTATGAGGACAATGGCAAGCAACATGGCCTGGATGCTGAGGAAGATTCATGCAGACGGCAACCCCGATTATCCTGAGCGTGAGGAGTGGCAACCAATGCACTTTATCAGATAAAGCAAATATCGTGGGCTACTTGATAGGACGTATGCTGTTAAAGGTATTACTATTTCTCCATCCTGTATGCCTTTGGGCTAATACCTCTCATCCGTGTAAAGAATCGTCCGAAACTCGATTGGTCGGAGAAGTGGAGGCTTTCAGCGATAGCGGCTATACTAAGGTCGGTAGTTTGCAGCAGCCATGAAGCCTCCATCAACAGCATCTGGTTGATATAGTCAATAACAGTGCGCCCCGTCATCTGGCGGACAATGCGGGAGAGATGGATGGTAGTGATATGGAGTTTCTCAGCATAGAAACCGATATCGTGGTGTTCAATAAAGTGTGTGGTAAGCAGGCGCATGAAGGCAACAAACCGCTCTGTGGTGCGCTCGCTGACCTGTCCAGGACCGATGTTCTGCTCCATCGCATCCATCAGGTCAAGGACAAACTGCGTGAACAGTGTACGCAGTGACTCCCGCAGATAGCGGTGACTGGACTGCTGATAGCGGATGATCTCATGCATGTGCTGCCAGAAGTGGGCTGCTTGCTGCTCATCAAGATGGATAACAGGGCGTCCGAGTTCCGCTATCGGTTGATAGGCTGTGTGAACCACATTGCGCACACTGGGGATTTCGAGTGCCGCCTGCTCATCGATCATTAGGCAGATAGAGCAGTAATTCCTTGAACCATTGACAATCTTAATCTGCACTCCAGGGGAGTAGATCATCAAGTCACCTTTTTGGAGCGTCAGCATACGATTATTGTAAAGCAGTTCTAACCAACCTTCATGCACCAATGTATAGGAATAGCCAGCCAACGCCTCTTGCATCAGATTGGTAAGAAACGTCAGGCGGGTGTTGCTCTCAGAACAATATAATTCGTCATATGCCACATCATCGTATGACATACCAAGTACCGATGTTAGGAAATCCCTCAACTTATACATATCGATGGCGAAGGTAATATAAATAATGTGAAAAACCAAAAGGATAAGCGAAAAAGTTTGTTTGGGTAGAATTTTTGTTCGCTTCAGACAGAGACAGTATACAGGATAATTCGTAACTTTGCACCCACATTCATTTATTAACAACGCAAAAATATAAGTATATTATGACAAAGGAAGAAGCATTGAAGCAGTTTGCCGAACTCGGCGCTGTGTGGTTTGGAAACAGTAAGCAACATTTTGCCTTCTCGGCCTACTGCCGTCTGCAAGGCTGGAACAAACTGGCCGACAAGTGGAAGGAAGAGGCTGAGGAAGAGTGGGACGAGGCAGAGGAAGTGCTGAACCGCTTGGTAGAACTCGGCTGCAAGCCTGCTGACTTGCAGGAGGCTATGAAGACCGTGGAGTTCCCCTTCTATGACGACCCGAAGCAGCAGATTGAGTCGGACTATCAGCCCGACGCTGTCAGGATTCTGAGCGAACTGGCCGAGGCCTTCAACGATGACTATCCCACGAAGAAACTCATTGAAAAGTGGATCGACGGCGAGAAGGACCACATGGCTTGGGAGGCTCAGTACCTCAACTATATCGAGAAACTGGGCTACGAGAATTTCCTCACAGCGATGATGTAACCAACCAACGACTATACAATATGAAAGAGCAAGTATTACAGGCTATGCGCGAGGCTGGCAAGCCCGTCTCGGCTGGTGAAGTGACGAAGGCACTGGGTGCCGACCGTAAGGAAGTCGATAAGGCTTTCGCCGAGTTGAAGAAAGAGGGAGCGATTGTATCGCCCGTCCGTTGCAAGTGGGAACCTGCAAAGTAAACAACCATGATTATCAAAGCAGTAAAATTCAGGCGCGACGGATTCTACACCCAACCTTTTGCCTTTGGTGGCGAGGAGGGAGCCGATAAGTTTGACCATAACATCCGCTATCGTGGCAGTCTTCAAAACTATCTGATTGACACGGGCAGCGAAGTCATTCTGGTGGACACTGGCCTGCCCGCAGGCTTTCCCGAAGAAGTAATCGACGAGAAAGCGATGGCTTATACTGGCAAGAACATCTGCAACTATATGGATGCTTTCGCCGCCCTGGGCTATAAGCCCGAGCAAGTGACGAAGATTCTGCTCACCCATCGGCACGGTGACCATTCTGGTGAACTCCGCTCGTTCCCCAATGCGAAGATTTATGTAGGAGCCGACGAGACGCAGGCTGAGGAACTGAAGGGCTTGCCCAACCTGGTGCCTGTAACCTATACGGACGGTCCCTATCATAACTTCCCCGAGACACAGAAGATATGCGATGGTGTATGGTTTATCAAGGCAAAGGGACATACGAATGGAAATAGTCTGGTGATAGCCGAGAGCGACGGGCTATACTATATGTTCGAGGCAGATATCACCTATGTGGACGAGGCACTGTATGAGAACAAACTGTCGGTGGTCTATGACGACCTGCCCGCAGCCCGTGAGACTTTGGATCGGGTACGTCAGTTCGTCCGTAACAATCCTACCGTTTATATGGGCACCCACACTCCTCAAGGCTATGAGAACTTAGAGGCGAAGCGTGTGATAGATCTCGACAACCCCGTGCCCACCGTCCTTGCGGAGGTGGATTTCTCCAAGGCTGAGGCTTCGGGTAAGTACGTTTGTTCTATCTGCGGCTATGTCTATGACCCCGCAGAGCATGACGGCGTGGCCTTTGAAGACTTGCCCGACGACTGGCGTTGTCCACGTTGCAAACAATCCAAAGAGAAGTTTAATAAGGCATAATGGCATTAGCAATCGGACTACTTATCCCCTTGCTGGGAACCATGCTCGGGGCGGCATTCGTCTTTCTGATGAAGGACGAGATGTCGCCCCGAGTCCAAAAGTCACTACTCGGTTTTGCCTCTGGCGTGATGGTGGCAGCCTCTGTATGGTCGCTGCTTATCCCTGCCATGGAAATGGAGGAATCAAAAGGGACATGGTCAGTATTCCCTGCTGCGCTGGGTTTCCTATTGGGTATAGGATTTCTGCTTTTGATTGATGAATTGACCCCACACTTGCATATCGGTACTGATACACCAGAAGGTCCTCGCTCTCATTTGTCCCGCACGGCGATGCTGGCGTTAGCCGTTACCATCCACAACCTGCCTGAGGGTATGGCTGTCGGTGTGGTGTTCGCTGGTGCGGAGAATGGTGCGGCAGGCCTGTCGCTTGCCAGTGCTCTTGCCGTATCTATTGGTATTGCTATCCAGAACGTGCCAGAGGGGGCGATTATCTCCATGCCCATGCGGGCGGCAGGTAACTCGAAATGGCGTTCGTTTGCCATTGGCAGCCTGAGTGGTGTCGTGGAGCCTATCGGTGGACTTGCCGTGATATTGCTCGCCTCGCTCATGACACCAGCCTTGCCGTATCTGCTTGCCTTTGCCGCAGGTGCCATGTTTTATGTCGTAGTAGAAGAACTCATTCCCGAAGCCTCAGAGGGCAAACACTCCAACCTTAGCACCATCGGTTTTGCCATAGGCTTTGTACTGATGATGGTGCTTGATGTGGTGATGGGGTAAGTGAAAGTAGAAAAGCAAAAAGTAAATATAGTGGATACAGAACAACAAAAACAAATAGACTTAGCAGCCTACATGAGTGGCAGCATCAGCCGCATCATGGCAAAGGCTTACAAAAACGTGCTGTCGAATCCCCGTGAGGCAAAGTTCGCATTCCGCATGCAACAGTTGTTCGCTAAGTCGGAGAAACGACGCAGGAAGGTGAAGGAACAGGAGGATATAGATATACCTCCATTCCTTATTAGTAGTATCTCCACAACCTGTAACCTGCACTGCAAAGGCTGTTATGCCCGTAGTAACGGCATCGCAGAAGACGCAGAGGCAGAGCGTAAGGCAACGCTGTCGCCTGAGCAATGGAGACAGATATTCACCGAGGCAGCGGACATGGGTATTAATTTCTCGCTCTTGGCTGGTGGCGAGCCGATGATGCGAAAGGATATCCTCGATGCTGTGGCTGAGGTAAAGGATATGATCTTCCCCATCTTCACTAATGGCACACTGATAGGTCCTGCCTATCTGGAATTTCTGCGCCAACACCTGAACATGGTGCCCATCATCAGTATTGAGGGTACGGCGGTGGGAACTGACGAGCGGCGTGGACAGGGTGTGTTTAGGCGAGCCATGCAGTCGATGGAACTGCTGAAGCAGGAAGACCTCTTTTTCGGCACCAGCATCACCGTCACGACGGAGAACTACCGCATGGTGACCTCCTCAGCGTTCATCGACCAGTTGCGCTCTTACGGTTGCAAGATTGTATTCTTCATCGAATATGTGCCGACGGAAGAAGGTACGGAGCATCTTGCGTTCACCGATGAGCACATTGCAGAGATGGAGCGACTCTTAGAGCAACGGCGTGAGGAGTATGGAGACATCATCTTCCTCTCCTTCCCTGGCGACGAGAAAGCCTTGGGCGGTTGTCTTGCCTCAGGGCGTGGCTTCTTCCACATCGGTCCCGATGGCTCAGCAGAGCCTTGTCCCTTCTCCCCTTTCAGCGACAGCAATGTGGTGGAGTTAGGGTTGCGAGGAGCACTCCAATCGCCCCTGTTCCGTAAGATACGTGCGGCGAAAGCACTGGGCTGGGAACATACTGGCGGTTGCACGCTCTTTGAGCATCGGGAGGAGATAGAACAAATAATAGAACAAACCAATTAACACAAAATTAAATATGACAAAAGCAATTCGTTATTACAGCAAGTTCGGTCACACCCGTAAGATGGCCGCTATCGTCTCTGAGAAGGTAGGTGTGCCCGCTGAGACCATTGAGCAACCCATCAAGGAGTATGTCGATGTCCTTTATTTCGGCTCTGCCGTCTATGCCACCGTGGTAGACTGGCGCGTGAAGAAGTTTATTAAGACACTATCCCCCGACAAGGTTGGTCGCGTCATCTGCTTCTCGTCGGCGGCCATCATCGAGAGCAACTATCCGAAAATCAAGGAACTGTTCGAGAGGCAGGGTATCAAGGTCGACGAGCGACAATTCACTTGTCGTGGCTCGATGGGACCCATTCAAGCAGGACATCCCAATCAGGCGGACCATGATGCCCTTGCCGCATTTATCGAGTCTACCCTATAAAATCCTAATAATAAGAAATGATGACTGTGATGAAGAGAATAGCCGTTATTGGAATCCTTGCCGCATTGGTGTTTACACCTGCTGTCGCACAAAGTCTGCCCAATATTACAGAAATAGTGGCGAACGGCTATTTCCCGCTGGTGAGCAATCTCAAGACTGCCCCTGTCTATACGGATGCAGGAGACCACGCTGTGGTGAATATCACTGCGAGGATGCTTGCTGATGACGTGGAGAGGGTGACAGGGCAACTGCCAGAGACAAGGAAGGTATCCAGTCATCATGCACTGCCACGTCATGCCGCTGTCGTGGCAGGAACAATAGGACATAGTTGTCTGATAGACTGGTTGGTGGAAAAAGGGATGCTCAATATCAGCGACATCAAAGGGAAATGGGAATCCTTTATCATCACGACAGTGCAGCATCCCCAATATCATACGCCCCTTTTGGTCGTCGTAGGGAGCGACCGCCGAGGAACAGCCTTCGGACTGACATCACTCAGTGAAGCGATTGGGGTATCACCTTGGTACTGGTGGGCGGATGTGACACCAGCGCATAAGTCTGGACTTTATGTTGAGCCTGGGAGATTCCGTCAGGGAGAGCCCTCCGTGCAGTACCGTGGCATCTTCATCAATGATGAGCGATTCGGAGGTTGGGCAAGGTGGGTCGAGCAGACGTTTGACAAAGAGAGTGGCAAGGTAGGTCCCAAGGTCTATCAGCGAGTCTTCGAGTTGTTGCTGCGCCTGAAGGCTAATTATCTATGGCCTGCGATGCATCCTGGCACTCAGGCTTTCAATGCCGATCCTGAGAATGCGCGCCTTGCCGATGACTATGCCATCGTCATGGGCTCCTCGCATTGTGAGCAGATGCTACGCAATAACGAGGGTGAGTGGAAGGCGGTGAATGCGCAGGCAAAGGCGAGAGGCGAGAAAGGGCTTGGCGACTTCAACTATATCACGAATCGCCAAACGATGCATGATTACTGGGAGACTCGTGTCAAAACCAATGGTAAGTATGAAAACACGTACACCTTAGGACTTCGTGGCATCCATGACTACCCGATGGAGGGAGCCAATACCACAGCGGAGCGTGTCGCCCTTATGCAACAGGCAATCAATGACCAGCGTGACATGCTGCGTCGTAACATCAACAAACCGTTGGAGGAGATTCCGCAAGTGCTTTGTACCTATGAGGAGGTGCTTGACGCCTATCATAACGGGCTGCAAGTACCCGAGGATGTCACCCTGCTCTGGAGTGACGACAAGCATGGCTACTGCCGCAACCTCTGCAATCCCATAGAGATGCAGCGTAAGGGAGGGGCAGGCATCTACTATCACCTGTCGTATCATGGGGACCCCGCCAGTTGGATATGGCTCAGTCCACTATCACCCCCTTTTCTTTCCACGGAACTTACGAAGGCATATACCTTTGGGGCACGGAAGATATGGGTGTTCAATGTGGGCGACGTCAAACCTGCTGAGAAGGAGATCTCCTTCGTAATGGACCTTGCCTGGAACATCGACCGTTGGAAACCTTCTGAGGCGCACAACTATATCAGATACTGGGCAGAAAAGACATTCAGTCCAGCGGTGGCACGGGACATTGCTGACCTGATGACACGGTATTATCGGTTACAGGCTGGTGGCAAGGATGCCCATGTCTGGTTCATTGAATATACAGAACAACAGGTGGCAGAAAGAGTTCGAGAGTCCAGAAGTCTTGAGACGGAGGCTGCGCAACTTGCCAGTCGCATACCAGCCGACTTGCAGGATGCTTACTTCGAACTGGTCAGTTATCCAATTCGTGGGGCGGCGATGCTCAATGAATATCAGTTGTTGGCTCGCCGCAGTATGGTCAGGACGACACGTCTCGACAGTATCGGGGCTATGGCAGACGCCAACCGTGTACAACAGATGTTCCGACAACTCAACGAATGGACACGCCACTACAACGAAGAGATCCAACAGGGCAAGTGGCGCGAGTTTTTCAACTGGCAACCCTACCATTGGTTCCGTTCCGACAAGATAGACCCACCTGTTGCCACACAACAGATATTGGACGCAGTCAAGTCGATGCCGCCATCGAGGTTCCTCGCCGTCGCCGATGCCACCAGTTGTGAGGGTGCGGTCATTGAGAGTGATGTAGATACGGAGATTCCCCTTTGGATAGAGGCGTTAACGCCCATCCGCAACTTCTCTAAGGCACCAGAAGACAACGTGTTCTGTCGTGTCACGACAGACAACAAGTCTTTCGATGCCTCAGCCACACCCATCAATAATGTTTGGCATGCACCTTATGTGGGTCCGATGTGGAGTCAGGTTGGCATATTGCATTTGAAGAAAGGCATAAACCATCTTTCTATTTCAGAACTGAAGCCTGACGCACGGATAGACCGTATCTTTCTCGGATTGTATCCTCCGTTTGCCTCGGAGCCCCGCCAGCGTATTGTCGCTGGTGATTTCCAGAGGTCCTACAACGGTCAGGAACCAGCCGTAGGGCAAATCACTAAGATAGAGGGACTGGGATTCACTGATGGTGTCCTTGTGCAGCCCTTTGATACCCCCTCCTATCAATTGTCTGATATGGTCTCAGCCCCTTATGTGGAATATCCGCTCGACTTACAACCAGAAGATAGGGTTATTGAGATTCGTACCTTGCCGACACTCCATGTCTATCATGAGCGTGACGCACGCTACGCAGTTCAGTTAGGCGACGCTACTCCTCAGGTCTTTTCCATTCACGCCAATGACTTCACCGCCGAATGGCGTTGGAATGTGTTGAGAGGGTATGCCTCCCGCAGTATTCAGATTCCTGCCTCACTCTCAGGGCGGCAACTTCTGAAAATCTATCTGCTAGACCCTGGCATTGTATTACAGGACATCTTAATATATCAGTAACTTGGATAAAACAAAGGCAATGACTAAACTCATTATTTTTGATTTCGACGGAACACTAGGTGATACCCGACGAACGATTGTGACGACGATGCAGATGACGATAGCGGAACTGCAACTGCCCAAGCGTAGCGACGAGGAATGTGCCGCTACCATCGGAATACCTTTGGTGGGCTGCTTCCAGACGATGTTCCCAGACTTGTCGGATGATGACATCCAACACTGTGCGGATACCTACAGAAGAATCTTCAGTGAGAATGTTCAAACCATCAGACCACAGGCTTTCCCGGGAGTCGTTGAGACACTTGCCGCACTGAAAGAACGGGGGTACACACTCACCATCGCCTCATCACGGTCACATAAATCTCTTGAGGAACTTATCCATGACCTTCATATTGCCGACTATATTTCCTATCTGATAGGTGCTGACGATGTGAGAAAGGCAAAGCCGGACCCCGAGCCCGTGCTACAGACACTCCGTGCAGTAAATATCGAAGCATCGCAGACACTTGTGGTGGGCGACATGAACGTCGATATCCTAATGGGCTCACGGGCAGGTTGTAAGACCTGTGGTGTGACCTATGGCAACGGGACGAGGAAAGAACTTGAAGAGGCGGGTGCCGACAATATCATAGACGAAATAGCAGACTTGCTAATGTGGACTTCGGGCTGCCAGAACGAGGAACATATAATGTGACGAGCCACCGCCGAGGACATACTCCGTTTGCTGCCACGAATTGGCGTGAGCGCTTGTTTTTCCTTTGCGGCAGGTATATTGGTGGCGATGCGTTGCCCATTCATGATGACGCAGACACCGCCTTGGTGTCCTTCAGGATAGAAGTCGCTGAATGCCATCACATTGACACCGCTATTTTGGAAATAGCCATTGCTGATAAGATCATCTTTCTCATAATCCGCCGTTTAGATGAAAAATAGAATATTGCTACAAAGATAATCATTTTGCGGAAAAAGATACTCCGTATTGGCATAAAAATGATTAAAATCTTTTGTTCTGCTCTCTACTTTTCGTAACTTTGCAGGGTCATTAATCATCATTAAGGTATGGCACCACAAGAAGAAAGAAACCAGAAGTTGGCGGAGCGGATGATCAAGAATCTGAACCGCCGTAATATGGAAGCCTTCTATTGTCCGACAGGAGAAGAGGCCGTGAAGAAAGTATCAGAACTCATTACTGATGGCAACACCGTTACATGGGGTGGTTCCATGACAGTCAGGGATTTGGGTATTCCTGATGTGTTGAGGAAGAGGGGAACCTTGGAAGTCCTTGACAGGGACTTGACCGATGACCGGGCGGAAATAGAGCAGATATACCTTCGTGCCTTTACCGCCGATGTCTATCTGACAAGTGCCAATGCTATATCCGAGGATGGTATTATCGTGAATGTCGACGGTAATGGTAATCGTGTCGCCGCCATCACATGGGGTCCTAAGAAGGTCATCTTCATCATCGGACTAAACAAGGTAGCCCAGACGGTGGAGGGAGCCTTGGCAAGAGCCCGGGGTACGGCATCACCCATCAATGCCCAACGTTTCGACATCAAGACACCCTGCCAGATTGACGGCATATGCCATAACTGCAACTCGCCAGAGTGTGTGTGCAGTTACGTCCATTTCCTAAGAAACAGCAGGAACAAAGGTCGTCATGTCGTGGTACTGGTTGGGGAGGACTTAGGCTATTAAGCAAATACGCGACAACCGCCTTGGAAGTGTGAAAGAATTAAAAAGAAGATATTTCCGAAAAAATAGTTGCACAAAATTGCTTGTATTGCGCAATTTCTTTGTACCTTTGCATCCCGAAAAGCATAGTATGTTATGGAATCATTGCAATGGTTAAAAGATTTGTTTACGACAACTGACTCAGTGGCGCACATCGCATTGCTGTACGCTGTGGTCATTGCCGTGGGTGTGTATTTAGGGAAAATCAAGTTTGGGGGAATCTCTTTGGGCGTTACTTTTGTGCTGTTCGCAGGTATTGTGGCAGGTCACATCGGTTTTACCGCCCCACTTCCTATCCTGACATTCATCCAGGACTTCGGACTGATCCTCTTTGTCTTCATGATTGGTATGCAGGTGGGACCTGGTTTCTTCGAGAGTTTCGGTAAGGCGGGTATTAAGTTGAATGCCCTTGCCACCATTGGCATTCTGCTGAATATCCTCGTGATGTTCGCCTGTTACTTTATCTTCTTTGACACCTCTAATGTCATCAACCTGCCTATGATGGTCGGCACGTTATATGGCGCTGTCACCAACACCCCTGGTCTCGGTGCCGCCAATGAGGCTCTGCAGGCTGTATTCCCTAACGGCGCCCCACAGATAGCGGCCGCTTATGCTTGTGCCTACCCTCTTGGCGTATTAGGTATCATCGGTGCTACTATATTAATAAGGTATATATGCAAGGTCAAGTTAGAGAAGGAAGAGGAGGAGTTGACCGCTATGGACGAGACCAACGCCAACAAGAAGCCCTATAAGATGCACTTGGAGGTGACCAACAAATACTTAGAAGGTAAGACATTGCTGCAGGTGCATGATTTCCTGAACCGTGACTTCGTGGTGTCACGCCTTGTCCATCAAGGGGAGTTGTGCATTCCCAACCGTGATACCATCTTCCATCTGGGCGACCAGATGCTGATTGTATGCGCTGAGGCTGACCAGGAGGCCATCATGGCGTTCATCGGTCCGAAACTTGATATCGATTTCGAGCAGTCAGACCAGCCCTTGGTATCTAAGCGCATTCTCATCACTGATCCCAGTATCAATGGCAAGACACTTGCCTCCATGCACTTCTCAAGTGTCCATGGTGTCAACGTGACCCGCGTCACCCGTCATGGCATGGACCTCTTCGCCACTGCCTCCCTGCCCTTGCAGGTGGGTGATAAGATTATGGTGGTAGGTCCTGAGGACGCCGTTGATCGTGTCGCCAACAAGATGGGAAACTCCATCCGCCGTTTGAACGCACCTAATATCGCCACTATCTTTGTAGGTGTCATCTTAGGTATTATCTTCGGTTCCCTGCCTATTGCTATTCCAGGCATGCCCGTTCCTATGCGACTGGGTATCGCTGGCGGTCCGCTGATTATTGCTATCCTCATCGGACGCTATGGCTATAAGATACATCTTGTGACTTACACGACGACCTCCGCCAATATGATGCTGCGTGAGATTGGTCTGGTGCTCTTCCTTGCCAGTGTGGGCATCAAGGCTGGTGCCAACTTCTTCGAGACAGTAGTACAGGGGGACGGGTTACTGTATGTGTTAACTGGTTTCCTCATCACGGTCATCCCTATCCTTATTGTCGGACCGATTGCCCGCATACGGTACAAGTTCAATTACTTCACCATTATGGGTATGATAGCAGGTACTTACACCGATCCCCCTGCCCTTGCTTACGCCAACAGTGTATGCTCCAAGGAGGCTCCCGCACTCGGATACTCTACGGTTTATCCGCTCTCGATGTTCCTACGCATCTTCACAGCGCAGATTGTTGTGCTGTTCTTCTGCGGGTAAGCACTGGCGCTATCAGGTAGTATCGTTACTATAGAAACTATAATTAAATATAATAATACGCAAAAGTAAATGAAAAAAATCGCATTCCTGTTAGGCTTACTCACTGTCATCTGCCTCCCGATGCATGCCCAGATGGATGCCAGCATCAAACTCAACGAGGTACTGACAGACAACCGGTCGAGCCTGATTGACGAATACGGAACACGACATGCCTGGGTGGAGATTGCTAACATCTCACATTCCACCTATAATATTCGGGGCATGTATCTGACTACTGACCGTTCCGTACTTGACAAGTCGATGAGTGTGCCTGAGCGTGTCAAGCGTATGAGCATCATTCCCAACGGGGAGGCTCGTACCAATTTGAGCGGTCGCCAACTCATCGTGTTCCAATTAAACAGTCAACCCGCTAAGGGTGCGCTACACCTTGCCGTCAATGTAGATCCTTCAAAACCAACATGGATTGCCTTGTATAATGGCAATGCCACACAACTTATTGACTCCGTGACGGTTCCTGTATTACAGGCAGACCAGTCGTTTGCCCGTATTGCCAACAACGGCACCCCAGCAGACTGGGAGGTAAAATCTGGAGACCGTGTGACGGTTGGCATTCAAAATATGACGACGGTCAGCGAGTCAAAGGTCGAGAAGTTCAAGCGTGAGGACCCGCATGGTTTCGCAATGGCTATCATGGCGATGGGTATCGTCTTCCTCTGCCTTGCCCTGCTATGGATATTCTTCACCCTCTTCGGCATGTTCATGCGCCATCAGGAGGCTGCGAAGAAAGTCATTAACAAACAACCTATCAAGCCTATCACTATGACAGTAGAGAAGACCATGGAGGTAGGTCATAAGACAGGGGTCATCCTACAGGAAGGACTGAAGACTAAAGGTATTGACAAGGAGGTATATCTTGCTGTCATCGGCATGGCACTCAAGCAGTATCAAGACGATGTTCATGATGTGGAGAGTGGTATCATCACGATCAAGCATCATGACACGGGATGGGATGACGAATATTCCCAGATGACTCACTTCCATGACCCTGTCGTGCCTACGACCCATACAGCCCCACAAATTCCAACAACCCCCAAAAACGCATTATAAATTATGAATAAGTATCAATATAAAGTACAAGGTGTTGACTACGAAGTTGAGATTGAGGAAGTAGAAGGCAACATCGCTAAAGTGAATGTCAATGGTATTCCTTTTGAGGTAGAACTGCAACAGCCCATCAATGCGGCAAAGCATCCCTCTATCGTAAAGCCAAAAGTAGAGGCTCCCAAACCCGTAGTCACAAGTGCTCCTGCCAAGCCATCCGCTCCCGCACAGTCTGCAGCCTCCACTGGTGCCGGTAATGCCCAGAAGGCTCCATTGCCAGGCACAATCACCAGTGTCAATGTCAAGGTAGGCGATACGGTTGCCGTCGGTGATGTCGTCATTGTGTTAGAGGCTATGAAGATGCAGAATAATATCGAGGCTGAATACGCTGGTACTATCACCTCTGTCTCCGTCAATCCTGGCGATTCCGTCATGGAAGGTGCTGTTTTGCTGACTATTGGATAATAACGAAACCATCATAATATTATGTGGCAATTTATCATCGAAAACTTCAATGAGTTCCTGACCTATACAGGCTTTGCCAATGCCACGGCAGGAAACCTCATTATGATAGCAGTGGGTGCGCTCTTTATCTGGCTTGCCATCAAAAAAGATTTTGAGCCACTGTTGCTGGTACCCATTGGCTTGGGTATCATTCTTGGAAACATCCCCTTCCGTGCGGATGCCGGTCTGGAAATCGGACTCTATGAGGACAATTCTGTCCTGAACATCTTCTATCAGGGAGTGCGTCAGGGATGGTATCCTCCTCTGATATTCTTAGGCATTGGTGCCATGACAGACTTCTCCGCCTTACTTGCCAATCCGAAACTGATGCTTATTGGTGCTGCGGCACAGTTTGGTATCTTCGGAGCCTATATGTTCGCCCTTGCTTTGGGCTTTGAGCCTAATCAAGCAGCAGGTATCGCCATCATCGGAGGAGCCGACGGTCCTACCGCCATCTTCCTGTCAAGCAAACTCTCCCCTAATCTGATGGGAGCCATTGCCGTCTGCGCCTATAGTTATATGGCATTGGTACCCCTGATCCAGCCACCATTGATGCGCTTGCTCACCACCAAGAAAGAACGTGTCATCAAGATGAAGCCCGCTCGGCAGGTATCACAGACCGAGCGCATTCTATTCCCGATTATAGGTTTGCTGCTAACCACCTTCATCGTACCTTCTGGTCTCCCCTTGCTGGGTATGCTCTTCTTTGGTAATTTGCTGAAGGAATCGGGCAAGACGACCCGTCTTGCCAAGACAGCGGGTGCCGCATTGAACGATATCGTGGTCATGCTGTTAGGACTGACCGTAGGTTGCTCCACACAGGCATCAGAATTCCTGACCATCAACACCATCTACATTTTCGCCATTGGTGCCGGTGCCTTTATCATAGCCACCATGAGTGGTGTACTATTCGTCAAGGTAATGAACCTCTTCCTGCCGAAAGACAAGAAACTGAACCCGCTGATTGGTAATGCCGGTGTGAGTGCTGTACCCATGGCAGCCCGCATCTCTAATAATCTCGGACTGGAATACGACCGCCATAACTTCCTGCTGATGCACGCCATGGGACCTAATGTGGCAGGCGTGATTGGCTCTGCCGTGGCAGCAGGAGCACTACTGGGATTTCTATCATAGAATTACAATGACAAAAAAAGTGGCAATTCCGTTATGAATTGCCACTTTTTTCGTATCTTTGACATCAAAATGCCGAAGATACTCCATCTCGGCACAAAAAAAGAATAATTTCTTTTTGTTCTGCTCTCGATTTTTCGTATCTTTGCAATCGTTATGGAGGCAAAGACACGACAATTAACCATCAAGAACGAAATTGAGGAACTGACCAAACTTCCTGCGTTTGTCGATTCCGTCTGCGAGGAGGCTGGAGTCGACATAGCACTTATCGCCAGTCTGAATCTTGCCTTAGAGGAAGCGGTCACAAACGTGGTTCTGTATGCCTATCCAGACAGCGAGGGAACGGTGACCATTGATGCCGTCTACACAGATGAGTATCTGAAATTCGTCATCACTGACAGCGGTATCGCTTTCGACCCTACGAAGAAAGAGGACGCAGACACCACGCTGAGTGCGGAGGAGCGTACTATTGGCGGATTGGGCATCTTCCTCGTGCGACAGATTATGGACTCCGTCAACTACGAGCGTATAGACGGACATAACATCCTGACGATTATCAAGAAAATAGAATCCACAAAGGAATAGACATGGAGCATATCGCCATCTTCGGACTTAGCCTACAGGCATGGATTACCATCACCACGGTGATTGGTATCTTCGTGGTGATGGCTAAGACACGTATCCCTGCGGTAGTGGCTTTCCTTGGAGCAATGACGGTATTACTTGTCACAGGTATCGTGACGGAGTCGGAGGGAATGGCAGGCTTTGGCAGTGAGCCTGTAGTGGTACATGCGGCATTCTTCGTCGTCATGGCTGGTCTGATGCAGACTGGTGTACTTTATTGGTTAACGAAGCACCTGTTGGGCAATCCCACAAACTTCAAACAGGCAATCATTAAACTCACCATACCCATTGCCTCATTAGCAGCACTTCTCAACTCCGTCAATGTCGTCGCCCTGTTCATTGATGTTGTGAAAATATGGGCAAAGAAATTAGGCACAGAGCCCTCACGCCTACTGGTTCCCCTCAGTTATGCCGCGACCTTAGGTGGTACCTGTACATTGATCGGCAACTCATCTAATCTGGTAATCTCCGGACTCTATGCTGACCAGACAGGTACAGCCTTAGGACTCTTTACCCCATTCATCCCCGGACTGTTTATCACGGTTATAGGATGTGCCCTTATCCTCCTTTTCCGTAACATGATTCCCCGCCGTCAGTCACCAGAGACCTCATTCGAGATGACCAGTGATTACACGGTAGAATTGTTAGTGCCGACAGAAAACGAGGCTGTCGGCATGACGGTCAATGAGGCAGGACTGCGCAACGTACGAGGCGGATCACTGATCGAGATTGTACGTTTTGACAAAGAAATTATCGCACCAGTGCCTAAGGATGAGTTTATCTTAGGCGGTGACCGTCTGATATACTCTGGACAGATTAACGAGATCCTTGAACTGAAACGCTCTCATGGCCTGGTGGCAACCGACCATCACGTATATAGCATCAGTGAGATTGACAATAACCGCAAGATGCGTACCGCCTATATCGGCTTTGGCAGTGACCTGATAGGTTCCCACATGAGTGACAATGAGTTTGAGCGACGCACCGACCTGGTACTGGTGGCTGTGGCACGTCAGGGAAAACGTGTAAATATACAACCCCGTGAGGTGGAACTGGAGGCAGGCGACACACTGCTGTTGGAATGCCCCCCCAAGGACGACCGCAAGATTGACGAACTGACGAAAGGCAGCCTGACGTTCTTCGACTCCCATTTCGTACCCCTGTTAGGCAAGAAGACCATCTACTCTTCCTTAATCCTTGTGACAATGTTCATTCTGTCATCATTACATATCATGCCACTGATGGCTACGACGATGCTTGCCGCTGGTGCTATGATAGCATTGAGATGCTGTCGTGCCCAGAACGTGACGAAATACATTGAATGGGATCTCTTGCTCATATTAGGTGCCACCGTTGTGTTTAGTACCGCTATCACCAAGACAGGTATTGCCAATGTCGTCGCGAGCCAAGTGTTACAGATTTGCGGGCACAACCCTCTTGTCATCATGATTGTGTTGTGTGTCCTCGCCTCTTTGGTCAGTGAGTTTGTCAGTGATGTCGGAGCAAGTGGCGTATTCTTTCCTATCGCCTATCAGGCTGCGATAGATATGGACTGTAACCCGATGCCTTTTGTCGTTTCCCTGATGCTTGCTGTGACGACGAGTTTCTCGTCACCTATCGGATCCAGTACCCACATGCTTATTTATGGTCCAGGTGGTTTCAAATTCACCGACTTCATGAAAATCGGTCTGTTGATGCATATTATCCTTTTGGCTGCCAACCTACTGATTGTAAATATCGTATATCCGTTATATTAAATATAAAACATTAAAGATTAAATATTAAATATTTAGGCTTATGAAAACTACATTCCGAGAAGAGAATGGCAAATACATTGCCACATTGGAAGGACGACTTGATACGGTCGCCGCCGAACAGACTACAAAGGACTTGTCTCCTCTTAATGACTGTACAGGTCATGACATTATCATCGACTGTACGAATCTGGAATATATCAGTAGTTCTGGCTTGCGAATCCTTTTAAACATCCGCAAGAACGCCGCCGCTGTTGGTAGCAAGGTGACGATACTGAATATCAACGAAGAGATTCAGAAAGTCTTCCAGATGACAGGATTCAACACACTATTTGACATACAAAAGCAATAAGAGACTATGACTATCGAGATTAAAGAACAAAACGGTGGTTACACCGCACAGTTAATTGGCAGACTTGACACTCCTGCTGCTGTACAGGCAACAAAAGACATGCAGCCCCTGATGGAGCATGCCGATAAAGAGATCACACTGGACTGCGAGCAACTCGATTACATCAGCAGTTCTGGACTGCGCCTATTCCTGACACTTCGCAAAGAGACTGCGGCAAAAGGCGGTAAGGTTGTCATCGAAAAAATCAATGATGAGATCAAGAAGGTGTTCATGATGACAGGTTTCTATAACCTCTTCGAGATCAAATAAGGATGAAGGACTACGGACTGGATCTGCACTGTACAATGCTGTTGGAAGACTATCGGGAGAGGCTCCCGATATATCAGCAACTTCAGCAGGTGGTGATGGGCAAACTAAGTGAGTTGGTCAAGCGTGCAGGTATTGAACTGAACGCTATGGAGTCACGTATTAAAGCAGAAGACTCCCTGACAGGAAAACTAGAGCGCAAAGGATCGAAATACCGCATCCTTAACGACATCACAGACATCTTCGGGGCACGTATCATCACGTTCTACAATGAAGATGTCGACCGCATCGCATCCATGGCAGAGACGTTGTTTGACATAGACTGGTCGAACTCCATCGACAAGCGGAAGATGCACCAGTTTGACAGTTTTGGCTATAACTCTCTACATTACATCTGCAAACTTCCTAAGCAACTGTACTATGATGAGAAGATTCCTCAACTGAACGAGATTCCCTTCGAGTTACAGATGCGAACAGCATTACAGCATGTATGGTCAGCCATCCAACATGACATCGGCTACAAGAGCGATATTGAGATGCCTGTGGAGTATCATCGCAACCTAAGTCGTCTCGCAGGTATGCTGGAGTTAGCCGATAACGAGTTCAGCCGTATCCGCAGCGATATTAGTGATTACCGCAGACGCATCGAAAGTCTGGTGAAAGACGGAAAACTGGAAGAGGTTCTCCTCGACGGTGACACATTCCGTACGTATGTTGACATGCAGCCATTTGACAAGTTGAACAAACAGATTGCGGCAATCACACAAGCAGAATTACATCCCGCCTCTCCCATGCCTTATCTCCCACTCCTGCGTGCTTTGGGGATGAACACATTGGGAGACATTGAGCGCATGATCAATGAGAACTATGAGGATGCCTATCAGTTAGCGCTATTCCAATTGGGCTCCACTGATATTGATATCCTCTCTTCAAATATCGGCTTGCAAAATCTCTGCATTGTCCATATCCTGAAGGCAGACGGAGGAAAACAAGGTATTCGCTGGATGTTTGACATTATCAACGGCAAATCTGAGAACAACAGCGACATGGCTCAGATGATTATGGAACAAGCGCCCAAACTCGCTTTCATGAACAAATAAACGAGACTCTATGGAACATATGCCACAAGGAAGACCGCTCGTCGCTATTATTGACACGAACACATTGGCAGCACTCGGTCTCAAGCAAATTCTACAGAACGTCATGCCAATCATGACGGTAGACACTTATGGCTCCTTCGCTGAACTGGAGGCAAATCACCCAGATAAGTATGTTCACTTTTTCGTAGCGATGAACATCGTGCTACAAGAACGACAGTTCTTTCAGGAGCACCGCAGGAAAACTATTGTCCTCACCTTACAGTTAGAAGACACTGCACAACTGTCGGAGTTCCATAGTTTATGTATCAACCAACCTGAGCCACAACTGATTCGCCAACTATTGATGTTGGAGCAGCATGCGCATGGAGGGGGGAAGAATCTGCCCCCGTTACCCAAAGTACTGCAACAGAAGATACTGACCGACCGTGAGATTGAGGTGATGTCCCTCATCGTCCAAGGATATATCAACAAAGAGATAGCCGACAAGTTGAATATCGGACTTGCAACCGTCATCACCCATCGCAAGAATATCATGGACAAGTTGGGAATGAAAAGCGTATCTGCACTCACTATATATGCGGTGATGCACGGATACGTAGATATCAATAAGATTTAGTAACCTTACAACTTAACGGCGGAAATATCGACAAGTCCGTTGACAATCGCATAGATGGTCAGTCCCGCAGGTGAGTGAATCTGTAACTTACGGGCGATATTCCTCCTGTGGGTGATGACCGTATTCGTAGAGATACACAGATGATCTGCTATCTCCTTATTGGACATTCCCTGCACCAAGGCGACTATTACGTCACGCTCACGGTCAGACAAAGCATCACTATTATCCTGCCCGCTCTTGAACACCATAGAAGAGATATTCTTCGTCACGTCACTCTGCTTCTGCAGTGCTTCCAGACGACGCACGGCAGGTACGAAGATCTGATCCTCCACTTCCGCATGCAACTTCAGCCACTCCTCGTTATTATAGATATCATAAAGGGTTGCCGTCAACTTATTATTGCTATGGGGATCGGAAGGCAGGTATTTAATAATCATCAACTTCAACTCACGCAATGCCTTATCCGTCGACTCATGGTGCTTTGAGAAAGTCTCCACGTTATAGTCATTCATCGTACGACCCTCCAACAAGGCTGTCACATAAGGGAAGAGAGTCTTCTCCTCATACTTCATGTGACGCTGTATCTCACGGGCATAGCCGTCATAGAACTTCATGATCAGATGCCCCAAAGAGTCTTTCTCATCGAAAGACTCAGCAAGTTGTCTCCGGATTGACGGTAATTGGAAATCCAAAAAGTAGGCATGGCTGGCATCCAGGTAATGAAGCAGGGTTCGCACGTCTATTTGCTCGTCGTCATTGAAATTAGAGTACCCGTTAATAATGAAATTCACTACGGCAAGGAATGTATAGGTGTCCACTTGGTTCATCTCACACGTCTCCTGAACGGTCTTGTCACCAAATCCGAGATTGATACCAAAACTTCCTAAAGCCTGCAATAGATTATAGTCGTCCTTGATAAGCGTAATCATCTTGTCATCGGGCTCATACATCTTCAAATTCTTCATACCTATATACCTTATTAATATATATTGACGATGCAAAAGTACGGATTTTGCCCGATATTTGCAATACTTTCTCATAAATTCATTATTTTTAGGTATTGTAGGAATTAGTGAAATAATCTACCTTTGCAACCGAATAATAGAAAAGAGACATACCACTATGATGAAAAGATTAATAATAGCGATTTTTGCTATACTGGCAATATCCACAGTTAGTGCGGCTGAACCAGAAGAACTTCTGAGTCCCAGGACTGATGAGGTTGATAACGTTCAGGCAAAAGCAACTAACAATAACGGTTATGAGAAATGGCGCATCGGTAGTTATGGCGAGATGCTTGCCGCATTTAAGGACTACGGTCTGAACCGTTTCTACGGTAATAGTGCCGGTAACACCAAAAAGAATCATAACGAGATATCCATTCCACGTTTTATCTTACAAGGAGAGTATAAGATTACCCCTAAATGGATCCTCAGCGCAGAAATTGAGTTTGAGTCGGGGGGAACAGGCTCTGCCGTAGAGATGGAAGCCCAGTCTGGTAGTGAGAATGGTGAATATGAGACAGAAATGGAGAAAGGCGGAGAGGTCGCTTTGGAGCAATTCCATCTCACCCGACTGATTATACCTGAGTTTAATGTCCGTGTAGGTCATCTGATCTTACCCGTAGGACTGACCAATTCCCATCACGAGCCTCTGAATTTCTTCACTGCCGCTCGCCCTGAGGGTGCCACTACCCTACTCGCCTCGACATGGCATGAGACGGGTTTGGAGTTTTTTGGAACTTTCGGTAAGGGTGCCGCCACTTTCGATTATCAGGCTATGGTTACCACGGGACTTAATCCTAATGGCTTCGACTGCTATAATTGGATCAAGAAGGCAAAACAGGGATTCATGGAGGTAGATAATTTTTCTGCTCCTGCCTATACCGTCCGTTTAGATTGGAAAGGTGTTCCGGGTCTCCGTATTGGTGCTTCTATGCTATACAACCCCAATGCAGGAAAGAACGCCGACAAGTTAATCACTTATGATGACTTAGACAAAATCAATGTCTTCGTTTATTCTTTCGATGCCCAATACATCAATAAATATGTGACTGCGCGTGCCAACTATCTGTCTGGTAACATTACAGAGACTGTCGGCATCACGGCAACCAATCGCCGTTACTCCAATAAGTCTCCCTACAGCCGTATGGGACCTGTCGCCAAACGCGCAGTGGACTGGAGTGCGGAAGTGGGTGTCAATTTGAAGTCCTTTTTCCCTGGTGTGAAAGGTTTCCCCGTTGTCTATCCCTTTGTTCATTATAACTATTATAATCCACAGGAGGAATGTGAGCAAGGACTGATTGGCGACAAGCGTTGTCAAGTTAGCCTCTGGAGTATGGGACTGAACTGGAGACCACTTCCCAACCTTGTTGTAAAAGCCGACTATACGACTCGCCAGATTGGTACCAGCAAGATGTTCGGAAATAGTGATTACAACAGTGAGAATGAGTTCCGTATTGGGGTCGCTTACCAATTATGGTTTGCCAAGAAATAAATAACAACAAATTAACAATATTAAATATTAAGACACATGAAAAAGATTTTTAAGTATGCCCTGCTGTTTATTGCGGCATGTACCCTTTCTTTCAGTTTAGTCGCTTGTGGTGACGACAAGAACGACAACCCAAATCCCAATCCAGAAGAGATTGATATCTCAGATGCAGCAAATCTGGATTACAACGAGACAAATGCTACTGCATGGGGAAACTATATGGTTGCAGTCTCAAAACTGCTGAAGAATGACGCTCAGACCCTTTATGATGAGTGGAATAATGGATATGCAGAGACTTTCAAAAATCACAATTCAACAGAATATGGCTCTGCCATGGACTGCGTAAGCCAGATTTTCGATGGCTGTGTTGATATTGCCGGTGAGGTCGGTGACACTAAGATTGGTGACCCCTATAATAAATATGTAGCAGGTAAAACCACTGAGGCTCTCTATGCAGTTGAATCTTGGTACAGTTGGCACTCACGTGACGACTATCGTAACAATATCTATTCTATCCGTAATGCTTACTATGGTTCTCGTGATGGTAGCATCAACGCAAACTCTTTGTCTGCACTTCTTGCCGTTAAAAACGCAGACTTGGACACACGAGCAAAAGCACTGATTAAGGCTGCAGCCGATGCCATCTATGCTATCCCACAGCCATTCCGTAACAACATCAACTCTAAGGAGACTGTTGCCGCTATGGAAGCCTGCGCCGACCTTGGTGACTTCATTGATACAGAATTGAAGCCTTATTTCCTAGAAAACATCAATGATGATGCTACTCTTGACCCTGTTATCAAGCAGTATGTTGATGGCGTTGTTCTTCCTACTTATAAAGAACTTGCCGAAAAGAACGCTGCCTTGGATAACGCAGTCAATGCTTTCAAGAGCAATCCATCTAATAATACCTTTGCTGCCTGTGCAGAGGCATGGCTGTCAGCCCGTGAGCCATGGGAGTCCAGCGAGGCTTTCCTCTTCGGTCCTGTTGACGAACTGGGTCTCGATCCCAATATGGACTCATGGCCTCTCGACCAGGATATCATTGCCCAGATTCTGAAATCGGGGGATTTCAGCAGTCTTGAGTGGAAAGATGGTGACTCCGACGCTAAAGTTGAGGATGCCCAAAACGTACGTGGCTTCCACACTCTAGAGTTCTTCATCTTCAAAGACGGTAAGGCTCGTACTGTAAAATAAGGCTATACTCTTTACGCCATACAAGAGCGGAGGTGGAATGAAAATTCCATCTTCGCTATTGTGGTTAAAAAGAAAGATAATGAAAAAATGATATATTTATGAACAAATTCCTGAAATATTCCTTCTTATTGCCAGGATTTTTTGTGTTGTTGTCTTGTAGTGATGACGAGCAGTTGGATGTCACCGATATAGAGGTGCCTACAGGCTATGCGCTCTCCGCAGGAACGGCTACAGGCTTCTACAACTCCTCTGTCGCCTACGACCAAGGAGCCAGATGGCTATCAGGTACCTATAATGCCCGTTTTAATTCGGGAGACCAACTCTATGACAATGCCAAGAGTTCTAATGAGAACGGTCACGGCGGTGGTCTTGGTCCTGTCTATGCAGGTTACAGTTGTGGCAGTTGTCATCGTAATGCCGGACGTACAGAGCCGACCTACTGGACCAGTTACAAGAATGGCAGTGATGACGGCTCTGGTCCTTATGGCTTCACCGCATCCCTTATCTATGTCACTCGCAAAAACGGAACTTTCTTCCCCAATTATGGACGTGTGATTCACGACCAGGCAATATACGGAGTCCAGCCAGAAGGCAAACTGAAAGTCAATATCAGGAAACAATCTTTCCAATTCCCTGATGGTGAGGAATATGAGTTGTGCGTACCCCAATGGACCATCACAGACTGGTATGCGGAGGACATTGCCCCTGAGGATTTGTTCTGTACCGTTCGCATACCCCTTCGCCATGTCGGCATGGGACAGATGATGGCACTGGATCCCAATGAGATTGAGGAACTCGCCCGTCGCAGCAACTATCCTGAATGGGGTATCAGTGGGCGCTGCAACTATATCATGGAGCGTGGGAAATCGCAATTGGGCTTGTCAGGAAACAAAGCGCAACACGCAGATCTGACGGTCGAACTCGGTTTCTCCAGCGATATGGGTATGACCAACAGCCGCTATCCTGAGGAGATCTGCGAGGGACAGTTACAGATGGAGGAAGGCTCTATGATGGGACTTGCCTATGATATGCTGGATGTCTCCACAGAGAACATGGAGGATGTTGACCTCTATATGCAGTCTCTTGCTGTTCCCGCCCGTCGTAATGTCAATGATCCTGATGTCATTGCCGGTGAGCAATTGTTCTATCAGGCAGGCTGCCACCTCTGTCATGTCACCACCCTGCATACCAAACCCCGTGGCTCCGTGCTGCTTGCAGGAACAGAACTGCCTTGGCTTGGCAGCCAGACCATTCATCCCTATTCTGACTACCTGCTCCACGACATGGGCTCTGAGATCATGGGTGTCGGTCTGAACGATAATTTCGTCAGCGGACTTGCCCGTGGTAACGAGTGGCGCACCACCCCTCTCTGGGGTATCGGACTGCAGAAGAAAGTCAACGGACACACTTACTTCCTGCACGATGGTCGTGCCCGTAATTTCGTCGAGGCAATCATGTGGCATGGTGGAGAGGGAGAAGCGTCCAAGAACAAATTCAAGAACATGACTAAGGAACAACGTGACCAATTGATACAATTCCTATGGTCATTGTAAAAGGATAAATAAAACGGTAAAAAAATAAAACGATGAAATACAACAGAATCTTTGCCATTGCGATGGCAACCATGCTTTCAGTAAACACCTTTGCTGAGAATGAGACAAACGAGAGTGCCGTAACTCCTAACAACGAGGAAGTCCTTTCTAAAATGGATATGGAGAATGGTGTGATTCCTATTGCTGACAATCGTGGGTTCACTCTCCAGTCAAAGGATGGCAACTTCGTATTCAAACCCTATATGTATTTGCAGGGAACCCTCAACTTCCGCTATTATGACGATGAGGGACTGGATAAAGCATACAACCAGGACAATGTGGCAAACTCCGGGTTCGCCATGCCATACGCCATCATTGGTTTCACAGGTAAGGCTTTTGGTAAGATTGACTATAATATCTGCATCAATGCGGCAGGTTCAGGTGGCAATATCTTGCAACAGGCATGGATTGACTATGCCGTCAGTCCTGCCTTGCGTTTCCGTGCCGGTAAGTTCAAGACACCATTTACCCATGCGTATCTGACCACCTTAGGTGAGACGTTGTTCCCCCAGGTTCCCACGTCACTGACGGCAAGCAGCATCATGCCCTACTCGTTGAATGCGGTTACTCCGACCATCGGTACTGGTTTCGATCTTGGTTTTGAGGTGCATGGTATCATCAAGAACAAATTCGGCTATGAGGTTGGTATTTTCAACGGTACAGGCTCTTCCGTCAATACTGCTACCAAGGGATTCAGTGATGACAACCATCTGCCCTCACTCCTCTATGCTGGCCGCTTGACCTATATGCCTAATGGTCCAATGCCACTGACACAGGGCAATGCCAAGATGCAGGACCTCAATAAGATGCTGATTGGTATCAGTGCCAACTACAACAATGAGGCTGAGAGTGAGTCGACCAATGACTTCCGTGCTGGACTGGAGTTCGCATGGCTTTACAACAGATGGTATTTTGCCGCTGAGGGCTACTATATGCATGTGGGCTTCACCGACCGCCAGAAAATCAGCGACACCTTCAATTACTGGGGAGCATACGCACAAGTCGGCTATTTTGTGGCACCGCAATGGCAACTGGGCATCCGCTACGACTTCATGGACCGTAATGGCTCTGGGAAAGACGGTATCCTGAACATGCCTGCTGCTGTCGTCAACTACTTTGTGCCCAAGACGAACATCAAGTTATCGGCAATGTACCAGTATATCGGACGTACGGGGCACGACACCCAGTTGGATCGTGACTTAGACGATCTCGGCATCTCCACCCATACGGCCTGTATGATGATGCAGTTCGCTTTCTAACCAAATAATTTGGATATCTCAATGAAAAGAATTATCTTTGCATCCCTGTCACTCTTGACGCTCTGCCTGACATCATGTGACGACGGACGTATCTATAAAGAAGTAGCCTACGACACTGTAGGTCGATCGGCAAAGTTGGAAGGAAAGATTACGGGTATAGGCAACTGGGCTGAGGGATATACAATTGCCATCGCCGGATTCACAGAAGATGATGATTATGCAAGTATCTCAAAAGCCATTCAAGTAGACGATGAAGGCAACGCATCTGTCACCATGACGAATATTCCAGATGAGGTGACGAGTGTTCAATTATGCGTGCTTGACCGCCTCCGCCGACATGTGATGACTTTTTATGAAGCAGACATAGAGGGTATCCGTGATACGATACGTATGGAGGTTGGAACCATCAATGTAAGCATGTTCAATGCGATACAGCAGAGTTACCTGAGTACCACTTGTGCCAACTGTCATGGCGCATCCAACCGCACAGCGGCGGGGCTTGACCTCACGGAGGGAAAGGCATACCAGGCAATGGTGGGAGTGGACTCCAAAAAGGTGGAGGGCAAGAAAATTGTTGACCCCAACGATGCTGAGAACAGTGTGCTGCACATGGTACTGAACCAAGAAACCGTCGAAGGTATCAGTATGAACCATTTCGACCTTGTGTCGGAAAAGAACGCACAGAGCATCCTGCCCTTGATCGATAATTGGATCAACAATGGGGCGAAAGAAGAATAGTACATAAATAACGATATGAACCAATTAAAGACGATAACATTCGAGAAGGCGCATGCCGAGATATTCCAGTTCGACAACGGAACAGAGGTGCAGGAGTACCATGTGATGATTCACGTGGATGATGTTACCTCGACCTATCCCGAACAATTAGAATCCATACTTCATGCCTATAACTCCCTGCTTGACGGAGAACTGAAAGGGGCACGCAGCGTTTTCAAACGCTATTTCCTCAGTGACGCTGCCAACCAAGCAGACGACATCATCGTCAATGATGTGACCGACTGCGCCAAGAGTATCATCCAACAGGCTCCCCTTGATGGCACAAAGATTGCCTTGTGGGTCTACCTGTTGACTAACGTACAGACAGGTGTCGGCAAGAGCGGACTCTATGAGGTAAGGCACGGCGACTTCCGTCACCTGTGGAATGGCAGTGCCCATAACATGGCGGCAAACTCGGAATACCAGACACGGCTGCTCTTCAACGAATATAATATGCAACTGCTGGAAGAGGATTGCACCTTGAAAGACAACTGCATCCGCACATGGTTCTTTGTCAATGACGTTGACCTGAACTATGGAGGTGTGGTACGTGCCCGTAACCAGTTCTTCTTCACACAGGGGCTCACCGTCAACACCCACTTCATCGCCTCAACAGGTATTGGAGGACGGCAGGCTGACCCTAACGTATTGTCGCAGATGGACAACTATGCCATCGCAGGCATTGAGCAGGAACAGATCCACTATCTCTATGCCTCCACCCACCTAAATCGCACCAGCGACTATGGGGTGAGTTTCGAGCGTGGCACCCGTGTCGACTACCAAGACCGCCGTCAGGTATTCATCTCTGGTACGGCAAGCATCAACAACAAGGGTGAGATCATGTATCCCAAGGACATCCGCAAACAAACCCACCGTATGTGGGAGAATGTGGAGACACTGCTCGCAGAGGCAGAGTGTACCTACGAGGATGTGGGCAGTATGATTGTCTACCTGCGTGATACCGCCGACTACCAGATCGTAAGACAATTGTATGAGGAACGTTTCCATGGCAAGCCTTATGTGATTGTCCACGCTCCAGTATGTCGCCCAGGATGGCTCATCGAAATGGAGTGTATTGCCGTCCGTCAGGTTGACAATCCTACATTAAAGACTTTCTAATGATGAATAATGAAATATATTAATACTATATTTATCATTATATTTGTCGGATTAATAGGACTATTGGGCTATGCCACTTTTGTGGAGCAAGCCCATGGTCCTCTTTTTGTAGCAGAGACCATCTACCACACTTGGTGGTTCTTTGCCTTATGGGCTTTTCTCGCCCTATCATCCCTTATCATCATCTGTCATCAGAAACTATGGCGACGCACCGCCGTCTTCATGTTGCATCTCTCTTTCCTCGTCATTCTTGCCGGTGCCGCAACGACCTTTATCACCAGTCACGAGGGAGAGGTACACCTTCGTAAGGAATATCCCACTACTGAATATATTATAAAAGGTACGGGAGAGATCAAGGCGATTCCCTTTGAGAGAATGGAACTTGACAGTTTCCGTATTGACTATTACCCTGGGACACAGGCACCGCAGGACTTCATCAGTTATGTTAGTTACACAGACGGACAGAAGAAAGAGTCTGCTAAGATTTCCATGAATAATATCTTCCAATATAACGGATACCGATTCTACCAGTCATCCTTCGATCCTGACCAGAAAGGAACGGTGCTTAGCATCAGTTACGATCCGTGGGGCACTCCCCTCACCTATCTGGGCTATTGCATGCTTGCCTTTTCCATGATACTGGTTCTGTTCAGCAGAAACGAGGAGTTCCGAAGCCTGTTGCGCCATCCCTTACTCAGGAAAGGGACATTGATCCTCACCCTATTCGTCATGGGCGCACCGCTCTCCACCCTCTCCGCACGAAGTATACCTACTATCAACAAGGAGAAGGCAGAGAGGATGGCACGGATGCCCATTATCTATAACGACCGTGTTGCCCCCCTCAGTACCCTTGCCCACGACTTCACCCAGAAACTCTATGGCAAGAGCAGTTACAAAGGGCTCTGCGCTGAACAGGTTCTATACGGGTGGCTCCAACGTCCTGACGTATGGAAAGACGAGCCGATGCTGAAAATCAAGGACGCAAAACTCCGCCAACAATTAGGTATAGAAGGCAAATACGCCAAACTATCCGACCTATTTGATGGTGAGGAGTATAAGTTACAACACCTGATAGAACAAGGACAAGAGTCAAAGGCTGTCCGTGAGTTAGATGAGAAAGTCGGCATTATCCTGATGCTGACCAATGGCTCTCTCATTCGCCCCGCAAAAGGGATGGAACTCTCAGAGCGCAAGACCAGTGCGGAGATTCTGTACAACAACCTGCCGTTTGCCAAGATACTCTTCATGGTGAACCTGACATTAGGACTATTGACATTCCTGTTGTTGATGATGCCACGCAACATGGTATTCTTTGTCCTGTTGCGTTTTGCCAAAGCACTCTTATGGGCTTCTTTCCTCTTTCTGCTTTTCGGCTATACGCTACGCTGGTATATCGGAGGACGTATTCCTTTAGGCAACGGCTATGAGACAATGCTCTTCCTTGCCTTAAGCATCATGCTGCTCACGATACTACTCTATCGTCGCTTTATCTATCTGATTCCTTTCGGTTTCCTACTGTCAGGCTTCACGCTATTAGTGGCGTGGTTGGGAGAGATGAATCCGCAGATCACCCCTTTGATGCCTGTTCTGAAATCACCATTGCTGTCAACCCATGTCAGTGTTATCATGATGGCCTACGCCTTGCTCGCCTTCATGATCCTTAATGGTATCTTTGCCTTAATACAACTCAGAAGAGGTCATCATGAACAGGTTGAGCAATTGACGTTGCTTTCACGACTGATGCTCTATCCTGCCGTATTCCTCCTTGCTACAGGGATCTTCTTAGGTGCAGTCTGGGCGAATGTGTCATGGGGTAAGTATTGGAGTTGGGACCCGAAGGAGGTATGGGCACTGATTACCCTGCTGATTTATGCCGTCCCCTTCCATCAGCAGAGTCTTCCCTTCCTACGTCAGCCCAAATGGTTCCACACCTATCTGATTGTCGCTTTCCTGACGGTCCTCATGACTTATTTCGGAGTGAACTATTTCTTAGGGGGTATGCACAGTTATGCGTAAGATGGGATAAAGAAAAAAGGCTTGGAAATCTCCAAGCCTTTTTTCTTTATCCCATCTCGCACTTTATTTGGCGTAGGCAACAGAACGGGTCTCTCGGATGACGGTGATCTTCACCTGTCCCGGATAGGTCATCTCGTTCTGGATCTTCGTAGCGATCTCACCACTGAGTGCCTCCGTCTCGGCATCGTCCATCTTGTCGGCACCGACGATGACACGCAACTCACGACCAGCCTGGATGGCATAGGTCTTGGTGACACCAGGATAACTCATGGCGATAGCCTCCAAGTCGTTCAGACGCTTGATGTATGCCTCGACAATCTCACGACGTGCGCCAGGACGGGCACCACTGATAGCGTCACAGATCTGTACGATAGGAGCCAGCAGTGTCTGCATCTCCATCTCGTCATGGTGAGCACCGATAGCATTGCAGATATCGGGTTTCTCCTTGTATTTCTCTGCGATCTTCGCGCCATAGATTGCGTGTGGATCCTCCGTGTCCTCATCGGGCACCTTACCGATATCGTGCAACAGTCCTGCACGCTTTGCCTTCTTCGGGTTCAAGCCTAACTCCGCTGCCATCACAGCACAGAGGTTCGCCGTCTCACGGGCATGCTGCAACAGGTTCTGACCATAAGAGGAGCGGTATTTCATCTTACCGATAATACGGATCAACTCAGGATGCAAGCCATGGATACCCAAGTCAATGGCGGTACGCTTACCTGTCTCGATGACCTCGTTCTCCAACTGCTTCTTCACCTTTGCCACCACCTCTTCAATACGTGCGGGGTGAATACGTCCGTCACTTACCAACTGATGGAGGGCAAGACGACAGGTCTCACGACGGATAGGATCGAAGGCGGAGATGACGATAGCCTCGGGTGTGTCGTCAACGACAATCTCCACACCGCAGGCAGCCTCCAAGGCTCGGATGTTACGTCCCTCACGACCGATGATACGACCCTTCACGTCGTCGTTGTCAATATGGAACACGCTGACGGAGTTCTCGATGGCGGTCTCCGTGGCGACACGCTGGATGGTCTGGATGACAATTTTCTTTGCCTGCGCATTGGCGTTGAGTTTCGCCTCGTCCATGATCTCATTGATGTAACTGGCGGCATCGGTCTTTGCCTCGTCTTTCATCGCCTCCACCAAGCGAGCCTTCGCCTCCTCGGCACTCAGCCCGGAAAGTTCCTCCAGTTTCGTGCGCTCCTGCATCTGCATCTTCTCCAGTTCCTCGTTCTTGATGACCAACAGTTTCTTCTCGTTGTCGATACGTGTCTGCTGGTTGTCCAACTCATTCTTGCGACGACCGAGTTCCTCCTGACGCTGGTTGAGAGATATCTCACGTTGCTTCAGACGGTTCTCGTTCTGCTGGATATGCTGGTTGCGCTGCTGCACCTCCTTCTCCAGTTCACTCTTCTTGTTGAGGAATTTCTCCTTCACCTCAAGAAGTTTCTTCTCCTTGATGACCTCTGCTTCCTTTTTTGCCGCATTGATCATTTCGTTATATTTTCCTTTGATAACATAACGGAAAATCATAAAGCCGCAGAAGCCACCCACGATGAGGGCCGCTGCGATTAGAATAATACCAACAATAATGTTCATACAAAAATTTATATATAGAGTTAATGTTCTCTTACCATCAGCGTGACGAGCCCAGCGCCTCCTCAATCTCTTTCGTCAGGCGGGCAAGAACATTATCATAGGGAGCAGTATCATTATGCGAACGTTCTTTCTCATACAACAGCGCGATATCGACGAGCGTCATCAGCGATATTGTATGCTCACCCTTGCGTCCCTTGTATGCCTGAGCATAGGCATTATAGCGCTCGGTGATGAGTTTGGCTGCGGAGCGGTAGTATTCCTCCTCCTCCCGATCCACCATGACTTCGATTTCCTCGTCATAGACATGCAGCCTGATATGTAGTTTGCTTTGATCTGCCATGTTGCTTGTTTCCCTAATCTTGCTCTGCGTCACTGAGGATTGCAATGCACTTATTGACGTCACGTATCAACTTCGACAACCGCTCTTTGGCACCATCCAGGTCGCCATCTGTGATCTCGATCATCTTAGCCATCTTGAGTGAGTCGTAGTCATGCTGCCTCTGTTCCAACTTATCCCGCAGTTCTTGGATAGCCTGCTCATTCTTGGACATCTCCGCATAAAGGTCCTCATTCTCCTTCTTCAATTCTTGAAAACGGAGAATCATCTGCCTCAAACGGGTCTCAAAAGCGGTTATCGTTTTCTCATTAGGCGACATAACATCTCACTTTTGTTTTACAAAGGTAGCATATTTTTATATGATATGCTTTCCCTTAAGTAAAGATTTAACGTTTTTTATTTCGTATCCGCATCAGCGGGACGCTTCTCTTTCTTGGCAAGCATCACCACACGATAGACGAAACCCGTCACCCACTGCTGCGAGAAACCCAGTTTTTGGTCATACTGACGGATGGCGACCACTGTCTTCATCACACCAGCGTCCGAGAAATCGTTCTTGGTGAAAATGTCGTTGACGGTCTTCTCTGTCATCGTACGGATTGCACTCTTGAAGAAACTCGGTACACGGAGTTTGAACTTCATGAGGTTACCTGTCAGCATCATCAGGTCTTGCGAGAAAGCGGAGAACTGGATCATGTAGGTCTGAATGTCCTGTGGCTTCTTGCAACGCTTGCGAATGCTCTGGTCTATCTCCTTCGTGAAGTCGTCGCCCATGCCGTAGATCTCCTTCAGCATCTTCTTGCAGCGTGCTTTCTCCGCCAGTCCCAGTTTGTTGTTCTGGGTAGGCACATGCAGTGTTGCCTTGAACACCCTGAGGTCTGGCAGTGCCGCCATATTGGTGATACCCAGATCAGATGCCATCACCGCCTGAAAATATACACGGATCAAGGTCATGAAGTCTTCCATGCCTCCCACCTTCTGTTCCTCCTCTTTCTTTCCAAAAAGTTTATTCCAAAATGCCATAATTCACTTGTTTTACCAAATTGTGTGCAAAGGTAATAAAAAAGAGTGAAATGCAAAAGGAATTGGTTTGCTTTTATTTCCAAGGAAGAGTGACCTTATGACAAATTATTGACAAAAGGCTTCTGATATTTCGCGCGAAATCCATCAAGTCCTGATCGGGTCTCAAATATGCGACTCTCAGAGGGTTGTCGTAATTCGCTGATAATGAACGCATTTCGCGTCTTAACGGCTTTTTGAGCCCTAAAAATACCCCTAAAAAGGGGCAAAATAGTAGGTAACTCACGATTTTTTGCAGCCTTCTGACAGAAAAAGGCAGGCTCCTCGTGACCGTGAGGTGCCTTCTCACGACCGTGAGGAGCCTACTATCGTCCCTCGAAGGTACGTTCTTCCTCTTTTATAGCCTTTAAAAGTCCCTGTTTTTGCCTCTAAAAATTCTATAAGCACCAAAATTCCATACACGTTTTTCGACCAATTTTCTTGACAGCAGCGCTCTTCACTTCATTTAAGATAACAAAAAGAAGAAATCAAATGAAGCCTTCAAACGGGTCGTTTGTGGCTTACATTCGACCCGTTTGTAAGCCACAAACACCTTAAAAGTAAGCCTCAAATCATTCCCATGCTTGGAAAAATAGATTCCTTTTGTTCTCGTTTAATAGAAATTTTGTACCTTTGCCCACAAATAACATAAAGAGACATTATTATGAAAGGAATCGTATTGGCTGGCGGCAGTGGAACCCGCCTCTACCCCATCACCAAAGGAATCAGCAAACAGTTGATTCCCATCTTCGACAAGCCGATGATCTACTACCCTATTTCCGCACTGATGCTTGCTGGCATCCGTGAGATACTGATTATCTCGACACCACATGACCTGCCAGGTTTCAAGCGACTGCTGGGCGACGGCACAGAACTGGGTGTACGCTTCGAATATGCGGAGCAACCCTCGCCAGACGGTCTTGCCCAGGCTTTCATCATCGGCGAGGAGTTTATCGGTGACGATTGTGCCTGCTTGGTATTAGGCGATAACATCTTCTATGGTAGTGGATTCTCCGGACTGCTGAGACAGAGTGTGGAGAATGCCGAGAAGTACGGACAGGCGACCGTGTTCGGCTATTACGTCAATGACCCTGAGCGGTATGGTGTCGCCGAGTTTGACGCTGACGGCAATTGTCTGAGTATCGAGGAGAAGCCTGCCAAGCCGAAGTCCAACTATGCGGTGGTCGGTCTGTATTTCTATCCGAACAGTGTGGTGGAGATTGCCAAGAACATCAAGCCCAGTGCCCGTGGTGAGTTAGAGATCACCACCGTCAACCAAGAATACCTGAAGCAGAAGAACCTGAAGGTACAGACCCTGCAGCGTGGCTTCGCCTGGCTTGACACCGGAACACACGACTCCCTCTCAGAGGCATCGACCTTTATTGAGGTGATTGAGAAGCGACAAGGACTGAAGGTAGCCTGTCTGGAGGAGATTGCTTTCAAGCGTGGCTGGATTACCAAGGAACAACTTCGTAAGATTGCGGAGCCGATGGCAAAGAACGACTACGGGAAGTACCTGTTACAGTTAGCAAAATAAGGAAAAAGGCAGCGTTTTGCTGCCTTTTTTCGTGCAAGACCCTCTTTTTTGTCATTTTTTTACCTTTTTATTTGGTAGAAAGAATTTATTTACCTATTTTTGCAGTCGAAATAATAATTGTTAATAACACAAAACTGATTGCCTATCGAGAAAACTTCTACTTCAATTTAAAACGTTAAAGTATGAAGACATTTGCAAACCGCACTGACGAGGAGTTAGCCCTTCTCTATACTGCGGGAGATAATAAGGCTTTTGATGAGTTATTAGCAAGAAACCAGCAAAAGTTATTTAATTATATCCTCTTTGTGGTCCGCGACCAAGAGGTTGCCAATGACATTTTCCAAGACACCTTTATCAAGGCGATTGTGAAACTGCAAGATGGAAAGTATTCCGACTCTGGCAAGTTCTCGTTCTGGCTGACTCGTATTGCCCATAACATCATCATCGACAAGTTCCGCCGTAACAAGAGTGAGCATATCGTAGAACCGAATGCCGACAATGACCTGAGCCATCTGAGCAACGATGCCCTGACAGAGGGAAGTAGGGAGAGTGAGTATGTCAACGACCAGATCATGGACGACGTACGCCACCTGATGGACACCTTACCTGCCCCACAGCGTGAGGTGGTGTATATGCGCTACTATCAGGAACTGTCGTTCAAGGAGATTGCGGAACTGACAGGTGTCAGCATCAACACGTCATTAGGACGTATGCGCTATGCCCTCATCAACATGCGACGTATGGCAAAGCAGCACCAGATCTTTTTGGATATGGAGATGTAATACCTCTCGACATATCGAGATAACAAGATAGAAGTCTCGATTATCGGGAAAGTCCCTTGAGGTCTTTGATAGTTTGTTCGGGATCAGCAGCCTTGAACACATAACTGCCACTGACTAAGACATCGACACCAGCCTTCACCAGACGTGGAGCCGTCTCGCCCTGTACGCCACCGTCCACCTCTATCAAGGTGTGATATCCCCCTTCATCAATCATCCGACGAAGGCGTTGTACCTTTTGGATAGTGTTCTCTATGAACTTCTGTCCACCAAATCCGGGGTTGACACTCATCAGCAGCACCATATCTACGTCACCAAGGATATCCTCCAACATCGAGACTGGCGTAGAGGGGTTCAGTGTCACACCAGCCTTCATGCCTGCGTCATGGATTTCCTGCACGGTACGATGCAGATGGTCGCAAGCCTCAAAGTGCACGTTCATCATCATAGCCCCCAACTTCGCCGTCTGCTTGATATACCGCTCGGGATGCACAATCATATAATGCACGTCCAATGGTTTCTTACACAAGGAGGCAACAGCCTCTAACACGGGGAAGCCGAAAGAGATATTTGGCACAAAAACGCCATCCATCACGTCAAGGTGAAGCCAGTCGGCATCACTACGGTTAATCATGTCGATGTCGCGGTCGAGATGAAGGAAGTCGGCAGCGAGCAATGAAGGAGAAACTTTCGTCATTTTCTTTATTCTAATTCAAACCTACTACCACACGGGTATTGTCTTGTTGTTTCACTGTTCTGTACATTCGTGCCACCTGTTTGATAAACAGGATGGTTGACTCATAAGGCTGAATTAAGTTCTCTTGAGTAGAAATTTGCATAGGCAATATATTTAAATGTTCCTACTCTTGAAACGGACAGCCTTCACGGTTTATTTTATTATTAACATTATTTATTTTACACGATACGACTCGATGTCTTTCATCCCGTTAAGGAAGTCACGAGCCGACATGCGTTTCTTACCGGCAAGTTGCAGTTCCACGATCTCAAGCCACTCGTCATGGGCTGCCACCCAAAGCGACTTCTGCTCGACTCTCAACTGCCCCTGCATCGAGGCGGCATGTCCCGTCTTACGGGTCTTATAGATTTTCAACACCGTCTCTTTCCCGTCAGGAGCCGCCAGTGTTGTCCACGCACCTGGATAGGGACTCAGTCCACGAATGAAGTCATACACCTGCTTCGCTGTCTTCGACCAGTCAACCTCGCAGGTCTCCTTGAATATCTTGGGGGCAGAGCGCAAAGGACTATCGGCTACATCCTCCTGTGCCATACTGGCAGGATGACCGTCAGCGGCAATAATCGCCTCTAATGTCTTCAGACAGATGTCTGCCCCAAGATGCATCAGCCCGTCGTAGACATACTCCACATCGGCATCGTCAGGGATATCGAAGGGCTGTTGCATGATGATACGTCCCGTGTCGATATCATGGTCCAGGAAGAAAGTCGTCACCCCTGTCTGTGTCTCACCATTGATTACTGCCCAGTTGATGGGAGCCGCCCCACGATATTGTGGCAGCAATGCCGCATGGACATTGAAAGTGCCATACGCAGGCATCGCCCACACCACCTCGGGCAACATACGGAATGCCACCACGACCTGCAGGTTTGCCCGATAGGAGCGCAACTGTTCCACAAAGACTGGGTCTTTCATCTTCTCGGGTTGCAGGACAGGAAGTCCCTGCGACAAGGCATACTGCTTGACGGCAGACGGCTGCATCTCGGTCTGATGGCGACCTACAGGCTTATCGGGCTGCGTCACCACAGCCACTACGTTATAGTCATTCTCCACCAAAGCCTGCAATGTCTCTACCGCAAACTCCGGTGTTCCCATGAAAATGATTCTCAAATCGTTCTTCGTCATCTCTTCAATTTTTCAATCCTGACTAAAATCATGCACCATCTTACGATACATGCTATACAACCGTTTCCTGGAGACATAGCCCTTCAGATGACGGTCGACATCCAACACTGGGAGCCAGTCTGCCTGCGTACGCTCAAAGGTACGCATCACCTCTGTCATCGAGGTGTCCTCGTCGAGTACCGCCGCAGGCTCTGTCATCAACTGACTTGCCTTGAAATGATGGTACAACTCTGTGCGGAACACCACATGACGTATCTTGACAATATTGATCTCACCTAACAGTGCACCAGCGGCATCAGTCACCGGCAGCATACTATGACGGGAACGACTGATCTTATGCACCATCTGTCCCAGTTCCATGTCCGGGTCTACCGCCTGATAGTCACGGTCTATCACTGAGTCCATACTCATCAGTGTCAACACGGCATGGTCGGTATGGTGGGTGATGAGTTTCCCCTGGTGGGCAAGACGCATGCCATAGATGCTATGCGGCTCGAAGATGATAATCGTCAGATAGGCAAAGACCGAGACTATCATCAGGGGTACAAAAAGGTTATAGCCACTGGTGATCTCCGCAATCAGGAAGATGCCCGTCAAGGGAGCGTGCATCACACCCGACATCACACCAGCCATTCCCAACAGGGCAAAGTTCTTCTCCGGCACATAAACACCTATCTCGTGGATATTCCACAGACGGGAGAAGAGGAACCCCGTAAAGCATCCGATAAACAGAGAGGGTGCGAAGGTACCGCCACAGCCGCCTCCTCCATTCGTCGCACTCGTGGCAAACACCTTTGTGAAGAGCACCAAGGCAAGGTATCCTATCAGGAACTCATGATGTCCATAGAAGAGGGAGTTGTCCAGTATCTGGTTCCAGTCTGCCTCCGTCTTGCCGTTCAACAATAAGTTGATGGCGTGATAGCCCTCTCCGTATAGCGAGGGGAAGAGGAAGATAAGCGTACTCAGGATGACACCACCTATCAGCAAACGGACATAGGGTTTGTCCTTGAACTTGGCGAACATATCCTCACAGACATTCATCGTTCGGATGAAATAGAGGCTGATAAGTCCACATGTCACACCCAGCAGGATGGTGGCAGGGACACGCTCTACCGTCCAGTCAGAATCCAGGTGGAAGGAGAACAACACGGCATTACCACTAAATATATAGGTAAAGCATGTCGCCGTCACACAGGATATCAAGATAGGCAGCAATGACGCCATCGTCAGGTCAATCATCAGCACCTCCAAAGTAAACACCAGTCCTGCTATCGGAGCCTTGAAGATACCAGCGATAGCACCTGCGGCACCACAGCCCACAAGGGTCATCAGCGTCTTACTATCTAACTTGAACAACTGCCCGAGATTACTGCCGATGGCAGAGCCTGTCAGGACAATTGGAGCCTCTGCTCCCACGGAGCCGCCAAAGCCGATAGTGATGGCGGAGGCAATAACTGACGACCATGTGTTATGTGATTTCAACCTACTGCGGTTAGAGGAAATCGCATAGAGAATACGGGTGATACCATGCGAGATATTATCCTTGACGATATAACGGACAAACAAGGAAGTCAGGTAGATACCTATGACAGGGTAGACCAGATACAGCCAGTTATAACTCGTCACCGAGAACTGTCCAGTCAACAGGGCTACAATCTGGTTGATCATGCCATGCAACACATAAGCGGCTATTGCGGAAAACAAGCCCACAAAGAAAGCGAGGACGAGCAAGAACATTCTGTCGCTCACATGCTCTACCCGCCATTCATGCAGTCGTTGCAACCATGTAGGTCTGCTGGCTTCCATTGATTGATCCATCTGCCGTTATAACATTACTTTTACTTCCTGATAATAGCGACCTCGCCATTCTCCTTGAGACGGATGATACTGGATGGGGTATGAGGCTTATGCTCCTGACGGCGACTCCAACACACATAGTCGACAGCCTCCAGTAACTGCGGGGCAATGTCCTGATAGTTCTGCGCCGCAGGCTCTCCGCTGATATTGGCGGAAGTAGAGACGAGTGCTTTCTGGAAACGGTAGCAGAGTTCCTTGGAGAAAGGCTCTTGGGTGATACGAATGCCGATGCTGCCATCCTCCGCTATCAAATTCTCGGCAAGGTTGATGGCTCCATCCAATATCAATGTGGTGGGTTTGCCATCACTCTCTTTCAGACTATCTATCAACTGCCAAGCGACATCGGGGACATTCCTGACGTAACGCTGCAAGCGAGCATCACTGTCAACCAGGCAGATGAGTGCCTTGGAATCATCACGCTGTTTGATTTCGTATACTCGTTTCACTGCCTCCTCGTTGGTGGCATCACATCCGATGCCCCATACCGTATCAGTCGGATAGAGTATCACCCCACCCTTCCGCAATACCTCCACTGCTTTCTTGATATCTTCCTCTCTTGTCATTTAGAACTCACTGGTAAAATGGAACTTGATATGCTTGAAATCTTCTTGCGCCATGGAGAGCACGTAACCAGAGTCAGCAAGGAACACGTCACGTCCCTCCTTGTCTTTTGCCATATACTGGTACTTGCGTTTCTTGAAATTCTCCAACTCGGCAGCGTCATCGCTTTCTATCCAACATGCCTTATAGAGATGGACAGGCTCCCAACGGCATCTCGCATTGTACTCATTCTCCAAACGATATTGGATAACCTCGAACTGCAACTGCCCTACCGTACCGATGATCTTACGACCGTTGAACTGGTTGACAAACAACTGGGCGACCCCCTCGTCCATCAACTGATCGATACCTTTCTGGAGTTGCTTCGACTTCATCGGGTCGTCATTCTCTATATACTTAAAGAGTTCGGGGGAGAAAGAGGGTAAGCCACGGAAATGCAACTGCTCACCTTCCGTCAGCGTATCACCAATCTTGAAGATTCCATTATCGGGTAAGCCGACGATATCACCTGGCCAAGCCTCATCAATGGTACTCTTACGCTGTGCCATAAACTGAGTGGGCGAAGAAAAACGAAGCGTCTTACCCTGACGCACATGCAGATAGGGCTGATTGCGCTGGAACTTACCACTACATACCTTACAGAAAGCGATGCACGAACGATGGTTGGGGTCGATATTGGCGGTAATCTTAAAGATAAAGCCTGTGAACTTAGGCTCCTCAGGCTTCACCATACGCTCCTCCGCCTTCGTGTCACGAGGACTGGGGGCTATCTCTACAAAACAGTTCAGTAGTTCCTGCACACCGAAGTTATTCAATGCCGAGCCGAAGAAGACAGGAGCCACCTCGGCAGAACGATAGGTATTCACGTCGAAGGCAGGGTACACACCATCCACCAACTCCAAGTCCTCACGGAGTTTGGCGGCATCCTGCTCACCAACCCGCTCATCAAGGGTCGTGCTGTTGATGTCGATTTCCACTTTCTCTGTCACACGCTGCTTGTCTGGCGTGAACAGATCCAGTTTCTGCTCATAGATATTATAGACACCCTTGAACTTGGCACCTTGGTTGATAGGCCACGACAGAGGGCGCACCTTGATCTCCAACTCCTGCTCTAACTCGTCCAACAAGTCGAAGGGATCACGTCCCTCACGGTCCATCTTATTGATAAAGATGATGACTGGTGTGTTGCGCATACGGCATACATTCATCAGTTTACGGGTCTGCGCCTCCACACCCTTGGCACCATCCACCACGATGATGGCAGAGTCGACAGCCGTCAAGGTACGGTAGGTATCCTCGGCAAAATCCTGGTGACCTGGCGTGTCGAGGATATTTACCTTATACTCCACGTCGGAGCCGTTGGGCGTATAGTCGAACTCCATCACTGAGGTAGACACAGAGATACCACGTTGTTTCTCGATGTCCATCCAGTCGGAGGTCGCCGTTTTCTTGATCTTATTATTCTTAACAGCACCAGCCACCTGAATCTGTCCTCCGAACAGCAGGAACTTCTCCGTCAGTGTCGTCTTACCCGCATCGGGGTGCGATATAATCGCAAATGTCCTTCTTCTCTCTATCTCCTGATTCATAATTTCTCTATACAATCTCTCAAACTCTCCTCCCAATAAGGAATCTCAATACCATAAGTCTTTTTTATCTTTGTCTTATCCAATACTGAATAATGGGGACGATTTGCTGGCGTGGGGTACTCTGCCGTATGGAGGGGCTTTACATGGCAAGTGGTTATTCCCGCAATGCGATGAATCGCCTTGGTGAAATCATACCATGAGATGACGCCCTCATTGGAGAAGTGATATATCCCAGGTACTATTCCTTTATTAACAGCAGTCATGATAGCAACAGCAAGGTCACGGGCATAGGTCGGCGTACCGATCTGGTCGAAGATAACACCTAATTCCGGTTTCTCTTTTCCCAGACGAATCATCGTCTTCACGAAGTTATTGCCAAAAGTAGAGTAAAGCCAAGCCGTACGGATAATCATCGACTGCTCGCAGAACTTCTGGACATTCAACTCACCCACCAGTTTTGTACGACCATAAACACTATTGGGACAGGTGTCGTCATCCTCCACATAAGGAGTGTGATGGGTTCCATCAAACACATAATCTGTGGATATCTGTATCATCCAACCGCCACGGTCCCCTATCGCTTTAGCAAGATAGGCAGGAGCCTCTGCGTTCAACTTGGTGCAGAGTTCCTCGTTTTCCTCCGCCTTGTCGACTGCGGTATAGGCGGCACAGTTGACAATACCGTCAATCTGATGCTCCTGCACAAACTGTCGGATAGCGTCCACATTCGTAATATCCAACTCCTGTACGTCGGTATTAAACCAATGATGCTGGGGATTCTCCTTCTCCAGCAACTGCATCTCATTCCCCAACTGTCCGTTACAGCCCGTTATCAATATATTCATCCTATTCAAATTCTAAGGGTTCCTGTTTGTCTTTCAAATAATAATCATTCAGCATCCCGATAAAGGTGGATATCTCTTTCACCGCATGCTGAGTCTCCAAGGATATCTCTTTCTTCTGCAAGCGTAGCATCATCACACCGTATAAGGAGTTGAAACAAGTCTCTATCTCGTCCTCCTCTTTGTCGGCACCATGATTGCGCAGTTCTACGATATAGGGTAATACCTTATAATATTCTGAGTTATAGAAAGGGAATTTAGAACTGCCTAACAACTGGACATGCAACTCCTCTAACTGTTGCAGGACCACCTTGTTAATCTGTATATGACCTTTCTCACGGCATCCCTCCTCATTCATCATCCGGATCTGGTTGCCAAACCAATCCGCCTCATCCTCTTTCTGCTCGTCCGTATAGTCGAAACGGTCAATATACTCCCGACGAATACGGCTCAACGAGCAACCGAAAGCACGGATGGTATCCTCTACCTGCCACATATACAGCAGATACTCCGCTATGTTCTTACGTCTTAACTCTTGCGCTATTAACATCACTAAAATCTCAACAGGTTTGTTGTTGTACCTAATAACATAATGATAGAGCCGATAATCACCGCAACACCAATAATCTGATTAATCAGGCGAATACCAAACTCATCAAATTTCGTCCGAATCTTATCCACTAACCACGTCAGTCCCCACCACCACAGCAAGGCACCGCCCACAATACTCATAAAGCCGACCACCATCTCGAAGGGATGATTAGGCAGGACAAAAGCGAACTGGGCGTACATCGCCAAGAAGAGGAAAACGATGAGCGGGTTAGAGAAAGTCACCAGGAATGCTGTCCATATATTATACCATAGCGTACCTTTCTGTTGCCCTGACTGGTGCATCTTCCGGGTTGGGTCTGTATGATAGGTATATAGTCCGAAACACAACAACATGACACTACCCACAATCTGCAAATAGAAACGATTCTGGTCGTTCGTGATGAAATCCATGACAAACGACATACCGAAACCAGCAAAACCCGCATAAATGATATCACTCACGGCGGCCCCCAGCCCTGTGGCAAAGCCATACCAGCGTCCTTTGTTCAGCGTTCGCTGTACACAAAGGATACCCACAGGACCCATCGGGGCAGAGGCAATCATGCCTATCAGCATGCCCTTAACGATAAAATCCAATATATTTATAGGTACGTGAAACGGCATATCGAGTGCAAAATTAATAAAATTACACGAAAAGCATCAGTTTTTTGACATAAAACTTTGCTTTATCATGCTTTTTTCATATCTTTGTACCTGCTAAAAGTCTAACATTCAAAAAACAACAAACTATAAATTATGAACGACCAAGCAAATATCAAGCCATACGTAATCGGCTTAGACTTAGGAGGAACAAACTCCGTTTTCGGCATTGTAGATGCCCGTGGTGACATCAAGGCAACGACGGCTATCAAGACCGGAGGTTATGAGAAAGTGGAGGATTATGTGAAAGCATCGGTGGAGGCATTACAACCTATCATCGAAGAGGTCGGTGGCATCGAGAAGATTAAGGCGATGGGTATCGGTGCCCCTAATGGCAACTATTATAACGGAACCATTGAGTATGCCCCTAACCTTCCTTGGGCTCATGATGGTATTGTGCCTTTGGCAAAACTCTTCAGTGATTCTCTGGGTATTCCTGTCGCATTGACCAATGATGCCAATGCAGCCGCTATCGGTGAGATGGTATATGGTGTGGCACGTGGCATGAAGAACTTCATCGTGATCACCTTGGGGACTGGAGTCGGTTCTGGTATTGTGGTCAACGGTCAGTTGCTTTACGGTCATGACGGTTTTGCCGGTGAGTTGGGACATGTCACGATGGTACGTGGCGCAGAAGGACGTAGTTGTGGCTGTGGACGCACCGGTTGCTTGGAGGCATACTGCTCTGCCACTGGCGTTGCACGTACGGCACGTGAGTTGCTCAGTAAGACAGAACGCCCCTCTTTGCTCCGCGAGATGAATCCAGAGAATATCACCTCTTTGGATGTCAGCATCGCAGCAGGAAAGGGTGATGCCCTCGCTAAAGAGATTTATGAGTTCACGGGCAAGATGCTGGGCGAGGCGTGTGCTGACTTTGCCGCCTTCTCCTCGCCTGAGGCCTTTATCTTCTTTGGAGGCATGGTGAAGGCTGGCGACTTGATTATGGAGCCTATCAAAAGAGCGTATAATGAGCATGTGCTTCCTATCTTCCGCAACAAGGCACAGTTCCTTGTCAGCGGGCTCGACGGTGCTTCTGCCGCTGTCCTTGGAGCCTCGGCAATCGGTTGGGAGATACAATAACACATCCTTTATAACAGAGATTATGAAAAGAGGTTGGTGCAGGACGCTACCAACCTCGCTTCATAATTTTAATGTGATAAGGGAGTCTGGCAATTGCCGACAATGGCTTATCGAGGGCAAATATAGTACTTAATCATCACAAATGCAAATTTTTAACTATATTTTTGCATTTTGCCGCACTTTACTCCGATAAAGGAGCCTGTTTTCGGTAAGCAAGACCTGTCACATGACAAAGCAAACGACCTTCTTGATTAGTGATACGCACCTCTACAGCAGGTATCTTATGATGGTCTGCAATCTCTACCGCCTCCGCCGTCAGCACGTCACCCTCATGGGCTGAGGCAAGATACATAATATTGTTCTGTATCCCAAAGGTTAACTGACCACGACTGTTCATCACTGCCGCCAAGGCTAAGTCTGCAAGGGTGAAAAGCGCACCTCCTTGACAAACCCCACCAGCGTTCAGGTGCTCATGGGTTACTGTCATCGTTGCTATCGCTTTCCCTTCCGTCAATGCTACGATACGACATCCTGCCCCTGCGGCAAAACGATCGTTAGTATTTAAAAACTGTTGAATATCCATCCCTTTGACCTTTACATTTCGTCGGCAAAATTACATTTTTTATTTCAATTAGTAAAAATAATAGGCAAAAAGTTTGCGGATTAAAAGAATTATATGTACTTTTGCAGCGGAAACATAAAAACTCCAGAATATAATATGACAAGATTGATGAATGCATGGTGGTGGCGTAACTCGAGATTGAAATAGTCGCGGGGGTACGAAGCCATGTGTGTTCCACAGAGATAAGGGCTCGTCGTTTACGCGGCGAGCCTTTTTTAGTATCAAGGTCAAAACTTAACAACAAAATAGATGAAACAAACATTTTTAGTCGATGAGAAAGGATTCTATGGAGAATTTGGTGGAGCATACGTTCCTGAGATTCTCTATGCTACCGTCGAGAAACTAAGAGAGGAGTACCTGCCGATTATTGAGTCGGAGGAGTTTAAGAAGGAGTATATGCAACTGCTGCGTGACTATGTCGGTCGCCCTTCCCCACTCTATTACGCCAAGCGAATGAGTGAGAAGTACGGTTGTCAACTCTACCTGAAACGAGAGGACCTGAACCACACTGGTGCCCATAAGATCAACAACACCATCGGACAGATTCTGTTGGCGAAGAAGATGGGTAAGAAACGTATCATCGCAGAGACTGGAGCGGGGCAACATGGAGTGGCAACCGCTACGGTCTGTGCGCTGATGGACATGCCCTGTGTCGTGTATCAAGGAGCCTTAGACGTGGAGCGCCAGCATGTCAACGTGGAGCGTATGAAGATGCTGGGGGCTGAGGTGCGCCCTGTCAAGACGGGCAACTGGACGTTGAAGGATGCCACCAATGAGGCTATCCGTGACTGGTGCTGTCATCCTGCCGACACCTTTTATATAATAGGTAGTACCGTCGGTCCACATCCTTATCCCGACATGGTGGCTCGCCTGCAGAGTGTCATCTCCGCAGAGATAAAAGAGCAACTGCAGGAGAAGATTGGCAGGGACTACCCCGACATTCTGATGGCATGCGTCGGAGGCGGCAGCAATGCGGCAGGCACCATCTATCACTATATTGACGACGAGCGAGTAAAGATTATCCTTGCCGAGGCAGGAGGACTGGGTGCTGACACAGGACATACCGCTGCCACGATACACGCAGGACGACTGGGCATCCTCCATGGCTCTAAGACCCTCGTCATGCAAACCCCTGACGGACAAATTATCGAGGCGGAGTCTATCTCGGCAGGACTTGACTATCCTGGCATCGGACCGATGCACGCTAACCTCGCATCCCAACATCGTGCCACTGTTTACTCTATCAACGACGATGAGGCAGTGAAGGCGGCTTATGAGTTGACTCGCATGGAGGGTATCATCCCCGCATTGGAGAGCGCCCATGCCATTGCCGCCCTCAATAAGATCACCTTTAAGAAAGACGATGTCGTCGTCCTGACCGTCAGCGGCCGTGGCGACAAGGACGTAGAAACCTACCTATCACACAAAGAAATGGCTGGAGAATATGGAAACTTTTAAGTATACGACCACCTCACGCACCATCCTCGCCGACCTCTATACTCCCGTCGGTGTCTATATGCGGCTGCGTGACATCTACCCGCAGAGTGCCTTGATGGAGAGTTCTGATTACCACGACAAGGACAATTCCCGCTCATTTATCGGCATCAACCCCATCGCCTCCATCGCTGTCGGTCACGGGGAGGCTACCATCAACTTCCCCGACGGCAGTCACGAGCAACACGCCATCACTGCGAACTATGGTACGGCAGAGGCGATCCATGCACTGATTGACCGTATTCAGGTGGAGGGAGCATTTGCCGGGTACTGCGGGCTTTACGGCTATACCTCTTTCAATGCCGTACGCTATTTTGAGAATATCGCCGTCAAGGACGAGACCCAAGAGAAGAACGATGCCCCTGACATGCTTTACATATTATATAAGGATATCATCGTCTTCGACCACTTCAATAATCAGTTGACGATTGTCAGCCTCTCCAAGGATGCGGAGGACACTGAGATCTCTGCAATATACAAGGCGATGAACAAGGCGAACATCCAGGCATACGATTTCCATCCTGTCGGCGAGACGACCAGTCCATTGACCGACGAGGAGCATAAGGCTAACATCCGCCGTGGCATCAAGCACTGTCTGCGTGGTGATGTGTTCCAGATCGTGCTCTCCCGACGCTTTATCCAGAAATATGAGGGGGACGACTTCAAACTCTATCGTGCCTTGAGAAGCATCAATCCCTCACCCTATCTTTTCTATTTCGACTTTGGCGGTTTCCGCATCTTCGGCTCTTCCCCCGAGACGCACTGCCGTATCGAGGGGCATAAAGCCTATATCGACCCAATTGCCGGAACGACCAAGCGTACAGGTGATGCGGAGAAAGACCGTGAGGGAGCGGAATATCTGCGCAAAGACCCCAAGGAGAACGCAGAGCATGTCATGCTGGTTGACCTTGCCCGCAACGACCTGAGCCGTAACTGTCATGGGGTGAAGGTCGACTTCTACAAGGATCTGCAATACTACTCCCATGTCATCCACCTCGTATCCCGTGTCTCTGGTGAGTTGGACGAAGGCGCAGACCCTATCAAGGCATTCATCGACACCTTCCCCGCAGGCACACTGAGTGGTGCCCCCAAGGTAAGAGCCATGCAACTCATCAGTGAATACGAGCCACACAATCGTGGCGCCTATGGTGGATGCATCGGTTATATCGGCTTGAACGGCAACCTCAATCAGGCAATCACCATCCGCACTTTCGTGTCTCGTAACAACGAGTTATGGTTCCAGGCTGGTGGCGGTATCGTGGCAAAGAGCGATGAGGAATACGAACTCCAAGAAGTGAATAACAAACTTGGCGCTTTGCGTCGTGCCATTCTCCTGGCAGAGAATATGTAACCCATTAAAACCAATAATCCATTATGCAAATAGTCATCATAGATAACTACGACTCTTTCACCTATAACCTTGCCCATTTGGTGAGAGAATTAGGGGCGGAGGTTACCGTCTACAGGAACGACCAGTTTGAGTTATCTCAACTGGAGCCTTTTAGCAAGATTATCCTATCTCCTGGACCAGGAATCCCCTCCGAGGCGGGACTACTACTGGATGTCATCAAGACATACGCTGACAAGAAACCTATCCTCGGGATTTGCCTGGGTCATCAGGCTATCGGAGAGGCTTTTGGCGGTAAGTTAGAGAATCTGACTGAGGTTTTCCATGGAGTGGCTACTGAAGGGACCCAGTTAGGCAACGACGAGATTTTCTCTGGATTACCCTCCCGTATCACCATGGGACGCTACCACTCCTGGGTGGTAAGTAAAGAGAACTTCCCTGACTGTCTCGAAGTGACCGCCGAGAGTGACGAGGGACAGATTATGGCACTCAAGCACAAGACCCTCAACATCCATGGCATCCAGTTCCACCCAGAGAGTGTACTGACTCCCGACGGACGCAAAATGCTCCAGAACTGGCTCTATCTTTAAACCATAGTCCCTATAGAACTATCAATAAAAAAACATCAATATGGCACAGACAATGAAAGACATCCTCAACAGGATGCTCAACCACGAGGAACTTTCCCGTGAAGAGATGAAGAACATTTTAATTGGTATTACCCAAAGTGAGTACCCTACCGAACAGATCACCGCCCTCTTGACGGCACTGCAGATGCGTGGTGTCACTGTAGACGAACTACTCGGTTTCCGTGACGGGATCTTAGAGACTGGTGTCCCCGCCATCCTCAACGCCGACCGCTACATCGACGTGGTAGGTACCGGAGGCGACCGCAAGAACACGTTTAATATCTCCACCACCTCTTGTTTCGTCATCGCAGGAGCGGGTTATAAGGTGGCTAAGCATGGTAACTATGCGGCAACCTCCGTATCGGGTGCCTCTAATGTCATCCAACACCACGGCATTAAGTTCACTGACGACCTCGACAAACTGAACCGTAGCCTTGACGAGGCAGGCATCGTCTATCTCCATGCCCAACTCTTCGCCAAGGCGATGAAGTTCGTCGGTCCTATCCGCAAGGCGTTGCAGTTCCCCACCATCTTCAACCTCCTCGGTCCGTTAGTGAATCCCAGTCAGCCCCAGTGTCAGTTGTTGGGGGTGGCAAACCTCGACCAGATGCGCTTATATAATAATGTATACCAGAAGATAGGTATCGACTATGGCATCGTGAACTCTATCGACGGCTATGATGAGATCTCGCTGACCAGCGACTTCAAGGTAACGACCAACACTTACGAGCGCATCTTCAAGCCGCAGGACTTAGGCTTCGATATCGCCAAGCCAGAGGAAGTGGTGGGAGGCGCCACCGAGGAAGAGGCTGCCGCTATCTTCGATGCCGTATTGGAGAACCGCGCCCTTCCTGCCCAGAAGAACATCGTCCTTGCCAACGCCGCTTTTGGTATTCAGGTGTTGGAGAAGGGACAGAGGTCTATTGAGGAGTGTATTGAGATGGCACGTGAGTCCATTGACAGCGGCAAGGCACTCGCTACCTTCAAGAAGTTCGCCGAGTTAAATTCATAACCGCCCATTAACCCCATTAGACCCATGGACATCCTACAAGAAATCGTAGTCCACAAGCGCATAGAGGTGGAACGCTTCAAGCAAGAACTCTCTGAGCAGGACCTCCACCGTCGAGTAGAGGCGATCCTCGACTTCAGCGTACCCTCCATGTCGAGGGCGTTGGCAGAATCAGCGTCGGGCATCATCGCCGAGTTCAAGCGCCGTTCCCCTTCCAAGGGATGGATCAAAGAAGAGGGAAAGGCTGAGGAGATTCCCCTCTCCTATCAAGACAACGGTGCCACGGCACTCTCCATCCTCACTGACGAGAAATACTTTGGAGGCAAGGATGAGTTCATCCGCACCGCCCGCCATAGCGGTGTGCAGATTCCTATTCTCTATAAGAATTTCATCATCGATGAGTATCAACTCTTCCAGGCACGTCTCTGCGGAGCCTCAGCAGCATTGCTGATTGCCGCCGACCTGACGAGGCAGGAGTGTAAGTCTCTCCTCCAGACGGCACATGAGTTAGGACTGGAAGTGCTGTTGGAGATGCACGGTGAGGAGGAGTTAGAGTATGCCGAACTGGAGCCCGACATGTGTGGCATCAACAACCGCAACCTCGGCTCTTTCATCACGGATGTCAATAACAGTTACCGACTTGCCGAACTCCTCCCGAGAGATGCCGTCAAGGTCAGCGAGAGCGGTATCTCCAATCCTACCACGGTCCGTGAGTTGCGGGAGGCTGGCTTCCGTGGTTTCCTGATTGGCGAGACTTTCATGAAGACTCCAGACCCAGGCAAGGCATTGTGTGATTTCATTGCTGCGATATGATTGTCAAAGTCTGTGGTATGCGCGACCCTGAGAACATACGCGCAGTCAGTGAACTCGACATCCAGTGGCTCGGCATGATCTTCTGGGAAAAATCCAGTCGCTATGTCAGTGAGAAGCCTTCTTTCCTTCCCACTAAGCAGAAGCGTGTTGGTGTCTTCGTGGATGCTGACATCGAGGATATTCTGGGGAAAGTGAGGGAATACGCCCTCGACATCATCCAACTGCATGGCAAGGAAAGTCCCGCCTACATCCGCCGCCTTCGTCCCCTATGCGACGACCGTGTCGCCGCCATCATCAAGGCACTGAACATCGCCACCGCAGAGGACTTGGAGCAGACGAAGCCCTATATGGATGTCGTCGACTATTTCCTCTTCGATACTAAGGCGAAGATGGTAGGTGGCAACGGTACGAAGTTCGACTGGTCGGTACTCTCGGAATACAATGGTACTACTCCCTTCATTCTCAGTGGCGGCATCGGACCTGATGACGCTGACAAAGTGAAGGCATTCCACCACCCGCAGTTAGCGGGTATCGACCTCAACTCCCGCTTCGAGACTGCCCCTGGGCTCAAAGACATTGAAAAATTAAAACATTTCATCTATGAACAAAATCAATAAACTCTTCTCAGAGAACAAAGACAAGAAATTACTCAGTCTCTATTTCTGTGCCGGCTGCCCCACCTTTGAGGGCACCGCCGATGTGATTAAGACCTTAGAGCGTCGTGGCATATCGATGATTGAGGTCGGTATTCCCTTCAGCGACCCGATGGCGGATGGTCCAGTCATCCAAGATGCCGCCACCAAGGCACTGAAGAATGGCATGAGCCTCCGTAAACTATTTGCCCAACTGAAGGCCATCAAGGAAGAGGTCAGTATCCCATTAGTCCTGATGGGCTATCTGAATCCCATCATGCAGTATGGCATCGAGGCATTCTGCCAGAGTTGTGTAGACAGTGGCGTGAGTGGTGTCATCATCCCCGACCTTCCGTTCAAGGACTATCAGGAGATCGTGAAACCTGTTGCCGACCGCTATGACATCCGTGTCATCATGCTCATCACGCCAGAGACCTCTGAGGAGCGCATCCGCTTCATCGACGAGCATACCGACGGCTTTATCTACATGGTGTCCTCTGCCGCTATCACTGGCGCACAGAAGAGTTTCGACGAGGCGAAACAGGAGTATTTCCGTCGTATCAACACCATGCAACTGCGCAATCCACGCATGATAGGTTTCGGAATCTCCAACAAACAGACGCTGGAGGCGGCACAGCAGAATGCCGCTGGTGCCATCATCGGCTCGAAATTCGTCACCCTGCTCAGTGAGAGCAAGGATGCCGACGAGGCGTTAGACAAATTGTTCAAAGCCTTAGCGCAATGAACTTTATCTATAAATAATGTAAAAGAAGAGCGGTCATTCGCTCTTTTTTTGTACCTTTGTCCCCCGGAAACTACTAAAACAAACGCTATATGAAGAGATTATTTTCGTTGCTGATGCTGTGCCTCATCGCTTTTTCGGTACAGGCAAAGGGCTGGGATGAGCAACAGTACAAGCAGATTGAGCAGAGCATCCGTGTACCACAGTTTGCGGATAAAGTGTATAACATCACGAAATATGGCGCCAAGCCTGACGCTACGGCGGCAAAGAACCAAAAGGCCATCCAGAAGGCTATCGACCAATGCTCCAAAAAGGGAGGCGGTAAGGTCGTCGTGCCCGCAGGCACCCGTTTCCTGACAGGAGCCATTCAACTCAAGAGCGGTGTCAATCTCGTTATTGAGGAAGGTGCCGTCTTGGAGTTCGCCTTCGACACCACACTCTACCCTATCGTCGAGACCTCTTGGGAGGGACTGGAGTGCTTCAACCTCTCCCCATGTGTCTATGCCTTCAAGGCGAAGGACATTGCCATCACTGGTAAAGGCACCATTGACGGCGGTGGCAGCAATGAGACGTGGTGGCCTTGGTGTGGCAACAAGCGTTTCGGCATGAAGGAGGGCGACACCGTCCACCAGTGGAATGGCAGCCGTGCCCGCCTGTTGAAGGATGGAGAAGACGGTATTCCGATGTATGATGAGCAGGGCAACAGAAATCCTGAGCGTGTCTTCACCGATAAAGACGGTCTTCGTCCTCAATTAGTGAATTTCAATAAGTGCGAGGGTATCCTGATGGAGGATGTCACCCTGCTGCGCTCTCCGTTCTGGGTCATCCATCCCCTCCACTCAACAGACATTACCGTACGCCGTGTGAAGATGATCAACGACGGTCCTAACGGAGACGGCTGCGACCCTGAGTGTTGCGACCGTGTACTGATAGAGGACTGTTTCTTCAACACTGGTGACGACTGCATCGCCATCAAGAGCGGTCGTAACCGTGACGGACGTGAGCGCAACATGCCCAGCAAGAACATCATCATCCGTAACTGCGAGATGAAGAACGGTCACGGTGGTGTGGTCATCGGCTCAGAGATCAGTGGCGGCTGCCAGAATGTCTATGCCGAGAACTGTGTGATGGACTCTCCCAACCTCGACCGTGTACTGCGTATCAAGACGAACAGTTGCCGTGGCGGTGTGATAGAGAACATCAACGTACGTAACATCACCGTCGGACAATGTGGCGAGGCTGTGCTCAAGATCAATACCGACTATGAGCCGAAGGAGGTCTGCTGCCGTGGCTACTACCCTACGGTGCGCAATGTCACGATGGAGAATGTCACCTGCCAAAAGTCCAAGTATGGCGTGATGATCGTGGGCTACGAGGACCCGAAACTTGCCTATACGGTCAATAATATCACGGTACGCAACTGCCAGTTCGACGGTGTCTACAACAAGCCCGTCCACCAGATTGGTCTTGCTCAGGACATCACCTACGAGAATCTCATGATTAACGGATCGCTGGTGCTTCAGGAGATGCCCTATAAGCACTACTCCGAATGGCTCACCTACTCGGAGATGAAACGTGTGCCAGAGTCATATATGCTCGACTTCGCCACGAAGCCCAAGTGGAGTTACGTCATGGGTATCGAACTGGAAGGCATGCTCGACACCTACCTGCGCTATGGTGGTGACGATATCCTGAAGTATTGTAAGATGTATACCGACAAGATGATTGACCAGCAAGGCAACATCACAGGCTATAACATCCTTGACTATAACCTCGACAACATCCGTACAGGACACTTCGTCACCCGTATGTATCAGAAATGGCCTGAGCCGAAGAACCTCCTTGCCATGCAACTCATGATGAAGCAGTTGCAAGACCAGCCACGCACCATTGCCGATAAGGTTTACTGGCACAAGGCGATCTACGCCTATCAGGTATGGCTCGACGGTATCTTCATGGGACTACCGTTCCGTGTACTCACCGCTCCCATCACCGCCCAGAAAACAAAGAAGGCCCAGAAAGCCGTCACCGCTATCTACGATGATGCTGTCAACCAGTTGAAGATCACCTACCAACGTACGCTCGATCCCAAGACGGGACTTAACCGCCATGCCTACGACGAGACACGTAACACGTTCTGGTCAGATAAGGAGACGGGACTCTCCCAGCATTGCTGGGGACGTGCCCAAGGCTGGTATACCATGGCACTCATCGAAGTGCTTGACGCACTGCCCGAGGACTATGCCCGCCGCTCAGAGGTCATCGACCTGCTCACAAAAGACTTGGACGCTATCCTCAAGTGGCAGGATGGGAAGAGCGGTGTGTGGTATCAGGTGATGGACAGTCCTGACCGACAGGGCAACTACTTGGAGAGCACCTGCTCCGCCATGTTCACCTATGCCCTGCTGAAGGCTTACCGTAAAGGCTATGTCGACGGCAAATACCGTGACGCAGGCATCAAGGCATACAAGGGCATGATCCAGAACTTCATCAAGATACATCCTGACAAGACGATCTCACTGACCAACTGCTGCTCTGTGGCAGGGCTTGGTCCTGCCGCTACTCCCGAGGTGGAGGCTGCCATGAAGAAGGTGAACCCCAAGGGCAGTGTCAAAGAGAACAGAAAGCGTGACGGCAGTTACGGCTACTACCTCAGCGAGCCCATCCGTGACAACGACGCCAAGGGTGTAGGTCCCTTTATCTGGGCTTCCCTGGAAATGGAGACATTAGGATATACTACGGAGAATATAAAACAATAAAAAACAGAAGATATGAAGAAGTATTTATTGACAGTATTGGCAGTGTCATTAGTTTCCATCACTGCTGTAGCCGATGATTACGACTTGAATAAGCCTTTTGGCTTCTGTACTGTATCCTCACGTACGGATGCTACAAGTACATATAGCATCACTGGAGGCGGCTGTTACACCTACCCGACACCAGAGGGATTCACAGGCAAAGTGATTACTCTGAAGTCCAACGGTGTGGACATGAAGAGCACCATCGAGAATGCCATCAAACAGAATGATGTTATTATCCTTGACGGTGCTGACGGAGAGTTTATCGTGTCGAGTAATGTGGGAATCACCGCCTCTAAAAAAACAATCTTAGGTATTAATAATGCCAAAATCCGCACGAAGTGGTACCTGACCGATGAGATCAAGAAAGCCCTTGACGACGCCGGTGTCCCCAGCATGAGCACCAGTGGTGGCGGAGGCACTTTGCCCAACGGCAAATCTGTTTCTGAGGAGGCAGAATATAACACCCGAAAGATCATCATCGAAATGACAGATGATAAAAACGAGAGTTACCGCAATGCGGGCATCCTGAGTCTGTCGGGCTGCTCAAACATCATCATCCGTAATATCACTTTCGAGGGTCCCGGCTCTGTTGATGTGGGAGGCGCAGACTTAATATCATGCCTCAGCGGTGCAAACCATTGCTGGGTTGACCACTGCACGTTCCAAGACGGTATGGATGGCAACTTCGATATTACCCAGAAAGCGGACTTCAATACGGTCAGTTGGTGTATCTTCCGCTATACAAGTCGTTCCTACATGCACCAGAACACCAATCTCATCGGCAGCAGTGACAGCGAGGCTACCGGTTATCTGAACACCACCTTCGCCTTTAACTGGTGGGGTGCCGGATGCCGTGCCCGCATGCCGATGGCACGTGTCGGAAAGATACACATGCTGAACAACTATTACTCCTGTGCAGGGAACTCCACCGCCTGTATCAATCCACGTAAGAACTCTGAGTTCCTTATTGAGGGCAACTACTTTGACGCTGGCGTAACGAAAGTCTTCAGCCAATCAGATGCTACGGCTTATAGATGGGAGAACAGCAACTATATCAAAGAATCAGTCAGTAAGCCCTCGTCATCAGGCACGGTGACGGTGCCGTACTCTTATACTGTAGCAGCCACTGCCGATATTCCCTCAGCAGTGCGGGAAGGAGCAGGTGCCACTTTACCTTATGGAGAGGACATTGAAATACCGGACGGCACTACAGGCAGTGTCTACTGGCAGACATTATCGAACACAAATGCTGAGATCAGTGCGGCTATAACGGAGGAGATAGCCTCTACCAACATGACATTAGGAAGTGAACTTGAACTTGACGGGACTGCAAACATCTCAGGTGTAGGCACTGAGACTAAAATCAAACAAAAAAATGTGAATGCGTCATCCGCTACTGACAACAATGCCATCACTTTCACACTGACAACAAAAAGCGGTTTTAAGTTCAAAGCAACAGAACTTTCCTTCACGGCTACCCGAATAGCAACTGACAGAGGAAAATTAGATATTAAATGGATAGACGCAAATGGAGAACTGCCACTTGACAATGGGGTTACTCCTGCCAGAAACAATGCCTCGACACCCTACACCACATATACCTATAATGTGGAAAACGGCTCCAAGGCGACGGAAGGCACCTGCTCTTTTATCATCAACTTATACGAACTAAGTTTCAATAATGGAGACGACCAATTTAAAGATGTTGGCTTTGCCAATATCCTCATCAAAGGAGCCATCACGGATGCCACTGGCATCACCACCCCCATCGTCGTTAAAGGCGACGGCAACATCTACAACCTCAAAGGTCAACGAGTCACCGAGAGTTACAAAGGGATTGTCATTAAAAACGGAAAGAAAATGATTCAAAAATAAGGAAAGAGGCTCCTGCGAGCCTCTTTTTTTATGACTTCTCTTGGCTTTTTAGTCGTTTCTTCGTACCTTTGCAAGGTTATGGATTGGGAACAATATCAGAAACACAAGCCCTTTGCTGGAGAGAAAAAGCCATCCATGTTAAGGCGGCGCATAGGTCATGACTATAGCGCAAGATGTATCTATCTCATTACCATAACCGTTGAGGGGCGATGCCCGCTACTGGGTAGACTCGTTGGAGACGCTGATGCTCCTATAGACAGCGAAGATGCGCCAAGGGTAGAACTGACTCCTTTAGGAGAGAAAGTCAAAGAAAGATGGATGGCAACAGAGCAGTTATACCCACAAATTAAGGTAATAGGACTTCAGATAATGCCAGACCATCTGCATGGCATCCTCTTTGTAAAAGAACAACTGGGATGCCATCTTGGACAGGTAATCAAAGGCTTTAAGACGGGCTGTAACAAGGCATACAGGGAAATGGGGCTTTCCGTCACCTCTACTGTCGTCCCCTCTGCTGCGACCGGGTCGCAGCAAAGAAAACAAGAAAAGCGCGACAGAAGCCTTGATGACAGGGAACACGGGCAGTTATGGGCATTGGGGTTTAACGACCATATCCTCTCTGGGAGAGGAGAACTGGCAAACTGGAAACGGTACTTACAGGACAACCCACGCCGGCTTGCTATCAAAAGGGCTCATCCTGACTACTTCCGTGTCCGCTTCGACCTACAAGTTGCCCTTCACACTTACGCTGCTATCGGTAATCGCTTCTTATTGCATTACCCACAAAAAATTCAAGTACAATTGAGTAGAAGCCTTAGTGAAGAGCAAATCAAAGAGAAGGTGGAAGACTATCTTGCCTTCTCAAAACCAGGACACCAGTATTATGAGGCATGTACGGAAGGGAAGTTGCTACTTCTGGCACCGTGGCCTCATCAGAACGAGCGTATCGCCCTTACTCGTCAAATGTGCCTTGATCTGAACAGCATGACAAAAGAGATTTGTGAGTGGAAACAGAAATAAGGGACCAATTATTTTGTTTCTTTCAGAATATTAATTACCTTTGCAGCAACTAAAACAAATAAAGATGATGAGAAAATTAATAGGAATCACGGCATTGCTCTTGCTGCCTTGCATCGCTATGGCAACGGAGTATTATGTGTCACCCACAGGCTCAGGCTCCAACTACACACTCGCCTCACCTGGTAAACTGACGGCAACGGTGATTGGAAAGTTGACGGCAGGCGACGTGCTCTACCTCCGTGGAGGACAGTATGACCTGAATAACAATCTGAGTATCACCCGTAATGGTACGGCAGAAAAGATGATAACCATCTGTCCCTATCAGGACGAGAAGCCTATCCTTGACTTCAGAACAGAGAACAACAAGACAAATGGTGTGACAGTGAGGGGCAACTACCTGCACATCAAGGGCATCACGATCCGCTATGCTGGCTATAAGGGCATTTGGCTGGAAGAGGCAAAGTATTGTATCCTGGAGCAGTTGGACGTATATGGCTGCTGCAATGCGGGCATCCAACTGCGCAGTGGAGGCTATAACACCGTGGTAAACTGCGATGCTCACGACAACTTCGACTATCAGGACAATGGCGGTAATGCCGACGGTTTTGCCGACAAGCAGGGCAATGCCTGTCCTGGAAATGTGTATATCGGATGCCGCTCATGGAACAATTCCGATGACGGATGGGACTCTTTCCAGCGTGTGACCGATGGTACTCCGACGGTCTATATCAATTGTATCACCTACAATAACGGTCCTGAGTTCTATGACCTGACAGCCCATCCTCGTGTATTAGGCAAGGATGCCAGCCTGAGTTGTTTCTCCGGCAAAGACCTAAGCCACTTTCCCAATGGTGGCAACCCCAATGGTTTTAAGTTGGGAGGACAGGGAACAAAGCATAACACGGAGTTGTATCGCTGCCTTGCCGTAGGGCACCGCAGCAAGGGTTTCGACCAGAACAACAACGCAGGCAATATGAAGGTCATCAACTGTACGGCATACGATAACAATATCAACTATGGCTTTGGTAATGACTATGCCTATACATTGACCGTTTACAATAACGTCAGTCTGGCTCCCCGCAGCAGTGATTGGAAGCGCAGCGACGCAGGAACCACCGTCCAAGGACACAACACTTGGAATACGGGCTACAATGCTACGGAGGACGACTTTGAGGGATTCGACATCGAGAGCATCATCAATGCCCCTCGCCAAGCCGACGGCTCGCTGGCAGAGACCACACAGTTCCATCTGAAGAGTACGGCAACGAACCTGATTGACAAAGGACAGATCTATACGGACTTTGCGGGTGACAAGATTGCCGACTATGTATCCTATAAGGGTGAGGCTCCCGACTTGGGCTGCTATGAGTACGACGACCCCTCTGGCATCAACGCCATCACCGTCAAAGGCTCTGACCTGAACCCCAACATGCCACGCTATAACATCAAGGGACAGCGGGTGGACGACACCTATAAAGGGCTTGTCATCCAAGGAGGAGTCAAGTATATGCAGCGATAACCCATTACTTTCGCATCTTTTGAAAGTAGTTCCCAAATAGTTTTCTTGTCAGAAACTGACAGTTTCCTGCGTAGAAACTGTCAGTTTCTTAGGCGGGAACTGGCAGTTTCTCGGGCGGAAACTGTTAGTTCCCACGCAGGAAACTATTAGGGAACCGTTATCCGAGTAAGCGTAAAGCGCCATCAGAATGCCGTAAGACGTAAACGTTTACGGCTTTTTTGTCGTTTTTAACCGCCCCACTCATCCCTTCTTTATGATTAATTTTGTATCTTTGCAACCAAACAAACTACTACGACATATACATTATTAATATTAATAACTAAATAACAAAGATTTATGAAGAAGAAGTTAGTAAGACTTTGTACTCTCTGCCTTTTGTGGATGTGCTGTGGGATTGCACAGGCACAGACTTATGCAGACGAGGCTATTTCGGTCTTATGGGAAATGAACGACCCTGCAAACTACACAAAGTCTGTAGTTTCCCCAGAAGGTGTATTCAACACCGTAGATGTCAACCTGGGTGACGTGCGGCTCATGGATCAGGATGGAAATGAGAATGCCACAGGCACCAGCAACGTATCAAGCGGCGTAACCTTCTCACAGATGCGACCGACCAATAGTGCATCAGACTATGTGACATGGTCAGTAAAGCCTATGGCAGGTCTGACCTTTACTCCTAAGAAGATTACAGCATATATCGTGCGTTTTGGCACCGATGCCGAGCATGGCGTGGTGATCTCTGCACGTATTGGCACCAACACTCCCGTCACCTTGGGCACCTATACCGCTCCAAGAAACAACAAGAGTAAGGCTGATGATAAATACGGCACAAACAGCGACTACGCAGAGAACGGCTTGGTGGAGATTAATCTGACCGACGAACAACAGGCTGCCCTCACGTCCTCAGAGACATTCTCTTTGATGGGAACCATTGGCGTGGGAAACGCCAAGGCTGGTGGAATTGCCAAAGTGACAATAACAGGTGTTGTAAACGGCACCATCAAGAAATATACTACGGTATATAACATCGCCCAGTATCTGCTTGAGAACGACAAAGTTTACGAGGGCAATACCGGAACGATACCTGCCACTACGGCAGAGAGTGGTGCTAATGCTTTTGACATGAAAGTGGATGCCACCAGTGGTAAGTTAGGAAAGAATAATGCCGATTGGGCACAATTCAACAAAGGAACTGTTTTGACGATCCCTGGTGTTCCACAAGGAGCCAAAGTCGGATTCACATTATATAACGATACCAAAGTGACCATTGCAGGAGTCGCATACGGCAATGGAGACACCTATACGGCAACGAAGGACATTAACCTCAAAATGTCCAATGAGACATCCAACGGCTACATCCAGAAAATCACCGTGGATGGCACTGCGTTTGTTGATGTGCTTGACACCGATGGCTACTCGACGATATGGCAGTTTGGTAAAAGTAATGGAGCCCCAGAATTCGCTTTAGAGAAGAGTGCGGAATACACTTACACGAATGAAAATGGGCGTTCTCTTATTATCAACACCTCTGCCGGTAAGTTGAATAATGCCAGCCGCTCAGACCAGTGGGCACAGTGTAACGACGGCACCCGCATGAAGGTTCCTGTTTACGAGGGATCAAAAGTGTCATGGGGGAAATATAGCGGTGGCGACCAGACTGGTTTCACCATTGACGGCATCCTCTACAACGACTATTATGTCGCTACAGAAGAGACCACTGTGGAAATGACAGCCAAGGGAGTCAGTTACATCAGCAACATCAAGATTGAGCCAGAGCCCCTATATGAAGTTACGGGCACCATCACTGGTGGAACGGTCGACAACGCCTCGATTATCTTCACAGCAAACGGAAACGGTCAGTCCTATACTGCTAAGATTGCCTCCAGCGCATTCACTATCAAGGTGCCTGCTGGCAGTTACACTCTTGACCTCAGCGATGACGTCGCCTATGTGGTCAGTACGCCGGAAAGTGTCACAATCAGCGAGTCCAACACCAATGCTGGCGTGGTTACGATTATCGCCGCCTCACCGCAGACGGTGACAGGACAGATCAAGAATGCTCCTGCGGAGGCATTCACGCTGACCTTCACGGGCAATTCAAGTGCCCATAAGAAGGAAGTAGCATGTGCGGCTAATGCCACCTCATACACGGTGTCACTTGACCCCGACACCTATACGATGACATCTTCAGTAGGTACGCTGTCCACATTGTCCACAAAGAGTTTCAAGATCCTGAAGGAGACTGTCACCCATAACATCTACTTCCCCGAGGTGATTCCTGCCGCTACCCAGTCGAACATTACCGTTGACAATACAGCGACCGTAGCCGCTAATGTCTATCATAGTGTCTCTGACGCACTCGCCGCCGCCAAGGCTGGCAATATCGCAAATCCCATCATCACACTGACCAGCGGACAGACCTTCAAGGAGCAGGTGAAAGTCGATATGGCTGGCGTCACTCTGAAGACCAGTGGCGAAGAGCCTGCCACCATCACCTGGTACTACGGCATCGGCTACTGCTACTATAGTCTGGACGCAAGCGGTTATTACAATAAAGACCGTGCCATGACTCGCAACGACATGCTGCAAGTACATCCCGCCCGTTGGGGTGCCACGGTACTGGTTACCAAGAACGGCACTAACTTCAAGGCTGAGAACATCATCTTCGAGAATAGTTTCAACCAGCGTTATACCGAGGAAGAGGTTGCCGACGGCGTGAAGGCTGTTCCTATGGGGGACACTAAGATCACCTACGACCGCACCTTGACTGAGGGAGCCACAGGCTACTTTGCCGCCGACACCAAAGAGGTCACTGAGCGTGCCGCAGCCATTGGATTTGAGAACGACCCCAAAGGATGCCAACTCTACAAGTGTAAGTTCATTGGCTCACAAGACACCTTCTACTCCAGTGGCACACTGTATGTAAAAGACTGTGACATCCAAGGTAACACGGACTATATCTTTGGTGGTGGTCAGGTTGTATTTGACAACTGTAATCTCGTCATTGGCGGATACAGCGATAAGAACACCTCTGCCTATATCACTGCGCAGAAAGGTAACGCAGGAGAGGCATATATCTTCCGTAACTGCACCGTGAAAGCCGCCGATCGCCAATATGTCCTCGCCAACTTAGGACGTGACTGGGGAGGAGCCGCCGCAACGGTCTATTACCTCAACCTGAAGAATGAGATTGGCGATAAACTGGAATATAAGTGGACCAACATGGGTGGTGGCGTGACAGCCGGAACAGCCAACCTTTACATCTACGATTTCGACCCCGCTGTCAACGCCAACTACAGTACGACAGGAAAAGACGGTGCCAACATCAACGGCTTATTAAGCGATGACGAGGCACTGAATCTCTATGCGAATGTCGTGGCACGTTTAGGTTTCACACCAGAACGAATCTACGAGGATAAGGTGGTACTTGATGAGAACAGCGCATACAATATTTGCCGTATTGCCGCAAGTAACAATATTAAGAGAAATGTCTCCCTGACTCGTGCTTTGCCTGCTAATGACTGGACTCCTATCGTTCTGCCATTCGCACTTACCGCAGAGCAGATTAGCACGACATTCGGCTCCACCTCCAAGGTGGCTGCATTGACAAGTGGTGACGAGGCAAAGATGGAGTTTACCACTGTCACCTCCATGGAAGCCAACAAGCCTTACTTAATTAACGTTACCACGGACTTTACCGCAGCAGACATCAACGACGTGACAGTTGTCAAAGCAGCCCCTAAGGAGACCATTGGCGGTTGGTCTGCCAACGGCACCTATGTCGCTGAGAAGGTTCCTGTCACCAACTACTATTTCGACAACAATCAGATTAAGAAAGCAACTGATGCCACAAAAGACATCAAGGCTTTCAGTGCATACTATTCCAATGCAACAGCCAACGACGTTGTATCTTTCACGATTGACGGTAATGCCACAGGCATCCAAAAGATCAATGCAGCCCTAAACGATGAAGGACACCTGTCAACCTACAACCTCAATGGTCAAAGAGTTGATTCCTCTTATAAAGGAGTTGTTATCAAAAACGGTCGAAAAGTCGTGATTAAGTAAATTACACCTTATTATATTATAAAGGACGGAAAGCCTCACACTTTCCGTCCTTTTTTTTTGTTAAAATTCACTTTCTGTAGGACAGCGTCCCACACGGTGTCGGTTATATCCGGACTGCTATTGCAGGCATGGTAAAAATACATTAATTTTGTTTCGAATATACTGAAACAAAGTAAAAAATATAATTTTATTAATTTTAAAACTACTAATTTTATGTCTGTTAAATTTAAGAGTATGCGAATTGCGCTTACACTTACGTTCCTGCTCATCGTGGGTTGTTTGTCGGCGCAGACCGTACAGGTCAACGTGAAAGATGCGACAGGCGAAGCAGTTATTGGTGCCAGCGTTATCGAGCAAGGTACGCAGAATGGTGGTGTGACTGACTTCGACGGTAATTTCACTATTAAGTTAACGGCTGGAAAGCCTATCGTCATCTCATACATCGGTATGAAGACACAGACGGTTAATGCCAAAGGCAAGACTTCCATCAACGTCGTACTGGAAGAGGATGCTACCACTCTGAATGACGTGGTGGTCATCGGTTACGGTTCTGTACG
>JAFUFD010000079.1 GCA_017470055.1 Prevotella sp. | reverse complement strand
TATGGATTGATGGGTATGACTATTGGTTTCGCGTTGCTTAGGTTTGTATCATTAACTTGGATATACATAATATATAAAATAAAGAAATATGAATGGCATCAATTATAGACTTTTAACGATTATCATGCCTGTATATAATCATTGCGATAATATAAGGCGAAATCTAGAGAACACTATACCACTGGTTATTCCTTATAAGAATGATGTGAGTATATATGTGTCAGATAATGCATCAAGTGATGGGACAAGAGAACTGGTTGAAAAATATGTTAGAAATTATCCAGATATTGTTTCTTACCATTGTCAGCAGAAAAATATCACTGCCTCTCCAAATTTCAACCACGCTGTTCACTCTGTGAATTCAGAGTATTGTTATATTTTAGGCGATGATGATTTCATCTTTCCCGAATTTTTACCATCAGTTTTGTCGTTAATGAACAAATATCCTGATATAGGATGGTTTCATATAAATTCTATTAAAGGTATATGTGAGGGTAAAGAGAGTGTTTTATATCAAAATGAATTGCTACCCCCCTTTATTGAACTATATAAAAATGGGGGTGATCTTATTTCTCATCACCTTTATACACCAAGTTTTATTTCTTCAAATGTATTTAAGAGGTCTTTATGGTTATGTGGAGCGCCTCAAATTAAAGAAGATTGTAATGGTTATGTATGGTTCTCTATTTTGTGCTTTGGAGCATTAAACTATAAAAGTGCCTATTATTCAATCCCTTTATTGTTAGCAGGATTTCCGGAAAAGGCAGCATATATTCATAATTGGATTTGGTATTATATACAAGGGTTTGGTCAATTGTTCTTGCACCTCGATAAACAGATACCAGGCATTTATCAAAGATGGATAAAATACCAACAAAAGGATAATTGGCGACAAACAATGATGTTAATAGGCGATGTGGTGTATGATAAGAACCTTTATTTGGAAAGAGAGGCAGCTATATCTAAACATATTCAAAACCGCTTAATGAAATCATACTTTCACAATTGCATACATTATTATCCAAAATGGTTCGTAAAATACATATCAAACAATTTTTTTAGATTAATAAAGTTAATAAGCATTATAAAAAGGAAATTTTGACTTCAGGCTCTTTTAGGGTAAAAATGACAATTCTTAATTTGTTTATCTTATGCCATTAAATCATTTGTTTGATTATTTCTATTCTGTTTTCTACATAGTTCTATTATTGCTATCCTATAAGACTTGGAAAGTAAAATATAATGGTCATAAACTAAAATATGCTCACATAGCAATATTGGTAACATTAATATTTTTTGCTTTTAGAGCACCTGTAGTTGGAGGTGATACATTTAATTATGTTAGGTATCTGACAGGCGAGAAAGACTACTATAATTTAGATCCAAGACCCTTAGAGGATGGATTTATAATGTATAGAGAATTTGTCAATTGTATAACAGATTCTCGATTTGCAGTTATGATAATTAATACTCTCATAACTCTACCTCCTGTATTGTACATGATAAATAAATATTCCCGCAATGTACCTCTGTCGGTCTTGTTGTTTTTTTACCTTCAATGCACTGTAGTTTATTTTTGCGCATTGCGACAAATGATTGGGCTATCTATAATATTTGTAGGACTCTTATATTATTTGAACAGAATTGAATCAACGGGTAATAAAGTTTTTGACCTTAAGGGGCTTATATTTTTATCTGTTTCTATTTTCTTTTCATTTTTTTTTCATACTTCCAGCGTTGTCTCTGGTGCACTCATCTTGCTGTTACTACCTATAACAATTAAATATAAATTGATATATTATGCATTAATTATCATCTCGTTGATTGCCAATCTCTTTGGTTTTTTTGACCCACTTGAATTCTTTGCCAAAATTTTACAGCAAGATATAAGTGTTATAGAGAGGCTTAACGATTATATGGAAAACGATGAGACGACGGAAGGATATGATTTTTCTCATTTGATAAGACTGCCACTCTTAGGTCTTATTACGGTTTATTTTATGGATAAGGATAAGATTAATCACATATTTGTAAAATTGTTTATTTTAGGAATTGTTGTGCAAAACCTCTTCAATACAGTAGAAATATTCGTTAGGCTTTTTGCGGTTTATAATATATTTGGCTGTATTTGTTTTACTTGGATTTTTGGTAAAAAATATGCAGTCTCGTACAAATTTAGACGTTATGTAAATATTGTTTCGTTATGTGTTGTTCTTTTCTATACTTTAATCTCTTTTAACAGATTAACTAGATGGAATCCTTGGGACAATGAAAGAATGCATCCATATTACTTTATATTTCAAGATTATAGTGACCATCCTTCATATAAGTTTGCTCGATGACAAAAGTCAACACTCTTTACTGTAAAATCGGTTTGTCACTCGTATATATCTTAAATATAAAATCGTGTATTTTTATAATTCGGTTAAAGAGCAAATAATATTGTAGAATATGAAGAAAATATTGATTGATGTGAGTTCTGCCATGCCAGGTGGTGGCATTATGGGCAATTATGTATCTGGCATTGGCCAGGCGACCATAGGCCTTGTTGATGCGTTCAATGAAATGCAAGAAATACCATATGAGATAGAACTGTATGCATCAGGCTTTCAGCAGAGAAATTTTGATTTTTCAAGATGGAAATACAAAGGCCATAAGATACCTGTGCCCATTAAAATAAGTAACAGATATCCATTTTTCGAGGCATCTTTACGAAAACTGTTTGCTAGTTGCGACTTGTATCATATTACAACAAATTATGCTGCAACTTACGGAAATGAGCCGTTCATTGTAACAATTCATGACTGTACAGATATGGATAAGGCGAATAGTTCTGACATATCAGACAGCAACCGTGAGATTTATCTGAAAAATTATCAGCGGGTTACTCAGGCATCCAAGGCTATTGTAACTGTTTCGGAATTTTCCAAATCAGAGATTTTGAAATATTTCGATGTTGATTCTGATAAGGTAATAGTTAATTATTCTGGTGTCAATAGAAATAAATTCAAAAAAGTTTCAGATGAAGTAGTTTCAGAAGTGTTAAAAACTTATAAATTGGAGAGCCCATTTTTCTTTGCTTGTTCTTGTAATAGACCTCGTAAAAACTTGATAACAGCATTACGTGCATTCAAACAATTCCTAACATTTGAGCCTGAACATATTTTTGTTGCAGCATGGGCTAATCCGACTCAAGAAATCAGGTCAGAGTTTGCAAAAGAAATAAGTGACGGTAAAATATTGTTTTTACCATTCCTCTCTGATGAAGAAATAGTTGCGCTCTATAATGCAGCATCCCTTAGTATATACGTATCAAGGAAGGAAGGATTTGGGTTCCCAATTTTGGAGTCATTTGCTTGTGGTACGCCCATTATGACATGTCGAAATTCGAGTTTGCCAGAAGTTGGCCAAGATGTCGCCATTTATGTAGGAGAGGATAATGTAGACGAAATGGTGGATGTAATGAGAATGTTTGAAAAAGGTTCTTATGATACAAGCCTTTTTATTAGAAAATCCGAGAACGTTCTCAGTCGGTTTACTTGGGAAAATACAGCCAAACGATGGCTTACTATATATAGTAACATTTTAAAATAACTAAATATGAAAAAAGCATTTATTACAGGTGTAACGGGGCAGGATGGCTCGTTTCTGGCAGAGTTTCTGTTAGAGAAAGGTTATGAGGTACATGGTATGATTCGTCGTTCATCAACAGAGTATCGTGAGAGAATCAACCATATTGAGAGCAATCCCAATTTCCACTTGCATTATGGTCATCTGGGAGACTCCATGTCGCTCATTTCAATAATTAGGACAGTGGAGCCTGATGAAGTTTACAATCTTGCAGCGCAGAGCCACGTGGGTGTATCGTTTGAATCGCCAGAGTTCACAGCCGATGTGGATGCTACTGGCGTACTAAGAATATTGGAAGCAATCAAACAGTGCGGCCTCGAAAGCAAGTGTCGTTTCTATCAGGCATCAACGTCGGAGTTGTATGGAAAAGTGGAGGAGGTGCCGCAGAATGAAAATACCCATTTCCATCCATACAGTCCATACGCTGTGGCTAAGCAGTATGGCTTCTGGATCACAAAAGAATATCGTGAGGCTTACAATATGTTTGCATGTAATGGTATTCTCTTCAATCATGAGAGTGAGCGTCGTGGTGAGACTTTCGTGACTCGTAAAATTACTTTGGCTGCTGCACGTATTGCTCAGGGTAAGCAGGATAAACTTTATTTGGGAAATCTTTCTTCGCTTCGTGACTGGGGGTATGCCAAGGATTATGTGAAATGCATGTGGTTAATACTCCAGCAGGACAAGCCAGAAGATTATGTGATTGCCACAGGTGTCCAGCACAGTGTGCGCGAATTTTGTCACTATGCCTTCAAGTATGCCGGGATAGAACTTGAGTTCAAGGGCGAGGGCATAGACGAGAAGGGTTACGACAAGAAAACTGGAAAGTGTGTCATCGAAGTATCTCCAGAATTCTATCGTCCGACTGATGTCGTTAACCTGTGGGGCGATGCTTCCAAGGCTAAGCGGCAGTTAGGCTGGGATCCTGCCAAGCAAACCAGTTTTGAGGACTTGGTACGGATTATGGTAGAAAGCGACATGCAGAAAGTTTCAAAGGAATAAAATGTCATGAAGAAAGCACTAATTACTGGTGTCTATGGTCAGGATGGCAGTTTCCTCTCTGAATTGCTTTTAGAGAAAGGCTATGAGGTTTACGGGGCAGACGTCCGAATTATGGATAATCCGCCAGAATACTTCGTTAAACTATTCGCCAATCCGAATTTCCATACCCAGACAGTAGATCTGACGGACACGCAGAGTGTGCTTAATCTCGTGACGGAAGTCCGTCCTGACGAGATTTACAACTTTGCGGCGCAGAGCAATGTCAAGGTCAGTTTCGACAAGCCGGAACTGACCTCTGATATTGATGCCATCGGAGTCTTGCGTATCCTTGAGGCAATACGTCGGGCTGGTCTAACGGAAACTTGTCGCTTTTTCCAGGCATCAACGTCTGCCATGTTTGGCAATGCGACAGAGGT
>JAFUFD010000078.1 GCA_017470055.1 Prevotella sp. | reverse complement strand
CCTTCTGGCAAGGAGCCAGACAAGCCTGAATCAGTCCATGGGCAAGTTGCTCGAACTTCGCACGTGTCAGAGTCTTCACCAAGTGCTTGGGTACACCACCTACTGGCATGATATATGGCAGGTTGATCTCTGTAGACGTAGAACTTGACAACTCAATCTTCGCCTTCTCGGCAGCCTCCTTCAGACGCTGCATAGCCATCGGGTCAGCCTTCAGGTCAGCACCCTCGTCGTTCTTGAACTCCTGTACAAGCCAGTCGATAATCACCTGATCGAAGTCATCACCACCCAGGTGCGTATCACCATTGGTAGAGAGCACCTCGAAGACGCCACCGCCAAACTCCAGGATAGAGATATCGAACGTACCACCACCAAGGTCGAAGACAGCGATCTTCATATCCTTGTTAGCCTTGTCGACACCATAGGCAAGAGCGGCTGCCGTAGGCTCGTTGACAATACGACGCACGTTCAGACCTGCGATCTGTCCAGCCTCTTTGGTAGCCTGACGCTGAGAGTCAGAGAAGTAGGCAGGTACGGTGATGACAGCGTCGGTCACCTCCTGTCCGAGGTAGTCTTCAGCGGTCTTCTTCATCTTCTGCAGCACCATAGCGGAAATCTCCTGTGGGGTGTACTTACGACCGTCGATGTCCACACGAGGATAGCCGCCCTCGTTGACTACAGTATAAGGTACGCGTGAGATCTCTTTCTCTGTCTGCTGCCAGTTCTCACCCATGAAACGCTTGATGCTGTACACCGTGTTCTTGGGGTTAGTGATCGCCTGACGCTTTGCCGGGTCGCCAATCTTACGCTCACCATTCTCCACGAAGCCCACTACAGAAGGTGTAGTACGCTTACCCTCGCTGTTAGCGATAACTACCGGCTCGTTGCCCTCGAAAACGGCAACGCAACTGTTAGTTGTTCCTAAGTCAATTCCAATAATTTTTCCCATAATCGTATTTTTTTATTTATTAATATGCATGAAATGTCACTGATTTTATAGCAAAGCACATGCCAAAAACAAAAAAAATGAATAAAAATGACTGATTGTCACGACATTTTGGCACAAGTATCAAAAATTATTTCTATCTTTGCAACGTATTACGTAATAACAAAGAACTGATATATCTATGAGAAAACTGATGATTATAGCAGGTCTGGTCCTTGCAGCAACCACTGCGACGGCTCAGAATGCTGACTCTTACATCGTCAAGACCAAAGGAGTCACTAAGACGGAAGCAAAGACTGCCAAAGAGTCGTCTACTAAGAAGGAAGAGACTACTGGCACTGATTTCGTCAGCCAGAACTTCCCTTTCTACAGTCTGTGTGACTGGCAAGACGGTATGAGGTTCATGGTACTGCCAGAGAAATACGATCTGGTTGTCAACACCTTCCGTGACGCTGGTACTGGCAAAGAAGTGCCCAGCGGCAGACTGCGCCGTAAGATTATGGTATATAACAACCACACGGTAGGTGCCAACGGTCGTGCCAGAATGAACTTCACCTGTCAGGAAGACAACAAGAGATACTATTTCGAACTTCCCAACGGTGAGTTTGACGACTATTGCTACAGCAAGACGGGTGTTCCTACCCTCGCCTATCTGGGAGATGTTGACATCGCCCGTGAGAAACTGATGGGACAGTCGCTGGTGACACGTACTACCGACTACCGCGTAGATACCGACTATGAGAGTGACAGTTACGAGGAGGTGAAGGTCGAGAAGAACATGGAGGTGAAGGTCGTTGCCGTAGGTGTGGGCACCCGTTCCTTCCCTGTGAAGATCATCGTTGCCGACAAGAAAGGCAATGAGTTTTTCCAGAATGTCGCTATCAGCAAGACCAACTGTGGCATGCGTGACGACGAGTTTATCGTGGATAACCTGAAGTTCACTTTCTACGGCTCCTTCGACCTGATGTCAGGAGAGACCCAAGTTTCAAGCGACTATGCGCAGTATATGGGTAAGACCATCTACACGAAATATGCCACCAGCATGACTACCAAGGGTGGTGGTAAGGACAACCGTGTCGTGAAAGTGCCTAAGTTGATGGCTTTCCGCATCGACGGTATGGCGCCCATACATAACAGCAACTATGTCACTTTGACATTGACAGAGACAGAGACGGGACGTATCTACTCGAAGGATGTCACCTTCACCAACGAGAGTGTGGTAGGCGACATCGACGGACAGAAAGAGGACTACTTCGGCTACCTGTTCGGTTTCGGAGAGGGTAAGTTGAGGAACACCTCTGCCGCCACTCGTACCATGATCCGTGAGGGACGTGTCGGAATGGGCATGACAGAGGAAGAGGTAGAAATGGCTGTCGGTGAGCCTGACAGTAAGGCAGACATCAACGACGGACGCTACGAGTGGACCTACAAGCGCACCAAGAGTTGGCTGATCGTACAGTTCAGCAAGAGCGGTAAGGTAGTAGGTATCCGAACCCCACGCAGAAACACCAACAGCAAATAAAGGCAACAAAAAAGCGGAGATTTGAAAGTCTCCGCTTTTTTATCGGCTATTCCTAATTATGCCTTATCGGCAATAGCCTGCATAATCTTAGCCTCCAGTTCCTCGCACAGTTCGGGATTATCCTTCAGCAACTGCTTGGTACCGTCACGACCTTGCGCCAGTTTGGCACCCTCGTAAGAGAACCACGAGCCGCTCTTCTGGATGATGCCGTGCTCCACGCCGAGGTCTACAATCTCACCAATCTTAGAGATGCCCTCACCAAAGGTAATCTCAAACTCTGCCTTACGGAAAGGAGGAGCCACCTTGTTCTTCACCACCTTGACACGCACCTGATTGCCGATCACCTGATCGCCATCCTTGATAGCGGTCACACGACGGATGTCCAGACGCACAGAGGCATAGAACTTCAGGGCATTACCACCCGTCGTCGTCTCTGGATTGCCAAACATTACACCAATCTTCTCACGCAACTGGTTGATGAAGATACAGGTGGTGTTCGTCTTGGAGATCGTTGCCGTCAACTTACGCAACGCCTGACTCATCAAGCGGGCATGCAGACCGACAGCCGAGTCGCCCATATCACCCTCTATCTCTTTCTTAGGAGTCAGTGCGGCCACAGAGTCGACAACCAGGATATCAATAGCACTGGAGCGTATCAACTGGTCGGCAATCTCCAGGGCCTGCTCTCCGTTATCGGGTTGTGAGATATACAGGTTCTCGATATCCACACCCAGTTTCTGGGCATAGAAACGGTCGAAGGCATGCTCAGCGTCGATGAACGCGGCGATACCACCTGCCTTCTGAGCCTCAGCGATAGCATGGATGGCAAGTGTCGTCTTACCAGATGACTCGGGACCATAGATCTCAATGATACGTCCTTTGGGATATCCTCCCACTCCCAGTGCGGCATTCAGTCCGATACTTCCTGTGGGGATTACCTCCACATTCTCCGTCTGCTCGTCACCCATTCGCATGATGCTGCCTTTACCGAAGTCTTTCTCTATCTTCGACATGGCGGCTTGCAGTGCTTTCATCTTCTCCTGCTGAGGGCTCATGGCTGCGCCCTCTTCCAATTCTTTTTTTGCCATAGTTGTTTAAATTTTATTTTTTCGATATAACGAGATTGCGAATTAAAGTTCGAGGTCGCCATCGTGGATCTCGTGCCAAGGAAGTCCCTGCTTGTTAAGTTGCTCCATGAAGGGATCGGGGTCGAACTCCTCGACATTATGCACACCAGGTTTCTTCCAGATGCCCTTGCAGAACATCATGGCACCAATCATCGCCGGTACACCAGTGGTATAACTAACGCCCTGCATGCCCGTCTCCTCATAGGCGGCACGGTGCGAGCAGTTGTTATAGACATAATAGGTATGCTCCTTACCATCTTTACCGACACCACGGATGCGACAACCGATAGAAGTCTCTCCCTCGTAGTTCTCACCCAGATCCTGCGGGTTAGGCAATACCGCCTTGAGGAACTGCAGCGGCACAATCTTCACCTTCGCCGTACCACTGCCATCGGCTAATGGAGCCTCATACTCCACCTCGTCAATACGACTCATTCCGATGTTCTGAATCACCTCCAGGTGCTTCAGATACTGCTGTCCAAAAGTCATCCAGAAGCGGGCACGCTTGATGGTCGGATAGTTGATGACAAGACTCTCTATCTCCTCGTGGTGAAGCAAGTAACTGTCACGTGGCCCGATATTCGGATAGGTCAGGTCCTTATGGATCTCCAACGGTTCCGTCTCCACCCATTTCCCGTTCTCCCAGTAGAGTCCCTTCTGGGTAATCTCACGGATATTGATCTCTGGGTTGAAATTGGTGGCGAAAGCCTTATGGTGGTCGCCTGCGTTACAGTCGACAATGTCCAGATACTCTATCGCATCGAAATGGTGCTTTGCCGCATAGGCGGTATAGATGCTCGTCACACCAGGGTCAAAGCCGCAGCCGAGGATTGCCGTCAGTCCTGCCTTCTCGAACTTCTCACGATAAGCCCACTGCCATGAATACTCGAAATGTGCCTCATCTTTCGGCTCATAGTTTGCCGTGTCGAGATAACTGCACCCACAGGCAAGACAAGCCTCCATGATGGTCAGGTCCTGATACGGCAGGGCGAGGTTGATGACCAGTTCTGGCTTGTAACTGTTGAACAAGGTCTTCAACTGCTCCACATCATCCGCATCCACCTGCGCCGTCTGGATGGGCAGGGTATACCCTTTCTGATGGATAGCCTCCACGATAGCGTCACATTTCGCCTTGCGACGAGAGGCAATCATGAACTCTGTAAACACATCCGCATTCTGAGCAATCTTAAATGCTGCTACGGTAGCGACGCCACCAGCGCCGATCATCAATACTCTTGCCATAATATTCTTTAGTTTTGTAATTTATCTTTTATCTCATCCCCCCTGATGCCCATTGCCACCATCAGGGAATAACCCAGGATTTGCTGCTGGAAGCGACCGCCAGGCATTGGTTGCATGGCAAACAGGGTAATCTGCTTTTCGTCATCCTCCAGACGGTTGAGCAACGCGCGTACCTTATTATATAATGGCGCATTCTCCGCATTGGGAATTACCATCACCCGTTTCACCTCTTTCTGGGCGGTAATCAGGTGAAGGGCATCTACATAGAAATCGTCAAAGTCGACAATCTCCTCTTCGACAGGATAGGCATCGAAGATGAACTCTCCGACATGGTCTTTGAAAGCCCTGTCTTTCAACTCGTCGGCAAAGTCAGACGGCTCTATGTTCTCCAACTGCGACTTATCCTTCGAGTGGATAAGCACCACTTGCGTCTCGTTCTTACCAGGAGTAAGTCCTCCGTCAAGTGCCACACAGTCTACCCACCGCGACATATCTACAGGGGGAATAGGTCTGCCTAACATGCGTTCAAAATTAACAATCAGGTTAAACGCAACACTGTCAACATAGTCTGCGTCAACAAGTATCACGTTTTCCTTCCATTTCCCCTGATTTTGCACTTCCTTTGTCATAGGGTACAAAGGTACGAATAAGTGAGAAGAAAAAACAACTTTTACGGGTAAAAAGTGTTAAAGGGTTATTTCCCCCGAACCCAAGCATCGGTGATGCGCCTCGTCATAGAGCACACAGAACTGTCCTGGCGCCACCCCATGGATAGGCACTTCGGAGTTCACCTTATAGATGCCGTCATCTTGCGCCTGCAACTTTGCCTGATGGAACTCGGGCGTATGACGAATCTTGAAAGTGACTGTCGGATAAGAGAGAAGGGAACCGCCACCAGGTATCAGACTATGGAAGTCCTTGAACAAGAACTCCTGCTTATAGGCTGTCTGCGGGTCATAGCCCTTGCTGACATACAGGATGTTTTGCTGCATGTCCTTCTTCACCACGAACCATGGTCCTCCACCGAAGCCTAAGCCATGACGCTGTCCGATGGTATGAAACCATAGTCCCTTATGCTGCCCTATCCGCTTTCCTGTCTCGAGTTCGAGCACGTCACCAGATTGCTCACCCAAGAAACGACGGATATAGTCGTTATAGTTGATTTTCCCCAAGAAACAGATGCCCTGCGAGTCCTTGCGCTTGGCATTCACCAAATGTTCCCGCTCCGCGATCTCGCGCACCTCCTCTTTCATCATGTGTCCGATGGGGAAGAGTGCCTTCCGGAGTTGCCAGTCGTATATCTGGGCAAGGAAGTCGGTCTGGTCCTTCACGGGGTCAGGACTGGTGCAGAGCCACTTACCGCCTTGCTCGTCTCTTTCCGTCTGGGCATAATGTCCTGTGGCAATGAGGTCGTAGTCATGTCCACGCTTCTCGTCGAAAGCACCAAACTTAATCAGGCGATTACACATCACGTCAGGATTAGGAGTCAGTCCTGCACGCACCTTATCCATCGTGTAGGCGGTCACCTGGTCCCAATACTCCCTATGGCAGTCGACGATCTCCAACTTACAGCCATACTTATGGCTGACGGCAGTTGCCATCTCCAAGTCCTCCTCCGAAGAACAATCCCACTCCTCATCCTGATCTGGTCCGATTTTGATATAGAAGCAATCTGGACGCAAGCCCTGTCTCACTAATTCATAAAGCACCACAGAACTATCCACGCCACCAGAAAGTAATACAGCAATACGCCTATTTTGCAAATTCATGCTGCAAAGGTACTTAATAATTCTTAAATATGCAAATGTTTCCATTGTAATTCCAAAAAGAGTACATATCTTTGCGATATCAAATTGATATCATTAAAACTATACTATCATGAATAAAGAAACTAAATTCAACGGAGCAGTCTTGAACGGCTTTGTGATGCTGTTCTTAACATTGGCATTGTTTATTGTCGCTGTCATAGGGATTGTCTATGCCATTATACAACTTGACGCTACTGATGGTGCTTGTGGCGGTTGGTTACTGGGAGGGAGTATCCTACTGTTGCTTACAGACATTATCTGCATGTGCAGTTTCCTGCAACTGGAGCCCAATGAGGCAAGAGTTATCACATGGTTTGGCAAATATGCTGGAACTTTTGGGGAGACTGGCTTTTACTGGATTAATCCCTTTTATGGTACGAAGAAAGTCAGTCTACGTGCCCGCAATCTGGATGCAGAGCCTATCAAAGTGAATGACAAGACGGGTAACCCTATCATGATAGGCTTGGTCTTAGTATGGAAACTGAAAGACACCTACAAAGCATTATTTGAGGTTGACACCCAGACAATGGCAGCCAATCCCAACACCGTGGGCTCTGACACGAAGGGTTTGATGAATGCATTGGAACGTTTTGTGCGTGTGCAAGGTGATGCTGCCCTCCGTCAAGTGGCAGGACAATATGCCTATGACAATGACAATAACGAGCCGACCCTACGCTCTAATGCTGAAGAGATCAACGAGCAGTTGGAACAGAAATTAGATGAACGCTTGGCATTAGCAGGCATTGAAGTGGTTGAGGCACGCATCAACTATCTTGCCTACGCTCCCGAGATTGCCGCTGTCATGTTACGCCGTCAACAAGCCGATGCGATTATTCAGGCTCGTGAGAAAATTGTAGAGGGTGCCGTTTCGATGGTCAAGATGGCTCTTGACAAACTCTCTGCGGAAGAAATCGTCGAACTTGACGATGACAAGAAGGCAGCAATGGTGAGCAATCTACTGGTTGTCCTCTGTGGTGACGATAATGCTCAACCCGTTGTGAATACAGGAACGCTGAATCATTAAACGAATGGCAGAAAAGAATACCAAAAGTTTTATCCTGCGCGTCGATGCTGACACCATGAATGCGATAGAGGCTTGGGCTGCGGACGAGTTCCGCAGCACCAATGGTCAGTTGCAGTGGATCATCACCGAGGCACTGCGCAAGGCAAGACGTCTGCCTAAAAAGAAAGAATACTAAATGAATCTCTATAAATTTACAAACTATCTTAGTTACGCGGGGTGCGTTTTAATAGCCCTGTACCTCATTGCAAGCATTGCCGTTTATCATTCAACCTACGGGTTCAAGTATAGCGACTCGCTGAGTTATCTGCTGCAGGTGTCGGTAGCACTGATGATTCCTGCATGGTGCTACAAACTATGGCACTTCAAAGCGTTTAAGGAAGAAAACAAGAACAGGCTCATCACGTGGGGCGTGATGACGGTCGTGGTGATACTATTCCTAATATTCAAAAGTTAATAATGAATCATCATTAAACAGAAAGACTATGATAGAACTAAAGAACGAACAGATCACAATCCGTGTGGCCGAGAAAGGAGCGGAACTCCAGAGTATCAAGGACGAGAAGGGCAGAGAGTACTTGTGGCAGGCAGACCCGAAGTTCTGGTCTCGTCACTCCCCTATCCTCTTTCCTATTGTATGTAGCGTGAACAACGAGACGTATGTGGTTGACGGCAAAGAATACCATCTGCCCCGTCACGGATTTGCCCGTGACAAGGAGTTTACGCTTATCAGCAAGACAGAACAAAAGGTAACTTTCGCCCTTCATGAGTCGGAGGATACCCTCAAGGTATATCCTTATCACTTCAACCTCGCCATCACCTATCGACTGGAGGGTAACAGAATCCATGTCATCTGGCATGTGGAGAACACCGACACGCAGGAGATTCACTTCCAAATTGGCGGACACCCAGCCTTTAACATCCCTGACGGAAAGACCGAGGGCATCATCAAACTCGACAATGAGGAGCCACTGGACGGACTGAGAAGTTATGCTGACGGCTCACATGACATGGTGGATGTCCCTGTGGAGGCTGACATGGGTATCATTGAGTTCAACAACAATTTCTGGCGTAACGACAGCGTGAAGATTCATAAGAGCCAGACCCGTCGTGCGATGCTGATGGACACCAATGGCGAGCCTGCCGTGACGGTCGACTACAAGACACCCGTCTGTGCTTTCTGGAGCCCATTCGACAAGCATGCCCCCTTCGTATGTATCGAGCCGTGGTACGGCATTGGCGACCCACGAGACTGGAAGGGCGAGTTCAAGGACAAGCCATTGATGAATCACTTGCAGCCAGGTGCCTCGTTCATGAGCAAGTATACGATTACGATTGGATAAAAAGAATATCGCGAGACTCAAAAAGCCTCGCGATATTTGTTCTCGTCCTTATCCTCCAACATGGAGAGATACGACTGATAACGGCTCTGCGCAATATAATGGTCCTCCACGGCCTTGAGTACCGCACAACCAGGCTCATGGGTATGGCTGCAATCGGAGAAGCGACACTGTTTGGAGAACTCAAAGATCTCCTTGAAATAACTCGTCAGTTCCTCGCGCTCCATGTCAAAGGTGCCAAATCCTTTGATGCCCGGGGTGTCAATGAGCCAGCCGTCACCTAACGGAATCATCTCCGAGAAGGTGGTGGTGTGCATCCCCGTATGGTGGGCATCACTAATCTCCGCCGTCCGCAGGTTGGCATGGGGTAATATACAGTTTATCAAGGTCGACTTCCCCACACCACTATTGCCACTCAACAGGGATATCTTCCCTGCCAGTCGCTCTTTCAGCGCGTCAACACCCTTCCCGTCAAGTGCGGAGATGGCATGACACTCATAGCCTATCGTCTCATAGAGGTTCATCATCATCTCCTGATAATGGCGCTCCTCATCATCAAGCAAGTCGGTCTTGTTGAAGACGAGGATGACGGGCACACGATAAGCCTCTGCGGAGGCAAGGAAACGGTCGATAAACGTCGTCGAAGTCTCGGGTTTGACCACCGTTACCACCAAGAGCGCCTGATCAACATTCGCCGCTATGATATGACTCTGCTTGGAAAGGTTAATGCTCTTGCGGATGATATAGTTACGACGGTCCTCTATCTCGGTGATCCAGAGTCCCTTCTGAACTCCCCCTGTCGAGGGAGAGGAAACAACCACCCTATCGCCCACAGCCACAGGGTTAGTAGAGCGTATTCCCTTGATGCGGAAATTGCCCTTTATCTTACAATCGACAGTTGATCCATCGTCCGTCAGAACGGTGTACCAACTGCCAGTATTCTTAATGACGAGTCCTTTCACAGGTTACACCGTCATGATTTCTTTGTTCTTTGCCTCCATCAACTCATCAAGTTTCTTGATGAACTTGTCGTGAATCTTCTGCAACTCCTGTTCGGCATCCTTCTCGTTGTCCTCAGAAAGACCGTCCTTGATAGCCTTCTTCAACTTGTCCTTGATGTCGCCACGTACGTTGCGCACCTCCACCTTTGCCTTCTCCGCAATCTTGTTGCACTGCTTCACCAAGTCACGACGACGCTCCTCGGTAGGCTGAGGAATCCCCAAGCGGATGATCTCACCGTTGTTCTCTGGTGTGATACCCACATCAGAGTCCATAATCGCCTTCTCGATGTCACGGATCTGCTTCTTGTCCCAAGGCTTGATGGCGATGGTACGGGCATCAGGAGTTGAGATGTTGGCAACTTGGTTCAAAGGCACCTTCGAACCGTAAGACTCTACACGAACGCCATCGAGGATGGCTACGTTGGCACGACCAGCACGAACACGGCTCAGTTCTTCTTCCAAGAACATCGCTGCCATCTCCATACGCTCTTCAGCCGAGGCTAATGTTTGTTTTACGTCTATCATATTTTTATAAATTGATTGTTCTTCCGACAAAGATAGTGTAAAATTTTGAATAGACAAAGAGAATTCAAATAAATTTCTACTTGCTCTATCATAAACATTCCTAAATAATGGATACAAAAGTACGGGAAATTGGGCAAATTCCGTAACTTTGCAAATAAATTTGCGATATGGACTACCTGCCAAAAGACCCCGCAATACTGGTTTCGAGTGTCAATATGCTTCTGAGAGACGAAGAGTTTGACAGTCTCGAATCACTTTGCTATGCCTTCGGAAGAGAACCAGAAGAGATAAAAGACTATCTGTTGAGATACGGATTTGTCTGGAGTGAGCATCAGAAACAGTTCAGACCCATCGGCTACAACGCATGATAACACGTGACAGCATAGAGACTGCATATTGTTTTCTGCATCAGAAGCGGAACGTCTATATCCATTCTTCGCTCGACTGGCAGAAGGATGATATAGAGTATGCTATTGCGTCCTTTGTAGATAACATGAGCCAGGAACTATACGAATCCATATCCGATGGTAGAGCCGATTTCCTCAGAGACCATAAGCAGTTTCAAGAGGATATCACTCTGGCGGTAGAGAAATTAGAAAGATTGTTATAATATACGAACAGACCCTCGCTCATCTGATAGAGGAAATCAAGAAAGACCAGATGTTCGGCGAGTGGAACGACTACGGACGATTACTTGACAACGTGTAACATAAGCACTTTTTCATAATGTCATATGTCTCATTTCATGTCCTCCCCAATGGCTATCATTGGCATACTGAAAGCCAACAGAAGCATAGAGGGCTTCACCGTCAGGATTCCCTTTATCAACTAATAATCCAATACGGGGCAGTCTCATCTTATTAGCACGTTCTTTTGTTGCCCTAATCAGACGGCTTGCAATACCCTGTCTGCGATATTCAGGCAAGACGGCCAGGGAATCCAGATACAGTTCTCCAACTTGTGTCTCGTCATCCATGCCTGAGTGATCCTTACCGATATAGACTTTTGCAGCCTCAATAAATGCTTGGCGTAGTTGATGAAGTTTACCCCCATCATAGCATACAGAGATACCTACCACTCTTTCTCCATCGATAGCAACCAGAGTATTCTTGTAACTGTATTGTGAATCCTCTCGCTCCACTAACAGGGTCATCATCCTACGAAAGTCCGCCAATCCGTAGCCCGCTCCACAAAAATGCAGACAGCAATCATCCGTCATTGCCATCATTATCATACTTGCTATCTCTGCTGCCTGGGACTTTACTGCTTCTCGTATTTCTATCATATTCAATCCCACGTCCAATACTGTCTTAATTCGGCTACTATCTCATCCCAATTCTGCAAGGTGAAAGTCCCAGGTCCCATCATCATTATCGTCATTTCAACATCATCGAACTTACGGAACACATTAGTATCACGGAATCCATTTCGGAGATAGAATTCATGCCTTCGTTTCCTTTGCTCAGAGTTAGGGCACGGATATTGATAGGGTGACTCCATATCGAGTACACAGGGATGGCCTTCATATTTCTTTATCAACTGAGTAAGAATCTGCTGCCCCAAACCTTTTCCTCTCAGTTCTGGTAATACGGCAAAGTACCAGTACCAGTTGACCGTTGGTCTTGGATATACAATTGTAAAGCCAACAAACTCTTCACTATCATAATAGGCGGTGAAGTCAAGGTGCATTTCGCCTATCAATCGCATCAGGTCATCCCAAGGTATTTTCTCGTCATCCGGAAAAGACACTTCATAGAGACCCCTCAATTGTTCTTCGTTAGAGTATCCTGCTGTTATTTGTTCTGCTCTCATATCTATCATTTCCTGACAATCACACTTCCACTGGCCTGATGGGTGGCAAGAATCAGTACCTCTGCAATCTGTACGTGTTCTGGTGCATTGGCAGCATAGACGGCGACATCGGCAATATCATCCCCCGTAAGAGGTTTGATGCCTTTGTAGACATTCGCTGCTCGCTCATTATCGCCGTGGAAGCGTATATTACTGAAATTCGTCTCAACCAATCCAGGTTTCAGATTAGTGACACGGATAGCAGTATTGGCGACATCGATACGTAGCCCATCTGAGAGAGCCTTGACTGCGGTTTTGGTAGCACAATAAACATTTCCACCAGCATAGGCGGCATCACCGGCAACAGAACCGACATTGATGATATGTCCCCTGTTTCGCTCAACCATACCAGGTACTATGAGACGTGTCATAGTCAGCAAGCCTTTGATATTGGTGTCAATCATCGTTTCCCAATCATCAAGGTCGCCCTCATACTCGGGTTCCAATCCCAAGGCAAGACCTGCATTATTCACCAGTACGTCTATGCTCTTCCAATCATCGGGTAACCCCTGGATACTTTTCTCAGCCTTATCACGATCTCTTACGTCAAAGGCAAGGGTTATCACCTCTGCGCCTAACTCTTTCTTTATCTCCTCCAATCGACGCTCATTCCTGCCTGTCAGGATCAGTTTATCTCCATTAGCGGCAAATTTCCTTGCACAAGAGAGTCCTATGCCACTTGTGGCACCTGTGATTAAAACGATTTTGCTCATATTTATTTTCTTTTAAAGAATTTCTTTAAGCGATTGAATCCTTCTACACCAAGAATTGTCAACCCACCATACTGGCAAGTCTTTGCCATACCAAAAAGGATTGTCCAAAGAACTCCCTTCGCAGCAGCACTGATAGGAAGCAACATCTGAGCGAAGGACAATATATAAAAAGGTATGCAGCACAGAAGTACGATGACGCCTGTCCTGAAAGACAGGGACTGGAGCCAAATCTTGACCCTATTAAGTAGTTTCTTACAAATATCTATCATATTCTCTTAAACGACCGTACAAAAATACAGAATTTATTTCTATTTCAATAGCGTTTCGTAAGGAAAGTCTGTCCTCACAGCGCAAAGATACACATTTTAGTTCATAATTCATAGTTCACAGTTCATCGTTTTTGCCGAATGTTGTAAAAAAGACTAAAAGACCAGCCAATTATGAACTTTTTTCATACCTTTGCACCCGCTAACGAGCAGTAAAGTTGACTGGTTCAGCGGCAGTGAAACCGAGACTGTGAAATTCGGCGTTTTTTTATCGCAGAACTTCTTAGGGAATATGCTGATTACCAGCGGGGGTACAAGTGTTATAAATAGGGCGTATCTCTGTAAGAGATGCCTCCCGCTATTGCAATTTAAATTGATTTACTGAGTAAATTAAGTTGATTTACTGAGCAAAACAACTTGATTTACAATTATAAATGAAAGAGGAAGTTCTGGACGTGGGATAAGAAAACACCCAGATTCACCGAAAGTAGGTGCTAATCTGGGTGTAACTTTCTAACTTACTGAATCTCAGTTGCACTTGCGGAGAGAGAGGGATATTTTTGAACTTTCCAAGGGTCATCATTGATAATCAAGAACCACAGAACGCACTTCAAATAGTCTATCAATAAAGGATTCCAAGGCATTTTCCAATGTGTTATTTCGAGCGCATGGCAGCACAGTCCCCCCTCATCCGCTTCAACCGCGACTATCCATAGTTGACGACAGAGGGTGTGAAGCGCTTCATTCCCTTCACTGAAGAAATGCGATTCTCATAAATAATCCCAAAACTTCTGCAATATCCATCGCAGTGTGGCAGAATTTTTGTAATTTTGCGGCATAAAAAACGGACTATAGGTAAATGAGAAAAATATTTTTCAGTATTGCAACAGCCTGCTTGATGCTCACGGCTTGCGGACATCAACAACAGAAAGAAACAAACATGGAATTTGTAGATAACGTGAAAGTGGCCCTCGCAGATAGTGGGCGTGTAGATTTGAACAGCCTTCAATGGACGAGAGAGCCAGGTGGATTTGAGATGAAGGGTGACACCATCCTCATCACCACTGCGCCCCATACCGACCTCTGGCAGCGCACGTACTATCATTTCCAGAACGACAATGCCCCTGTACTGCAGATGAAGACGCGCGAAAAGTTCTTCAGTTTCGTGGTGAAGACCGACTTCACGCAGAGCCATCAGCGGTTTGACCAGTGCGGCATTGTGATGTATCTGGACAGCGAGAACTGGCTGAAAGGCTCCGTGGAGTATGAGAACGACGAGTTCCAGCACCTGGGCAGCGTAGCCACCAACAAAGGCTATTCCGACTGGGCCACAACAGCCATCCCTGCTGATGTGAAGACCATGTGGTATCGTTTCTCTCGTCGAGAGGATGACTACTGCATTGAGTGCTCCACCAACGGTGTCGATTTCAGCCAAATGCGCATCTGCCACATGTATGCCGCTGCCGACGAGATCTGTTTTGGTATCTATGCCTGCTCGCCTGAAGAGTCATCCTTCACGGCAATTTTCTCAAACATGAAGATTACCGAATGTGCATGGAAGGCTCACGATGGTCAGCAACCTGACAAAGAATAACAACAGATATTGACTGATGTACGGTGAGTGGAATGACTACGGGAGACCAGTGCACCGGCACCTTTAAGAGACCATAGGAAATGACCATCACTTACATCTTTCATAGCGGCTTTGTGCTTGAAACAGAAAAGTCCATTCTGATATTCGACTACTGGCTGGATCCAAGTGCTGTCGTGCCCTCGTTCCTGAAGAAGGGAAAGCCAGTCTATGTGTTCTCCAGCCATTTCCATGAAGACCACTTTAACAGGGAAATCTTCGAGTGGAGGAAACAACATAATGGCATTACCTACATCCTCTCCAAAGACATTTATAAGCATCGCAGAGCCAACAAGGATGACGCAGACGTTTGGATGGCCAAAGGTGGCACTTGGTCTGATGGGACTATCTCTGTATGGGCATTAGGCAGCACAGACAGCGGTGTTTCATGGATAGTAGAGACTGAGGGAAAACGAATTTTCCATGCAGGCGACCTGAACAACTGGTATGCCAGATTCTTGCCTCACAAGCGTTCAAAGAACGATTACCTGCCAGAAACCGTTCCTGGTCAAACTATCTATAGCGAGGATTTTCAAGAAGAGATAGACCCAATAGCCCACGAGAAGCAATACTTGGGCGAACTGAAAGATATTCGCAAGATTCTTTGCAAGCAAAGCGACCAAGGTCGAGCGACCGACGGCTTCGATATTGTGATGTTCCCTATAGACGGTCGCATTGGCAATGGCTATACCCTTGGAGGTCGTCAGTTCATCGAGCGATTCAAGGTTGGTCTCTTTGTTCCCATGCATTTTGTAGCCTGCGGCTTCGAGTCTTCATGGCGAATGAAGGAATTCACAGACGAAAAGGACATTCCTTTCTGGGAAATCAGCAGAGAAGGTGAAACGATAACGATTGGATAATGAAAACTTCTGCCAAATCCATCGTGGTATAGTAGATTTTTATACATTCTCGAAATCTTTGTTTCTATCTTTAACTGTTTCATTGCGACCGCAAAATTACAACGATTCCACGAAGCCGCCAAACGTCGGAATACTGATAATTTTCGCAGTATTCAGGAATAAGTGGCGATATTCTGCGATATTATTTGTACCTTTGCACTCGCAAACTCGTGCGAAGTTAGGCTGTGTCTCAGCATAAAGCAAATTTTCTGCGTTCGACTTGCACTAACTTTGCCGTTGATATGTACAACAAGAAGATACCCATAGACATCAGTTGCGGCTTCCGCATCGCCATCAAGGTGATGGGCGGCAAGTGGAACCCTATATCATCTACGAACTGCTGGACGGTCCGAAGCGTCCGAGTGAACTGCAGCGCTGAATGCCCGAGGCCAGTGAGCGCGTGCTGCCCCAAGGAGATTTTAAAGGAGAAGGAAGGGAGGCAGATGCGTACCTTCCTGGAGCGTCTGGCATTCCCTTGGCTTTCCTACAACGACTATAGACTGACAGCACCAAAGCGTATGCCCGTTGTGCTAATGGAAACCATGAATGGACTGCCAGACAGGAACAACAGCAATGGCTATGGATAAGAAAAGGAATTTTGGACGTGAACAGGATTATAAGAAAAGCAAGACCTACGGACATCACCTATATTATGAAGGTCATGGATGCTGCAAAGAAGATAATGCGGCAGTCGGGTAATATGCAGCAATGGACTGACGGTTATCCTTTAGAGTCTGTCATCAAGTCTGACATAGAGAAGAATGGCGGCTTTGTTGTGGAAGAGGATAACCAGATAGTCGGCTACTTTGCTTTTCTATCATCACCAGAACCAACTTATGCCAGAATCTATGAGGGAAAGTGGTTAGATGATGAACAGCCATATCATGTCGTCCACCGTATTGCCAGTTATCCCGATGTTCATGGTATATTCAGCAGCATCATGGACTTCTGTTTCTCAAAGGAACCGAACATTCGCATTGACACACACCGGGACAACATCATCATGCAGCATAACATTGCCAAGCATGGTTTCACCTATTGTGGCATTATCTTACTTGCAAACGGTGACGAGCGGTTGGCCTACCAAATTCGCCTATCAAGAATCAGCAGGTTTCTCGAGAGAGTTAGTAAGGAAATCATACGAAATAGTAAAGAGCAAGAAGAAATGAGCATTGAACAAGAACCTATATTGCACAAGAAAACATTTCAGGAACTGACAACAGAAGAACTCTACGAACTTCTAAGAGTACGTAGTGAGGTCTTCGTTGTTGAGCAGAACTGCGTCTATCAGGATTTGGATGGCGATGATCAGCAGTCCATTCATCTGTGGCTCACCGTGGCTGACAAGGTTGTTGCCTTATCTCGTGTATGTCCTGCTGGTACTCACATGAAAGAGATATCCATTGGCAGAGTCATCACTACAGAACGAGGCAAAGGCTATGGCAAGCAAATTATGCTCCATGCCATTGATACGGCTATCACGCATTTCGATGCCAAACTCATAGATATTGAAGCGCAAGAGTATGCCAAAGGGTTCTATGAAGGCGTCGGATTCAGACAATCATCTGATACCTTTACGCTTGATGGTATCCCCCACATTAAAATGACATTGAGACTGGAATCACCAGAGAAGGACGGATAGCAAGATTATTCTCTGACGATAACGCTTCCACTTGCCTGATGGAATCTCAGTTGTGCTCATTATCAGGGAGTTGCAAATCCTCCGCAAATCAATTTTTATCAAATTTCATCATCCTTAATCCCTTTGACAGAACCTCTTGGCGGTCTCAATTAAATGATTCAGATAAAATATTCATGTGGAATTTCCAGGGCTGTCTGTTTACTGCTGAAGGTGCAAAACGTACACACTCCAGAATATAGTCAAGTTTCTCTTTCTCAACACCAAGAGCCTTGTAGGCCCTGCCATGTTCCCATATTCAGATGTTCGTCTGTGATAGGGTATGATTGCAGATAGTCTTTCTTGACTATATCCGAGTCTTTGCCTGTCTTTCGGTAATGATAGCACATGCCAGCGAGTTATTTCTATTGCATATCAGGAACAGAAGCAATGGTAGCCAATTTTTGTGGCACACCATTTTGTCTTGCCTTTTTGGACTAAAGGGAAAGGAAAGTTGAACTAAATAGAAAAGTCTGTATGTCGGAATCGCCGTACCTTTGCAGCGTCAAATTTTTAAAGCAAAGGAATAAAAATGAAACAGAATGAAACCGTACAGGGCATCTTGAATGCCATTGAACTTTATGCAGAGGCAGGCCGCAAGGCAAGTCGTGAACTGGGCGAGAAGGCCTTTACGAAGGAAGCCACGATGTCGTGGGTAGAGAAGGGCGTGATCACCACCGTACCCATCAATGCACTATTCGACGTGTTGGAGCAGACGGGCGAGGAGGAAGTGACCTACACCGTGGAGGACGTGACCGTGGCCGGCAACGTGGCTTTCGTGCGCATCTCGTCATCGTTCAGCAAACTGACCACCTTCAACGACATGTTCACCCTGGCTGAGCAGGATGGTGAGTGGAAAATCGTGAGCAAGATTTACAGCGTGAAGTAACAGCAACCACAAAACAGGGGCAGAGTTGTGCTGTGGTAGCCGATTCTGCCCCTTAAATTAGTT
>JAFUFD010000077.1 GCA_017470055.1 Prevotella sp. | reverse complement strand
TTTATTTGCATTGCTGATTGATTTTTCCTCTCCACAGGACTCAGACAACCTCATCGCTACGCTCCGAGAACGTCTGAGTCCTGCGGAGAGGGAGTCTATTTCTACTCCCAAGAAATTGCACTTCTATCTTGAAAGTTTACATAAATAGATACCCCTACCTCCACTTTATGAAGGTGGCACCTCCTGCCTGCGAAGCCCGTACCTTCGTGGATGGAAGGTTGCTCCTTCATTTAGATAACAAGAAAAAAGCAAGAGTGACGGAATAATATAGAGAAGTCCCCCATCTCTCTTTCAACAAAAATGATAGCATAAAAAACTATGTCGCAAATACACGAAATATCTGCGACATAGACAACCTTTTTACCTAAATTTTACTTAATTACTCTGTGTCAATCCTGTGGTGCCTGCTCTGGACGAGGACCACGTGGTCCACCGTGATGTCCATGATGTCCGTGGCGAGGTCCACCGTGATGCTTTTGCGCCTTCTCATACTTCTTGTACTGGTCGTCGTTGAGGATCTTCTTGAGTTTCTTGCCATACTCCTCACGTTTCGCCTTCATTTGCTTGAATTCCGCCTTCTGTGCGTCAGTGAGTTGTGGGCGCTGTGGACGTTGCTGTTCTGTAGCACCTGTCTCTGCGTCAGCCTTTGGCTTCTGCGGACGAGGACCACCCATCCTCGGACCTTTCAGTACATCTTGGTACTCCTTGTTGAGGGCGAGCACCTTTGTCTTCTGTGCGTCGGTGAGTGAGAGTTGCTTCGCCATCATATCCGTACGCTGTTCTGCGGTCAACTCTTTAGGAGCCTTACGCTCTTTCTTGCACTCGCACTTTTCATTGTTCTGTGCCTGCATCACTGTCATCGACAGGAGTGCCACCATGGTTAATACAATCTTTTTCATCTTGACTAAATTTTTATTGTTAATACTTATGTTCGTTCTTGACCGAAGTCACTCTTATGACGATACAAAGGTACGAAAAGTTTAATCGTCTGGAAGAAAGTTTCAGCGAACTCCCCGTTTTCTTCAGCGAATCGGCGGATAAATTTGGTAATCCCGAAAAATCTTCGTAACTTCGCAGCCAATATGAAGAAGATTTGTATTATCATCACATTAAGTGCCCTGCTGCTGACAGCCTGTGGAGGCAGCAACGGGGGAAGCATCTTCGGTGGCTCGAGCATCAATATCGAGGAGGCGAAGGCGACAAAGGTAGTGACCATCACCAACGAGGACAACGCCCCTAAATGTCAGGTGAGCCTGAAAGTAAAATACGTGAAGGGTGACGACGAGCGTGCCACCACCATCAACAACGCCATCGAGCAACGCCTGTTTATGTTCGACAGTCTGACGATGCAGCAGGCAGTCGACTCCTTTGCCACCTACTATACGACAGCATACCAGAAGAACATGGCTCCCCTGTATCGGGAGGACCGTGCCGACGAGACCAAACGGGCGTGGTACGAATATAAATATGAGGTCGAGACGGACACCCAACGGGGTAAGGACGGCTGTCTGGTGTATATCATCAACCTCGACATGTATGAGGGCGGCGCCCATGGCATCCGCCAGCAACTGGTGATGAACTTCGACAAGAAGACAGGCAAGCAGATAACATACAATGACCTCTTCGTACAAGGCTATTCTTACACGCTGAGAGAGTTGCTGCTCGACGAGTTGAAGAAACAGACGGACACTAACACCCTCGACGAGTTGCATGAGAAGGACTATCTCCTGACCATGGACATCTATCCCCCACAGAACTTCATTCTGGGCGATGACGAGATCACCTTTATCTTCAATCCCTACGAGATAGCCCCCTACGACAAGGGGAACACGGAACTAACGCTGTCATACTCGAAACTTTCGCAGATATTGAAATGAGACAAATCCTGAAATATTTCCCAGAACTAGCAGAGGAGCAACAGCGACAGTTGGAGGCGTTGGATGCGCTCTATCGCGACTGGAACGCCAAGATCAACGTGATATCCCGCAAGGACATCGACAACCTCTACGAGCACCATGTGCTGCACTCGCTGGCGATCGCCAAGTTGATTCACTTCCGCCCAGGCACCAAGATTCTCGACTTCGGAACGGGAGGCGGTTTCCCGGGTATTCCCCTTGCCATTCTCTTCCCTGAGTGCGACTTCAAACTCATCGACGGAACAGGCAAGAAGATACGGGTGGCACAGGAGGTCAGTGACGCTATCGGATTGAGGAACTGCCACCCTGTACATCTGCGTGGGGAGGAGGAGAAAGGTAAGTACGATTTCATCGTCAGCCGTGCCGTGATGCCCCTGCCCGACCTCTACAAGATGATGAGCAAGAACATCGCCAAGGAGCAGCGCAACGCCCTACCCAACGGTATCATCTGCTTGAAGGGAGGCGACTTACAAAAGGAAACACGCCCCTTCCGTAACATTGTGGAAATCAGCGACATTAACACATTCTTCCCTGAGGAATGGTTTAAGGAGAAAAACATCATCTATCTACCATGCTGAACATCAAACGATTCGTAGTGAACATGTTGCAGGAGAACTGCTATGTGGTGAGTGATGAGACCTTGGAGTGTGTCATCATCGACAATGGGGCACAGTATCAGGAAGAGCGTGGTGCCATCAGCCACTATATCAAGGAGAACGGACTGAAACCCGTCCACCTGCTTGCCACCCATGGACACCTCGACCACAACTGGGGAAACCTTGCCCTCTATGAGGAGTTCGGGCTGAAGGTGGAGGCGAGAGGCGAGGACGCCTTCCTGATAGAGCACTTAGGCAAGCAAGCCTCTGAGATGTTCGGGTTCCAACTGAATGAGGAGGAAGCCCCTATCGGTCATTACTTCGCTGATGACGAGACCATCCGTTTCGGCAGCCACACCCTCACCATCCTGCATACCCCAGGACATACTCCTGGGGGCTGTGTCTACTACTGCGAGGCGGAGAAGGTGGCATTCACTGGCGACACCCTTTTCCGCATGAGCATCGGCAGAACAGACTTCGAGGGAGGCAGTTGGCAAGAAATGACGGAGAGCCTGCACCAATTGGCGAAACTCCCCGTCGACACCTTATTATATAGTGGACACGGTCCACAGAGCACTATCGCTGACGAACTGCGATACAATCCGTATCTGCGATAGGCGTACTATTTCGTGATTCTAAACCAGTCGGCGTCCACCCAGCCACGCACCTTCTTACCAGCGGGCTCGGCAGCCATCAAACCAATCTTAGCACCAATCCACTTGCCTTGACGCATGGTGAAGGTTTCGCCCACCTCCGTGAACTTCTTACCGCCCTTCGACCAGGAGAAGCGCACTGCCGCCTCATGCTTGTTGGTACCGTCACTGTTCTTACCCCCGATATAACTCACTTGCAGACGGAGATAGACATCACCATGCAGAGCAGGCTGATAATCAACCTTGTCGACAGCAGTAGGCTTGAGGGTGGCAAGGGTCTTGACAGTCTCTGGCTTCCCCTTATCCGCATTCTTACACGTTATCTGCTGTAACTCAAACTGGTCGCCCACCCGACGGAGCACCAGTGAGGAATAGTCCATACCCATCACTATCAGTCCACCATACTGTCCCTCGTCCTTCGCCGACACACGAATCTTCGTGGTTGCCGTGAAGTTATCGGCTGGTGTCTTCTGCAGCAGCAGGTTACCTGCCTCCCATAGATTCTTGTAGTCGGCACTCTGCTTGTGACAGAATAGGCGGAACACGCCATACGGTGTAGGCATGCCGAAGGTCTGCTGGTAGTTGGCATGCCACTGCCATTGCTTACCTAATGTAGTGGTATTGAACTCATCGCTCTCCACAGGATTCTGGATGGGGAATGTCTTCCCCACATTCGGTTTCTTATAGGTCAGCACAGGCTCCCCACAGTAGTTCTTGACGTTCTGTCCCATCGTGGGCCAGTTGTCCTTCCATGTCACAGGCTCCAGCCATACCACACGACCATATGCCTCCTTGTCCTGGAAATGCAGGAACCAGTCCTCGCCACTCTTCAGGTGTACCCAGCCGCCCTGATGAGGCCCATTGACATTGGTCTTTCCTTGGTCGAGCACCACTTTCCACTCATAGGGTCCATAGGGCGACTTCGAGCGCATGGCGAGTTGATGACCGACAGGGACGCCGCCTGCCGGACACATAATCCAATACCAGCCGTCACGCTTGTAAAACTTGGGACCCTCGGCGGTGCGGTTAAGAGTACCGTTGCCATCGAATACGATGACGGGATTGCCTATCTGGTGCATACCATCGGCAGACATCTCACGAACCGTCAGTACGGAATTGAACTGGCAACGGGAGTTCGCCCAGCCATTGACGAGATAGCAACGACCATCATCGTCCCACAGCGGTGTGGTGTCAATCATACCCTTACCCTCAATAATACATACAGGCTCCGTCCATTTGCCAGCGGGATCCTTCGCCGTAACGACGAATACACCCAGGTCTGGGTCGCCCCAATATATATAATAGGTCTGGTTATACGCATTATAGCGGATAGAAGGTGCCCAGACACCATTGCCATGCTGTGGCACGTTATAACGCTCTAAAGGCGGCAGTGCCTCAATAGCATAGTTGATGATCTCCCAGTTCACCAAGTCCTTGGAATGCAGAATAGGCAGACCAGGAATACAGTTGAAGGAACTTGCCGTCAGATAAAAGTCCTCGCCACTGGCTCCCACACAGACATCAGGGTCGGAGTAGTCGGCATTTATCACAGGATTGGTGTAGGTGCCGTCGCCATTATCCGGCGACCATACCTGCGACTTATACTGGGCGTTTACTGTCAGAGCCAGCATAGCAGCCATACATAGAATGGTTTTCCTCATAGTTTTCGTATTCTTAGTTTATAATTATTATTCTCATAATTAATACGCATCACCTTACGGATGTCATCGTCAGTTGGAGTCAAGGCAAGGGCGACATGCCCCATGGTTCTGCGGAGGTTGATCTCCACACAGGGATGCAAAAGGAAACCCTTCTCCTGCTTCACGATCATCATATCAACCCCAAAGGGACCTCGATAGTCCTCCAAATCGAGGGTGTCACATATCCGTCTCTGGACAGCATCCAACAGGTCAAGGACTCCATAGCGACTCATCATCTTGCGCTTGGTAGTCTCCGTGGCAAGGATATTCCCCGTATAAGCGCCATTGGTGGTATGGAAGAGGGAGAGCCCCAAGAAACGGATGCCCTCGGCTGTCGCCTCGAACTCCATACCGAAGTCCTTCACCTTCTCATAATACGGCTCCGCCATCACTCCCCCCTGCGTCCTCAACAGGTTGCGGATCCATCCCCAATGGTAGTCCGTCATACCTCCGTCGATGAAACGGATGCCCCTGCCACTACTGCTCCACGGTGCTTTCAGCACCATACGAGGATGCTTTCTCGCCCACCGTTTCACATCATTCTCCGACTCACAGAGCACAGCCTCACCCACAAGTCCGTCTCCCTGCAACAGCCGTAGCAGTTGGGCAGATATCACCCGATGTGACAAGCGGCGTATCATCATCACATAGTCTTCCGAAGGCAATGCCGTCTTCCGTACCCCTGCACGATGCAACTGATGGCAAAGGGCGGCATCCCATCCCCACGGGTCGACCATCTTCCATCTGATAGTACCTACCTGTTGCTTGGTGATCCAATTCACAGGACAATCCTGTGTTCTCATCGCCCTGCGATAGGCACGTGCGGCTCGGTCGGCATCCTCTACTAATACATAGTCACCTTCCCTCGCCCACAAAGCAGGCAAGAAACCAAAATCAGCACGCAACTGCCGTCCTGCATGCGGTGCCGTGAAATTGATGAGATTGCTTGCCAAAGCAATGTCATGCTCTGGATTAAAGATGTGTAAAATCGCCTTATTCTTCATTTCCGATGCAAAAATAATAAAAAAAATCAAGATTTTGCAACATAGAGTTTGCAATTAACAAGAAAAGTATTATCTTTGCATTCGTTTTAAAACAAATCTAATTTAGATGGAGGCATTTTTCCGTACGCATCGTTATTTGGTGGAGCATGTCAATGCCCCAGTTCGTCGCACCCTCATGGATGAGATTAACTGGAGTGACCGCATGATTGGCATCAAGGGAACAAGAGGCGTGGGAAAGACTACCTTCCTGCTCCAGTATGCCAAGGAGCATTTTGATATTCAGGATAAGCAATGTCTCTACATTAACATGAACAACTTCTATTTCCAGGGACGCGGTATCGCTGACTTTGCGGGAGAGTTCTACCACAAGGGCGGACGTGTCTTACTGATCGATCAGGTTTTCAAGCAGAACGACTGGTCGAGGGAGTTGCGCCGATGTTATGATGAGCACCCAGGACTGAAGATCGTGTTCACGGGCTCCAGTGTGATGCGACTGAAAGAGGAGAACCCGGAGTTGAACGGTATCGTGAAGAGTTACAACCTGCGTGGCTTCTCCTTCCGTGAGTTCATCAACCTGCTGACGGGCAACGACTTTAAGCCCTATACCCTGGAGGAAATACTGCACAACCACGAGTACATCATCAAGCAGATACTGCCTAAAGTGTCGCCCAACAAGTATTTCCAAGACTACATCCACCATGGTTTCTATCCCTTCTTCCAAGAACATCGCAACTACTCGGAGAACCTGCTGAAGACGATGAACATGATGACGGAGGTGGATATCCTGCTGATCAAGCAGATTGAACTGAAGTATCTTCCCAAGATCAAGAAACTGTTCTACCAACTTGCCGAGGAGGGTCCGAAGGCTCCCAATGTGAGCAAACTCGCCAAGGACATCGAGACCAGTCGTGCCACCGTCATGAACTATATTAAGTATCTGACGGACGCGCGCCTGCTCAATATGATCTATCCAGTCGGTGAGGACTTCCCCAAAAAACCATCCAAAGTGATGCTTCACAACTCTAACTTGCTCTATGCTATCTACCCCATCCATGTGGAGAAACAAAATGCGATGGAGACATTCTTCGTCAACTCGCTATGGAAAGACCATAAGGTCAACCAAGGCACACGTGACGCAATTTATGTCGTGGATGAGAGAATCAAATTCCGTATCTGTGATGCGGACTCTCGTAATAAAATAAGGTACGCGCCTGATATCATCTATGCCCGCTACAATACCGAGGTGGGGAAAGACAATCAGATACCTTTATGGCTACTTGGATTCCTTTATTAAATCGGAATATTGAAATATCGGAATATCGAAATATTATTAATTCTTTAATTTAACTAAACAAATGGCTAAAGAAAAAAAGTTTATCACCTGTGATGGTAACGAGGCTGCAGCTCATGTGAGTTATATGTTCTCGGAGGTAGCCGCTATCTACCCCATCACCCCGTCATCTCCTATGGCGGAGCATGTTGACGAGTGGGCTGCACGTGGTCGTAAGAACCTGTGGGGTCAGACCGTTAGTGTACAGGAAATGCAGTCTGAGGCTGGTGCTGCCGGTGCCGTTCACGGTTCTCTGCAGGCTGGTGCCCTCACCACTACATTCACTGCCTCTCAGGGTCTGTTGCTGATGATTCCTAACATGTACAAGATCGCCGGTGAGTTGATTCCTTGCGTATTCGACGTTTCCGCTCGTACGCTTGCCTCTCACTCACTGTGTATCTTTGGTGACCACCAGGATGTCATGGCATGCCGCCAGACTGGTTTCGCCATGCTTTGCGAGGGTTCTGTACAGGAGGTTATGGATATGACCGCCGCCGCTCACCTCGCCTCTCTGGAGACCTGCGTACCATTCGTAAACTTCTTCGACGGTTTCCGTACCTCTCACGAGTATCACAAGATCGAGTTGCTCGACCAGGAGGATGTTCGTCCACTCGTGAAGGAAGAGTACATCCAGCGCTTCCGTGACCGTGCCATGTCACCTGAGCGTCCTATCACCCGTGGTACCGCTGAGAACCCCGAGACCTTCTTCACACACCGTGAGGCCTGCAACCCCTACTACGATGCAGTACCTGAGGTCGTTGAGAAATATCTGGGCGAGTTGTCTAAGATTACCGGTCGTGAGTATCACCTCTTCTCTTACTACGGAGCCGAGGATGCTGACCGCATGATTATCCTGATGGGTTCTGCCACTGACGCTGCCCGTGAGGCTATCGACTATCTGAACGCCAATGGTCAGAAGGTGGGTATGATCAGCGTACACCTCTATCGTCCGTTCTCAGTGAAGCACCTGCTCGCTGCTGTTCCTAAGTCTGTGAAGCGCATCGCCGTTCTCGACCGCACGAAGGAGCCAGGAGCCAATGGTGAGCCTCTGTATCTCGACGTGAAGGATGCTTACTATGATGTAGAGGATCGTCCGCTCATCGTGGGTGGTCGCTACGGTCTGGGCTCACACGACACCACTCCCGCACAGATTATCAGTGTGTTCAACAACCTCGCTATGCCAGAGCCCAAGAACCATTTCACGGTGGGTATCGTAGACGACGTGACTTTCACCTCTCTGCCCGAGGTTGAGGAGATTGCCCTCGGTGGTGCTGGCATGTTCCAAGCTAAGTTCTTCGGACTGGGTGCTGACGGTACCGTTGGTGCTAACAAGAACTCCGTGAAGATCATTGGTGACAACACCGATAAATACTGTCAGGCTTACTTCTCTTACGACTCTAAGAAGTCGGGAGGTTTCACCTGCTCGCACCTGCGTTTCGGTGACACGCCTATCCGCTCTACCTATCTGGTAACCACACCTAACTTCGTTGCCTGCCACGTACAGGCTTACCTCCACATGTACGACGTTACCCGTGGTCTGCAGAAGAACGGTCAGTTCCTGCTGAACACCATCTTCGACGCCGACGAGTTGGAGAAGTTCATGCCTAACAAGGTAAAGCGTTATTTCGCACAGAACAACATCACTGTATATACCATCAACGCTACGAAGATCGCTCAGGAGATTGGTCTGGGTAACCGTACCAACACTATCCTGCAGTCTGCTTTCTTCCGTATCACAGAGGT
>JAFUFD010000076.1 GCA_017470055.1 Prevotella sp. | reverse complement strand
GGCAGACTGGTCGGTCAAATCGAGTTCCTGATGACTTCTGCCCACCAGGTTCGTATAGCCTCTCTGCACCAGGTTATTCCAGATGGCAGAGCCTACCAGTCCGTGATGCCCTGCCACATAAATCTTGCTGTTCTTGTCTAATACCATCATTTCACAATTCCTTTCTCCAGATATTCTGCGAGATTAGTCCTTACCTTCATGGCTGCATCCTCCGAGGCGACCTTTGCCATATCACTCTCCACCATGAGTTTCACTAGTTCCTCAAAACTGGTCTTGTTCGGGTTCCACCCCAACTTTGCTTTCGCTTTTGTCGGATCACCCCAGAGGTTAACAACGTCCGTCGGACGGTAGAAATCCTCACTGACAGCAACTACCGCCTTGCCAATCAGATTCTCCGGACCCTTTACGACAATTCCTTTTTCATTGATACCCTCACCTTCAAACTTCAGTTCCATACCAGCATGGCGGAATGCCAATTCTGTGAATTCACGCACACTGTGCTGTACACCTGTGGCAATGACAAAGTCCTCTGGTTTATCCTGTTGCAGGATGAGCCACATACACTCCACATAGTCCTTAGCATAGCCCCAGTCACGCAGGGAGTCCATATTACCCAAATACAGGCAATCCTGCTTACCCTGAGCGATACGGGCTGCAGCAAGCGTTATCTTACGAGTTACAAACGTCTCACCACGACGCTCTGACTCATGGTTGAATAAGATACCAGAGCAGCAATACATATTATATGCCTCACGGTATTCCTTCACGATCCAGAAGCCATACTGCTTTGCCACCGCATAAGGACTGTAGGGATGGAACGGGGTATTCTCATTCTGGGGAACCTCCTCCACCTTGCCGTATAACTCAGAGGTACTTGCCTGATAAATACGGCAGGTCTCTATCATCCCTAACTGACGTACAGCCTCAAGGATACGCAGAACACCTGTTGCATCCACATCAGCAGTGAACTCGGGGGAGTCAAATGAAACCTGCACATGACTCTGTGCTGCAAGATTGTATATCTCATCGGGGCGTACCCTACCTATTATCTGCAACAGACTCATAGAGTCACCCATGTGACCATAGTGAAGATGGAAATGAGGTTTTCCCTCCAAATGGGCGATACGCTCACGATAATCCGTAGATGAACGGCGTATCATGCCATGTACGTCATATCCTTTCTCTAAAAGGAATTCGGCGAGGTAGGAACCATCCTGACCTGTTACGCCTGTAATTAATGCTGTTTTTTTATCCATAAATTATCAATTATCATTTTTATTAATTAACTTTGCAACCGAAATGTTCAGACGGCTGATTGACCAAATTAAATTCTGGTGGTACATCTTTCGAGAAAAGTACAACCTTTAAATTCTTTCTTTGCTGATATTCCAAAGAAAGAGCGGATTTCCTATAACATACCTTCTCCACATACGCTTTGGCTCTTTTACAAGACGATACAGCCATTCTAGAGAATGTTCCTGCCACCATTGAGGTGCACGTTGTGCAGTCCCTGCATAAAAATCAAAAACCGCACCTATAGTTCCAACATGACAATGGATATTCAATTCATTCCAATGAAAATATGTCCACTTCTCCTGTTTAGGCGCAGTCATACCTATCCACAGCAAATCAGGATTAGCCTCATTAATTGCCTTAATAATAGCAGCATTATCTTCTTTTGAAAATTCGGGCTTGTATGGGGGAGAATAAGTTATGACACTCAAATTTGGATAATCTTCAGCAGCCTTCTCTCTTATCAAAGACAGCACCTTTTCTGAAGACCCCATAAACATCACTTTCAACTTGGGGGTATTCATACTCCGTCTTTGGCTATTCTTTTCGAGTCTTTGCATCTCAAATGTGAACAAGTCCCATCCCGCTATCCGTTCTTTCGGCTGAGATTTTGCTTTGAGGAGTTTGCACGCTTTGATGATACTTGCCCCATCAGGAATCAGGAAATCACCCTTGACCAAGGCTTCAGCAAAAAGATCATCATTCTGAGCCACATTGAATGAATGTGCATTGATAGTGTTAATCAGAATCTTCCCTTCGGGAATCTCTTTAAGATCTTTCATTGAACTTACTAATACCAAATCCTTTAAATGCAGCATATTTCCATTTTTGTTATTCTATATTCATTACCCGAACAAACCTCTTAAAAATCAAGGATAGACTTAGCATTTGCACCATCTTCACTTGCTTTCGATTTTTCTTCCATCTCTTTGATTGTGGGTGTATCACATTCGGCGCTTGACCAAATTTGTGTCCTGCAGAAAGATTGTGCTCGACTCTTTTCGCTCATTTGCAAAATGCAGTATGAAGTCAGAACTGTTAGTTAATAACATATTTTATAGTTTTATCTCCAATATTAGCCCTAAAACCAAACACCCACTTAATATATCTGCACTTCTGTATTAAAGACACCATATAGTACATCATTATGAGAAGTATTAGAGAAAATATAGGGGTCAGTGCATAACCAACAAATAAATGATTGCTTGTTAAAACTTCGTTTATGTTCATACATCCTACACATCTTTCCAACCCAATTTCAACAACAATATGTTGCATTAAATAAATTGCCAAAGTCTGTTGACCGATTTTTGAAAAAAGTGCTATTAATGCGGAGTCTTTCAACATATCATAAGCAAAGCCCATAACGAAAATCACTGAATAGATTCCTACCATTGCTATTACTAATCGCAATACCACAACATATAACATAAAACTTGTATTTTGCAAAATATAACTACCCGTCTTCCATACAGTATAATCTGGATGCCATACAAATAATATTAGATATAAAAATATAATAATTGAAAGGACACCAATCTTCCATCCAATATGACTAATACCCTTTGAGAAATAGCCAATAATAAAACAAGGAAAAAGATATGAGATATTTACAATATTTTTAGGAATTAGATAAAACATGACAGCAACCATAACGAGAATTGCCCCCCCCAAACCTGACAAATTAGGTGTCAACTTCCCTATCTCCCTACTTAGACAAACTATTACAGAACTAATAAAAACAGACCATAAGAAATAGTAAGAATGCAAATCCCCACACAATAGAGAAATTATAATCCAGATAACTGCAGGGAATGCGATGTTTGTCACCTTGTTAACTATAAACTGTTTCCAATCATATCGAATTATAGATCCTTTCATAAGCCACCCTGATATAAACATGAACATTGGCAAATCAAAAGTTCTGAGTACCGTATGTAATACTGTTCCAGGACAAAGAATATTCAAAGTATGTCCTAATACCACACTCCAAATCAGCAGTCCCTTAAAGAAATCCAGTTTACCATCTCTCATAATCCAATCTCCTTTACTATAATGTCACAAATCTTTTCCGTAGCGTGTCCATCTTCACAGGACTGAAGCAAGTCAAGATGCCTATGTACTTTCTGAATGTGCTTATCCTCGTCAAAGTTTCTGATGAGTTCTGCCAATTCTTCATTTGATTTCGCATAAGGGAAGGCCCAGTCTTCAATAGGTGTATAGAAGCCCCTATCTTCGTACATATAGTAGTCAAGGTCTGGAGTGAAAAGGAAGGCGGGCTTCCCCGTCAGTGCAAAATCCCATTGGGAAGAGGAATAGTCAGTAATAAAGATGTCAGCAATGCACAGTAGTTCCTGCATCTCGTCATATTGAGACGCATTAATGGCACTTGTAGGAATCTTACCCTTATCTAAGGAACTGCTTAGTATATGCATCCTATATACAAAGACCCATTCTCCACCCCATCGCTCTTTGGCGGCATCTATGCATTGGTCGATATCAAGATTCAGGTCATTCTGCTGATTCTTCACATTACCACGATAAGTAGGAGCGAACAATACGACTTTCTTATCAGGGCTTATTCCCAATTTCTTTTGCGCTTTCTTTTTGATGTCTTGATAATCAGAAAAGAAAATGTCATTTCTCGGAAATCCTACTTCTATATATCTGTCCCTCGGAATCAACTGAGACTCAAACATAACCTCTGTGTGCCGCTTGCAGGTAGTCATAAACAAACTGGTGTCGAGTGCATTGTAGTAGGCCTTGTATAATTCCCACTTGGTATTGTCTAAAGCCTCCGTCGTTTTGATGACATTTTTCATGTTAGACAATGAAGATTGTTTGGGAGTTTGAATGCCGCACCGCTTGTATGCCCCACCACCATGCCAAGTGTCTATCATGAATTGCTTCTTTCTTCGGGGAAGATAGCAGGGACTCGGGATATTAGCCACAATAACTTTTGAAGTCATCTGATAGAAAAAGTATCTCAGGCTATTGTACGAGACAATCCTGACATGCGGATGACTCACCAAGACCTCTGGCGGATTCTGCAAACACCAGATATACTGTAGTGAGCCACCATATTTATTCTCCAGATACTCGTAAATATAACGTGGATTACAAGCATATTGTGTCCCTTTTTGGCTATTGAAGATAATCTGATTGCACCTGATGGGGAATATACAGAAAATCCTCATACATCCACGGACTATTTTCTGAGCTATTTCTGTTATCATCTTTTGTCGTTAGTTCAACCGTTTCTTTACTTCCTCCACAATGTCCACTCTATTGTCTATGCTGTCCCAGTAGAACTGCATCACAAAATCGCGTTCTGCCTTGGGGACATGGCAGTCGCGACCCTCCTTGATAATGACCAGCAATTCCTCAAAACTATGTGCTCTGACACCAGGATAGTATTTATCGTAATCCTTTAGTTCGTATGACCCTTTCACATACTGATCATAGTCATAAACGAATAATATTATTTCCTTGTCCATCAGAGAATAGTCGGAATATATTGAAGAATAATCGGTGATAAGGGTGTCAGTAAAAGGCATAACTGCATAAACATCACATTGAGGAGGATAATTTTTTATGTTCGAATAAGTATATATTACACTTAAGTCCAATCTGGTATGAGGATGAAGTTTTAATAATAAGATAGCATTTCTTTCTCTTAACCCTTCATTCAGTTTATACCAATCTATTTTGGCCGAACCGACAAAATCATGGCTATCATTTCTCCAAGTGGGCATATAAATGTAAACATGACTATACTTTTGTAATGACCTCACCAACATAAGAGTTTCTCCAGATTCATGAGTTTTAACATAATTCTCAACATCACATTTCTTGCTCATTAATAACCTGTTACGAGGATACCCACCTAACAGAATATGATCGCATGTCGTATTTAGCATTGGAATAAAGAATATTTTTGCTTGTGCAAGAGACGGAACAAGACATAAATCCGTTTTACAAAATAGCCAAAAGAATGTCTCAATTTTGAACCGAAACGATGAATCACTGACATTATATTTCCGTGAATAGTAATCTTTGGCAAGCCATCTTACCTTTTTCAGACCAACTCCATGCCAAAGATTTAAAACAAAGGCGCCACCTGCTAGACATCTATTTATATCTGAAACGTCTGAATTGATAACAAACACTCTTGATGTAATGGTATGCCATAACCCCTTTAAAGTCTTCCAATGATATGCCTCCAGCCCTTGGTTTCGAAGTCTAACTACATCTTCTCTATTATTAGCAATCCATATAGCCCGAATAGAATAGTGCCTTTCGTTAATTTCATAAAAAAGGTATTTTGAATTTTCAGAAAAGCCAAAATGAGCACCGAAAACCCACTTATCCGATTTTCTTGGAACTAACTTTGTTATCTGAAATAAAAGATATGCAAGAAGTTTATTTATGAATCTAAGTTCTCCAATAAATGTCATATTCTATTGTATATTTTTAACAAAGACGGGAATTGTCTCTTCCAACTTCATACCCTTTCGGTAAATACCAGCCGTGCCACCGACAAAGACGGAAGCACCCAGTTCTCGCATATACTTAGCCCGTTCACAACTAACACTGCCATCGACACTTATCTCGATATTGTCAAAACCGTTCTCATCGAGGAACTTACGCGTACGACCTACTTTCTCCATCATACCATGAATCATCATGCTTCCTGCAAAACCTGGAACGATTAGCATCAAAAGCACAACATCCACATAAGGGAGATATTTCTTTACCTCGTCTATCGAAGTGTCTGGGTTCAGAGCCAATCCGAACTTCGCACCTCTCTGCTTGATGAAGGCTGCGTTCTCCATGATACTCTCCTTGCACTCGCTGTGGATGGTTACGATGTCGCTCTCGCATATGTCTATCGAGCGAATAATCACTCTTGGATGCTCCATCAGCAGATGGATGTCTAACGGGATTTTTGTGACCTTACGGAGCGAGTTTACAAAGTCTGGTCCAAAAGTCAAGTTGGGTACAAATGTCCCATCCATCACGTCAATGTGCAGATAGTCCACACCATTCTCTTCAAGCAACCTTACCTCTCGCTCGATATTCATAAGGTCTGCGCACATCATGGACACAGAAAGTTTTCCTTTTCCCATATTTTTACATTATAGTTTGATAATACTTTATAAGTGACTCATACATATCCTTCAGGCTGTAAAAAGGGTGCCATCCCAAACTCTTCAGTTTTTCTGTGTCAAGATTCAACTTAGTCACTGGTGCATAACCCATGTCATTCCTAAGTTCCATCAGCAGCTTACACCTTGGGTTAAACTCATCTATTAAGAACAGGGCAAGGTCATGTATACTAATATATGTTTCAGAATTTGCCACATTATAGGCTTCTCCATCCACTCCCTTGAAAAGAAGATAGAGTATGGCGATAACTGCATCAATAGTATAGCAATAGGGTTTGGATGACTCGCCCATGGTATGCATCACGATGTCTTTACCTCGGATAACGCTCTTGGCAAACTGTGCGAAAACACGGTTGTCTTCTAATGAGACCCCTGCTCCGAAGGTCTGTGTGAGGCGTGCCATCTTCACGTGTACGCCATATTCTCTGGCATAACAATGGCACAGGCACTCCACGGCACGCTTACCCAATGAGTAACTACTGCGCACATCGGTAGGCGTGATATAGCCCATCACGTCCTCTGTAATCTCCCTGTCATCATGAATAGTCCCGTAACTTTCCAGCGATGAGAGATATACCATGCTTTTTACCTTTCGCTTCCTTGCGTACTCCAACAGATTATTAGTTCCAAGATAGGCTGTATTGATATTCTCTACAGGGCACTCCACATAGAATTTCGATGAGGTAGAGTTTGCGCAGTGGATGATATAGTCAATCAGAATGTCAGACAATTGTAGCGCATCCTTCATATCCTGATACACCCAGTTGACTGGTGCATCGCCAAAGATGTCAGCCACTTTCTGCGGGTTCCGTACCATACCGACAATTTGTATTCCTGTGCTCCACTTCTCGTTGAGTGTCAGCATACACTTCACAAACGTAGAGCCAATCAATCCCGTGGCTCCTGTCACTAAAAAGGTCTTACCTCTCAGTTCATCCAAGAACGGGACATGTTCGGCAAAGAACTCCAGGTCTTTCTTTACGATTGGATTCTCTTTCATTTCTCCTCCTTGACAATTTGTTCGAAACGCTGTAAGTCCTCAGGCGTGGTCAATTTGAAATTAATCTCCTCACCTTTCGACAGATACACCTTCAGCCCACATCGACAGGCGAACTCAGCCCCACCCGTCACAGCGCAAATCTCCTCGTAAGTCCGTTCATCGTGTATCTTCAGATACTTACCCAGTTTGAAAGCCTCAGGTGTCTGCCCTGCATGGAGCGTACTACGCTTGGGCACATCCGTAATACAATTGTCCGCCACACTCATGTAGATAGTGTCCTTCACGTCGATAGTAGCAATGGCGGCATCATAGTCACGGCAGCCCTGAAGACAGTCGTCTATCACCTCCTTACTTACCATTGGGCGCACTGCATCGTGGATAATCACAATGTCATCATCAGCGTAGCCATACGCCTTGGCACACCTCAGCGCATTGTAAATGGTATGTTCACGCGTCTCACCTGGGGCGGAATACATCACAGGTTCCTTAATGCCCATCTTCGAGACATACCCCTCGACAAAATCCTTCCACTGTTCGTCCAAAGCGATAATATACGCATCTATCGACCCGCTGTTGACAAACTTCTCAATGCTGTAGATAATAACTGGCTTTTCAGCCACCATGATGTACTGTTTGGGGATGTTGGCTCCCATCCGGGTCCCTACCCCACCTGAAAGAATAATTGCTATGTTCATATTATAACATTATTTTGTTGGAATTTCATATAAACCTCCAGACTGGCCACAATACAGCAACAGTTTGCCTTTATAGAAGTCACAGTCCTCTGGCTCGTTGTTTATATAATCATCTATATTAACAGTTCTAACTATTTGCCTCTTCTTTAAGTCCACTACCACCAAATTGCGTCCCAAATTTCCATTTTTCTGCTCTTTTCCAACTCCCATTGGAAGATAAAGATATCGTCCCTTGATAGTTCCACCTTGTAGAATATTAGGATACTCTATGTTAAAATCTTCTAACACATCTCTATCATTTAGGACAACATTTTTCCCTGCAGAGATTTTAGGTAGCCGAAACTTAACTATGTGGAACCTGCGTAATCCTGTCTTTTCATCCAGAATTTCTGCTGTTGTCACCGTATATATCATATTGGCTCGTTTATCGACAATCCAATCATGTGCCACACCATTCTCCCCGCTACAATTCAGTGCAATAGTTTGTACTAATTCAGAGCCATCATCGCCAACACTCTCCACATAGCAATAAAACGTAGGAGCACAACATTGCGAAATATATAGCAGAGGTTTATTCTTTAGTTTTTCAGATCCAAATGAAGCACAATTTGCATGGTTTTTATCTGAAAAACATGTTAATTTGAAGTTGTATTTAAGTTCCTTGCCTTTTAAGTCAAAAGACCTGCATAGACCCGTATTATTCAACAAAAAGGCGTTGTTCCCGAATACAGCCATTCCTTGAGCCGATTTCCCTTGAAATGTCCCCTGTACACCATACTTCGGTTGTGCCCGAACAACACAAAGCACAGACAACATACCAATGAGCAATGCAACATGTCTCATACTTCGCACCTCACATATCTAACCGACTATGACATCTCTCAATGCGTCAAGATAGCCATGACCAAATTTCAGATCCGGCTCCATGTAATTTCCTTCTGCCCACTCGTTCCATGACTTCAGGAATAATATCCGATGCTCTGGCTGCTTGTCCCTAATAATGTCAAGGGCCTCCTCCACATGTGTCTTAAAGAGTTCTGGGGTAGAACCTGTATATATCATAGTGGTCCTGCCTCCACGCGGTGACCTGTCCCAGTTGGGTAATATAGAAGGATAACAGTTCTCTAATCTATCATACTCAGTGAACCAATTTCTAATGATATCTTTATATTTGAATTTATTTAGCGGGGCAACCCACGGAAAAAACTTTCTTAATTCATAATTAATTTTGGACTTTACATAACCATTCACACGATGGTGAGCATTCATAAAACTTTCAAATGTAAGGGCATCTAAAACATCATCCAAAAGTGGAACAAACTCATTTATTTTATTATTTGCTCTGCCTACAAAGTGAATGCCTTGCAAGCCATTTTTGACAGCCAGGCTTCTCCATAGATTTGTAAAGTTTCTTATGTCAGGAATATCCATTGGTGCATAAATTACGAATATCGGTTTCCCATCAACCGTTATATACCTTTTGTCTCGGAAAGCAGGCAAAACATTATAAAAATGGTTCTCATAATCTTTGTCGCCAGGATATTCTTGAAGCAAAAGATCCAAATCCTTATGCATAGCAGCAGAACTATTCCAAGTACGGCGGGTCCAACTATGGTTTGCCCATCCAAGACAGAAAGGGAAGTCTGGTTTACCTGATTCTAAAACTTCGTCAAATATCTCAGATAAAAGAGTCCTACCATTCCCAAACCAATAATGCCAATAACAGAAACCTTCAACACCAGCCTCTCTTGCCATTTCTGCTTGTTGTTCCCTTACTATAGGTAATCGCAAATCATAATATCCTAAATCTGCTGGCACACGAGGCTGATAATGCCCTTTGAACAATGGCTTTGCTTTTCCCACATTTGTCCATTCTGTAAAACCCTTACCCCACCACTCATCATTCTCTGGTATGGGATGGAATTGAGGGAGATAAAACGCTATAACTCTTGCTTTGTTACTCATTGTATATCAAATCAATAATTGCAATTACTTCCTATTTTCTAATGACTTAATCACTTTAGCAGGCATTCCTGCTGCCAAACTATTAGAAGGGATATCATGGGTGACAATGGAACCTGCACCAATGATAACATTATCACCAATAGTCACTCCACCCAGAATCGTCGCCTTGTCGCCAATCCAAACATTATTTCCTATTACAATCTCGCCTTTTGACTTTAGAAATCTTCGTGCAGGAGGAATCTCTGCTTCTTCCCAAGACAGGCTACCATGCGCATTGTCACCAATATAGACAAAACGTCCCGTTAGCAAGCCATTGCCAATAGTGATTTTATTAATCGCCGTAATATGTGTGAATTCACCTATATTACAATTGTCACCTATAGCGATAAAGGGAGAGAATATCTGTCCAGTTCGATATCGTTTCCAGCATCCTAACACACAATGACCTTGTATCAAAGTATTATCACCGATGCTGATATTATGCTCACCCCAACCTTGCAAAAGGGTTCCACGACTTATGATTGTCCCACAGCCGACATGACAAAAAAAACTACTAATCCACGTAGAGAAGATTTTGTCTTTCCATTCTTGAATCTTTCGATGCCTATGATATGTATAGAATTTTGCAAATCCTTTACATACCACTTTCACAGTATATCCCCTAAAAGTCTGCATATTATCTTACAGCCACAAATAGAACGTAGAAGTTCCTTATCACTTACTTAAACTATTAGCACTAATTATTTCTTTATAAAATAAATCAACAGCATCTATATGAGCTTCAACCGAATACAGTTCTTTTGCCCTTGATTGAGCTTTGATTATAGACTGACGATATTCTTGTTCAGGCATGTTTACAATATTTACCATTTGGCTAAAGAGTTCATCATTTGTCGAGAACTGCAAGCCTCCTGTCTCGTCAAGGATTTCTTTTGTACCTCCTGTATTTCGACCAATAACCATACAACCATAGAAAAGAGCCTCTGCTGTCATACGTCCAAAGCCTTCTTTATATGACGCAACGACAAGAGCCACAGCCTTACGCATATATCGGCCTACATCGTCTGTGAATCCTTTGAATTCAATAGAGTTCTCACAACCCAGTTCTATAGAAAGTTGCTTTAAATAATCTATATATTCCCCCTTCCCGAATCCTAAGATAATTAATCGGTAATCAGGAAAGAGTTTGTGGAATTTTGAAAAACAACGAAAAACATCTTCATGACCTTTTTCTCTTGACACCCTACTTGCGCAGAGGAAATACTTTTTCTTTGGGAAATCCAAGGCTGTGGTTGAGTTTGACAATATAGGATTGTAAATTACCCTGAACCGTCTCGAATCACTCAAGTTAAAATAATCAAGGATATCTTTTGTAATAGCAATAACGTTAGATTTCTTTAAACATTTCTTAAATATTGACTTAGAAGGAATTATGACCCAATTAAAGTCAATATCCTGATATTCCCTCAAATGCCAAACATGAGGTATGCCGTATTTCTTCGCACACCAGTATCCTTCATGAATAACGCCAACATTTGTATGAATAATATCTGGGCGGACACTTTCAATCAGAGCGCACAAAGATTTCCCATTTTTTCTCCTTTGCAGAAGAATTTTTGTACATCTATATGGAAACTTGATTACGTACTCTAAACGATTAGAGAAACCATCTTTCCTTTTTGCCAGTATTGACATTTTTTGAGGGGCAATTAACACATTGGCAGAAACGCTTCTGGCACGTTCTTCAAATTCCTCATCGTGGGAAGGAATAACAACATAAGCCTCAACACCCTTTAAACGTAAACCCTCTATCATTTTAAGGAAAGAAATGGTTGCACCACCCATTATTGTTGCATGTAAAATATACAGCACCTTCATATTCTCTATTGCTTTACAGTTGTAAGCGGATATCCTTATAATTTTTTATAATCAAGATACTTTTCGCCAATAAAAGTCACAAAAGTTTGACTCGTTTTAGACTATACTATTCTCTTCAATACGGGCTATAATAACAATTTTCTAATCCGAGTTCGCAATTTTATGCCAAAGGTAGTTCGAATGAATTGCGATTGGGAACCATTATACAGGATCTCGTATTGTCCTTACGCTTTCCCTGGTTAGTATTCTCCTACTTCTCACATTCTGGCACCTACAGCGTAAATCTGGTAATCCAGAGATAACACAGGTAAACGTAAACTATCATTATAACGTAAACTTGATTTTCAGTAAGCGTCCAACCCCTTTTTGCCATAAGCCTTAGCCCCAGCATTTGCTGGGGTTCTGGGAAATCATAAGGTAATTGGATTTTATTGTTTTTATACGTTTTTAACCTAATACCTCCTGGGCAATGAGCTCATAATCACTCC
>JAFUFD010000075.1 GCA_017470055.1 Prevotella sp. | reverse complement strand
GCTCATCACCGTGTTGTTGAGGTTCCTGCGTCTAACTTGAAGAAGGAAATCACTAAGATCCTCTTCGAGAAAGGTTACATCCTGAACTACAAGTTCATTGAGGATGGACCTCAGGGTACTATCAAGGTTGCCTTGAAGTACGATCCGGCAACGAAGGCTAATGCCATCAAGTGCCTGAAGCGCGTGTCAACACCAGGTCTTCGTAAGTACACTGGTTACAAAGACATGCCGAGAGTAATTAACGGATTAGGTATTGCCATTTTATCTACATCCCAAGGTGTAATGACAGACAAAGAGGCTGCTGCCCTGAAAATCGGCGGCGAGGTGCTTTGCTACGTATATTAATTGGAGGACTCGATTATGTCAAGAATAGGAAAATTGCCAATTAGTATCCCTGCCGGTGTTACTATCACACAAGGTCAGGATGGTGTCGTTACCGTAAAAGGTCCTAAAGGAGAACTTTCACAGAAGGTTGACGCTTCCATCAAGATGAATATCGCAGATGGAAATATAACATTCGAGATTGACGAGAACAGCCCTGTTAATATCAAGCAGAAGCAGGCTTTCCATGGTCTGTATCGCGCACTTGTCAACAACATGGTTGTCGGTGTAAGCGAGGGCTACAAGAAAGAGATGGAACTCATTGGTGTCGGTTATCGTGTTTCTAACCAGGGCAACCTCATCGAGTTCTCACTCGGTTACACACATCCTATCTTTATCCAACTTCCTAAGGAGGTGAAGGTAGAGACCAAGATGGAGCGTAACCAGAACCCACAGATCATCCTGGAGTCTTGCGACAAGCAGTTGCTCGGACTCATTTGTGCTAAGATTCGTTCTTTCCGTATGCCGGAGCCTTATAAGGGTAAGGGTATCTTGTTCAAGGGCGAGGTTATCCGTCGTAAGTCGGGTAAGTCAGCCGCAGCGAAGTAATAATCATTTAAAGAATTGAAGATTATGACAACAAAGAAAGTAGAAAGACGAATTAAGATTAAATATAGAATTCGTAAGAACGTGTTCGGCACAGCCGAGCGTCCCCGTTTGAGCGTTTTCCGCAGCAACAAGCAGATCTATGCTCAGGTGATTAACGATTTGGAAGGTAAAACTCTTGCATCTGCATCGTCTATTGGTCTTGAGGCTATGCCTAAGATCCAGCAGGCTGAGAAGGTTGGTGAGATGGTGGCACAGAAGGCTCAGGAGGCTGGTGTCAACGCCGTTGTCTTCGACCGTAACGGTTATCTCTATCATGGCCGTGTAAAGTCACTGGCTGATGCAGCACGTAAAGGTGGACTTAATTTTTAAACGATTATGGCAATGAACAAAGTTAAAGTAAATAGTGACGTAGAGTTGAAAGACAGACTGGTTGCCATCAACCGTGTTACGAAGGTAACAAAGGGAGGTCGCACCTTCACATTCGCAGCAATCGTCGTTGTCGGTGACGGCAATGGTATCATTGGCTGGGGACTTGGTAAGGCTGGTGAGGTTACCGCCGCCATCGCCAAGGGTGTTGAGTCTGCCAAGAAGAATCTGGTGAAGGTTCCTGTGCTGAAAGGAACTATTCCTCATGAGATGGAGGCACGTTTTGGTGGTGCTCAGGTGTTCCTGAAGCCTGCCGCAGCCGGTACCGGACTTGTTGCCGGTGGTGCTATGCGTGCTGTACTGGAGAGTGTTGGTATTAAAGACGTGCTTGCTAAGTCTAAGGGCTCTTCTAACCCCCACAACTTGGTGAAGGCTACTATCGCCGCTCTGAGTGAGATGCGTGATGCCTATACTATCGCAGGTACACGTGGAATCAGTATGGATAAAGTATTTAGAGGATAAAGGAGAATAGACTATGGCAACAATTAAGATTAAGCAGATTAAGAGCAAGATCGGATATCCCGTAGACCAGAAGCGTACTCTTCAGGCACTGGGTCTTCACAAGATCTCTCAGGTTGTTGAGGTAGAGGACAATCCTTCTATCCGTGGTATGATCCGTAAGGTTCATCACTTGGTGACTGTTATCGATTAATTAATTAAAAACAGATACGAATATGAAACTACATACTTTAAAACCAGCAGAGGGCTCAACCCACTCACGTCGTAGAATTGGTCGTGGACCAGGCTCTGGTCTCGGTGGTACTTCTACCCGTGGTCATAAGGGTGCCAAGGCTCGTTCAGGTTACAAGAAGAAGATTGGTTTCGAAGGTGGTCAGATGCCTTTGCAGCGTCGTGTTCCGAAGAGTGGCTTCAAGAATATCAACCACAAGGAGTATTTCGCTGTCAATTTGTCTACCCTCCAGAAACTTGCAGAGCAGAAGAATCTTACCAAGATCGGTATCGCAGAACTCGTGGCTGCTGGTCTGACTAATGGTAAGGAACTCGTCAAGATCCTTGGTAAAGGTGAGTTGAAGGCGAAGGTTGATGTAGAGGCTAACGCCTTCTCAAAGACTGCTGAAGAGGCTATCAAGGCAGTTTGTGGTAACGCAACAATTATCTAAACAAGATGAAGAAGTTAATAGAGACACTGAAGAACATCTGGAAGATTGAGGACCTGCGCCAGCGCATCCTGATTACTCTTCTGTTTGTAGCGATTTATCGTTTCGGCTCGTTCGTGGTATTGCCAGGTATCAATCCTGCCATGCTCGACAAGTTGCAGTCACAAACCCAGGGCGGTCTGATGTCGCTTTTGGACATGTTCTCCGGTGGTGCATTTTCCAATGCGTCTATCTTCGCACTTGGAATCATGCCTTACATCTCTGCTTCCATCG
>JAFUFD010000074.1 GCA_017470055.1 Prevotella sp. | reverse complement strand
TTATGCTCCATGTATCAACCACGGTCTGAAGGCTAAGGGCGGCATGGGTAAGAGCCAGGCTGAGGAGAAGAAGGCTGTGGAGTGCGGTTACTGGCACCTGTGGCGCTTCAACCCAGCACTCGCTGAGGAAGGCAAGAATCCGTTCTCTCTCGACTCTAAGGAGCCTAACTGGGAGAACTTCCACGACTTCCTGCTTGGTGAGGTTCGCTACCTGTCTGTTAAGAAGGCTTATCCTAACGAGGCTGAGGAACTCTTCGCCGAGGCACAGCGCATGGCCCAGCTCCGCTACAAGACCTACGTCCGCAAGCAGGCCGAGGACTGGAGCAACGAGTAAGATATTCGATTAACTCTATAAAAGGAAAGAGGGCACGTCATTGTGACGTGCCCTCTTCTTATTATCCATATAGTTCACCGTACTACTGTGCATCCCTACAGAACTACTTTTTTGTAAAATATACGCTGCCTCCATTCTCCTGCCAGCAAAGGGTTTCATTTTCGGAATCATAGATGAATACCGCTTCAAACTTTTCTCCTTCTTCTATCTCTGCAATTTCGTCAGCATCTGCATACTTTTTCATCTGCTCGATGTAATCGCTATCGTATTTGATGGTAATCTTATCATTATTGAATTCATACTCTATAGGGTACGACTCATCAAGTCTATCTTTATTATTTTCAAAGACATATATTTTCCATAGCCCTTTGCCGTCTCCATTAAAGTACAAGTCAAAATGCATGTACCCGTCGCCGCCGTCTAATTGCTCTGTGTGCCAGGCTCCGTCTTCATAGAAAGTGATTGTGCCTGCATCAAAATCAAAATCTGTTCTATTGCCATAGTTGTCTATAGCGTATGAGTACCTCCATGTTCCTGTAAATGGAGAAGACTTGGCTCGGTCTTCATTGTCGTCATCACCGCACGATGCGAGGCACAGGCTCAATGTTGCTGACATAAATAATGTCAGAATGGGAATTAAATACTTTTTCATCTTGTTTTATTTTCTTTGTTAAACATCAAGGATAGTCTATAATCAGAAGCGCAGACTCAGATAAATTCTCGTGGAGTGCATGGTCTTCTTCCGGCTTGAAGTGGTCAGTGCGTCATCAATGGAAGACGTGTTTTGGTCTATATTATCCTCATCAGCAGTCCACATCTTAAACTTTCCGTTCCCGAAACGTGTTTCAACGCCGAGCGAGATGGTCTTGTAGGACACGGTCCCACCAAAAATGAGGTATGACACGAAACTTGGACCGAATTCGTGGCTGTCTCCATTCACACTGTATATCCCGGAAAAACTTGGCGCATAGCGTCCATAGACGTTCACAAGCAAGTAATCCACGGGGTTCACAGTGATGGAGGGACCAATGTGCATGGAGTATTCAAACTGGTGCGTCGTCAGGGAACTTTCGCCGTTAGGGGTGTCAATCACTATGTCCTTGTACTTCACGTAGTTCAGGTCAACCTGTGTCCAGTCAATGCCTATCTTCACCATTCCCCAGAGGGGCTTGGCATGAAGGTAGTAAGTCTTGCCTCTCACGAGCGATACGCCGAAGTCACTCTTTAGTTTCCCACCGTCCTGCTTGTCTTTCAGAGACTGGCTGACGTAGGCAATGTTTAGGTATTTCTTACGCGACCACACCTTCTGTAGTCTCACATCCTCTTCGAGTGCCGTCACTCTTTGCTCAAGTTCGTTGTACCTCGCAGCCACGCTGTCTTTCTGCGCTGGCTGTGCATTTACCTGATAATTCATGGCCAATGCCATTGCAAGCGATAATAATTTTTTCTTGTTCATAATAATATAGTTTAAATAAATGGAAATCTCTTTGCGTCATGCCCCGTGACGCTTATTGGCTAAAAAAAGGGGACACAAAAAACGTGGGACAGACTCTTTTGATCTCATTCTGAGGCTCTGGACTTGCCCAACACTGAAATCAGTCTTACCCACGCATTACTGCACGGGCGTTCTGAACTGATGTATCCTCAGTGTTGGTGGAATTGTCCAGATTCCAGAATGAAGCTACAAAAGCCAACGCTCTTCGTTTATGTACTTGTACTGTTACTATGTCTATGTCATAGGTATCATGCTTTTTGTTTGGTTAAAATGAATTTCTGTTCGTTTGTCGCATATTTATGCTTCTGCAAAGATACGATTAAGTTTTGAAACCGCCAAATATTTTCCTCACATTGATTCACATTTTACGGTATGCAAGGGATTTAGTCGGCACTTTCCAAGGATTTAGGTACATACTAACAAGGATTTAGGTGCCTACTAACGATCTTTCGCCTACGGGCGTAAATGTTTTCGGCTATAGGCGCACGATGTTTCGGCTATAGGCACAAATGTTTTCGCCTGCAGCCGAAAACCTCTTTTCATGCAAAATCTTCACCCTATTTATATATCCGCCACCATCTCCCGCATCCGTTCTCTCAGGTCTCGCACATCCTCCAGCAGGTTCCAGACGGCATCCTCGGAGAGGACACCACGCTTCAGGTCTTGAGGCAGGAGACCCGCAGAATCGGTGGCGAAGTCCTGCTTCCATGCATCGCTGCCGTAATAGTCGCTCAACTGGCGGAGTGCATCCTGCGCCTCGGCATACTCGTCGAGGGCTGCCGAGAGACGTATCACTGCCTGTGACGCACGGTCGAGGCAACACTCCATCTGTTTGACTCGCTCTATCTGCTCCATATTACTTTTTCTTTTTCGATTTTAATGTAGGCAAAGATACGAAATTTCGCCAATAATCGATAGAAGACGGGAAAGAAAATTTGTTATTCTTGAACCATTTATTGAAAAACTCACTATCTTTGCAGACAAATATAATATTAAAGATGACAACGGCATCGGAGATTATCAAATACATGGAGTCGCTGCAAGATGAGGAGCAGCGACAGGGCTTGATGCGGTTCTTCAAGACTGGAGAAGGCGATTATGGCGAGGGCGACGAGTTCTTAGGCATTAAAGTGCCGCAGACTCGAGAAGTCGTCAAGTCTGCTGGCAAAGACATCCCATTGAGCGAAATCCCAGAGTTGCTAATGTCACGCTGGCATGAGGTTCGACTTTGCGGATTCCTGATCCTCGTTGACCAGTTTGAGAGACTGGCAACGAAACGGCTGGAGCATGATGAGCAGACCATCAAGAAGCGTGACGAGATTGTGACACTCTACCTGCAATATGCTGAACAGGCTAACAACTGGGACTTGGTGGACCTGTCAGTCTATAAGATTCTGGGACATTGGCTGATGCTACCATCGGCACTGGGCGACAATGACTACAAGCGGAATGTACTCGACGAACTGGCTACCAGTTCTTGTCTGTGGAAGCAGCGCATGAGTATCGTCTGCACATGGTATCCCTCGCATCATGGTAACCCGTCATGGTGTCTGCGCTATTCCGAGATCCACCTGCATCATCCCCACGACCTTATGCACAAGGCCGTAGGTTGGATGTTGCGCGAGATGGGTAAAGGACATATCGACCTGCTTCGTGACTTCCTGCGCCAACACGCCCATGAGATGCCTCGCACCATGCTGCGCTATGCCATCGAGAAGTTATCTGAGGCAGAACGCAAGCAGTGGATGACTTGGTCGCACCAGTGATCGAAGACAGGATCTTCAATCTGTAGTTCGGGATGGCTGAGCATATAAGTGATACTGCGGCGAACGCCCTCGTCGAAACGAGTGGTAGCCTGGAAGCCTGGGACGACACGCTTCAGTTTTGTGCAGTCGAAGACAACGCTCACGGCCTTGTCGCCTAACAGGTTGCCTTCCACATCCCACTCCTTCGGACTGACGGCTGCGAGGAAACTGGAAGCCACATAATATGGCTTGTACTCCACACCCAGCACATCGGCAATGATCTGGTAGATCTGATTCCACGTCAGCGACTCGTCACTCATAATCTGGAACGCCTCACCGACGGCGTGCGGATTGCCCAGAAGACCGACGAACCCACGGGCAAAGTCCTCATTCCACGTCATGGTCCACAGTGAACTGCCATCGCCATGCACCAAAATGGGCTTGCCGTCGATCATACGTTTCAAGACTTGCCAACTGCCATTCGGACCATGCAGTCCCACAGGAACGCCACGCTCACAATAGGTATGGCTCGGACGGACGATAGTGACAGGAAATCCATCCTCCCGATAGTGTTTCATCAGCGCTTTCTCGCAGGCTATCTTCTGACGCGAGTACTCCCAATAGGGATTAGCCAGCGACGTACCTTCAGTGATGATATAACTGCGCGACGGCTTGTGATAGGCCGAGGCCGAACTGATATAGACATACTGACGGGTGCGCCCGGCGAAGAGACGATAGTCGCGCTCCACCTGTTCAGGAACGAAGCCGATGAAGTCGCAAACAGCATCGAACTGCTCATCGCCCAAGAGTCTCAGCACCGTTGTCTCGTCATTGATATCAGCAATGACCTGCTTCACGTTTTCAGGTACTTCCGCCTTGCGATTACCACGATTCAACAACCACAACTCATGTCCGCCTGCTACCAGTTGGCGCGTAATGGCACTGCTGATGGTGCCCGTTCCACCGATGAATAATATCTTCATATCCCTCTTCTTTCTTGTATCTGACGACAAAGATACAACTTTTCTATCAAATATTCAAATAAATTCGGTATTTCGCTCACTTTTTCGTAACTTTGCCGAAAAGAATTTATAATAAATGTCGCTATACTGACATGAGAAAAGTAATCATTATATTTGCCATGATGCTGACAATCACGGCATCGGCACAAGAGAACCTGCAACGTCAGGCAAGCAACAAGTCGGTGGGTAAGATGTTCACGACGGTGAAAGAACTGCCGATCACAAGTGTGAAGAACCAACATCGTAGTGGCACATGCTGGGACTATGCGACGTTGGGGTACTTCGAGAGCGAGATCCTGCGGAAGACGGGACGGACATACGACCTCTGCGAGATGTTTGTGGTGAATAAGGATTATATGGACTGTGCCAGACACTATGTGCGGATGCACGGATATAGTCAGATCTCGGAAGGCGGTTCGTGCGATGATGTGCTGGAGGTCATCCGTCAGCATGGCATCTGTCCTGAACAGGCAATGCCGGCACCAGGATCACTGACTGGCGACTCGCTGGCGAACTTCAATGTGTTCTTTCCGCTATTGGAGCAAACGGTGAAAAACATCGTGAGAAAGGACGCCAAAGAACCCCTATCCCACTGGCAAGACTCGGTACAGGCGGTAATCGAGCGTTTTGTAGGACGCTGTCCGGAGACTTTTGTCTATGAGGGAAAGACGTATACGCCCAAGTCGTTCGCTGAGAGTCTTGGGCTGGACCTTGACGACTATGTGAGTCTGACGAGTTACCTGCATCATCCCTTTGGTAAGTGGTTCATCATCGAGGCACCTTATAAATGGCGATTGAAACCGAGTTACAACATCCCCATCGAGCAATTGATGGAGACATTGGACAAAGCACTGGACGAAGGCTATACAGTGGCATGGGGCGGTGATGTGACTGGCGATTTCACACGGGCTGGACTGGCGATGTTACCAGACAGCGTGATACCCTCACAAGAACTGCGTCAGGAACAGTGGGACAACTGGCGGTTCACGTATGACCACGTGATGCTGATTTACGGCAAGGCTGTCGATGAGCATGGCAAACCATACTATATGGTGAAGAATTCGTGGGGTGAGAACGGACAGTACAAGGGTATCTGGTATATGTCACGCGACTATATCCAACTAAACACGACCTACCTGTTCCTAAACCGTCATGCGTTGCCGAAGGAGTTGTATCAAGCGCTGTCTAACCGTATAACCTATGATTGATGGCTAACGTATCTATTCGAAAAAACTCAAGATTCTCTTGGTTTTTTGCTCACTTAATCGTACCTTTGCACTGATGTTAAAGACAAAATACTATAAGGTGGCTGAGCACTTGTTTGGAGTGACAGCCGAAGCGGACGACTTTGAGTTGATGAAAAACTACGAGCCGTTCTTATGCGGCGATGCCCCTGCTGGCGAGACAGCCTTTGCCATCACTATCGAGGACGGCGAGGGGGTCGACTATACAGAGGAACTGCGTCAAGACGATGAGGGACAGGAGATTATCTGTGGTAAGACGGCTGACGGCAGGTCAGTGTTCGAGTTCAGTTGGCTTCACCAGACGGCTGGTTTTCTTGTGTGCTCGAATGACTATCGTGGGGGAACGCTCATCGTGAAGGGACAGTATCGCAAACTTGCCATCGACAATACACTGATGGTGCTCTATGCCTTGGCGACAGCAGCCCACGGCACCGCCCTATTTCATGCCGCCGTGGTCAGCCACGAGGACAAGGCATATATGTTCCTTGGCAAGAGCGGCACAGGAAAGAGTACCCATGCCCGCCTGTGGCTGAAGTATATCAATGGGACCGCCTTGGTGAACGACGACAATCCCGTGGTGCGTGTCTTCGATAAGGAGCATGTCACCGTCTATGGTAGTCCGTGGAGTGGCAAGACCCCCTGCTATCGCAATGTGAGTTATCCGTTAGGGGGTATCGTCCTGCTTAGCCAGGCGCCCTACAACAAGATTCGTCGCCTGAAAGGTATTGAGGCATACGCTGCGTTAGTGCCCAGTATCAGTGGCAAGCGATGGGACTCCAGGATAGCCGACGGACTACATCAGACGGAGAACGCGCTTGCCCAGAGCGTCAGAATATGGCATCTGGAATGTCTGCCCGACGAGGAGGCGGCAAAGGTATGTCAGGAGAGTGTCGAGAGATGATCAGTGACCATCATATATTAGAGGAAGCCACCCGACTGGTGAACGAGGGAGTCTGTGTGACACTGCCCGTCAAGGGAAACAGCATGCTGCCTTTCATCATTGGCGGCAAGGAGAGTGTCGTCCTTCAGAAGCCTGGCAGTCCGAAGGTTGGTGACGTGGTATTGGCGTGGGTCGACGGCTGTCGCTATGTGGTGCACCGCATCATCCGCATCGAGGGCGACCATGTCGTGCTGATGGGTGATGGAAATATCATCGGGACAGAGCAGTGTGCCGTCAGCGACATCAAGGCATGGGCTACCCATGTGGTCAGTGCCGATGGCAAGCAGCATGACTTATATAGCAAGTGGCGACTACGAGCCGTCAAGGCGTGGTGGTGGTTGCGCCCTATCAGAAGATATATATTAGCAATATACAGGAGACTATGAATATTAAGAAAGGATTTGTGCTACGCGAGGTGTGTGGCGAGAACGTGATTGTAGGTGAGGGACTGGAAGCCGTCAACTTCGGCAGACTGCTCGCCCTGAATGAGACTGCGGCGTGGCTGTGGAAACAGGCACTGGCGATGGGTGACTTCACCATCGATGCTCTCACAGAGAAACTGTGCGAGGAATATGACGTGACTAACGAGGTTGCCCAGAAAGACGTTTCTGCTATCGTCGGACAATGGCAGAAAGAAGGTGTAGTAACAGAATAAGATGAGATACGTCGCATGGCTATGGCATAACATGCGTGGCATCCGTTGGAACTCAGCGGTACGCATCATCATCGGCATCGGACAGGTGGGACTGGGGTTGCTGATGGTGTGGCTCAGTCGTCTGTTCATCGACGAGACCATCCGCACAGGCTCTGATGAGGAAGTGGCATGGATGGTGGGATTCCTCGTCATGACTGTCGTCGGTGGTGTCATCCTCCGACAGGTATATTACTTCATGACCACGACGGCAGGAGTCTACCAGACCAACGCCCTGCGGCTCCGCATCTTCAGCAGCCTGTTCCGTCGGCAACTCTTCAGCGACAAGACCATCCACTCAGGAGATGTCACCTCACGCCTCGCCAAGGATATCGAGCAGGTTAGTACGGTGACGACAGACACCCTACCCCAGATGGCTGTCACCATGATACAACTCTGTGGCGCCTTCCTGCTGATGCGATGGTTTGACACCCGCCTTGCATGGGCATTGCTACTGCTCACGCCTCTCGCCATTATCTTCGGGAAACTCATCGCCAGAAAACTACGACAGATGACGCTCGACATCCGACAAGATGAGAGCAGGATTCAGATGCAGGTGCAGGAGACCATGGAGCATAATGCCGTGCTGCGCTCCCTAGGTAGTGAGCAATGGGTGACAGAGCGGTTGGACAGCATGCAGCAGCGTTTACGTGGTAATGTGATGCGACGCACACGCTTCACCGTCATCACCCGTCTCGTGATGGGATGCGCCTTTGGACTGGGTTATCTGCTTGCCTTTATCTGGGGAGGCTTCGGCTTACGCAACGGCACCATCACCTTTGGTGTGATGACCTCTTTCCTGCAACTGGTGGGTATGATACAGCACCCGATACTACAACTGCTGAACATGGTACCTGGCATCATCCATGCCACAGCGAGCATCGACCGCCTCAGCGAACTGGAGCATGCCGACCAGGAACTTGCCAGTCATAACAAGTCCATCTCGACAATGGCTGAGGGTATCCGCATGGAGCATGTCACTTTCCGTTATGCGAAAGGTGACAGACTGGTGGTCAACGACTTCACCCATCATTTCCCCGTAGGCAGCAAAACCTCCATCATGGGAGAGACGGGCATTGGCAAGACAACCCTATTCCGCCTGCTGCTGGGATTCATCCAGCCTATAAACGGTAGCATCTATATATATAATAAGGTTCGCGAGGAAGTTGTCAGTTCAGAGACCAGGAGCCATTTCGTTTTCGTTCCCCAAGGAAACAGTCTGATGAGTGGTACCATCCGCTATAACCTCCAACTCGCCAAGCCCGATGCCGCTGACGAGGAACTGCTTGCCGTACTGCATACCGCCTGTGCTGACTTCATCAAGGAATTACCGCAGGGACTGGACACCGAACTGGGAGAACGAGGTAGTGGACTCAGTGAGGGACAGGCACAGCGCATCGCCATAGCCAGAGGACTGCTTTGTCCTGGCAACATCCTGTTGCTTGACGAAATCAGCAGCAGCCTCGACGAGCAAACAGAGCAAGAGTTATACCGCCGTATCTTCGCTGCCTATCAGGAGAAAACCATGATCTTTATCACCCATCGCTCAACAGTCAGTGAACTCTGTGATGAGGTGATCAGACTATAGACAAGAATTGTCCCTTTTTCCTCTTTTTCTTTCTTTTTTATCTATTCACATAAAATACTGCACATTTTTTTTGCAAATGTGCAGAAAAGATATTACCTTTGCACAAAATTTTGAAATTTGTGCAATGAACGACATACCAAGTTTTAACTCCTACATCGTTAAGACGATTAAGGAAAACTGGCTGCTCGACGCTCTGACTGACTATAAAGGCACCACGTTACAGTATCATGACGTAGCCCGCAAGATAGAGAAACTGCATATCATGATGGAGGCTGCCGGCATCGAGAAAGGTGACCGCATAGCCGTCTGCGGGCGTAACTCTGCCCATTGGGCAGTCGCCTATCTTGCCACGCTGACCTATGGAGCCATCATTGTTCCGATACTCCATGAGTTTAATGGCGAACAGATCCATAACATCGTCAATCACTCGGGTGCCAGACTCCTGTTCGTAGGTGATTACGTGGTAAACATGATTGATGAGAAGGAGATGCCCCATCTGGAAGGTATCTTCAACTTACCCGACTTCTCACTGCATACCTGTCGAAACGAGAAACTGATGGATGCCCGCGAGCATCTGAATCAGTTGTTTGGAGAGAAATTCCCCATGGCATTCCGTGCCGACCATATTAACTGGTATATCGATGATCCCGAGGAACTATGTATGCTCAACTATACGAGTGGCACTACGGGATTCTCCAAGGGAGTGATGCTGCCATACCGTGCCCTGTGGGGAAATGTCGACTTCTGCATGAAGAAGGTGGCACCCCATATGCCTAAGTTCAGCAGGATGCTGAGTATCCTGCCGATGGCACACATGTACGGACAGGCTATCGAATTCCTCTTCCCCTTCTGCGCAGGCTATCATCTTTTCTTCCTGACTCGTCTGCCCTCTCCTGCTATCATTGCGGAGGCTTTCAAGGAAGTTAAGCCCCATCTGATAGTAGCAGTGCCCTTGATTATCGAGAAGATTATCCGCAAACGGGTATTCCCCCAGATACAGAGTAACGCCATCAAACTATTGTTGCAGATGCCCGTCGTCTCAAAGAAGGTAAAGGAGCGCATCTGCAAGGAGGTATATGCCGCCTTTGGTGGTGAGGCGTATGAGGTCATTGTGGGAGGCGCCCCCTTGAATCAGGAGATAGAGAAGTTCCTCATAGACATCGATTTCCCCGTCACGGTTGGCTATGGCACTACGGAGTGTGCTCCGCTGATTACCTATAGCGACTACCACGACTTTGAGCCTAGTTCATGTGGAACAGCAGTGGAGCATATGGAAGTGAGGATTCTGTCGAACGACCCGCAGAACATACCTGGGGAGATTGTCACCCGTGGCACTAACGTGATGCTTGGCTATTATAAGAACGAGGAAGCCACACGTCAGGTACTGGACGAGGACGGTTGGTATCATACTGGCGACCTTGGTACGATGTCTACTGACGGACATGTTTTCATCCGTGGACGCTCGAAGAACATGCTACTAGGTGCCAATGGGCAGAATGTCTATCCAGAGGAGATTGAGGACAAACTTGGCTCCTTGGCAATGGTCAGCGAATGCATTGTCGTACAACGTGACGAGCATCTTGTCGCCTTGGTACATCCAGATATGGATGAGGTGAAAGAGATGGGATTCTCTGACGAGGACCTGCAGGGTGTGATGGAGCAGAACCGTCAGCAACTTAATGAGATGATTCCCCCCTATAGCCGTATCCATACCATAGAGATACATAAGGAGGAGTTTGAGAAGACCCCTAAAAAAAGTATAAAACGCTACTTATATAAATAATCGAAGTATATGGAAAACGTTCCAAGTTTTAACCAAGCCATACAGCAGAGCATCATCGACCACTGGGACATGGATGCGCTGACAGACTACAAGGGAGCCACCTTACAGTTTCATGATGTGGCTCGCAAGATAGAGAAGTTACACATCCTGTTTGAGAATTGCGGTGTAGTGAAAGGTGATAAGATAGCCCTCTGCGGACGTAACTCCAGCCAGTGGGCGGTTGCCTTCCTTGCCACATTGACCTACGGAGCCGTTGCCGTCCCTATCCTGCACGAGTTCATGGCTGACCAGATCCATAACATCGTCAATCACTCTGATGCAAAACTGCTCTTTGTGGGTGACCATGTAGTAACGCAGATAGACCCTACGCAGATGCCTCATCTGGAGGGAATCATCAACAATCCCGACTATTCGCTGATGGTCTCCCGTACGGATAAGTTGACCTACGCCCGTGAGCACTTGAATGAACTCTATGGAAAGAAATATCCCAAGTTCTTCCGTAAGGAGCATGTCAAATACTATATCGAGAAAGACGGTGAGGAACTTGCCATGATCAACTACACCAGTGGCACGACTGGCTTTTCGAAAGGCGTGATGGTACCCTATCGCGCCCTGTGGTCAAACTACGACTTCGCAGAGCATGTGTTAGGTAAGATCATCAATACTGGCGACCGTGTCATCAGCATCCTGCCGATGGCACACATGTACGGTATGGCGTTCGAGTTTATCTTTGAGTTCCTGCATGGCTGTCATGTCTACTACCTCAACCGCATTCCCTCGCCTGCCATTATCGCACAGGCTTTTGCGGAGATCAAGCCGAAGATCATCATCGCCGTTCCATTGGTCATCGAGAAGATTATCCGTAAGAAAGTATTCCCCAAGATACAGAATAACCGCATGCGCCTGTTGCTGTCGATGCCTGTCATCTCGAAGAAGGTACGTCAAATGATTTGTGCCGAGGTCGTCAAGGCATTTGGTGGAGAACTCTACGAGGTGATTATCGGAGGTGCCGCCTTCAACCAGGAGGTTGAGACTTTCCTGAAGAAGATAGAGTTCCCTTATACCGTGGGCTATGGTGCCACAGAATGCGCTCCGATTATCTGCTATCGTGACTGGCATACCTTTGCACAAGGATCATGCGGACAGGCTGCCTACCACATGGAGGTGAAAATCAACTCCCAAGACCCAGCCCATGTGCCAGGTGAGATCCTTGCCCGTGGACTGAACGTGATGCTGGGCTACTATAAGAACGAGGAAGCGACCAAGGAGACACTCGATGACGAAGGCTGGTATCATACTGGTGACCTTGGCACGATGGACTACGACGGTAATGTCTATATCAACGGACGTTCGAAGAACATGCTCCTCGGTCCTAACGGACAGAATATCTATCCAGAGGAGATTGAGGATAAACTGAACTCCATGACCATGGTGGTGGAAAGCGTGGTTGTACAGCGTGACACGAAACTCGTGGGACTTGTCTATCCTGATTATGACGAGGCAAAGAACATGAATTTCAATGAGAACGACATCAAGAATATTATGGAGCAGAACCGTCAGCAACTCAACGAGCAGTTGCCTGCCTACGAGAAGATAACAGAGATCGAGATACGCACTGAGGAATTTGCCAAAACCCCGAAACGAAGCATCAAACGATTCCTATATACCTAATTACTATGAGCGAGGAAAATTTTCCTCGCTTTTCTTTTGCGATTCGCTCACTTATTCGTATCTTTGCATCGCCGATGGATGAAGCCCTGCTTGTTGAAGGGTACCATCAGGTAAGATAAATTGCATAGAGATATGAAAGTATTAAAATTCGGCGGAACGTCCGTAGGTTCCGTGAAAAGCATTTTGAACTTAAAGAAAATTGTGGAGACAGAGGCTCGGACGCAACCTGTCGTAGTAGTAGTCAGCGCATTAGGCGGCATCACCGACAAGTTGATAGCGACCTCTCAACTCGCCCTTAAAGGGGATGACCGGTGGCGTGAGGAGTTTGACGCCATGGTGACACGCCATCATCAGATGATTGACACCATCATCCTCGACAATCAGAAGCGCGTAGACTTATTCAATAAGGTAGATCAACTTTTCGAACAATTGAAGAGTATCTACTATGGAGTATTCCTCATCCATGACCTGAGCGAAAAGACCTCAGATGCTATTGTCTCATATGGTGAGCGTCTGAGTTCGAATATCGTCGCCACACTGATCAAGGGAGGCAAGCGAATGAACAGCCGTGACTTCATCCGTACCGAGAAGAAGAACGGCAAGCACATCCTTGACGCAACACTGACCAATCAACTGGTACGTGAGGCTTTCAAGGAGATGCCGCAGGTGGCTGTCGTCCCAGGCTTCATCAGTCGTGACCGTGACACCAAGGAGACAACCAACCTCGGGCGTGGTGGCTCCGACTATACCGCCGCCATCATCGCTGCGGCACTGGATGCTGAGGTCTTGGAGATATGGACGGATGTCGACGGTTTCATGACTGCTGACCCGCGTGTCATCAAGACAGCATACACCATCAATGAACTCTCGTATATAGAGGCGATGGAACTCTGTAACTTTGGTGCGAAGGTCATCTATCCACCAACGATTTATCCCGTTTGTGTGAAGAATATCCCCATCAAGGTCAAGAATACTTTCAATCCCGAAGACCCTGGTACCATTATCAAAGACAAGATAGATGACGACCGCAAGCCCATCAAGGGTATCTCCAGTATCAGCGGTACAACACTTATCACCATAACAGGTCTGTCGATGGTCGGTGTCATTGGTGTCAACCGCCGCATCTTCACGGCATTGGCGGAGAACGGCATCTCTGTCTTCATGGTCAGTCAAGCATCTTCCGAGAACTCCACTTCTATCGGTGTCCGTGACGAGGACTCCGACGAGGCGGTTCGTGTATTGAACGAGGAGTTCTCCAAGGAGATAGAGACAGGTGCCATGTTCCCCATGCACGCAGAGAACGGGCTTGCCACCATCGCCATTGTAGGTGAGAACATGAAGCATACACCCGGTATCGCAGGAAAACTCTTCGGCACTTTAGGACGCTCTGGCATCTCCGTCATCGCTTGTGCCCAGGGAGCCTCCGAGACCAATATCTCTTTTGTTGTCGACTCAAAGTTCCTGCGTAAGTCACTGAACGTACTGCACGACTCCTTCTTCCTCTCAGAATACAAAGTGCTCAACCTCTTTATCTGTGGCGTAGGAACGGTAGGCGGTATGCTGATAGAGCAGATCCACTCACAATACGAGGAACTGATGCAACGCAAGGGACTGAAACTGAATGTGGTAGGTATTGCCTCCTCAAAAGCAGGTATCTTCAACCGTGACGGCATAGACTTAGCCCATTACCGTGAACTGCTGAAAGCGCCAGAAGCACAGGGCAAGAACCTACGTGACGAGGTTATCGGCATGAATATCTTCAACAGCGTGTTCGTCGACTGTACGGCAAGCAAGGAGATAGCCTCACTCTACCAGACATTCCTGGAACACAATATCTCTGTGATTGCAGCGAATAAGATTGCCGCATCCAGCGACTATGACAGTTATAGACGACTGAAGAAGACCGCACGTAACCGTGGTGTCTGGTTTCGCTTCGAGACCAACGTAGGTGCGGGATTGCCTATTATAGGCACCATCAACGACCTGCGTAACTCAGGTGATAAAATTCTGAAGATTGAGGCGGTACTGAGCGGTACACTGAACTTCATCTTCAATGAGATAGCCGCAGACGTTCCTTTCTCAGAGACCGTACGACGTGCCAAGGAACAGGGATATAGTGAGCCCGACCCACGTATCGACCTCAGCGGTACTGATGTGATACGCAAACTGATCATCCTGACCCGTGAGGCTGGTTACCAAGTAGAGCAGGTCGACGTAGAGAAACACCTCTTCGTTCCCGACAGTTATTTCGAGGGTAGCGTGGAGGATTTCTGGAAGAAATTGCCCGCACTGGACGCAGACTTCGAGCAACGCCGCCAGAAACTGGAGGCAGAAGGGAAGCGCTGGCGTTTCGTGGCAACCATGGAAATGGGCAGGACGAATGTCGCCCTTCAGGAAGTCGACCGCAACCATCCGTTCTATAACCTCGAAGGCTCTAATAATATCGTGCTGCTCACCACGGAGAGATACAAAGAGTACCCCATGCAGATACAAGGCTATGGCGCCGGTGCTGGTGTCACTGCCGCTGGTGTCTTCGCTAACATCATGTCCATCGCTAATATTTAGACTATGAAGCATATCATCATTCTTGGCGACGGCATGGCTGACCACAAAGTGGAACGCTTAGGTGGTAAGACGCTACTGCAATACGCCCGTCCCGAATATATGGAAAGACTGGCAAGGGAGGGACGTACAGGACGACTGGTCACAGTACCAGAGGGATTCCCCCCGGGGTCAGAAGTTGCCAACACGGCAATCCTCGGCTATGACCTGAACAAGGTGTATGAGGGGCGTGGTCCGTTGGAGGCCGCCAGTATCGGCTATGAGATGGCTGATGACGATTTTGCCATCCGCTGTAATATCATCACGCTGGAGGACGGGAAGATCATCACCCACAATGGCGGTAATCTGGAGACCGCTGATGCCGATGTGCTCATCAAATACCTGAATGAGCACTTAGGCAATGACCGTGTGAAGTTCATCACGGGCATCCAGTATCGGCACTTGCTTGTCATCAAGGGTGGCAACAAGCATATTATCTGCAATCCGCCCCATGACCATCCCAACGATGAATGGCGACCGTTGCTGGTGAAAGCGGAGATCCCTGAGGCGCAGGAGACTGCCGACCTCATCAATGACTTGATCCTAAAATCACAAGAGTTACTTGCCAAGCATCCCTATAATATCGCCAAAGCGGCAAAGGGGGAGCGACAGGCAAACAGCATCTGGCCATGGAGCGGAGGCTATCGCCCGTCTATGCAGACACTGATGGCGCAGTACCCGCAGATTAAGAGCGGTGCCGTTATCTCTGCCGTTGACCTGATTCGTGGTATCGGGCATTATGCTGGACTACGCATCATTGAGGTGGAGGGTGCCACAGGTCTTGCCAACACCAACTATGAGGGCAAGGCAAAAGCCGCTATCGAGGCACTACTGAAAGACGATTTCGTCTTCGTACATGTGGAGGCGACAGACGAGGCTGGTCATGACGGTGACTTAGACTTGAAACTGAAAGCGATTGACTATCTGGACAAACGGCTCATCAAACCCATCCTTGAGGCTATTGAGCAAATGGACGAGGAGGTTTGTGTCACTGTCCTTCCCGACCATCCCACTCCCGTCGAACTCCGCATCCACGTCAACGAGCCTGTGCCGTTTATCGTCTGGCACAAGGGCATCACACCTGACGAGGTGCAGCACTATGACGAGGAGAGTTGTGTGAGTGGCGGATACGGATTGCTCCGACTGAATGAATTTATGAACGAACTGATGAAGATATGAAATACTACAGTACAAACGGAAAGGCTCCCATAGCCGACCTGCAGAAAGCAGTAGTGAAAGGACTCGCCGAGGACCGTGGGCTTTATATGCCTGAACGCATCAAGCCACTGTCCAAAGAGTTCTTCGACACCATTGAGACCAAGAGTTTCCAAGAGATCGCCTATACCGTCGCCGACGCTTTCTTCGGTGAGGACGTGGAGGCTGAGGCACTGAAGAGCATCGTGTATGATACCCTGTCGTTCGACTGCCCTGTGGTAAAGGTCAAGGAGAATATCTACACCCTGGAACTCTTCCATGGTCCTACCCTCGCCTTCAAAGATGTAGGGGCTCGTTTCATGGCAAGGCTATTACAGTATTTTATCCGTCGCAGTTCTGCTGGTTGCTGTACCACAGCAACACACCAGCAGGTCAACGTCCTCGTGGCCACCAGTGGCGACACAGGCAGTGCCGTTGCCAACGGTTTCCTCGGCGTGGAGGGCATCCACGTCTACGTGCTCTATCCCAAAGGAAAGGTGAGTAAGATACAGGAGAGCCAGTTTACGACGCTCGGCAAGAATATCACCGCCATTGAGGTGGATGGTGTCTTCGACGACTGCCAGGCTCTCGTGAAGTCGGCTTTCATGGACGAGGAACTGAACCAGCACATGAAACTGACCTCTGCCAACAGTATCAATGTCGCCCGTTTCCTGCCACAGGCTTTCTACTATTTCAATGCCTATGCGCGGATGAAGGCTTTGGGCAAGGCAGACCATCTGGTGATGTGCGTACCCAGTGGTAACTTCGGTAATATCTGCTCCGCCTTGTTCGGACATGAGATGGGACTGCCTATCAAGCGTTTCATCGCCGCCAATAACGCCAACGACATCTTCTATAAATACCTGCAGACGGGTAAGTACGAGCCCAAGGCTTCCGTACAGACACTCGCCAATGCGATGGACGTGGGTGATCCCTCTAACTTTGCCCGTATCTATGACCTCTACGATAAGAGCCATGAGCGCATCACGGCACTGATCAGTGGTGCGACCTACAACGATGAGCAGATTCGTGAGACGATGCGCCAGTGCTATGCCGAGACAGGATATATCCTTGACCCGCATGGTGCCTGCGGCTATCGTGCCCTGCAAGAGGGACTCAAGGACGGAGAGGTCGGCGTGTTCTGTGAGACGGCACATCCCGCTAAGTTCAAGGAGACGGTAGACAGCATCATCGGTGGTGATGTGGAGATACCCGAACGCCTTGCCGCCTTCATGAGAGGACAGAAGCAAAGCGTGGAGATGACCAAGGAGTTTGCAGACTTCAAGCGCTTCCTGATGAGCCGTTAACGGACGGTCATGTGGAAGCACCCTTGCTTCACCTCATACTTGATATAACAGCGCCCTTCGGCTCTTTTGTCACGCAAGACTTCACAGAGTATCCACTTTAAAGTGTCGTCACGAACTGGCTGGGTGACAGGGTGATACCGATTATAGCAAATATCAAAAGTCGTACCGAAGAGATGGCAACTGCGCTCCGTCGCATTACCATTTCTTCGGCGCAGTTTTTCCACATCCGACTCAGAGCGCAACACACTGGTGACGATCAACTGGTTCAGGGGAACGCCCTTCACGTACAGGCTGTCATAGAAAGCCTTTCCGATATCCTCCAAAAGGACGGCGGCACGAGGCACCAGATACGGGATGGAACTATACAGCGGGTCCACATGATAATAGGGACTTGCCCCCACATACACCAGTTCCTTCTTGCGCATCTCCGCGTCCTCACGGTTCTTCACGGGGCGCACCCCCCATTTCTCCGCCGCTACGATCTGCACCGCCTGACTGTCAGGGAATGACTCCTTATAATTACGAACACCCCAGATACGGTGCTTCTTGCCGTCAGTAATCTGTGGCTGCTGAACAAGGGCAGCCTGCTCTCGCACCTCATTGGTGGTCGCCAGTTGACGATTGACAGGCTCTGCCACACTGGGGAATATTGCCTTGACAATCGCCAGAAGCACCAGTGTGACAGCGAACCCCAACAGATATCTATTCTTTGTTATCTTCATTTGGCTGCGAAGGTACACATTTTCTTTGTAAAAAGCGAATGATTTAGGATTAATAACACTCAGCATCGGCTATATAGAATAAAAAACTATTCCCTTGCTGTTGTGAGGAGGCTCCTCACGAAAATTCCCATGCTGGGAATTCTTATTTGTAGCCCACTCACGAAAATTAGTAGCCCACTCACGAAAATTAGTAGCCTTCTCACGAAAATTAATAGCCTTCTCACGAAAAAGCCTCATTTGAGAAAACTCAAAATTCTTTTGGTAATTCCCTCATTTATTCGTAATTTTGCAATCTCATTAAGAAATAACGTTATTTTGATAGAGAAGCATATTGTATTAGAGGATATAGACCCCGTCGTTTTCTATGGAACGGGGAATGCTCATTTGCAGATGATGCGTGCCTTGTATCCCAAACTGAGGATTGTGGCTCGTGATAATGTCATCCGCATCCTGGGCGACGAGGAGCAGATGGCAGCCTTCGAGGAGAGTGCCGAGAAGATGCGCCAGCATGTGCTACGTTTCAACTCGCTGAAGGAGGAGGACATCCTGGACATCATCAAGGGACACCGCACGAAAGACGAGGTGCCAGAGGGAGTAGTATGCTACTCCATGTCTGGACGTTCCATCAAGGCGAGATCGGAAAATCAACAGAAACTGATTGATGCCTACGAGCAGAACGACATGGTGTTCGCCGTCGGACCTGCAGGAACAGGAAAGACCTACCTCTCTATCGCCCTTGCCGTGAAGGCTCTGAAGGACAAGACAGCGAAGAAAATCATCCTCTCCCGCCCTGCCGTAGAGGCTGGAGAGAAACTGGGATTCCTGCCTGGTGACATGAAAGACAAGATTGATCCGTATCTGCAGCCGTTGTATGACGCATTGGAGGACATGCTGCCCCAAGTGAAATTGCAGGACATGATGGAGAAACATGTTATCCAGATTGCCCCACTTGCTTTTATGCGAGGCAGGACACTGAGTGACGCCGTCGTCATCCTCGACGAGGCGCAGAACACCACTCCCCAGCAGATCCGTATGTTCCTAACCCGCATGGGATGGAACACGAAGATGATTATCACGGGAGACATGACACAGATAGACTTGCCCCGTGAGCAGAAGAGCGGACTGGTGGAGGCATTGCGTATATTAAAGGACATCGAGGGTATCGGTGTGGTGGAACTGGATCGTAAGGACATCGTACGCCACAAACTGGTAACCCGCATCGTCAATGCCTACGAACGATTCGACAAAGAGAAACAAAACAAAGATAACAATGAAAGCATTAACAAAGACTGACTTCAATTTCGAAGGACAAAAGAGCGTTTACCACGGAAAAGTCCGTGACGTGTATAACATCAACGACGACCTGATGGTGATGGTGGCGACAGACCGTATCTCGGCATTCGATGTCATCTTGCCAAAGGGCATTCCTTTCAAGGGACAGGTACTCAACCAGATTGCCGCTAAGTTCCTGGATGCCACCAGCGACATCTGTCCGAACTGGAAACTCGCCACTCCCGACCCCATGGTGACCGTCGGTCTGAAATGTGAGGGCTTCCGTGTGGAGATGATTATCCGCAGCATCCTGACAGGCTCTGCCTGGCGTGAGTACAAGAACGGATGCCGTGAGTTGTGCGGTGTGAGACTGCCTGAGGGCATGAAGGAGAACGAGCGTTTCCCAGAGCCTATCATCACTCCCACGACAAAGGCTGACGAGGGTCATGACCTGAATATCTCCAAAGAGGAGATCATTGCACAGGGCATCGTCAGTGCTGAGGACTATGCCGTGATGGAAGACTACACCCGCAAACTCTTTGCCCGTGGTCAGGAGATTGCCAAGAAACAAGGACTCATCCTCGTAGACACCAAGTATGAGTTTGGCAAGCGTGACGGTAGGGTGTACCTCATTGACGAGATCCATACCCCAGACTCCAGCCGCTATTTCTATGCTGACGGCTATGAGGAGAAACTCGCCAAGGGTGAGCCTCAGAAACAACTCTCCAAGGAGTTTGTACGCCAATGGCTCATTGAGCATGACTTCATGAACGAGCCAGGACAAGTGATGCCCGAGATCACAGACGAATATGCGGAGAGCGTCAGCGATCGCTATATTGAACTCTATGAGCATATCATCGGTGAGAAGTTCGAGAAGGCAAGTGACAACGACGATATCGCCGCCCGCATCGAGAAGAACGTAAGTGATTACCTAAAGTCAAGGAAATCCTAAGACAACTTAGGACTACCCAGGAATATGTACCAGCAAGAGACGATAAAGCCCTATCACGAGGGAGAGAAGACGACACAGGTGGAGCAGATGTTCGACAACATCGCTCCCACCTATGACACGCTCAACCATCGTCTCTCATGGGACATCGACCGTGGATGGCGCAAGAAGGCGATCCGCCAACTGGCTCCCTACCAGCCACAGCGCATCCTCGACATGGCGACAGGAACAGGCGACTTCGCCATTCTCGCCGCAGAGATATTGAGCCCTACCCAGTTAGTGGGCGCCGATATCAGTGAGGGCATGATGGATATTGGACGGAAGAAAGTTGCCGATAAGGGATTGCAGGACATTATCTCCTTTGAGAAGGAAGACTGTCTGCACCTCTCATACGCTGACGAGACCTATGACGCTGTGACAGCCGCCTTTGGCATTCGTAACTTCTCTGACCTCGACCAAGGACTGAAAGAGATGTGCAGGGTGCTGAAAACCGGGGGACATCTGAGTATTGTCGAACTGACGACACCCGTCAAGTTTCCCATGAGGCAACTCTTTCACATCTATTCCCATACGGTACTGCCAATTTATGGCAGACTGGTATCCAAGGACACTGCCGCCTATTCATATCTCACCAAGACCATTGAGGCTTTCCCACAAGGAGAGCAGATGACGGAGATCCTCAAAGGCGCAGGATTCAGCGAGGCAAAGTTCCAGCGATTGACCTTTGGTATCTGCACAATGTATTTCGCAACAAAATAAAGGAAAAGAAATTATGGACAAGTACGGACTAATCGGTTACCCTTTGGGACACTCATTCTCCATCAGTTACTTCAATCAGAAGTTTCAGGATGAGGGCATTGACGCCGTGTATGAGAACTATGAGATTCCCAACATTGACGCACTCCCAGAAGTGCTTGGCTCTAATCCCGAGTTGAAAGGACTCAACGTGACTATCCCATACAAGGAGAAAGTGATTCCTTTCCTGGATAATATCTCACCAGAGGCACGTGCTATCGGCGCGGTGAATGTCATCCGCGTCACGCATCGGGGCAACAAGACAGAGTTGAAAGGATATAACTCCGATGTCATTGGCTTTACCAAGAGCATTGAGCCCATGCTTGACAAGAAATGGCATCAAAAGGCATTGATTCTGGGAACTGGCGGAGCCTCCAAGGCAATAGACTACGGATTACACAACCTGGGGTTAGAGACCGTTTTCGTCAGCCGGTATGAGCGTCCTGATACCATCCAGTATAAGAACATCACCCCTGAGATTGTGAAAGAGTACAATGTGATAGTCAACTGCACCCCCGTAGGTATGTATCCCAAAACAGAATATTGCCCAGAACTGCCTTACGAGGCGATGGACTCACACACCATTCTCTACGACCTTATCTATAATCCCGATGAGACGCTGTTCATGAAACGTGGTGCCGAATACGGCGCCAACGTGAAAAACGGACTGGAGATGCTGCTATTACAGGCTTTTGCCAGTTGGGAGTTCTGGCACGAGAAATAGGACTTCGGCATGACGACATTCATCTATTTCCTCGGATTTATAGCCATTCTGGTGGCAGGTGGGTATGGAGTAACACGAAAATGGGACTACACACCTGGCACGGCTTTGATGAAGAAGTCGTCAGACATCAACCAACTGACCAGCCGGTACAATGATGCGATTCGTGCATTGGAGGACGCCTATGACATGGAGAACAACCAGTCAGGGTGGAACCTCACCTCATCTTACAACAGACGGCAGTATTCCAAACGCTATCAGGCTTTGGCTCGTGAATACAACAGCAAGCGTCGCCAGATTATCAATGTGTGGGAGAAAATGAATCCTGCATGGAGCAAGGCACGGAAGGCATGGGGCTGGGTCTTTGTCATTGGCGTGACGAGTGCTGTGACATGCTGTACGGCATCGTTACCCTTTGAGGAAGAGACACCTGCGACCACTGTTATGAGTGAGACGGGTACCCGCTACTGGAATGCTGAGACGATTCCCATCCCCTATCTACAGGATGCCACTCAATATGTGTCAAACCCAGACCATGTGCTTGACCAGAATACGGTCGACCAGATGAACATAACCCTCAAGCAACTGGAGACTGAGATGGATATCCAATCGGTCGTCATTGTAGTCAACCACATCGAGAACGACGATCCCTTCCGCTTTGCACAGGATGTGGGTAATAAATATGGTGTCGGCAGGAATGACCGTGGTCTGATGATCGTGGTTGGGTACCTCGACCATAGTATCAACATGTCACCAGGCAGAGGCTTGGAAGGCGACTTGACGGATGTGGAGTGTCACCGATTGCAACAAGAATATGTGGTTCCTGCCATGCGAGCCGAGATGCCCGACAGCGGTATGCTCTACCTGACCAAGGCTATTTATGCCACCATGCAGAAGAAGGAGATGCCGGAGATGTCATCCCTATCGAGTCAAAGTGACGAGATTGACGAGGAGATCATCACCACCGTCGGCATGTATATGCTGTTCTTCATCGCCTGGTGTGTCTTCTTCCTCAAACTCAACAACAAATACCAGTGGCTAAGTACCCTTAATATGGCAACCATCAAGTCCAACCCATTCTATGAGGAATCTTCCAACGGAGGGACATTCTACTCTGGCGGTGGAGGGAGAGGCAGTTCGTGGGGTGACGGAGGCTTCGGCGGAGGTAGTTTCGGTGGCGGCAGTTTCGGAGGCGGAGGAGCCACCTCACGATGGTAGCATCATTCGAATAACGAGATATCGAAATAACGAAAAAATAAAAAATTATGAAAATCAGCAAATCACTTATCGCAATTATCGCAGTCGTCGTCATCCTTGGCGCATGGGCTGCCAGTGCTTACAACTCTATGGTAGGTGTACAGGAACAGGCTACCACTGCTCTTGCCAATGTACAGTCAACCTATCAGCGTCGTGCCGACCTGATTCCCAATCTGGTAGAGACCGTCAAGGGCTATGCCGCCCATGAGAAGCAGACATTAGAGGATGTCGTTGCCGCACGTACCAAGGCTACCTCTATCACGCTTGACGCAGAGAACCTGACTCCTGAGAAACTGAAGGAGTTCCAACAGGCTCAGGGAGAACTGGGCAGTGCTCTCGGTCGCCTGATCGCCATTCAGGAGAACTATCCCGACTTGAAGGCTAACGAGAATTTCCGTGACCTGCAAGTACAGTTGGAGGGAACAGAGAACCGTATCAACGAGGCTCGCAACAAATACAATCAGGCTGTTCAGCAGTATAATGTGGAAATCCGCTCTTTCCCTAAAAATATTTTCGCCAATATCTTTGGCTTCGCCAAGATGGACAAGTTTGAGGCAGAGGCTGGAGCAGAGAAAGCACCACAGGTTAAGTTTTAATTGATAATTATGACTGATAACAGATATATGCTGCGCGGTGTCAGTGCCGCCAAAGAAGACGTACATAACGCCATCAAGAACATCGACAAGGGGATCTTCCCACAGGCTTTCTGTAAGATTATCCCAGATATCCTTGGAGGCGACCCAGAGTATTGCAACATCATGCATGCCGACGGAGCAGGCACGAAATCAAGCCTCGCCTATATGTACTGGAAGGAAACGGGCGACCTCTCCGTATGGAAAGGTATCGCACAGGATGCCATCGTGATGAATACCGACGACCTGCTCTGTGTGGGCGCTGTGGACAATATCCTTGTCAGTTCGACCATCGGACGTAACAAGATGCTCGTTCCAGGGGAGGTCATCTCTGCCATCATCAACGGCACCGACGAACTGCTTGCCGAACTGCGAGAGATGGGTATTGGCATCTATCCTACTGGTGGTGAGACGGCAGACGTGGGCGACCTCGTCCGCACTATCATCGTCGACTCTACCGTCACCTGCCGTATGAAGCGCAGTGATGTGATTGACAATGCGAACATCCGCCCCGGTGATGTCATCGTAGGTCTCTCTTCCACGGGACAGGCAACTTACGAGAAGCGCTATAACGGTGGCATGGGCAGCAATGGACTGACCTCCGCACGCCATGATGTCTTCGCTAAGTATCTCGCAGAGAAATATCCAGAGAGTTACGACCATGCCGTACCTGACGAGTTGGTATATAGTGGTAAGTACAAACTGACGGACACTGTAGAGGGCTCCCCCGTGGATGCAGGGCAACTCGTGCTCTCTCCCACCCGTACCTATGCTCCTGTCATCAAGAAACTGTTGGATGAGTTACGTCTGGAGATTCATGGCATGGTACACTGTACTGGTGGTGCCCAGACAAAGGTGCTTCACTTTGTCAACGACAACTGCAAGGTCGTTAAGGACAATATGTTCCCTGTTCCTCCCCTCTTCCATGCCATCCACGAGTGCTCAGGCACCGACTGGCGTGAGATGTATCAGGTTTTCAACATGGGACATCGTATGGAGATATATGTTCGTCCTGAGGTTGCCGACAAGGTCATCAGTCTCTCGAAGTCCTTCAACATCGACGCCCAAGTCATCGGACATATCGAGGAAGGCAAGAAGAGCCTAACCATTCATAGTGAATTCGGAACATTCGAATACTAATGAGTATAAACAGAAAAGGGGCATTGACAATAACACGTCAATGCCCCTTTTTATAATAAATATACTTTTACCTTATTCTGTCGGCGGCACGAACTAACTTCTCGTCAGCAAGGATGCCCTTGCGAGCCATAAAGAGAAGAATCGCCATAACGGCTGGGAAGGAGGATGCTATCTCCATCTGGAAGTTCATCGCATCGGGAGATAACTGCTTGCTAACCACTATCATCGAGATATACCATAACAGGATCACGAAGATATTGACCATACACAACTTCGCCTGCAAGGGGCGACGCTTATATATAAATATGGTGCAGACACTCAACGTGGTTGACAACAGCATCAGGATAAACAAGGGACAGGGAACGAAAGAACGCGCTCCGCTCTGCCCTATTGCCCAAAGACTAAAGATACGGTAGGTTGTCAGTCCCTCATAACTTACTGTAGCCAGTTGCATACACAAAGCGAGTAAGCCCAAAACCGCGGCAAGGAAGAGGAATACCGTTTGCTTACGCTGTATCATGATTAAAGATGCTCCTCTTGTGCCAAAGCCTGCTCACGGGCAGGGTCACGCCAATATACCTTGTCCTCTACAAACTCCTGAGTGGCAAGCAGGGAGGGTTTGGGAAGTTTCTCGTAATAACGGGATATCTCTATCTGCTCACGATTCTCGAAGACTTCCTCCAAAGAGTCGTTATAGGAAGCGAACTCCGCCAACTTCTTGCTCAGGTCCTCTTTGATCTGCACACTGATCTGGTTGGCACGCTTAGAGATAATTGCTACACTCTCGTAGATGTTTCCTGTTTCCTCACAGAGATCCATGATATTACGGGTCACTGTGTTCACTGGTGCTTTTGATTTCTTATAATCCATATTTTAATCCTTTGTTATTTTCTTACATTTAGCGATATACTTCTCCGCTGTGGCACATTCCTTTGACTCGGGATATTCATTGAGGAAACCATAGCATTCATCTTCCGCATCACGATAGCGATCCAGTTTCTTCTCCTCAGAACTGTTCTCGGCAAGTTCAAACTTGCTCTTCATAATCAGCACAGAAAACTGCTCACGAATCTTGGAGAACGGATAACTTTTCAACGCATTCTGAGCGGTGATGATACATGCCTCATAATTACTCTCGGTATTGGCATTGATATTACCAAAATAGCCACCGAGGTTATAATAAAGTTCTGCAGAGAGGTATTCCTTCTGTACCAGATTGTCCTGCAAGTCAAACAGACGTTGCTGGGCTATCGGTCGTAACTCGGAATCGGGAAAGAGGTCGAGGAACTGCTGATAGGCATTGATGGCACCCACGGTAGGAGTCTGGTCAAGTCGAGGCTCAGGAGCACTCTGATAAAGCGACTGTCCGACATAGAAACTTGCCTGTTCGGCAAAAGTACCTTTCGGATAACTGGAGTAATATTTCTTAAAGGTAGAACTCGCCGACTCATAGTCACGATTTCCATATTGAGCCATACCCAACAAGTAGAGACACTCCTGGGCATTGTCACGTCCTTTCTGAATCAAGACCAAATCTTGGAGTAACGTACTTGCTTGCTGATATTTCCCCATCGCAAAACATTGCTTGGCAAACTCGTACTTATAGTCGTTATCCGCAGTCTTATAGACTTTATTAAACTCCGAGGCACAACTGCTCAAGAGAACAGCCATACAGAGTATCAACAGATTGCCTTTTTTCATCCTTTATCAAATTTGACGTGCAAAAGTAGTCATTTTTCCGTTAATTCCAAAGGAAAAGGAACGAATTTTAGCAATTATCTCTGGATTATAACGTTTGTTACGAAGAAAACTTGTAATTTGTTCGCACTTCATCAATTTTTTTGTACCTTTGTACCTTATGAACTTTCAACTGACATCAAAATACAAGCCGACAGGTGACCAACCAGAGGCTATCCGCCAACTGACGGATGGAGTGGAGAGAGGTGACAAGGCACAAGTGCTGCTGGGGGTGACGGGATCAGGCAAGACTTTCACGATGGCGAATGTCATCGCAAATATCAACCGCCCTACCCTTATCCTCTCCCATAACAAAACACTTGCCGCCCAACTCTATGAGGAGATGCGAGGGTTCTTCCCTGAGAATGCCGTCGAATATTATGTCAGTTATTATGACTACTATCAGCCAGAGGCATACTTACCCACGACTGATACCTATATCGAGAAAGACCTTGCCATTAACGAAGAGATAGACCGTTTAAGACTTCGTGCGGTAAGTGCCCTGCTCTCAGGAAGAAAAGACGTTATCGTTGTGTCATCCGTTAGTTGCATCTATGGTATGGGAAGCCCTGTCGCCCTGCATGAGAATGTCATCGAGTTGCACAAAGGACAGATCCTTGACCGTAACGCTTTGTTAAGAAAATTAGTCGCTGCCCTTTATGTTAGGAATGATATAGAACTGAAACGTGGCTGTTTCCGTGTAAAGGGTGATACCGTCGACATCGCCATGGCATATAACGAGGTTATCTTACGCATCACCTTCTGGGATGATGAGATAGATGCCATAGAGGAACTGGACAGTATGACGATGGACCGCCTCAACAGTTTTGAGGAGTATAAACTCTACCCTGCTAACCTCTTCATGACCTCACAGGAGCAAACGAACATCGCTATCCGTCAGATACAAGATGACTTGGTGAAACAGGTAGCGTTTTTCGAGGAGATGGGCGACGGCATCAAGGCACAGCGCATCAAGGAGCGTGTGGAGTATGACATGGAGATGATCAAGGAATTAGGACACTGCTCTGGAATAGAGAACTATTCCCGCTATTTTGACGGCAGACAGGCAGGAGAACGCCCTTATTGCCTGCTCGACTTTTTCCCAGAGGACTATCTGATGATGATTGACGAGAGTCATGTTAGTGTTCCTCAGATTGGGGCAATGTATGGAGGTGACCGAGCCCGCAAGACCAATCTGGTGGAGTTCGGATTTCGCCTGCCTGCCGCCTTCGACAACCGCCCGTTGACTTTCGACGAGTTTCAGCAGATGACGAATCAGATTATCTACGTCAGTGCCACACCTGCTGACTACGAACTCAACGAGGCAGAGGGTATCGTGGTAGAACAACTGATACGCCCCACTGGACTGCTCGATCCCGAGATTGAGGTCCGTCCGACTGAGAATCAGATTGACGACCTCATGGATGAGATACTCACCCGTGTCCATCGCAAGGAACGTGTATTAGTGACGACACTCACCAAACGCATGGCAGAGGAACTGAGTGAATACCTATTAAATAATGGTATTCAGACAGCCTACATCCATAGTGAAGTGACGACTCTCGAAAGGGTAAAGATACTGGAGAATCTGCGCAATGGCACGTTCGACGTACTGGTCGGTGTTAACCTGTTGCGCGAGGGACTTGACCTGCCAGAGGTGTCGTTGGTCGCTATCCTTGATGCTGACAAGGAAGGTTTCCTTCGTTCCCACCGCTCACTGACCCAGACGGCAGGACGTGCCGCACGTAATGTGAATGGCAAAGTTATCATGTATGCTGACACCATCACAGCATCGATGCAACTGACTATCGACGAGACGGCTCGTCGTAGGATGAAACAGATGCGCTATAACGAGGAGCACGGCATTACACCCAAACAGATTGAGAAGGCAATCAAACAAAGCGACCTGCGACAGACGACTGAAGGAGAGAATACGGAGAGACAGGCTCAGACCGTCTACATCAGTCCGATGGAGCAAGGTGCCTTCGCCGCCGATCCTATTGTGCAGCGCATGACCCGTCCACAACTGGAGAAGAGTATTGCGGAGACGACAAGACTCATGAAGGAGGCGGCAAAGAAACTCGACTTCCTACAGGCCGCACAGTATCGTGATGAGATCGTCAGACTACAGAAAGAACTGGAATTAAAATAAATTATCATAATTTGTTAGGCTGTTATGCTGATTATTCGTATTTTTGCAGTCAAAAACAACAAAACGCTACGATAATGAGACATTTTGTATGGACAGTGCTTATAGCAAGCATACCTATGGCAGGCTTTGCCCAGAACACTTGGGAGCAACCCGAGAAGAAACAGGAAGAAGCCCAGAAGGTGGCAGTCGCCAAACCCAATCCTAATCAGAAATACCTACAAGGCGCAGTACCTGTAGTAGATGGCAAAGTGGTATTCTCCAAAACCTTCGAATCCCCTGGCAAGACGGCTTTTGAGTTATACAATATCATCGGCAAGTTTCTGCAAGATATGACCAAGGAGTCTAACCAACTCAACAGCGAGATAGTGAAGGCAGATACGACAGACTATGAGTTGGGGGCTCGTTATGAGGAGTGGCTGGTGTTCCAGAGTAATGCTATTTCCCTTGACCGTACCCGTTTCTACTATGTGCTGAAGGCTATCTGTCAGGATGGGAAAGTCCTCGTGGAGATGTCGCATATCAAATATCTCTATGAGGAGCAGCGTAGTGCGCAACGATATAAGGCGGAGGATTGGATTACCGACAAGGTCGCTGTCAACAAGAAGAACACCAAGTTATTGCCTTTAACAGGCAAGTTCCGCCGTAAGACGATTGACCGCAAAGACTACCTGTTTAACAAAATTGAGGGATTGCTGAAATGAGACTCCTTCGTAATATCCTCAACACCATTTTCGTCATTGGTGCTGCTGTAGGAATGGCAACTTACTATTGGGGAAACAAAGAGTTAGGTACCTATATTATTATTGGCGCTATGGCTTTCAAGTTTTTTGAGGTCGTCATGCGTCTGCTTAAACTTGAGGATAAGTCTTGAAGAAAGGAATAACTACCCTATTGCTTTTTGCCTGTATGGTTACGACTATACAGGCTCAAGTGTATAACCAAATAGACGAGGACGGCTTCATCACCCAAAGGGATGAGAGCAACGGAAATTTCAACCCCAACCGCCGTGACTCTGTACAAAACAAGGAGATCCCTCAGGGTGTTCATGTATGGACTGTCGACCGTCATTTTGGAGACATCTGTCCTGCAGAGGTAGACACCATGCCACATCTTTTCCAGAACACCATCTTCAACACGGGAGTCTATGGAGAGTATAACACCACGGGCAGCAACTATACCCCACGCCTAAGCCGTATCTTCATCAATCGTCCTCTGGCGAATGAGTTCTTTTTCACACAACCTTATGACTATACGACCAAGCAACCAGATGATTTTCTGTTTGTCAACACCCTATCACCATATACTAACATCAGTTATGACGAATGTGGTAATAAGCAGAATGGCGAAGACCATATTGACGCCAAATTTGCCATCAATGCTAACAAACGGTTAGGATTAGGGTTCGATTTAGACTACCATTATGCACGTGGCTATTACCAAAACCAGAGTAACTCGCATTTCGGGGCATCGCTCTTCGCCTCCTATATTGGTAATCGTTATCAGATGCATGCCCTGTTCTCGACCTATCATCGGAAGGCAGCAGAGAATGGAGGTATTACCAACGACAACTATATCACCCACCCTGAGAGTTTTGACGACGAGTTTAGCGAGGAAGAGATTCCCACCATTCTCTCTAAGAACTGGAACCGTAATAACTCCACCCATTTCTTCCTCACTCATCGCTATAACCTTGGTTTCTACAGGAAAGTGAAAATGACTGACGAGGAAATCAAGGCACGACAGTTTGCCGCTGCCTCCGCCAAAGAAAAGTTGGCACGAGAGAATAAAGGCAAAGAGGAGAATATGAATTTAGGACGTAAGGGTGGTAAGGTTGCCGACAACACTCCTACGGGTAGACCAGACAATGCCCGTATTGCGGGTGACCTTCCCCAAAGCGGTGAGAAGCCCACGGAGATAGTTGACTCCACCCGCATTAAGGTGGACTCTCCTGAAAAGATGGATAGCCTGATGGCGGCACAAGCACGTCAAGACTCCGTTGACGCAACGATGAAATTAGAATATGTCCCTGTCACCAGTTTCATCCATACCCTCGACATCGACAACCACAGCCGTATTCATCAGGCATATTCTTCCCCTAATGACTACTACATGGACACCTTCTATAATTATAATGAGGAGGGGAAATACGGCAATGATTCTATCTATGACCAGTATAAATACTTGTCAATCAAAAACACCTTCGCCTTAGCCCTGCTGGAGGGATTCAACAAATACGCCAAGGCAGGACTAAAGGGATTTATCAGTTATGAGCACCGCAAATTCCAAATGCCCGACTTGGAAGAAGGTGCTGACACCTATTTCCTGAATTCGTGGTCGGAAGGACATTTGAGTGTAGGAGGGCAAATGTCAAAGATACAAGGCAAGACCCTTCATTACAATCTGCTTGCCGAGGCATGGATAGTTGGACCTGATGCGGGCTCACTGCGTGTCGATTTCTCCACCGATCTCAATTTCCCGCTCTTTGGAGACACCCTGCAATTAGCGGCAAAGGCATCCTTTTACCGTTTCAATCCCACCTTTTTCCAGACAAACTATCATTCCAAACATCTTTGGTGGGCTCATTCCGATTACGACAAAGAGACCCGTACCCGTATAGAGGGACTCCTCACCTATCCTAAGACCCGCACCCAGTTGCGTGTTGCCATTGAGGAGATACAGAACTACACCTATTTCGGTATGAGTTACACCATGACAGACACCTACGGTCGCTCAAACTTGACAGGAGATGTCTATCAGGAGAGTGGAAACATCAATGTCATGACCGCCCAACTGCGACAGGATTTCCAATTAGGTATCCTCAACTGGGAAAATGTCATTACCTACCAGAACTCCAGCAATAAGGAGGTGCTGCCACTTCCTGCCTTGAATATCTTCAGCAACCTATATCTGAAATTCAAGATCGCCAAAGTGCTGAGTGTTGAACTCGGTGGTGACGTTACCTTCTTCACGAAATACAATGCCCCTGACTATCTCCCACTTATCGGACAGTTTGCCATTCAGCAGAATAGCGACAGCCGTGTGGAGTTAGGAGGTTATCCTTTCGTGGATGTCTATGCGAATTTCCATTTGAAGCGTGCCCGTTTCTTCGTGATGATGAGTCATGTCAACAATGCGTCAGGCAACAAGATGATGTTCCTGACTCCCCATTATCCTACCAATGGTAGCGTCTTCCGTTTTGGAGTCTCTTGGAATTTCTACAACTAAAGTGTTAGAATTCTTAGAATGCCCTATATCGTCCTGTATTCCTCTAAGAATATTCTCTCAAAGACTTTCCGCATCTCTGTAGGGTTAGCGATGAGTGATCGTAACTCATTCAGATTGCGCTCGTTCTCCGACCCTTGTATCCACAGGCGGATATAGCCGTTGACCGCATATTTCTCCGACATATGCTGACAGAATCGCCTCCAATGCCCCTCCTTATTCAACTCCGGATAGTTGGCGAGTCCAAACTGGATGGTGCGGCGAATCACGGTCTCTGGTGCGAGGTCACGGTCTGCCTCTGCCACTATCTTGCCATAGATACTACGGGGAGCATGCGAGGCAGAGGCACGATGATCCTCCACCGCCTCTTTCATGACCTTTAACTGCTCTGGCGTGAACCACCGCTTCAGTCGTGCGTCCTGTATCAGTATCTTCCCACTGGTCAGATGGTGGATGGCACGGGGACCACTCAACCCCAAGTCATGATAGGCGGCTATCACATACACCATATTCATATCCGCCCCCGTCTGTCTCGCCAAATCGATAGAACGACGTATTACCCGAGTGACATGACTCAGGTTATGAGCCTTATCAAAATCAGCGTAACGAGGCAGTATCTGTGTCTCCACAAACTCCACCAAATCAAGACTTGCCGTATTGTTAATCATCAGAAAGTGGTTAAAATTTTTGCAAATATACGCAATATTCCTTACTTTTGCAAGAAGAATCAAGCAAAAAAACAAATGAGCGATACAACCATCAAACAAAACTCTCTCAAGGCATGGGTGCTTGCGGCACGTCCCAAGACTTTGTCTGGTGCCGCCGTTCCTGTATTGATAGGACTCTCACTTGCCTATACAGACGCCTTCCTTTATGGCGACGACGCCTTCAGTTGGACGGCAGCACTGCTGTGCATGCTCTTCGCCCTTGTCATGCAGATAGACGCCAACTTCATCAACGACTTCTTCGACTACGCCCGTGGCAACGACGACACGGAGACCCGCTTAGGACCATTGCGTGCCTGCACTCAGGGATGGGTCACCACTGATGCGATGAAGCGTGCCATTGCCGCCACCACCTGTGCGGCATGTGTCATCGGACTACCCTTGGTGTATTTCGGAGGATTGGAGATGATTCTCATCGGGGTACTCTGTGTCGTGTTCTGCTTTCTCTACACCACTCACCTCTCCTATCTGGGCATGGGCGACGTTCTCGTGCTATTGTTCTTCGGTATCGTACCTGTTTGCATCACCTATTATATACAACTCCATACCATCACCTATGAGGTGCTTATCGCATCCATTGCCTGTGGACTGGTGATTGACGCACTCTTGATTGTCAACAATTATCGTGACCGTGACAACGACAAGCGGGATGGCAAGAACACCCTCGTGGTACATATCGGAGAGAGAGCCACCGAGCACCTCTACCTCAGTATCGGCATCATCGCCTGCCTGATGGGGATAGTTTTCTGGACAAGCCAACATGTGCTTGCCTTCATCTTACCTCTCATCTACTTGGTGCTGCATGCCTTCACGTGGTTGAAGATGAGGCGCATCCACCAAGGCAAGCAACTCAACGAGTGCTTGGGCGAGACAGCACGCAACATCCTCATCTACGGACTTACAGTGTCGGCGGGGTTGCTCCTTCTCTGAGGAAGAAATACCACAGGGCTATCATCACGATAATTAATATGATTGTGATGATGCTCTTCATCAGACAGCCCACCACCTTCTTCACAACGATGAAGCCGATGATCACCATCAATAATAATACGATATAATAGGTCAAATTCTCCATCCTACTTAATTTCTTAACGCCATTACTACTTAAACAATTGTCGGAACGCCACTGGGACAGGAGTCTCAAACTCCATCCGCTCATGGGTCACAGGATGCTCCATACACAGCAGAAAAGCATGCAAACAAAGACGGTGCAGGGGATCATTGCCGTCACCGTATTTCACATCGCCACAAACGGGATGCCCCATATCAGCGGCATGCACACGAATCTGGTTCTTACGCCCTGTCTCTAACTTAAACTCCACCAGCGAATGGTCTGTCGTACGATCCAGCACATGGAAATGGGTGACGGCATACTTGCCGCCATTGTCAACAGGGGAAGAATAAGTTACATACGCCTTATTGTCCTTCAGCCAGTTGGCGATAGTCCCCTCGTCTTTTTCCATCTCACCACTAAGTACCGCCACATAACGGCGGTCATAGACGATGTCATGCCAATAATGCTCCAATGTCTGCTCTGTGTCAATATCCTTTGCATAGACCATCAGTCCTGACGTGTCACGGTCCAGACGATGCACCACATGCGCCGTACACTTCTGGTGCGACTTCTTGAAATAGTCGTCCAACACCGCTTTCACATTCAGTGAGGAGTGACCTGCCGCCATCGACAGGATTCCCACTTGCTTCTCCACAACAATCAGCCAACGGTCCTCATATACGATTTTCAACCAGCGACTCTTGAACTGTGTCTGGTTACGCTTTGTCTTACTCACGGCGACTTTCATACCAGGCTTTAGGAGAAAATCAAACTGGCTCACCGTCTTACCGTTCACACGGATACCTCTTCCCTGTAATGTCAGTTTGACCTTATTACGGCTTTGCTTGACGTTCTCCAGCAGGAACTCTAACAAAGGCTGTTCTTTCTCGACCATAAAATGATCGTACTCCCCTTGTTGGTTATATGGATTATACCTCATTATAACGTTTCTTTAATCGTCTGCAAAAGTAAGCATTATTTTCCTAAAGACAAAAGAACAACTTATTATTTTGATATTTACTAAACTTTTCGTAACTTTGCATCCAATAAATAAAAACCCAAAATATGAGACTTATATCAACCATTTTTGCAGGATGCCTGTTGGCAATGACGGCACCAGCCCACGCACAATTAGTGATTAATGAGTTGATGCAATCAAACATCGATTGCATCATGGATGACCTGAACGACTTTCCTGACTCTTGGGTTGAACTCTATAATAATGGTTCTACTGCCGTCAACCTCAGTGACTACAAGATAGGTAAGAACAACAAAGAGAAAAAAGCATGGAAACTGCCAAGTCAGACAATAGCCCCTAAACAGTTTGTCGTCATTTATTGCGACAAGGCAGAGACTGGCATGCACACCGATTTCCGCTTGGAGTCTGGCAAAGACGGTGAGGTCTACCTATTCAAAGGCGGTGAGATTGTCGATCAAGTAACAGGGATGAAGAAACAGCCTGCACCGAACATCGCCTACGGACGAAAGACAGACGGCAGCGACTCCTGGGGCTATCAGACTGAGCCGACACCTGAGAAAACAAACTGCGGACAAACGGTAAAGGATATCTTAGGGGAACCTGTATTCAGTGAGAAAGGTGGTGTCTTTACATCATCCGACACACACACGCTGACACTCTCGCTTCCTGAGGGGACTCCTGAAGGAGCCGAGATACGCTATACCACTACAGGTGCTGAACCCACCAAAACGAGTGCTTTATATACCTCGCCTATCACCATCAGCAGCAACCATGTCATCCGTGCCAAAATATTCTGCGACGGCTATCTGTCACCACGCTCCACCGTCCATTCATATATCTTCTTCACTCAACGGAGCCTGACTTTGCCTGTCGTGTCTATCGTGACGGATAACAAATATCTGAACGACAGTAAGATCGGTATCTACGTGGACGGTACCTATCAAAGTGGCAAAAAGAACTATGAGTTCAATTGGCGACGCCCCATCAACTTCGAGTATTTTGAGAACGGCAACGAGGAAAGTAAACTCAACCAACTCTGCGAGACACGCATCATGGGAGGCGCCACCCGCAGCAACCCGCTCAAGTCCCTTGCCATATATGCCAACAAGCGCTTCGGCACCAAGCGACTGGAGTATGAGTTCTTCCCCGACCAGCGTCCTGGCATCACCGACTTCAAGTCCATCTCTCTCCGCAATGCGGGTAATGACTTCGACTATCTCTATATGCGTGATGCCATCATCCAGCGCAACATGGCTCAGCATGTAGACCTCGACTGGCAGTCATGGCGACCCGTCATCGTCTATATCAATGGCGTGTATAAAGGTATCGAGAACATTCGTGACCGCTCTAATGAGGATAATATCTATACGTACTACGACGGACTGGAAGACCTTGACATGTTTGAGAACTGGGACGAACTGAAGGAGGGCGACAGGGACAACTACAACGCTTTCAAGGCTTTCTATGCGGAGCATGGACATACACTTGCCGAATACGAGCAGTGGATGGACTGCGGAGAGTTCGCCAACCTCATGATTATGAACCTCTATTACAACAACCAAGACTTCCCTGGTAACAATATCGTCATGTGGCGTCCTAAGACAGAGGGAGGCAGATGGCGCTGGATAGCCAAAGACACCGATTTCGGACTGGGGCTCTATGGCTCATCCGCTTCTTATAAGACCATCAATTGGCTGTACAACCCCAATTATGACGCAAACAGGAACTGGGCAAACCAGTACGAGCATACTCGTCTGTTCCGTCGTTTGATGGAGGATCAGGACTTCTACAATATGTTCATCGACCGCTGTGCCGTCTATATGGGCGACTTCCTCAACGAGAAAGGGACACGTGCCGTATGGGATTCTATGTATGAACTCGTCAAAACGGAGTTGATGAAACACAAGGAGATGTACAAGCAATGGTGGGTGTGGGATGTAACTGGCACATACAATGACGAACTTACCACAGCCCGCAACTGGATCAGTCAGCGTACCAACTATTTCTACCAACAACTTGCCGACTATTACCATCTGGGCACTCCCACCCCTCTGACTATCAATAAGGGTATGACAGACTTAGGGAATATACAAATCAGCATCAATGACGTAGAACTGAGCGAAGGCATCTTCGATGGCAAGTTCTTCGCCAATCGCAGCATTACCCTTGAGGCGACACCAGCGGATGGCAAGCAAGTGACTGGCTGGGATATAACTACCACAGCAACCAACGGCACCCCCACAACCAGCCACGTGAACGGTGCGCTATATACCTTCACCATGCCAACCTGCAAGAGTCTTGCCATCAAGGCTGTCATCGGCACTACCGCCATCAATACCATCAAGCAAGGCAAAGTCCAAGATGCTCAATACTATAGCATCGACGGCAAAAGCCTCAGCCAACCTCAACATGGCATCAACATCGTCCGCAAGAGTGATGGCACGACCCAAAAGGTGATTAAATAAAGAGCAACGACAAACAAAGAGAAAGGCATCCTCATCGGATGCCTTTTCTTTCTTGCGGAAGGTGAGGGATTCTTGCTCTGGCAAGCGACTGCGTCGATTACAAACCCTGGGGTTTTCATCCCTCACGCAAAAGAGCAACCTTACAGCTGCTCTTTTTGCGGAAGGTGAGGGATTCAAACCCCCGATACCCGAAAGGGGTATACCGGATTTCGAGTCCAGCGCGATCGATCACTCTGCCAACCTTCCTATTAAGTGAGTGCAAAGGTAATACTTTTTCCGATAACTGCCAAATTTATCTTGGACAAATCATAATAACTTGCCAAGACGGTTGCGCAACTCCTCTGCCTCACTCTGACGGATAGACAACTTGATCTCACAAGTATTATCGAAAGTCTGGGAGAGAATACGGGGACTCATCTCCTTGACGATCCGCATCACGGCATTCATCTGCGGATAGGAAAAGGTATAGGTGATGACCTCCTCCACCTGTCGTGCCTCTATGGTGGCATGGGCAATGGCATCAGCGGCAGCCTCCCGATAGGCGACTATCAATCCGCTCGTACCAAGGTTCACACCTCCATAATAGCGCACCACGACAATGAGGATATCCGTCAACTCATTGGAGTTGATCTGTCCGAGAATCGGCTTGCCTGCCGTCGACGAAGGCTCTCCATCATCATTGGCACGGAACTCTTCCCTACCCGCCCCCAGCATATAAGCGTAACAGACATGGCGGGCATCGTAATATTTCTTACGATAACCCGCCAATATTTCCTTGACTTCATCGACCGTCTCTACATGGTGGGCAAATGCGAGAAACTTACTACGCTTCTCGGTATAGTAGCCCTCTGCCACTTCCTTGATGGTCTTGAACTCGTCTGTCATTATCTCGATTCTCGATATAACGATAAACGATATTACGACAGTTTATGAATCACCAGTCCGGAACGCAGTTTCGGCTCAAACCAGGTAGCCTTTGGCGGCATGATCTTACCACTGTCGGCAATATCCATGATCTGCTGCATCGTCACAGGATAGAGGGCAAGGGCGGCACGCATCTCACCGCTGTCCACACGACGCTTCAACTCACCCAAGCCACGCAGTCCACCCACGAAGTCAATACGCTTCGAAGAGCGGAGGTCACCAATATTCAGTATCTCATCGAGAATCAGACGACTGCTGATATCCACGTCCAAGACACCAATCGGATCGGTATTGTCATACGTACCCTCTTTGGCGGTCAGACTATACCAGTGCTGGTCAAGATAGAGGGAGAACTCATGGAGTTTTGCGGGTTTATAAATCTCCGTACCCTTATCCTCTACGATGAAGTTCACCTGCAAGGCGGCAAGGAACTCCTCGGACGACAGACCGTTCAGGTCTTTCACCACACGGTTATAGTCGAGAATAGTCAACTGGCTTGCTTGGAAGCATACTGCCATGAAGTAGTTATATTCCTCTGTGCCTGTATGGTTGGGGTTCTGCTTCTGTTTCTCGGCACCTACCAAAGCGGCGGCGGCAGAGCGATGGTGACCATCGGCAATATAGAGACTGGGCATCTTGGCAAACTCCTCTGTGATGGTCTGCATGTCCTGCTCGTCACTGATAATCCAGAACTGATGGCGGAAACCGTCAATAGGAGCGATGAAGTCATACTCTGGCTCAGTAGCGGCATAGCGCATGATCAACTGGTCGAGGACAGCGTTATCAGGATAAGCGAAGAAGACAGGCTCGATATTCGCATTGTTCACACGGACATGCTTCATGCGGTCTTCCTCCTTGTCACGACGTGTCAGTTCGTGCTTCTTGATATTGCCCTTCATATAGTCATCCGTATGGGCACCGACTACCAGTCCATATTGCGTCTTGCCGTTCATGGTCTGGGCATATATATAATAATGTTCGCGCGAGTCCTGAATGAGCCACCCCTTATCCTGAAACTTCTGGAAGTTCTCGGCAGCCTTCTCGTAGACACGAGGGTCATACTCGGAAGTGCCGACGGGGAAATCTATCTCGGGCTTAATGATATGATACAGACTCTTCTCGTTATCGCCTGCCTCGGCACGTGCCTCCTCTGAGTCGAGCACGTCGTAGGGGCGGCTCTCCACCTGTTCTACCAACTCCTTGGGTGGACGTATTCCCTTAAATGGTTTTACGATTGCCATTGTCGAAGATTAAACATTAAAGATTAAACATTAAAGATTGGCTTTGATTTGGTCAATCAGTTCCTGGTACTCAGCATCCGACAGATACACCTTACCCGGATTCATCTGGAAGGTACCACCATAGTCAGGACCATCCACATACTTCGGAGCAAGATGGAAATGCAGGTGCGAGAGTTTATCGCTATAAGCACCATAGTTAATCTTCTCGGGGTTGAATGCCTTCTGCATGGCACGGGTCACACGAGCCACATCAGCCATAAAAGCGTTACGGTCCTCGTCGGAGAGTTCGTTGAGGTCATTCACATGGTCTTTATAGGCGACGAGACAACGACCACGATAGGTTTGCTCCTTGAAAAGGAAAGCACGAGAAACTGACAACTGCGCAAACTCAATCATCAAGTCTTTCTGTGTCTGATTATTGGTGCAGTAAAGGCACTGCTTAGGATCACTTTGCATAATAAAAAGATGTTTTAGAGTTAATTCTGATGCAAAGTTACAGATAATTTCCGAATTTTCCGTATATTTGCAGACAGAATATTAAACTATTGACAAAAGAACATGAAAAGACTACTAACTATTTGTATGCTTATCACATCAGCATGCATACTCCATGCACAATCTTTCGAGACCGCTACAGAGGCTGTAAAGAACATGGGGGTAGGCTGGAACTTAGGCAATACACTGGATGCAAACTCGCAGAATAAAGACTATTGGGATGAGACGAAAAGTAATTTCTGGGGACAGCAAGGATTGGACTCCGAGACCTGCTGGGGACAGCCCTATACCAAGCCAGAGTTGATGAAGATAATGAAGGAGGCGGGGTTTGGCGCCATCCGGGTACCTGTTACCTGGTATAATCACATGGATGCCAATGGCAAGGTGGATGTGGCATGGATGGCTCGTGTACACGAGGTAGTAGACTATGTCATCAACCAAGGTCTCTACTGTATCCTTAACGTACATCATGACACAGGCTCTGATGTCTCTGACGGAAAACAAGTCGGTCGTCATTGGCTGCATGCCAGCACGAACTCCTACAACAAGGCGAAGGCAAAATATGAGTATCTCTGGAAACAGATTGCCGAGGAGTTTAAGAACTATGGTGAGAAACTGCTTTTCGAAAGTTATAACGAGATGCTGGATGATTATAACTCATGGTGTTTTGCCACATTTGCGAGATCAGGAGGACATCATGCGACAGAGGCTACCGATGTTTACAATGCTATTAACAGTTACGCCCAGAGTTTCGTTGATGTCGTACGTGCCACGGGGGGCAATAACGCCAAGCGCAACCTCGTCGTCAATACCTATTGCGCAAGCAATGGAGGCGGACATTGGAACAGTCATTTACAAGATCCTCTAAAAGAGATGAAACTACCTACAGATGCGACTGCTGGTAGTGGTCATATCGCCTTTGAGGTTCATGCCTACCCCACTTTAGCCAGTGGTAAGAGCGAGACGGATGACCTTATCAATCAACTTAACTCTTACCTCCTGACCAAGGGACCTGTGATTATGGGAGAATGGGGAACCAGTAATGTCGACCAAAGCGAGACCGACTATGCAAAGGATCCAGAGAAGTACTTGGAGTTCGTACAGTATTTCGTAGAGAAGACCAAAGCCAAGAACATCGCTACTTTCTATTGGATGGGACTTTCTGACGGTCTTTTCCGCTCCAATCCAGTATTCACACAACCTGATATTGCTAAAACGATCGTGAAATCTTTCTATGGCAATGCCGACTCCTACCAATATCCAGAAATCAAAGACATCACAAATATTGTCTGCTTTGAGGGAGAGAAGGTCATCAACTGGGGGGACGGCATCTCTATTGCAAGTAATCTCTTTGCTGCTTTCGATAAATCTATCAAACTCCTCATTACCTTCTCCAAACAAAACAGTGGTTACTCTGACATCCAGTTCCATTACGGTGACTGGGGGCAAAAAGCATCTTTCACGATTGACGGAAAGACATATAGTGGCGACTACGGTCCCAATGGAGAGGTCGGAGCATCACAGACTATTACTGTCACTTTCGACGAGTCGATTTTCAACACACTCACGAAGAAAGGACTCATCGTTCATGGAACAGGAATCGTCATCACTAAAATTGAACTAAAAAGTGGTACTACTGACATAGGGAAGGTTCTCATTTACGACAACCAAGACCCTCGCATCTACAACCTCCAAGGTCAACAAGTCTCAAATCCACAGCACGGTATCTTCATCCAGAACGGGAAGAAATATGTGGTGAGATAAGGTGAGCAGCCTCCTCACGGAAAACACATAGATACACTAAAAAAGGATGGCATCTATTGAGGTTAGATACCATCCTTATATGTCTAATTAGTAATCTGAATTGAATTACTTGTTCACCTGGAACTTAGTGTCACCATCCTTGAAGAAGGCGTTAATCTGCTTGGCAGCGGCAATACCAGCATTGATATTAGCCTCAGCAGTCTGGGCACCCATCTTCTTGGGAGTAGAGAAATAACGTCCCTCGAACTTCAGGAACTCGTCGTTGGCATCGGGCATGATATCCGTCACGAACTTCAGGTCCTCACGCTCCTGCATCAGTTTGATCAACTCAGGCTCGTTGATAACCTCCTTACGAGCAGTGTTCACGAGGACACCACCCTTCTTCAGTTTACCAACCAACGCATAGTTGATGCTCTGCTTGGTCTCAGGAGTAGCGGGAATATGGAGAGACACCACGTCACAGGTCTCGAAGAGCGCATCCTGATTAGCGACAGCATGTACACCCGCCTGCTCGATAACCTCTGCGGGGCAGAAAGCATCATAAGCGTAGACATCCATGCCAAAGCCCTTGGCGATGCGAGCCACGTTACGACCTACATTACCGAAAGCGAGAATACCCAGTTTCTTACCCAGCAACTCTGAGCCGCTCTTACCGTTATAGAAACCACGGACAGCCATCACCAACAGACCGAATACCAACTCGGCAACGGCATTGGCGTTCTGACCAGGAGTGTTCTCTGCGACCACGTTATGAGCGGTAGCGGCGGCAAGGTCGATATTATCATAACCAGCACCAGCACGAACCACGATCTTCAACTGCTTAGCGGCATCCAGCACCTCAGCGTCCACCTTATCCGAACGGATAATCAGCGCATCGGCATCCTTCACGGCATCCAGCAACTGTGCCTTCTCCGTATATTTCTCCAGCAGCACCAACTCATTGCCTGCTGCCTCTACTTCCTTGCGAATACCCTCCACAGCGGCTGCTGCGAATGGTTTCTCTGTTGCAACTAATACTTTCATAATCATGAACTAAATTAGTGGTTAGCCTCAAATTCCTTCATGCAAGCAACGAGTGCGTTGACACCCTCGATGGTCTGCGCATTGTAGCAAGAAGCACGGAAGCCACCTACAGAGCGGTGACCCTTCACGCCGACCATACCCTTAGAGGTAGCGAAGTCGAGGAAGTCTTTCTCCAACTCCTTGTACTCGTCAGCCATCACGAAGCAGATGTTCATCAGTGAGCGGTCCTCCTCAACGGCAGTACCCTTGAACATCTTGTTGCGGTCGATCTCGCCATAGACGATCTCAGCACGCTGCTGGGCGAGTTTGTCCATCGCCTCAACACCGCCGCTCTTCTTGATCCAGCGGAGTGTCTCCAAAGCGCAATAGATAGGAACAACAGGAGGTGTGTTGAACATAGAGCCCTTCTCTACATGAGTGCAATAGTTCAGCATGGTAGGAATCTCACGAGGAGCCTTACCCAGTTTCTCATCCTTCACGATGACGATGGTGACACCTGCCATAGCGAGGTTCTTCTGAGCACCGGCATAGATGGCATCGTATTTCTTCACGTCGATAGGACGGCTGAAGATATCTGATGACATATCGGCAATCAGGGGAACATTGACATCGAGGTCCTTGCGGATCTCAGTACCATAGATGGTGTTATTGGTCGTGATATGCAGATAGTCTGCGTCAGCGGGAACGCTCCACCCCTTTGGAATGAAGGTATAGTTGGCATCAGCGGAAGAAGCCACCTCTACAACCTCACCAAACAGTTTTGCCTCCTTCATCGCCTTCTTTGCCCAAACACCGGTGTTCAGGTAAGCGGCCTTCTTAATCAGGAAGTTGTAAGGAATCATGCAGAACTCCAGAGAAGCACCGCCACCGAGGAAGATGACAGAATAGCCCTCAGGAATCTGGAGCAACTCCTTAACCAGAGCCACTGCCTCATCAACAACGGGCTGGAAATCCTTGGCACGATGGCTGATCTCCATCAGAGAGAGACCAGAGCCATTGAAGTCTAAACACTGCTGTGCAGTCTTCTCAATCACTTCACGGGGAAGCATCGAGGGACCTGCGTTAAAGTTGTACTTCTTCATTTTGATTGTGAATTTAATTATTTGTTATACTTTTTATTATCTGTTTCGTAAAAACGATGCGAAATTACACTTTTTATTTCAATTAGGCAAATATTTGAGCAAGAATTAAGCATTTTACTTGATTTTCTTACGTTTTGCAAAGTCTGCGTTACAATTCTCTATCTCACAGGCTCTACAATTGTCTTGATGCCCTTGATCTTCTCACCCTGCGTCTGACACACCACTTGCTGCAACTTCTCCCGCTTCACAGCGACATAGGCATAACGGTCATTGACATCGATACGCCCTATCTCGTCAGACAGCAGCCCCCCTTTCTTACACAGGAAGCCCACGATGTCACCCTTGCTCACCTTGTCTTTCTTACCCTTTCCGATATAGAGGGTCGCCATCTTTGGGGGTATTGGACATTGGATATCAGGTGTTGGCACATAAGGCTCCACCTCTCCCTCCACATAGTCTGGGATATGCTCCTCAGGACCTGTGATGAAGAACGCCCTACCCTGTTTGTCCCAACGGGCAGTACGCCCTACCCGATGGATATAGCCCTCCTCGCTCTCTGGCATGTGATAATGCACGATATTGGCGATATCGGGGATGTCGAGACCACGGGAGGCGAGATCGGTACTCACCATCACATTCGTGGAACCGTTGGAGAATTTATACAACTGGTCCTCTCGCTGCTTCTGCTCAAGACCTCCATGGAAGAAACTGGTCGTAAAGCCTTGCTCTGTGAGATAACGGTTCACACGCTCCACTGAGTCACGATAGTTCAGGAAGACGATACTGCTGGTATCACCAAAGCCCAACAACAGGGTACGTAGTGTCTCCAACTTATCCTTCTGAGGACTCTTCACCTCGTAGAGCGTCACCCGCTCAGAGGTCTGCTCGTCATCCGGCAAGAAGTCAACCACCGTGCCTTTCTTCGCCATATTGACGAACTGCGGAATCTCCTCCGCATTAGTGGCAGAAAGCAGGATGCGACGCTGCAAGCCCGGCAGGCTCTTGATGAGTTTTGCCATCTCGTGATGGAACCCCATCTGCAGACATTTGTCAAACTCGTCGATGATGAGCCAACGGATGCCGTAGCGTGAGATATTATCCTTGTCCAGATGGTCGTTCAGTCGTCCCGGTGTCCCAAAGACAATCTGAGGCTTGACCTCTTTTAGTTTGCGATGCTCGTCCATAGCAGCACGCCCGCCATAGCAACTGGCGGAACGGATACCTGAGCCCATATCCCGAAGCACCGTATCAGACTGCAAGGCAAGTTCACGCCCAGGCACTACAACCAGTGCCTGTACCGCACCCGACGAGGCATCCAACTGCTGTACCAAAGGCAGCAGATAGGCAAGTGTCTTTCCTGAGCCTGTCGGGGAGAGTAAAACAACATCACCGTCGGAGCGTAGGATGGCTTCGGCGGCGTGTTGCTGCATCTCATTGAGTTGTTCGATGCGTAGTTTCTTCAGGATTTTCTGGATATCCACTCTTATTTCTTTTCTTCTTTCTTCTCAGCGGGTTTGTTGAAGGTCGACTTATAACGCTTGTTCAGTCCGTTGATGATATCAGCAGTAATGTCGAAGCGCTTTGCCGCATACAGAATATTGTCACCCTGCTTAGTCAGGATCATATCGTATTTCTTATCCTTATTATATACAGCAAGGAAATGCTGCAGACTATCACGCAGACCCTCATTATAGGTGTTTGTCTCGTTGGCAAGTTCATTCTCCAAGCGAGCCTGCAACTGCTGCAAGTCGTTCTGCTGACGCTGGATGGCTGCCTGCTGGCTCTCAGCCTGCTCACGACTGGTGAATCCGTTGTTGTTCAACTTCTGCTGGAAATTGTTCATCGCATTCTGCAACTGCTGTCCCTTCTGGGTTAGGGTGTTGCGGGCATTGTTGCTCTTCTTCTGGAGTACCAGCGTGAAGTCCTTGCAATACTCATACTGGGTCATCAGGGAGTCAACCTCCACATAAGCGATTCTCAGACCTGCGCCCGTAGAGTCGGCGGAAGCCGGCTGCTCGTCCATCTTAGGACTTGCGTTATTACAAGATGCGAGTGCTACGATGGCGGCAACAGCCATAGTGCCAATAATGTTCTTTTTCATTGTTTTTATTTTATTGATTCGATATTGCGATATAACGATATTTCGATATTCGAGAGGGCGAGTCATGACTTTTCTCTCACGGCAAACCTGCTCTTGCGCCGCATCTCACGGTCTTGGTCCATCACGCAGTGGATGCCCCGTTTCCTCATCGCCTCACTGTCGTGGATATGCTGCGACGAGAAGGTTCCGTTCTTGCTGGAAAGGACTTTTATCAAGAAAAAAGCCATCCCAATAGCAATTATTAACGTGCTTATTAGCAGGATTCTCACCATAAATGATTAATTTTGCACTTACAAATCGTCTGCAAAGGTAAACAATTAAATTTAGAAAACCGATAAAATAAACATTAATAATGAATAAAAGAGAGTTAAAACCTATCGCTGTCTTCGAACAATTCGCGAAGATTAACGAAATTCCACGCCCTTCGAAGCGTGAGGAGAAGATGATTGAGTATCTGAGAAACTGGGGGGAGAGCCATGGACTGGAGACGAAAGTCGACGAGACGGGCAATGTCATCATCCGCAAGGGAGCCACCCCTGGTTATGAGAACCGCAAGACGGTCATCCTGCAAAGTCACATGGATATGGTGTGCGACAAACTTGTCGACGTGGACTTTGACTTCGACCATGACGCCATCCAGACCTATATCGACGGGGAGTGGATGCGTGCCAAGGGCACTACCCTTGGTGCTGACGACGGTATCGGCTGTGCCATGGAACTTGCCTTGTTAGACAGTGACAACGTGGAGCACGGTCCTATCGAGTGTGTCTTCACCCGTGACGAGGAGACCGGACTGACGGGCGCTGAGGGCATGAAGGCTGGCTTCATGACTGGCGACTATCTCATCAACCTCGATTCCGAGGACGAGGGTGAGATCTTCGTGTCGTGCGCGGGAGGTCGTAACACCACAGCCGTATTCTCCTTCCAGCGTGAGGAGGCTCCCGCCGGCTCTTTCTTCCTCCGTGCCCAACTCAAGGGACTCACTGGAGGACACTCTGGTGATGACATCAACAAGAAGCGCGCCAATGCCATCAAACTGCTTGGTCGTTTCCTTTTTGCCGAGATGAAGAAGTACGAGGGCATCCGTCTCGCACAGTTCAACTCTGGCAAGATGCACAACGCCATCCCTCGTGACGGTCAGTTTGTCATTGCCGTCCCCAATGCTGTCAAGGAGAATATCAAGGCAGACTGGAATATCTTCGCCAGTGACGTGGAGGAGGAGTTCCATGTGACTGACACCAATATGGTATGGACGATGGAGAGCACGGAGGCTGAGCCTGTCATCGAGGCTACTGTGGCGAGGAACTTCGTCTTTGCCCTTCAGGCTGTCGACAATGGCATTTACGCCATCTGTCAGGACCCTGCCCTTAACGGCATGGTGGAGACCTCCAGCAATATCGCCAGCATCGAGACAAAGGAGAACGTGATCACGATCGTCTCCTCACAACGCTCTAACGTCATGAGCAACCTCGACAATATGTGCGACACCATTGGTGCCTGTTTCCAACTGGCTGGCGCAGAGGTGAAGCACAGCGATGGCTACCCTGCCTGGAAGATGCGTTCCAATAGCGACCTGCAGAGAATCGTTAAGGACTCCTATGTCAAACTGTTCGGCAAGGAGCCTATCGTACGTGGCATCCATGCGGGACTGGAGTGCGGACTGTTCTCGGAGCGTTACCCCAACCTCGATATGGTCAGTTTCGGACCGACACTCCGTGACGTACATACTCCTGACGAGCGCCTGCTGATTCCCACTGTTCAGATGGTATGGGATCACTTGCTTGATGTCCTCAAAAATATCCCACAGAAATGAGGAGCGCATTATATATTATAATAGGTATGTCTCTCCTGCTGTTCACCTCGTGTGGACCGCAGGCGGAGGCAGAGGAACTGGTGGAGCAGTTTATGGAGCAGAACATGCGGGAAGGACTGGAGCCGTCGTCCCTTCATTTTACGGACATCGACTCCACCCATGCCATGACAGACTCCGCCATTGTCAGTCTGCGCCTGTTGGCAAAACAGGGCACTCGCTATCAAGGCACTATCAGATATGCCCCTGATGAGCCTTTCAAGAAACTCATCGTCACACGAGTGCGCTATGAACTTGACGACCAGGAGTACAGCGACACCTATTACTTGGATATGGCACTAACCAGAGTCGTTGCCTTCAAGGAGAACTGAATAAGAGAGGACATACCTCACGGCATGTCCTCTCTCACACTAAACTAAACAAATACTTTATGATCTAAACCTTATTGAAAGTGGAACTCTACTGAACTGACTGGCAGGTACGACACTTGCGCTCGCAAAAACGCTCACACTGGGCACAGATGTCATATCCTAACATCGCTCCAAGAATAAAGTCCTCCTCTGGTGTCAACTCGTTGAGAGGTCGAGTCACAATCAGACGGATAGCCTCCAGACACTCCTTCTTTCCGAAATAGAGATTGAGCGTGTTCTTGCCAGCCGGCTGCAGCACATACGGGATGTTCTGTCGCTCCAATCGTTGCGTGGCAAACTGCTCGTATCGCTTGTTCATGGTGAAGAGTATCATCTGACGCACCCCTTTCTTATACTCATAGATGTGGTTCATCAGGACCTTGAGGTCGATGGGCATTTGTTCCGTCTGAGTCATGGTCAATGGCTGATTAAAGATTAGGAGAAATGGCGGCAACCCATGCGTCGATACGACCATCGGTCTTGTCGTCCTCATTCACATCGTCCAGAGGTAGTCCAATGAACTTGCCGTCGACGACAGCATCAGAATCACTAAAGGTATAATCCTCTGTAGACACGGAGCCGATGAACTTGGCACCACTGTCCTTGATGGCATTATATAACTCGCCGATACCGCCAACGAAGGTGTCACCATACGATTCCGCATCACCACAACCGAAGAGGGCAATGGTCTTTCCTTTCAAATCGGCACCCTGCAACACCTTCACGCCATCGTACCAGTCGTCCTGCAACTCTCCCGCTCCCCATGTCGAGGTACCGAGAATGAGGTTGTCGTTGGCGGCAACGATATCTGACGTGAGGTCCTGAACATTCAGGGACTCTACACCTAACTTAGCGGCAATCTTCTCTGCGATAGCCTCGCAGGTGCCAGTGGATGAACCAAATACTACAATTGTCTTACTCATTTTTCTATCTGTCTTTTAATGGTTTGTAATTCCGTCTGCAAAGGTAGAAAGAAATATGAGGAAGTGCAATACCTAAAAATAAGTGTTTTAGCCGAAGACAAAGATCAATGACTCATAAAATTGAGTTAACAAGATATAGAAGAAAAAGAGCGGAGCCGCTTGACGGATACCATATAATAATGAGTCATAGACGGCTGTCAACGACTGGTAGGTACCAGCCACCACACCATAGACAATACTGAAAGCACAGATAGTATAGGAGGCGAAAGGTATCAGACTATACGAGAACGGGGAAGGGAACAGGCTACCTGTCGCACTGAGCAGGGCGGCATGAGGCATCATCGTCAGCAGCAGGAGCACCGCCATACAGAGACAGAGCACGGCACCGCCCATCAACAGGGCACGACGCTCACGGTATGACGATGGCTTACTGCGTGAGAAAACCCCTGACCGCACCAGGCATCCCACTGCGATAACCATTAGCAGAAGCCATGACAACAAGGGGGTTGCCAGTATATCTCCGAAACGTCCCATAAACCAACGGAGTCCCTCACCTGACAACATCGAGCGCACCCCACTGTTCGGCAGGGCGGCGCTCAACAGCCATGACAAGAATATCAGTACGACCTCAGCAAGGGCAAGTACCAGTGCGATATAGGACCAGACTCGTTTCATCAGCAACAGGTTTAATCAGTATCAGGCTCCAAGTTATCTATATCGAGGATACGCAGTTCAAGGGCACGTACCACCAGACGGGTGGCATTGACGCTCTCCCCGCCAGGAAACAACTTACGCACCAACTCATTCTGTCGCTTCTCCAGGCTCTTCACACCAAAGGGCATGCCACGCAGATTGGTGATCTGCTCCTTGGTATAGCCCAAGGCGAGATGACGGAGGAAACGCTCGTCATACTCATCTATCTCATAATTGATCAAGGCCTCCTGACGAGCCAACTGGGAAGACACCGCATACTTGAAACGCTCCACGATCTTCTGCAGGATAGGCTCGTTGAACACCAACTGCTTGCCTTCCATCACGGCACGGACATCAGCACGAGTCAGCAGTTCCCCGCTCTTGAGGATGATACCGTCGGCACCAGCATCCAGCACGTCGACCCACAGTTTCTCATTCAGTATCTCACCCGTGAAGATAAGCACTTTCACCTTCGGATACTGCTCTTTGGTATGACGGCATATCTCCACACCGATGGTGGTAGAGCCTCCCAGTCCGAGATCGAGCAGCACCAGGTCTGGCTGTTGCTGCTTGATCTGTTTCCAGTATTCAATCTCGTTAGAGGCTGTGCCTATCACCTCCGCCTCAGGAATCTCATGACGAACGATACCCTCTGTGCCTTTCAACTCAAGGGGCACGTCCTCTACGATAATCAACTTAAAGTTTTCCATATCTTGGTAGTGTTATTTTAATCCATGTGATATTGTCTGCCACTTCCGCCCAGATGCCACAGCCTCGACGGTTGGTCGCCTCGCCATGGTCACGTACGATCTGCCGACAGAGCAGATAGGGAATCGTATCCGACTGTGGGGTGAAGAGATTGGCAGCCTGCTCCTCATCCATCCTCAAGTCATCACGTCGGACGGTATACAGCAGATACTGTTGGTCCTTCACTTCCGCTGATATCTCACCTTTGAGCAGTTCAAAGAGATAGCGCAACATCTCCTCGTCGCCTAAGACAGCATGCCCGTAGCACTCCACCCTCTTGATATGCAGTTTCACACGGTCCACCTGTCGGATAGCCTGTTCACTCAGCAACCCATAAAGTTCACGATAGTAAGAGGCGACTTCCAGCATCGATCGGGTATCGCCTTTATCCGCCAGTTGTCGGATGCGACTGGGATAATACATGGTCTCGTGCTTCAGGGTTGAGAGACAGTTGTCCAGCACTGCATTCGAGACATGCAGGTTGCTGTCCTCCAACTCTACCCTACGCAACTCATCCTCAGCCATCTCCAGATTAGATTGCTGTATGCTCTCTTTGCGGAAACGATTGTAGAGCCTGTGACGGTAATAGAGCATATAATAGGCAGGAATAATTAGCAACAGTATCAGTATCAGCAGAATGACGGCAATACGCTTGTTGGTCTGCGACTGCTGCATCATCCTGCAATAGTCGGCAAGGGTGTTGTCGGCAGAGAGTTCCTTGAAGAGTTGGGTATACACCTTATTATTATAATGGTAGAGTTCCCACTCATGGAGGGCGAGTGCCGCCACGGCGCTCTCGTTGCGGATGTCGAGAATAATCTGATAGTTGGTGGCAACACTGTCGTGCAACCACTGTATCTCTGGCGCCATCAAAGCAGCATTGCCTATACGGTGCATCAACAGGCTCCCCTTTGGATGCTGCGACAAGTAATGCGTATTGAGGTAATAGCGACAGGAGTCGGCAAACTCCAAGGTACGGGCATAGGTGCCGTTAATATTGGAGAAATAGGCAGAGTCGGCAAAGATATGCGCACGGTCTAAAGGAGTCTTAGCGGTTAGCGACTGGCTATTGGCTGAGAGGGTGCCAAACGCCAATAGCCAATAGCCAACGGCAATCAACCGTGCCATCCCCTTCGGTAAACGGAAGAAGAAGCGGCTACCCTTCCCCTCCTCACTCTCTGCGGAGAGTTGGCACACTTGGAATATCTGACTGATCTTGCGGTATTTCTCGATAATACCCTTACAGTTCATCAGTCCAAAGCCATGACCACCCTTCACCTGATGGCTGAACACCTGGGAGAGTTCCTCCTGCCCCATCCCCTTGCCGGTGTCCTCTACGGAGAGTTCCACATAGTCTGCCGACTCCTTGGCGGCAATACGCACCTCTCCGCCTTGCTCCGTAAACTTCCTCGCATTGTCGGCAAGGGTATTCAGCATGAAGAGGGTCAGTACCCGATCCGCCTTCACGACAGCCTCCGTGGGGCGTACCTCCAGCATGATGTCCTTCATGTTGAACTCTGTCTTGCGACGGGCAATAATCTCAAACAAGGGTTGCACGGGGAAACTCTCGATATGAAGGCTCAACTCGCCTTGTCGCAATTGTATCCAGTGTGTCAGGATATCATTCTGCCGGTTAATCTGGTCTGTCAGTTCACGGATATAGTCCAGACGTTCCTGACTTTCTGCCGTTCCTATGGCATCCAGGTGCCTGACCTCATGAATGATACGGTCTATCAGTGGAGTGACGCCTACTACCATCGACACTTTCGCGCGCTGCTCCAGATGACGGCGCTCGTTTTTCTCCACCCGCAGACGTGCCTCACTGATTTCCTCATCTTTCTGCTCTAACAGGTCGTCCAGTATACTGCTCTGTTTCTCCCGCTCATGCATCCGATTGAAAAGCCATAGGAGGAACAATAGCAAAAGAATGGCAACCATCACCGCTATCATCATCCAGTTCAGTTGGGTCGTCGACTGCTCATACATGGCGGCACGTGCCTCCAACTCCCGATCTTGACGGGTCTGCTCTTGCAGGTCGATATAGATGTTACGGTTCAGGTCACTGTTCTGCTTGTCGTTCATCGCAGAATAAGCAACACTCATCTGCTCCCGGATACTCGCCACCAAGTCAGGCGCCTGGTTGATACGCTTGTCAGACAAAGCGTCTTGCAGATACTCCAAGGCATGATGGTCCTCCCCCATGGCATGGTAGCAGGAGGCAAGTGTACGATAGGCACCTGCTATCTGATAGACGTCACCATAGTCCTTAAAACCCTCTAACGCCTCCTCCGCAAGGTCCACGTCACCTAAATGATCAGCAAGCGCCTCTTTGGCATTCGCCTCGAAATAGGGATAGGAAAATCGTTGGGAAGTATTCAGGCAACGACTCAGATACTCCACCTCTTCCTGATAGACCTCATCGTCAGTGCCCTCCGTGATGATGCCACCTGCCCCAACATTATACAGATAGTTCAGATACTGTGCCGTATCACGTCGTATCTCATCAAGATTTACTTCCCTTAACGCCTCTATCGACTGCCGCTCCAGACCTACGTAATAATAATAGGTGGAGTTGACGATAGCATACTCACTCTCCGCATAGATGAGACGAAGCAGCATACGCTCCGATAAGACGTCACGCTCCTCATTGATTCGTCTCCTGCACTCGATGGCACGCTCCCGATGCTCATAGAACTCACGGTTGCGGGAACGTCGCTGACAGAGACGCATCTGCTGTACTTCAGCCACAAACAACTCTATCTGGTTGTCGGTCAACGATATGGCATTCCTCAGTTGTTGCTCGGCACGGTCATAGTCCATCCGTACCATACTGACGAAGGCAAGATGGTTGAGCGCCTCTGCTCTTCCGTCGGCGTAGTTCTCCGACAAGCCATAAGCCTGCTGGGCATAATGGGCTGTAGAATCTATGTTACGATAATGATAGGCATAGGAAAGAGAATTCAGCATGTCCACCGCTGCCTTATCTGACGGTGAACATGCTGAGATTAGAAAGACTACCGCAAGATTAAGCGCGAGCCTTAGCCACATAACCGAGTGCCTCCTTGCACTTGTCGGTTACATACTGCCAGTCGCCAGCCTTCACCTTATCTGAGGGGAAGAGTTTAGAACCCATACCCACACAGTAGACACCAGCCTTGAACCAGCCCTTGAGGTTCTCCTCCTCTGGAGCCACGCCACCCGTTACCATGATCTTTGACCAAGGCATCGGAGCCTTCAGGCCCTTCACCATGTTAGGACCAACGACATCACCTGGGAATACCTTCGTCAGGTCGCATCCCAACTCCTGAGCCTTACCAATCTCACTCACTGTCATACAGCCTGGGCAGTAAGGAACAAGGCGACGGTTGCAGACGGGAGCGATGTCAGGGTTCAACAGCGGACCTACCACGAAGCAGGCACCCAACTGGATGTACATGGCTGCTGTGGGAGCATCGACGATAGAGCCAATACCCAGGGCAAGTTCTGGACACTCTTTGTCTGCCCATTTCACCAACTCACCGAAAATCTCCTGTGCGAAATCGCCACGATTGGTAAACTCAAAGGCACGAACACCACCCTCATAACAAGCCTTTACGACATTCTTACAAGTCTCTAAATCTTTGTGATAGAATACGGGAACCATACCCGTCTCGCCGATCTTCTTCAGTACGGCTATCTTATCAAACTTTGCCATTGTTTATTATTTTTGCGATATTACGATATAACGATATTAACGCTGTACGCGTCCGTTGGCATTTCCGCCAGCAAGGCTCTCCACCTCGTCAACACCTACCAAGTTGAAGTCACCATTGATGGTGTGCTTCAGGGCTGAAGCGGCAACAGCGAACTCCAGAGCCTCTCCCTGAGTCGGCTTCGTCAGCAGACCATGGATCAGACCACCAGAGAAAGAGTCGCCACCACCAACACGGTCGATGATAGGATTGATCTCATAGCGCTTTGACTGATAGAACTCCTTGCCGTCATAGATCAGAGCCTTCCAGCCATTGAAGGTAGCACTGAAGGACTCACGCAGGGTAGATACCACATACTTGAAGCCAAACTCCTCCTTCATCTGCTTGAAGATCTTCTCGTAACCAGAAGCGTCGGTCACACCACCCTCCACGTCAGCATCGGGCTTGAAGCCAAGACAGAGTTCCGCATCCTCCTCATTGCCGATACATACATCGACGTACTTCATCAGAGGACGCATGATAGAGATAGCCTTCTCTGAGGTCCACAACTTCTTACGGAAGTTCAGGTCTACGGATACGGTCACACCGTGACGCTTTGCAGCCTCACAGGCAAGTTTGGTCAACTCGGCTGCCTTATCACTAATGGCAGGAGTAATACCAGACCAGTGGAACCACTGGGCACCCTCCATGATCTTGTCAAAGTCAAAATCAGCGGCATCAGCCTCAGCGATAGAGGAATGAGCACGGTCATAGATAACCTTAGACGGACGCATAGAAGCACCTGTCTCTGCATAGTAAAGACCTACGCGCTCACCACCACGGGCAATGAACTCTGTATTCACACCATAGCGACGCAGAGCGTTTACAGCAATCTGACCAATCTCATGCTTAGGGAGTTTTGACACAAAATAAGCCTCGTGTCCGTAATTGGCGACAGACACAGCCACATTTGCCTCACCACCACCAGGGATGATACGGAATGATTCACTCTGAATGAAACGGTCGTTACCGTTTGGAGAAAGGCGGAGCATAATCTCGCCCAAGGTTACAATTTTAGCCATTTGTTTTAGTATTTATAAATAATGATGTTAACTTTCAGTTGCAAAGTTAGCACAAAAAAGTCCAAATACCAAAATAATCACCAAAAATATTCCGAATTTGTTCCGTAAACGTTTTTTTTTCTTTATCTTTGCATTCAAAATATAAATGAACATGGATACTGGCAAAATAAGGATCAAGGACATCGCAGAACGGGCAGGGGTAAGTGTCGGCACCGTGGACCGTGTGTTACACAAACGTCCGAACGTCTCTAAAAGCGCTCTTGAGAAAGTAGAGAAGGCATTAAAAGAGATGGACTACAAGCCAAATATGTATGCCTCGGCACTTGCCTACAACAAGTCGTACACCTACTATTGCATTATCCCCAAACATGAGTCTGAGGCGTATTGGGAAGAGGTGGAGGAAGGAGTCATTGACGCTTGCGACCGCCGCAGCGACTTCCGTGTCAGCCAGAAGATGATGTACTATAACCGCTTCTCGACGGAGACTTTCACAAAAGTCACCAACGAGTGCCTTAAACTGAAACCTGACGGGGTTATTGTCGTACCTTCCAAGTTGGATGTCACACGTAAGTTCACTGACCAGTTGCATGACGAGGGAATACCTTTTATCCTGCTCGACTCCTACATGCCAGACCTCAAGCCCCTGTCATTCTACGGACAGGACTCTTTCTCCAGCGGCTATTTCGCTGCCCGCATGCTGATGATGATGGCTCCCCATGAGACAGAAATCATGTTGATGAAGCAGATGCGCAACGGGGTCGTCGCCTCTAAGCAGCAGGAGAACCGTGAGACGGGATTCCGCCACTACATGCACGACCACTTCCCCGAGGTCCTCATCCATGAGGTCAACCTCTCGCTGGATGAGAAGCGTGAGAACTACGACGCCATCCTGGACGACTTCTTCAGGCATCATCCCCATACGCATCATTGCATCACCTTCAACTCCAAGGCGCATATCGTTGGAGAGTACCTGTTGCGCTCCAATCGCCGCAACATCCAGATTATGGGCTATGACATGGTTCCCAAGAACGCCGAATGCGTGAGACAGGGAAGTATCTCTTTCCTGATAGCGCAGCACGGATATATGCAGGGCTATTCCTGCATCGAGACCCTCTTCAATGCCATCGTATTGAAGAAAGAGGTGGAGCCCATCAATTACATGCCTATCGAGTTGCTGACAAAGGAGAACATCGACTTCTATCGTCGTAAGAATATCGGATAAACTACTAAATACAAATACATTATGGAATTAAGAACCTACTTAAAGATTAATCCTGCCGATTCTGTCGTAGTATGTCTGCAACCCAAGAAAAAGGGAGACATCATCGACGTTGACGGCAAGCAAATCACTGTGAGCCAAGACACGCCTGCCGGTCATAAGGTATTGATCAAAGACGTGAAAGAGGGTGAGGACATTATCAAATACGGTTATCCTATCGGTCATGCCCGCCAAGACATGAAGGCAGGTGACTGGGTAAACGAGAACAACCTGAAGACCAACTTAAGCGGTACGCTCGAATACACATACAATCCTGTCGATGAGAAACTTAGCATCAAAGACGAGAAACGTACCTTTAAAGGATATGTCCGCAAGAACGGTGACGTGGGAGTCCGTAATGAGATATGGATCGTACCTACCGTCGGATGCGTCAACGGTATCGCCGAGCGACTTGCTCACCAGTTGAGTGAGGAGACCAAGCAGGAGGGTATTGACGCCATCTGGACATGGCATCACAACTATGGTTGCTCACAACTCTCCGAGGACCACGAGAACACCCGTAAGGTGCTGCGTGACATCTGCCTGCACCCCAATGCTGGTGGCGTGCTGGTACTCAGCCTTGGCTGCGAGAACAACCAGCCCGAGGACTTCATGGCGATGCTGGGCGACTATGACAAGTCACGTATCAAACTCCTCGTCACCCAACGGGTAGAGGGAGACGAGGTAGAGGCTGGTATGGAGATCCTGCGTGACCTTTATGCCCAGGCAAAACAGGACAAGCGTGAGGATGTCCCCGTCTCCAAGTTGCGTGTAGGTCTGAAGTGTGGAGGTTCCGACGGATTCTCTGGTATCACCGCCAATCCGCTGGTCGGCGAGTTCAGCGACTGGCTCGTGGCACAAGGTGGCACCAGCGTACTGACAGAGGTCCCTGAGATGTTTGGCGCAGAGACCATCCTGATGAACCGTTGCGAGACCCCGCAGTTGTTCGACCAGACGGTTTCGATGATCAATAACTTCAAGAACTACTTCCTCTCCCATGGCGAGCCTGTAGGCGAGAACCCCTCACCAGGCAACAAGGCGGGAGGTATCTCTACCTTGGAGGACAAGGCACTGGGCTGCACGCAGAAATGTGGTAAGGCTCCTGTCAGTGGTGTCTTGGAGTATGGCGACCGTCTGCAGAATCCGGGGCTTAACCTGCTCTCCGCTCCCGGCAACGACCTCGTAGCCTCTACGGCACTCGCCTCATGCGGTTGCCATATCGTACTCTTCACCACAGGACGTGGTACCCCATTCGGTACCTTCGTACCTACGATGAAGATAGCCACGAACCCCACCCTTGCCAAGAACAAGCCCCACTGGGTAGACTTCTCCGCAGGACAGTTGATAGAGGGACGCACCATGCAGGAAATCGTTCCTGAGTTTATTAATAAGGTGCTTGCCGTCGCCTCTGGTGAACTGGCACGTAATGAGGAGAACGCCTATCGTGAGATCTCCATCTTCAAGAACGGTGTAACCCTGTAGAAGAATAATGAGGAAAGGTCTGAAAGCATTATCACCGCTTCTGGTGTTTATAGTACTATACTTAGTCACGAGCATCATTGCTCGTGACTTTTACAAAGTACCTATCACCGTCGCCTTCATGGTGTCCAGCATCTACGCTATCATCATCTCCGGGGGCATTCCACTGAAAAAGAGAATTGACATCTTCAGCCAAGGAGCGGGCACCTCACAGATGATGCTGATGATCTGGATATTCATATTAGCAGGAGCCTTTGCGCACACCGCAAAGGTCATGGGGGCTATTGACGCGACTGTCAATCTCACCCTGATGCTGTTACCTGCCAATATGCTGCTGGCAGGACTGTTCTTGGCTGCCTGCTTTATCTCCCTCTCCATCGGCACCAGTGTGGGTACCGTCGTCGCCCTCGTCCCTATCGCCGCAGGCATCTCCCAACACACGGGCATGACGCTGCCCATGATCATCGCCGTGGTGGTGGGGGGCTCTTTCTTTGGCGACAATCTCTCATTCATCTCTGATACCACAATCGTGGCGACCTCGACCCAAGAGTGTCGTCTCAGCGATAAATTCCGTGTCAACTCTTTCCTCGTGATACCTGTCGCCTCCATCATGCTCGTCATCTATCTCTTGATGGGTAGCGGCACGCAGTTGGCGCAGCAGACTGGTGAGGTGGAGTTTTTGAAAGTGATTCCCTATCTCGTCGTACTCATCACCGCCATCTTCGGCATGAACGTCATGGCAGTCCTCACGCTCGGACTCCTGCTTTCCGGCATCATAGGACTCTGCTACGGCACCTTCGATTTCTACGACTGGATGACGGCAATGGGCGAGGGAATCTTGGGGATGGGTGAACTGATCATCATCACCATTATGGCTGGAGGACTTCTGGAACTCATCAAATACAATGGAGGACTTGATTTCATCATCCAGCGCATGACCCGCAGGATCAATAGCAAGCGGGGAGCAGAACTGTCAATAGCGGCGTTGGTCTCATTAGTCAATATCTGTACCGCGAATAATACGGTCGCCATATTGACCGTCGGTGGCATCGCCAAGAAAATAGGCGACCGCTACGGTGTCGACAATCGGAAATGCGCCTCCATCCTCGATACTTTCTCCTGCATGATGCAGGGAATCCTCCCGTATGGCGCACAACTACTGATGGCTGGAGGACTTGCCGCCATCAACCCCATCAGCATCATCCCCTATCTCTATTATCCTTTCCTCTTAGGCATCATGGCTATAATCGCCATCCTCGTCCGCTATCCTAAAAAATACTCCTAATGGATATCATACAGCGTAACTTCCTCAGACTGCTCAAAAGCGGAGCCTTCGGACAACGTGAGAGGATAGAGCCCATGTCACCATGGAAATGGAACAGGCTCTACCAACTCTCCCAGATGCACGATGTGACGCCGTGGGCTTACGACGGCATCATGATGTGCTCCGATGACTTTTTCATGAGGATACGCCCCGCACAACTACAAATCTGGAAGCAATCGGTCGCTGAGGCAGACAAGGAGATTGTCAAGGAGGAGGAGCAGCACCTGACCAACCCGCTGCTGAACCACAAACTGCAACAACTCATCGAGCAGGAGCACGACTCTCCTACCCTGGAACTCTTGCTCAATATCATCCGTCTTGCCCGCTTTATCCTCACCCAGGGTATCAACATGCGCCATCTGCTGGAGTTAGGCATCTATCTCCGAACGACGAAAGACCAGATTGACTACCAGCAGTTGTCGGAATGGATCAAGAGACTGCACATGGGAAAAATCGTCAAACTGGAGGCGGCACTGCTGGTACAGTTCTTCGACTTCAAGCCAGAGGAGATTCCGTTTACGGAGGCGACCATCAACAAAGCGACCATCCGTGTCGCAGAGGATATCCTTAAGACCTCCAGCGAGCAGGCTGCCGAATGGTATTTCACACAAGGCAAGAACGTGTTCGTGAGCACCACCAACTCTGGTGCCATGATGTGGCACGTACGCCACTCTGCCAAATACATGGGCTACTACCCCAGCGAGGCTGTCACGAATTTCCTCGCCAACTTCGCCCACTCTCTCTCGCATATCGAGGAGTGATCAGTGATGGCGGAAACGGAGTTCCCGTAACTGATGCCGCCCCATCAGACGACTCTTGTCCACATAGCCGCTGACACCTGTCAACTTGCCCTTTCCCGTATACTGCCAAGCGATGATATCACGCTCGTCGGCGAGCACCGGCTCCTCGTCAGTATACATGGCGATCATCAGTTTATAGTCGTCCAACTTACCCTGTAGATACTTATTATAGAAATTACGGTAGGTATATACCAATGGCTTCTGGCGATACGCCTCCTCCACCAGACTCAGGAACTTCAGCAGCGAGTCACAGAACGCCTCCGTCGACAAGCCTCCCATCGACTCCACATCAATCATCGGTATGAGGTCCTGCTCGCCGGGAAGGCACTGCGTCTTGAAATTCTCCAACTGCATCACCTGCTCTACTTTGGGACGGTAGAAATGGTAACTGCCCACCTTCAGTCCGTAGCGATGGGCAAGGTTGATGTTGCGCTCAAACATCTCGTCAATACGGTCACCACCCTCTGTCGCCTTCAGATAGACATAGGACATCTTGGTGTTATCCCCCACCGTCTCCCAGAACACATTCCCCTGATAATGGCTCATGTCGATGCCATGCACATGGGAGCAAGTGTCCTCACACTGGACATCGTATTCCTGCGCATGCGACGGCATGACGATTCCCAATAAGAATATAATGGTATATATAATTGTTCTATTCTTCATTTTTCCAATACATTTAACGCTGAGAAATATTTCCGCCCCTTGACGTAATACTGCCAGAGGATGGAGAACTGGCGCCGCTCAGGGATATCCGCAACAGCACGTGACTGCTGGATGGCGGCACGGTCGGCGTCGAAGTCATGCTTCCACTGGGAGAAGGCACGACGGGCACGGTAGATCGCCTTGAAGTCACCCCAGTTATGGTTGAGCACCAATGTCTGCCAGGCGGCGAGATAGTCCAGGAACCAACGCCAGCGCATCACCCCGTGGAGTTCCGAGTCTGGCAGACACTTATAGAGCATCGTGAGGTTATTGCGGAAGTTAAGGAAAGTCTTCATGGGATTACCCTTGGGCAGCGTACCGCCTCCCACGTGATAGACATAACTCTCTGGCAGACAGTATATCTTACGACCACGGATGCGCAGTCGCCAACAGAGGTCTATCTCCTCATTATGGGCAAAGAAGCGTCCGTCAAGACCACCGACATCCCAATAGTCCTTGGAGCGGATCATCAGAGCCGCCCCCGTCGCCCACAGGATCTCCGTGGCATAGTCGTACTGTCCGTTGTCATCCTCGACCGTATCGAAGATGCGCCCACGGCAGAAGGGGTAGCCCAAACGGTCGAGGAAGCCCCCGCTCGCCCCCGCATACTCAAACTTATCCTTGTCGTAGACAGACAGCAGTTTAGGCTGGCATGCCGCCACCTCTGGGTGCACGTCCATCATCTCGATGAGCGGGGTGAGCCAGTGGTGTGTCACCTCGATATCACTGTTCAGCAACAGGTAATACTCCGCCTCTATCTGCCGTAATGCCTTGTTATAGCCCTCGGCGAAGCCCCAGTTCTGGTCGAGCGTGATGACCTTGCACTCGGGAAACTCCCTTGCCAGCATCTGGAGGGAACCGTCCGTAGAGGCGTTGTCAGCCACATAGACGACAGCCTCGTCCCTTGAGTATTGCAGTACGCTGGGAAGATACTGGCGCAGCATCTTCTCTCCGTTCCAGTTTAATATGACGATTGCGACCTTATGCATAGTGCTGTCTTATCATGATTAAAGTCGTCCAAGCGGACGTTGATGAGTTGGTTGTCATAATCCTCACGAGCCTGTGCGGCAGGGAGTTCCACACGGATATAGTTCTTCGTGAACCCATGCATCGCCTTGCCACGTGGCGCTTTCTCAAAGAGCACCTCCGCCTCGCTGCCGATATACCGCTGGTAGAAGGCATGCGTCTTCTCGTCCGAGAGGTCGAGAAGCCGTTTGCTACGCTCCCGCTTGTCCTGCTCACTCACCACATAGGGTATCGAGAGTGCGGAGGTGCCTGGACGCTCCGAGTATGGGAACACATGCAACTGGGTGATGTCAAGGTCCCGCAGGAACGTATAGGTCTCCTCGAAGCACTCGGGGGTCTCGCCCCGACAGCCCACCATCACGTCGACACCGATAAAAGCGTCGGGCATCACCTCCTTGACACGGTGAATCTTGTCGGCAAACAACTGGCGGTCGTAATGGCGGTGCATCAGTTTCAGCACCGTGTCACTGCCGCTCTGCAAGGGAATATGGAAATGGGGCATGAAAGCACGGCTATGAGCGCAGAAGTCGATGAGTTCGTCACTCATCAGGTCGGGCTCCAGACTGCTGATACGGTAACGACGGATACCCTCCACCCCGTCCAGTGCCTTGACAAGGTCGAGGAAACGCTCCCCCGTCGTCTTGCCGAAGTCCCCGATATTGACACCCGTCAGCACAATCTCCTTGCCTCCCTCACGAGCAGCCTCCTCTGCCTGCGCCACCAGCGACGCAATCGAGGGGTTACGGCTGAAGCCACGGGCATAGGGTATCGTACAGTAGGTGCAGAAATAGTCACAGCCGTCCTGCACCTTCAGGAAATAACGGGTGCGGTTGCCACGGGAGCAACTGGGTGCGAAGGTCTTGATGTCCTTCGTCTTCTCCGTCTTGTACGATGCGACAGCATCACGCCTGACGAAGCCCTCCGACAGGAACTGGATGAGATCCGCCTTCTCGTTGGCGCCCAACACGAGGTCGACACCCTCTATCTTGCTCACCTGCTCTGGTTTCAACTGCGCATAACAGCCCGTGACCACCACGAAGGCGCCAGGATGCTCACGCACCATCCGATGGATTGCCTGACGACATTTATGGTCAGCGACCTCCGTCACGGAACAGGTGTTTATCAGACAGATATCCGCCTGCTCCCCCTTTGCCGCAGTCTGTACCCCCATCTCCTGAAGCATCTTCGCAAAGGTCGATGTCTCAGAGAAGTTCAGTTTACAGCCCAGCGTATAATAGGCAGCCCGTTTACCTTGAAAAGCCGACGTATCTATCATATATATAATAAGGTGTCGTTTATCATGAGATGCAAAGGTACTCATTTTTATCGTAAAACATCACATTTTTAAGATTAATTGCATTAAGTGTAAAAATGACGTGAATTTTAACATTTCGTAATTACTTGATTTATAGTCGCTTGCAAAAAAGTTACAAAAAGAGGGCAAAAAAAATCACAAAAAAAAGTACAACGTATCAAAAAAATGCCTACCTTTGCATCGTTTTAATAGACAAATGATTGTTTTACAGATTTAAAAAGCTTAGAAAAATGAAGAAATTAGTATTTATGTTCGCAGCCATCGTTGCTGTTTCTTTCGCTTCTTGTGGTAACAAGGCTCAGACTGCTGAGGTTGACAACGACTCTGTAGAGGTTGTTGATAGCGCAGAGGTTGCTGACACTGTTGCTGTTGCTGACAGCGTTGCTGCTGAGTAATCAGAAAGAACTCGAACAAAAATTGAGAGAATCGCCGCTGGATGAGAATCCAGCGGTTTTTTGTTTCATTCTCTCAATTGATTTAGAACAGCATATTCCAAGCCTTTCCGACGGAGTCCCTAAGGGTGTCCCTGTCGTCGGCTGACAGTCCGCACTCCACACTTGCCATGGCAAGGACGAGGTCACACCAGACGATTCTCGTCTCTGCCTTCATGGGGGGTAACGGGGCGTCAGCACTTAGATGGGTGAGTTTGCACACCGTCTTGATATACGCCTCCACCTGATTCTCCGTCTCTGGTGCCCATCGACAGATGATCTGTCGGATGGTAGTGCAACCGTACTTCGTGTAGTACGTCCGCAACAGTTTTAGGGCTGCACGGAATCCATACTGTGCCGATACGAACTGACAGAAACGGGTCTCGCCTCCGAGGTTGGTCTGTCCCAACCATACTTGATTCTTACTCTTGATGATATTCAGCGGATTATTGTTCCGCAATCCTCTTGCTTGTTTCATTTTTTTACCTTTTTACTTTTTTACCTTTTTACCTTTAACCAAACTCCCTCTCCTCTCGCCTTCGCCTCCACGATGAGTCTCTTCAGGAAGTAGATCATGTTCCGAGAGTCGACCATCTTGCCGAAACCACGATAGGCACCAGGGATGAGCCCTACTTCGATATCCTCTACCGTGTTGCCTATCAGCATACGCACATCCTTGCTCATCATCTTCGGTACGCCTACCACTAAGGGTAGGCAGCGACCGAATTTCTCTGATGGGGTGATGACGACAGGGTAACGCCCTGCGGTCAACGCACCTTTATGGCGGTGGTGAACATGTGGGTTTCTGCCCATTTTCTTCATCGGTGGCTCCAAGGTGTCGCAGATGAACTCCTTTTCCTCACCAGCCAAATACTCGTCGTCAACACGACGTATGATACTCAAGGTACCTAAGGTGAACTCCTCACTTGTCTTTTTTCTCTCTAATATGAATTCCAACATGATAGTAACTCTTTAGTTGTTTTTTACTTTTTGATAATTGTAATCTGTAATTTGTAACACATACCCACGACACTTCCAGACACGCATCATGTTCTGGGTTCCTTTGGCGTCCATCCCCTGTTGCCGTCTCACATTGATGGCATCTTGCAGGGTAAACTCATCAGGAAGCAATTCTAAGAGGTTACGGGGACCACGCTTGGGCTTATCCTCTACGGCATCCGCATTCTCTATCGCCTCGCCGAAGAACTGCATCTTGCACCACATATCATACTGCAATGACCAGCGCACGAACTCCTCAATCTCACGAGTCCACTTGTAGTCGTTGGCGACATACAGCAGGCAGCCCTTCAACCATGCGATGACGTTGGCACGGAAGGAGAGGTTCTCATAGACTCTCGACTGGCTCAGACGGGCGAACTCTGCG
>JAFUFD010000012.1 GCA_017470055.1 Prevotella sp. | reverse complement strand
AAAGAAGTCTTGGGATGGTGCAGACGCCTTACCAATAGAGAAGAAAGCGATGACCAATCTTCAGAAAGTGCTCAGGCAAGGGGGTAGTGCCGATTTCCGCGATTGGGTTTTGTTCCCTGATGAAGCAGGCACCCTATTACTCCAGTCACGCGATGGCAAGGCCAGTATCAGTATAGGCAATAATTCCTATTCCTATGTCTATCAGAAGGGTGACAAGATACAGACCGGTGACAAGGTAAGATTCTCTGCTTCGTCATTGTTGGCCCGCATGTCATTGGTAAACCTCGCGCAGTCGAACATCCATCAGTTCTAAGGTCTAACTACTATACTTGATAGGTCACATCCCCCGATGTGACCCTCTACAGTTAGAGCCTTATGGTCATGAGGAAATGAAGTCCTTTCAAATACGTGAGAAGCAAAAGACAGGCTCCATAACCTATCGCCGAAACGATCCCTGCCCATGTGGCAGCGGCAAGAAATACAAGCATTGTTGTGGAAAATTGTAAATATGGAAGAAGCAAAAGATCTTGCTATGAAGATGGTCGAACTGACGGATTCTCAGGCAGAAATGGCAGTATACAAACATCTAAACGATCATTTGGAGAAATATGCCCAGAAACTTCATCGGGAACTGAACGAAACTAACCAGAAACTGACGAAAATGGATAAGAAGGGCGTGAAAAGCAATGATTATAGCTCGCTCTATGTCAACAGTAACCTTCTTAAATGTCAGATATATCATGTGGAGAAATTGAAATTAGAATTTCTCAGGCGAACTATGGAAGTTTGTGATAGTTGCGACAACCCTTTAAAGGAAGCCCAAGAACTTTATAAACGGTTAGTTAAGGCTTAGGCAATTGGCGGAATCTCTATTTGCCTAAAACCCTAAAAGGAATTCATATAGTTTTGGATTTTACTAAAGTGACTACATAACTGCTTTAGAAACTAATCTTTATGTTATAATTTACCTACGAACGATGTTCACTGCGAAAGTATATAGAATCATGATAGGCTGTCCCTCGGATGTTAAGGAAGAAGTTATGATGGCAAAAACAGTTATTCGTAGTTGGTCCGAGACCAATGCCGAAACTGATAAAATCGTGTTGCTCCCATTACATTGGAGTACAAATTCCTTTCCAGAAATAGGTATACATCCTCAAAAAGCACTCGATAGGCAGTTGGTAGATAGAAGCGACCTGTTGGTTTGCATATTTGCGTCCAAAATTGGTACTGCAACAGATACGGCTGATAGTGGAAGTATAGAAGAAATAGAGGAACATGTAAAGCATAACAAGCCTGTAATGTTATATTTTAGAAAGAATATTGATATTTCATCAACTTCGCCAGAGAACTTGCAGAAGTTGATGGATTTTAAACAGCGGATGAAAGATAAGACGCTGTGGTGGGAATATAATGACGAGCATGATTTCAAAGACACATTCAAACAGCATCTTCAAGAATTTCTTAACAGCACATGGTTGAAAGAGAACATGGCAGAGGTCACTGAGGAGAGAAAGACCCTGTCTCAGGAAAAAGTCAATGTGAGTTTTACATCTCAGGAGTTGACGATGTTCTATAAGTGGGCTAATTCTGAAGACTCGAGATATATGGTTGTCCGTGATAGGTCAGGTGTGGGTGTCATTATGGGTCCTAAAACCGGATATCATTTCAAAAGAGGAAAAGAGGAGGCAGAATGGAAAGACTTTATGAAAAGGCTTTTGGATTTAGGCTATATACAGATAAAACGAGTTGACAAAGAAAACAATCCTATTTACGAAATAACGAAGAAAGGGTATGACTTTGCCAACACCCTTAATTACTGATGTATATGTTAGAAGAAACCGCCACCATCATAGATGCATGCTCTCTGAGTGACACATTCCCAGAGGTCCCCCTGTACAATATACCGAGGCTTCAGTATGTCAAACTTTTTGAATCCCATCTGAAGCAATGGGATGTTATCTTTGTGCAGGGAGATGAGGGCTATGGGTTGACAAACACCCTTGCCCAATTTGTGATGAACCACAGGAATACATGCTTCTCGTATTTTGCCAACGACTTAGATCAGTTTCTCTACAATGAGGAGTTGATTCTCAAGAGTCTTGGCTGTCAGGTGGCATTCTATATCAACCCAGACAATTACAACAGCGATCTTCCTCAATCATTTGGCGACTTACAGTTACAATTGGTGAAGGCAAAGAGAAAATATAGTGAAACCTTTTATTTTGTTCTCGATGGTTTCGAAAATACCCCACTAGATAAAATCGATGGTGTCAGGAAGGTATTTTCCCAACTTCCTTGGGGCTCGGCAAAGTTTATTTTGTCTGGACAAAAGGAGGATTATTCGAAAATGAAAGATTATTTACCGAAAAGTTGTTGCAATTCATCCATCCCAATCATGACTTTCACAGACGATGAGGTGGATAGTTATTTCAGGAGTCTTAATAAGGACATTTCACAAGAGACCCTCCAGGCTCTTCGGTCAATTACAGGAGGAATTGCCCAAAAGATGGATATCATCGCCAGAAAATATAGAGACACGGGCTCTTTCGATGATTACCTAAACATAGATCAGACAGGGCTGTCAGATTTGTATGGAATTGATTTTGATAAGATTAAGGAGAGGAACGATGTAATTAGTGAACAACTATTGGCCTTAGTAGCGTTCTCGGTTCAAAAACTTGACCTACAATCAATCAGTAAACTTCTCCAAATATCCACTGATGATTTGCACATCATGGTTGGCAACGTTTCTTCCTTCCTCCATGTGGTTGGTGACACAATTGTATTTAAGACAGAGGGCGGGCATAAATATATAAGAAATGCCATGGAAAGGCTCAAAGAGCAAATCGAACTTCTTCTAATTGACTATTACGAAAAGAATCCAGTGGTGAGTCTGGACTTCCTGCCGTCCCTTTACCGTTCTCAACACAAAAATGGTAAACTGATACAATATCTGAATTCGGAAAATGTGCAGTCTATCTTGATAAAGAAGAAATCTCAGGCAGCACTTAATGAGCAGTGTAGACATGGTCTTGATGCTTGCGAAAGAAAAGTAAGTTACTTCCCTGACTCGTATCGGTTTGCTCTGTGCCATAGCGCATCTAAGGAATTGGAGAAGAATGAACTATGGGATAACGAGATAGAAGCTCTGTTATCTGTGGGTAATTACAAAGATGCGACCTCCTTGGCTCAGGATATTTATTTGGATGAAGAGAGACTGAAATCCTTTGCACTGATAGCAAGGCATCAATACAGAGAGAGGGGGTTCGCTGATGATTCTCTCATGGACATAGTCCGAGAATTGCATGGCAAGATTGACTTCGAGAATATGCCTGACAAGTCTCTTGAGTTGGCAAAGTTGCTAATTCATGTCGATTTTACTATTGCCATGGATATAGCCGACAGAGTTGCTAAACTTGACGAAGGGAAAAGTGCCGATAGAGTATATACTTCTCTATCATTGTCCCTCCTTGATGATATAGAGAAGGATTTAAAGAATTTTTCCAACATTGATGTCGTCAACTCTAAAATTAAGGACTCGGAGTTGAAAGCATTTTCAAATGCTTTACAGACGCTGTTCGATGACTGTTCCCCCAAAGAACTGTTAGAAAAGGTCAAAATTCTTCCAAATATACCCCAACAGTTGTTTTTGCTGAACAATTGGATTTACGAAAACAAGGAGAAACCTCAGATTGGGATTGTCGTCAAGTTTGCCATAGATCTTATCATAGCATCCTCAAACGAGAAAGTGCCAAAGACATCCTATCTGGCCAATATTTGTGAGGCTTTGCCCTATATAGATATGGACGAGGCTCCCCGAATTATAAAGTCGCTTGATGACATTGTCACGACTATTAAGTATCCAAGTAAGGATTATACTGCTATTCAGGTGAGGATTATAGAGACGATGAGTCGCATTTCTCCCCAGGATGCTATCAACCGCCTTTTGGATTTGTTTATTTATATTCAAGATTTGACAAGTAAATCTATAAGGGTAGAATGCGAAGCCTTGATATTGAAAAACTATGAGCGTCTTGGAGTAAAGACAGATATAGAGAAACAGTTTAAATCCTCGTATGACCTTTTAAAGCATATTCAGAAAGGTGTTGATGAGTTATTCGGTGAGTCTGCATATCATTACCAGGTTGTAGAGGGGGCCATTCGGACACTGGTCTGCGATTATCGCTCTTTCGTTATTGACACAATCTCGAAAATGAATACAAGAGCGCGTAGAAGCAGAGCCTATTTGTTGGCTGCTCAGGAATATGTAAGGCAATCAGATTTGGATCGGATAAAGTGGGACTATTTGGAGAGACTTCTCTCGAAAATAGATTGTCCTTCTGATGAACAAACACGACCGATTGTTACCCTGATAAGAAAAAGTATGAGGGTTACAGGTATATCTAGTCAATTTCTTGGCAAACTCCGTAAATTCCATAAGTATTTCGAGCAAGAGGAAGATCCTTATGTAAAATGCGAGGTCTATGCCTCGCTATTCTGCCTATTTAGCCAAGCCGAATACACAGAATACAGGAACCAACTCCTAGCTAATCTAAGAAAGACATGGGAGAACATTGCAGACAGGAGGGTGAAGATTGATGCAGGTTATCTGATTGCATGTATTATCTCAAACACTTCTCAGGAGTTGGCACAGGAATTTATCGGTAAAACCATCCCCGTTCAGAATCACGCGGCTCTATCATCATCTTCTTGTGTCGTGGGATCGGGTATAAGTTTGGACTTGTATGTGCGATCACTTGGTATTCTTATTAAAGCGGGATGCTACGAAGATAGTCAGATAAAGGAGTTTGAACGTATTTTAGGCCAAATTGACTCCCCTGTTGAAACCATCATCCTTTGGAGCAAGATATGCCTTAATTTCTATTTCTCAAATAAACACGATGAGTTCAAGAAGTTTGCCAACGACAAAGTTTTACAGCCTCTTGACAAACTCAGTTGTTCTTTATATACAAAAAAGCGTCTATATTACTTTACGGCACCAACGTTGTATTTCTACAACGACACACTTTTGTTCACGAGGCTGGAACAGTTTGATTCCATTTTCTCTGGTCACTGTTTGCAACATATTATACGGGTTATCTTGTACCAATACCCTGATGCTTTGGATATAACAGAACGACAGGATGCATACGAACTTGAATACAGTGACTATTTGATGCTATGTGATTTGTTGATGCGTTCAAACGTAGATGGACAAATCTTTGATGTTATCGACTCCATTTCAGGAAGTCTGACAGAAAACAAGGGTAAGCATATTAGTGCCCAACACCGTCAGAACATTAAGACTAAGTTGTCAGAAATCGTAGAGAAAAAACTTCCAATCAAAGATGGTATTCGGCACGATGGTTACAAGTTAGCATGCAGGATTGCAATAGAAAGCATAGACTGTGTGCGACGAAAGAAAGGCGACTGGAATGTCTTTGTTGATGAGATTGAGAAAATTCCGAATATAGCCGACCGGTCATTTGTGTATACATATTTAGCACGTTTCGTTCAACATAAGTTTGACAAGGAGGAGTTCCTGGCGAATGGGTTTAATTTAGCCCGTTCTATTTCTTCCAGATATGACAAGACGCAAAGAATGAAGATGTGCATTGATACCTGCAAGAAGAGCAAAACGTTGTTCGACAGACTTGTAAAGGAAGCTTTTTCGGATACTGTCGCCGATAAGAATGGCACTTACAGAGACTTCTGCGACATTGTTGATTCTGCACAACAGTACGACGAGGGACTTGCTGGCGACCTTATAGAGCAGTTGGACCAAGATCCTGCCCGACTCCATTATAAGGAAAACTTAAGACGGGAAATGGAAAAGAAGGAGAGACTGAAAAAGGCTAAGAGTGAGAGGAAGAACTTTGGTAATTTCACAGAGGATGAATTTAGTGAATTTTTCAAGGGTCAAGTCGCCGATTTGGTTGCACGTAAGTGTACCATTTGGACAGAAGAACAACTCAATGAGTTAATTCCGTCTTTATATCGGCATTCTCTGTCAAATAGTTTCTTCTCTGTGGTATTTATTATGGAAAATTTGTTTTATCGTAAAAAGATCAATAACGTTAGAAACGAAGAATTACTGACGAAAATTTATAAGGCTAATCTTTGGAACCTAAAGATAGTTTTGTCTATGGCTTCTGGTACGAAAGAGAAACTTGAGCGAATGAACAGTATCATTCTCAATCCAGAGAAAGAAATTTCCACGACCATCAGGCCTGGTGAAAGGGAGAAAGTCATGGCAGAAATAAGGCGTTGGTATGCGGCTCATCCATATGACAATCTCAAAATAATTGACCCCTATTTCCATCCTGAGGATTTATCAGTAGTCAAGTCATTGTTTGACATCAATGATAAATTGCAGGTCAAAGTGCTCACCCATAGAAACAATGTTACAGAGTTAAAAGAGTATCAAGAGGCATGGGATTCTATTTCATCAGACCTTACTGGTAGCATTCTCATAAATACCGTATGTTGGCAGGAAAATCCCGCTAATGGTCCGTTGCATGACAGATGGTGGATTCTAAAGAGGCAGACAGAGACAAAGGGATTGAGACTTACCTCCATGTCCAATTTCGGTAAGAAAGAAACTGAACTATCCCCAATGTCTTTACAAGAAATCTCTGAAAAGGAAAATATATGGGAAGATTATATATGTGAAATACCTCTTATTGATGGGAAAGCCCTGCTTTATGATAAAATTCGTATCCGGAGGTAGCAAGCCGCTGGTAAACACTCAATTGCTTTTAAGTGTGTCTTTGCCGATGCAAGCACCCCAAAAACTTACCTATTATTCCCGGTTAAATCTACAACGTAATCATAAATAAGTAGTTCGTATTTTAATTATGGCCTATACATTAAAACTAAACATCTATAATTTCAGTCTGTATCGTATAATAAATACGGTAGAACGACCAGTGAGAGGGGGTGTACGTACTAAGTACGAGACCGAACATGACGCAACGTCATTTCAGGAATTTGCACACTTTCTTAATCCTAATGTAAATCGAGACAGTTTCCTTCCTTTGTTGTTCCAGAACTTAGTTGCATTCTTTGATAGTCAGTTTAGGGTTAATGAAGAGGGAACTAAGGCTGTATCAATAACTTCAGATCCTGTGCCGACATTCGCTACATTAGGATATACAATCAATGGATTGTTCAAGGGTGGAGATACCGGCATTGGCAGAACAATTTATTCACAGCAGAATGCTGTTCAACCAGGTCTGAGAATATCGAGTACTGATGTTCCTGTCAACAATTATTATTATAAACTCTGGTTGCCTTATGACAGCGATGACGGTGTACTAATGGTTCAAAGTTATACGGATTTGGGGTGTACGGCAACATTCCGTGACCAGATAGAACAATTCTTCATTTCTAAAGGATTTCGTCCTCAATGGAATGCTATGATTCCCTCAGGTTTCATTGACCAGTATCTTGATCGCAGTTTTATCAATGAGATAAAGATTATCTATGCGTCGGAACAGAGGCAAGAACAAGGGATCTTCGCTTCCATGTCGAATGTTCAGAAAGAGAGCAGGCTAAAAAATCTCCATATCTCTTTCAGACAACTCTTGGGACTAAGCAACTATCAGCAGGCATTGAAGGATAAGATAATGGAGTTTGTAGACTATAATCAAGAGCGTGACATGGCAAAAGTGTTCTATCAGGATGAAAATGGAAAGAAAGCCAGTGCTTCCATTAACAACATAGAACAAGTATTGCCTAACATTATTTTGCCAGACGATTTGAAAAATCCTGCAACAGACGAACCTGTTCTGGAGAGAATCAGCCAGTATACAGATGGAATTCTTGATCAAATAAAACGTCAGATAAACTATACCACTGACGAGTTGATATGAAAGAATTGTATATAGGGTTAAAATCTATCCTGAGTGATTGTATGAGCATATTCACGAAGGATCCGATGACAGGAAGGCTATCCTTTTCCTTAGTTGATTCCATGTTCTATTTCATGTTGCCATTGCTGATTTTTATTGGCACATTCTTTTTTGATATACCAATTAATAAAGATATTAACGAAGCCATTGTAGGCGTTTTAACTATTTTTATTGTCCTCTCTTTTCAGGTCGTGTATATTGCGAATGACAAGTTCTCGTCTAAAGTTAATAAAAAGGTGAAGGAAAAGGGGATTGATGAAGGAGATATAACAAATTTGTTCGATGATGAGAGAAATTATCTCAGGAGGATAGGCAATTATACTACTCAGTTCGTGCGTCAACTTATACTATTAATCCTAGTGAGCATATTGATTATTCTGAGTTCACTTTTGTTAATATGTGTAGACAATCATTATATGCAGATTGCATTGTCTTCCGTTATGTTGCCTTCGTTTTATATATGGATTCTACTCCTTTTAAAGATGGTAGTTAGTATATATAATCTTCAAATGGATGATATAAAGCAGCATTATAGGCTTATTGGCTAGCACATTTTATTTGAAACCATTGTAATGGGTTGATAATTTATATAGTTATTAAAGAATATATCCAGAGGATTGCCTAAGGTTGGTATCAAGACACTCATGGAAGACAAGTTTTTAGAAGAAATCTATTCCTCATTCAGGGGAAACCCAGATATCCTGAGGAGTTTGGATGAAAAGGAAGGTGATTTACGAGCCTTCTATACATACGGTAAGTTTT
>JAFUFD010000003.1 GCA_017470055.1 Prevotella sp. | reverse complement strand
CACCATATACTTTTGACTTACCAGAAAGTAAGCCTACCGCAACTATTAACAATGCCACCCATCTGTTTTCCCCTCTATCACCATAGCAGAATAAGAACAGCATCGCTAACATCAAAGAAGCCTGGCCTATCACAGGGGTCTGTAAACCGTATGTAGAAACACTAAAACCAATGAAATTCAATATAACATACAACAAAACACTTGCACTTATCACCGCAATCATCATACTCTTCTGTGAACGTGTGAACATTGGTGCCAGCAAATAGGTGCAATAAAAAACCACATAAGGCCTCACCTGCTGTTGTATATCTAACAACAGGGCATTTATTGTATTGATTCTCAATGATTCTGAATACACAAAATACAAAGCCACCAGTACCACATATAAGACTATCTCTTTTTGCGCTTTGGGCGAACGTTGCTTATTTAATTTAGTCAATGTAAATAAGGCCAATAGAAGAGTCATGACCTCATCCACATAGTCGTTCACCTGATCATAGAACAAAATGCAAAATGGAATATACAGAATCCAAAACCATGTAAAGAATGTACTAATTCTCATATCAAACAATTATTATTTCCACCAAACCTTAGCATAATGCTTACATATCCTTTCCTCTATAGGAGGTAATTCCATGTAATCTCCATATTGTATTCTCAATATTTGATCGTATTCTTTGGGAATTCTATACATTTTACCCTCAAATAATGAATAAATATAATTGTCGAAAATACTCTTTCTGATGGGTTCCGCTATATCAGTAAAAAAACAGACCAAAGTTGATGACTCGTATTCTATTCTTCGTGATTTCTTCTCAATGAAGCCAAGTATACGACGGATACTTATAGGTAAAAGCATCATTTTCAAGAAAAGCGAAATTAAATTCTTGTAAAAGGCCTTTTCTGTAAACCATACAGAAGTTTTAGACCTTAACAATAAAGAGGCATAATAACACTGAGAGTATTGGAAACGAGAATGGTATCCATCAAAAGGAAAAATATCTACAAATATACCATATTCCGTTTCTACAGCATACCCCTCTTGATATCGAGTCCTTACATCATGAACTTTGGCGAAATTAATAAAACACTTTTTATTATACTTAGAACAATAAACTTGATAGTTCCCACTCGTATGATTATAAGTATCGATAAAGATATCATAATCTGGCCTCGGCATAATGATATCGACATCATCGTCCCAGGGGATATAGCCTTGATGTCTCACGGCTCCGATTAAAGTCCCGTATGCCAAGAAATACCTTAGATTATTTCTTTCGCAAAAACCAGCCACATCAGACAAAATATCCAATTGTATTCTTTTCTGTTCTTCTTCACTTATCTGCTTCACATCACTCATTGTTTTCTGCTTTCCTTAAATCACTCACGCTATCAATTTCAAATAAAGAATCGAAGCGAGTTACTTTTATATTTAATTGTTTATAAAGTGATAATACGGCATGATCCCAAAACAAATCCTCATACTGTTTGCCATTTATCATGCTTGTAATCGCACCTCTCACTTTGCCCGAATCCTCTTTGTTCCAGAAGGAGATACCAGACATGACATATCCTTGGCCATCACCAATGTGAATATTCTTCAACATGCCTTCCTTATCTGTTTCGAGGCCCCATTCATTCACATAATGTCCATGCCATTTTGCAAAGTATGTAGATTGACATATTTCTGTTGTAAAACAATTCGCACGCATATAGACATCACCTTCTACAATCCATGAATCCTCAAACCTGTCCAAGACCTTATATATGGAATAGACATTATTGCAGGAATCATATTTTTCATTAAAAACAATATCCACACCGTATTTCTCATGAAGATAACTCAATTTATTTGCTTGATAGCCAGAGACCATTGTAATATCATTTATACCGACATCCTTTAAAAACTGTAATTGTCGCTCTACTATGGGAGTTCCTTTTACTTTTACTAAACACTTTGGTATATTATTTGTCAAAGGACGTAACCGTGTTCCCATACCCGCTGCCAAAATAATCGCATTCATGTAATTACTTTCCTTTCTCTGCCAGATATAAGTTAATATCTATAAAAAATGACCATATCATCATAATAACGATAACACCTATCGGAAAAGCAGCGATAATTGAAACAGACTGCAGCCCATACATGGAGTTCTCTGCAAAAATAAGCCCTATAGGAAATAAGATAAACATGATTGCCCATAAAGTGCGTATACGCTTGTCGGGTTCTTCATCAGGAGATATCTTTTTATAAGAATAGGTTGACGCTATCATCGTCAAAGTGTCAAAAGAAGTCGCATAGAACATTACCATAGTCACAACCAACAAGACCAAGGCAATTTCTGGAAGCGGCAATGTATTCAGAATCTGAAGAATCGCATCATAATAGGTTCCTCCTCCATCAATGAATCCTACAACATTCAAGCCATGTTTCATTTGTTGTGCCAGGCCATAATTCCCCAATATAATAAACGAAGTGAATGTTCCTGCAATAGCCCATCCATATCCTCCTATGATTGTATTCCTGATTGTACGGCCTTTGCTGATCAAACCGATAAAAAAGGGAGTTCCTATGCACCATGCCATCCAGTAAGCCCAATAATAAAGCGTCCAGTTTTGAGGGAATGATGTTTCTCGCAAAGGATCCATCCACGTTGATAAACCAATGAAATTCTGTATTAGATTTCCTATCGACGAAAAGCCAGTTTCAAGAATATACCTTGATTCACCACCGAGAAAAAACACATAACCTAAAAACGCAAAGAAAAGATACATACACCATTTCGCTAATTTTGAAATTCCCTTCATTCCAAACCACACAGTCAATGTATATACTATAGCGATGAATAAAAGAATTAAAATAGTAAGAACAACACTTTCAGAAATCCCCATAACTGCACATAATGCAGCGGAAAGCAATGGTGTCGCCAAGGAAAAGGTCGTCGCTATACCTGCTAACATTGCCAATATAGCAATAATGTCTATCACCTTACCCCATGCGCCATCCATTCTATTGCCTAAAAGAGGACGGCAAGCCTCAGAAAAGCGCTGGCGCTCACGCTTTCTAACATGCATCATAAAACCAAAACAAATAGCCAATGTAATATGAAAGCACCATGCGATTGGCCCCCAATGGAATAAAGGAAAAGTCGGTGCCCAAACTTGCATGCTACCCATAGATTTCACATGTGCATCGCTGGCATACATGGCCCACTCACTTAAAGAATAAAAAAGGATATCTGCCGCCAACGCCGAAGTGAAGATCATAGCACCCCACATGAAATTCCCATATTGTGGTTTTTCTACATTTCCTAATCTCACTTTCCCGTATTTTGAATACGCAATCCAAATACTTAGCCAAAACACGCCAACACCAAGAATTGCATAATAGATGCCACAATCATCTCCTATAAACTTACGAATAGACTCTAACACGTGTTTGGAACCATCTGGAGCCATCATGAACATGAGACATAATATGACAACTCCAACGAATGGCAAAAAAGTTGTTATCCAATCTATCTTACCCTTTAAAACTCCTTTTTTTGACATATCTACTCCTCAAAAGACTTTATTAATGAAAGGTTTTTCTTTGCTCTGGAAAAACGATCCATGCCATAAGAACTAAAATCATCACCTTGCTTTTCTTTTATAACTGTCCACATAGACCATAATACGTCCATTAACACCTGATATATAAGGATCTTTAAGTCTATGTTGTCAGGTATCTGTTCTCCATAATAACCATGAAGAAAAATGTCTTTACTCTCTTCGCAGAAATCTGATTCCAAGAATAGCGCAGCAATATCCCATACGGGATCGTTCATTCCAGAATACTCCCAATCTATCAGATAGACGGTTCCATCATTCGATTTAATGAAATTCTCTGCGACAGCATCATTATGACATGGTTTTAATTCTATGCCAAGAATATTCAGTCTGTTTTCCAATAAGAACACCTCGGCTCGTATATACTCATAACCATCATACATACTTGCTCCTGTAGACAAAAGAAGACTCTCGTATTTTAGGATTTCATGAAAAACATTGAAATCATTATTGAATCGTACATTTGAACCATGAAGTGATTTGTATATTATTGCTATTTTCTCCAAATTCTCTTTGCGCTGAATAGTAGCATTATTCAAGGTTTCTGCATCTGTAATATAACTGGATAGTTTTATTCCTGTTTTACTATTGAAATAATACATCGAAGGGGTAATTCCTATCCCGTTAGCCAAAATAGAATTCTGCTCTTCATATTCCCGAGTTACCATACCAGAAGAACCATTTCCTGGAACCCGAAGTACATAGTCGTTACCATCATACGACACTTTGTAATTCTTATTTGACATGCCCCCAATTTGTTTAATTTGCACACTGCTACGCACATCTGAGTCAGGGAAGACATCTTCAAGATATGAAAGTAGATTATCATAATCAAATGGATTCTCTTTTCTACATAAACGGCGATATGTATAATTACACAACTGCAAATAATCCTCTTGATTATCAACATCTCCCCATATCAAATTCTTGAACATGATAAATGGACGGTCAAGAGCATCTGTGCAATCCATCATCATATATTCATAGTTCATAAATGGATTACTACATTGTTCCCAACGCGAAATCATTTTCCTGTATATCTCTACACCAATTTTACATATCCCTAAAAGTTCGCCTTCGAAACGATATAGTTGGTGTTTATCTTTACTTATCTTCGTGATAAATCCTTGTTTTGTTTCAACATATGCTTCATCACCGCTTCCCGATTCTTCTGTAATTGCAAAACAATTATGACTGGTGGCATTTGTTAGTGATTCTAATACATACGACTCATAGAAAGTATCACCCTCGATAAGCAGGAAATCTTCATCTATACATTCTTTTGCCATTGCTAAAGATGCCATAGATGATGTAAAACTATAGTCTGGGTTTTTCACCAATATCACTTCACTGCTGCGAAACCTTTCAAATAATTCATATCGATAGCCTGCAACAATGATAATCTTAGAATAACCTGATTTGGCCAAGATTTGCAAAGTCCTGTCCAACAGACATGTATGCCCGTCAAAAGGTAAAAGCGGATATGGTATTTCCGAATCCCGCTCCTTACGAGCAGTTAAAATGACAGCCGTTTTCATCAACTATTCAAATATACAGATAAAGAAACGTATGATTTCTCTTTGTATGGATTGACAATATAAGATGCACTCACAGGAAGACGAAAACTACCAAGTTTAAACATGGTCGAATATTTTAGTGCCATATTCACGACGCTAAACCCCTTTTCATAATTGGTATAAAAACTTTTGTTCAAAGCAACCCCAAGAATAAGGTTCAGTTTATTGTCATTATTAAAATCATAATGATAACCTAATTCCACATAACTTGAATAAGCATTCTTTCCATTGTTTTTTTTATCCGCCCCAAATATGTATGTAGATGCAGTTAACCAGACCGGAAATCTTTCTGGAGTAATCGTTGTGTACGCCTCGATATAATGTCCTGTCTCTCGCCCGCTCCATCTGAAATAGCCGTCTTTTTCTCCCACTGCTGAAGGATAGTAATAATCAGCAAGTCCAACAAATATAGTCTTGTACGTATAACCAACCCCTAAATCTACTTCTTGATGAGATCCGTTTGTAGCATATCCGCCCAAAGCAAACACGTTAATTCCACCTTTAGAAAAGTTAACAGAAGGAAAAATTACCGGTGATGTTCCATATTCAATTCCCCTCCACATATACTTTGAGGTTAATTCTAAAGATGCAGACAAAGGACTGACACCTTTGTCTTTACTTTCCTGTGCACTCGCCTGTATGCAGAGAACAGAGAATAGTATTAACAATATTCTTCTCATATAGATAATTATTATTGACATATACGGTAATACTCTTGGATATATTTTTTTGCCGTAACAGATACATCATATTCTTTGCACACATGTTGATAGGCTTTTTCTATCATGGAATAGTCATATCCACCTTGCAATATCAATTTGAGTTTTTCTGCCAAATCATTGGCATCTCCCATTGTAAAGGACATACCATATTCACCATTCCCAATGATTTCCATCGGTCCTTCCACGTTACTTACAAGAACAGGAACTTTGGCGGCAAGTGCCTCAGCGACAGTCAGCCCAAAACCTTCAAATCTTGATGGCTGAACAAACAAATCATAATCACATAGATGCTTACAGATGAAACTTTGGTCTTTTAGCCCTTCGAAACAAACGAATTCTTCTATATTCAGTTCTTGAACCATATCTTTCAAGAGTTTCTCATCACCACCACATCCAATAAAGTGTAATCTGAAACTCCTTATTCTAAATTCACTTACTAATATTGAGATTGCATTCAACAAGATGTCTTGACCCTTTTGCTCAATCGCCAACCTGCTGACTTGCACTATTTCATAAAAGGGCTTATTATAAGTTCTCTCTCTACAACAAAAACTCTTTACTAGTATACCATTATTAATGGTCTTAACTTGCGGGAATCCCTGTTTGACAGTAACATCCTTTACGATTTCTGATATCGCATACAGTGCACTCATCTTAGGGTACTCGTATGGAACGTTATCTGTATTATGAATCGTTCTTACAACAACCCACCGCCACAATAACAACTTCGACACTTGATAAGAATGAATATGAACAATATCAGGAGAATACCTTATGAGTGAAATATTCAACTTCAACACCTTTACAGGATTCCGATTCCCAGGCTTCCTATTAATACGTACCACCTTACATTTCGCAGACAACTTAGATAATATATGTTCGTCTATAAAGTCATTAATAATGAACAATCTTACCTCTTCGGTCTTTACTTGTTCATTTATAATATTCACGAGCATTGTTTCCACGCCGCCCGTTTTCATCCCCCAAACTACGTGAGCGATCTTCATATTATCTTTATCATTTTAATTATACGAGCAATTCTTTGAGAGTGCAGATTTACCTCCATGATGCAATGCACTTCTCTGCCAAAGGGGGCAAGGGATTGCGTCCGAACCAGCAATAATGTATGATTTTGGGAATCATAGGATACTATACTTCTTCAATTCTTGCAAACAATCCTGAACATGATTCATCCTTTTTGTCCAGTCAGACAAATTAATGGCCACATCCCGGTTTTTATCAATGAGACTCTGATACGCTCCAATGTTGGAAAGAATATCCATGATTTGGGTCTTCTCACTCCCTTTTTCTAATTGTATCACAGGATCATAACCAATCAAGTCTGTCAATTCTTTCGGGGATCTGCCTACCATGACACACCTTGAGAGCATACATTCCCAATAACGTTGCGTCAGGGTTTCGATGTCGCCGGCTATTTCTGGTTGTGTATCGCAACGTGGAAAGGTGATGCATATTTTGGTATCAGCCAGTGCTGAACGGAACTCTTCATCGCTTTCAAACAGATGTTTTCCGTCTCGGCTATGCAAATGGTTCACGGTTTCTGGCAATTGCACATCAAAGACCTGCTTGTTCGCACGACCGAATTCCAAGATGTCAATGGTTCTTTCTGTTAAGGCTTTCCCTTGTGAATATAAAGACGAGTCAACACCCTCTGGAACATAGAAAATATTCATCTTGGGGAATCGTTCTCTCGTTCTATCTGCCGTTTGAGAGGATGTGAAAAAGGCTGTCTTTACATCATGTTTGACAAACCACGCACAGACTTTCTCAAAATATTTCGGCCAGCAGTCCCAAATAAACGGGATGATTTCATAATGGCAGTAATCGGGAAATGTGTCGAAACTGAGACTGACGGGCTCTACAAATCGCAGTCTGGCTTCTTTTTTATCTTTCCACAGTGTTGGCAACTCATATCGGTAGGCAAAATGATGCGCCCACCGAGGTGGATAATGGCTCTCAGCCACTTGTCCGCCTGCCTTTACCCACGCTTCAAATGCCTTTGTTTTGAAGTTGATGCCATGAGGATGGCGATATGGTTCTACTGCCCTTACAAGTTTTTTCATGTATTCTGTAACTGTTTACTTGTTGAAGTGTTATGCCACATCACATTCCTGTAAGTGTTCTGCTTCATTCATGAAAAACGGAGATAACGGTATCTGTATGATTATTACGGACATAACTTATCCTATCCCACATATTGTGGAATCTCAATGAAACTGGTATCACGCACTTGAGTGATTAGGTATTTCCGCAGATGAGCATCCAATAAATAAATGCTCGCAGAATCGCACAATTACCGCTATGCAACTGCAAAGATACGAATAAGTGAGAACAAAACAAAGGAAAACCTCGTTTTTCTTTGATTTGTCGAACGAAAGTATCTTATTTAAAGGTACGAATAAGCAAGAGAAATACAAAATAAAAATCATTTTTATTTCAAATTTCAGAGCGAGAGTATCATATTTAAAACGTGAATTCATCGCAAGACTTCTGCTATTTGCTTCCCCTTGTCGATGATATCAATATGCACTGACGGTTTCTCTGGCAGCAGGTCCATATACGATGAAAAGCGCGGAAACGCGCTACT
>JAFUFD010000073.1 GCA_017470055.1 Prevotella sp. | reverse complement strand
CGTTTATTCCCTGACAAAAGAGGTTTACAACCCATAGGGCAGTCGTCCCTCACGCTACTTGGCTGGTTCAGAGTTGCCTCCATTGAACAAAATTCCTCACTGCTGCCTCCCGTAGGAGTATGCAACGTGTCTCAGTTCCAGTGTGGGGGACCTTCCTCTCAGAACCCCTACTGATCGCAGGCTCGGTGGGCCGTTACCCCGCCGACAACCTAATCAGACGCATCCCCATCCCACAGCGATGAATCTTTGCTCCTACTTAGATGCCTGCGTAGGAGAGCATAGGGAATTAATCCGACTTTCGCCGGGCTATGCCCTACTGGGGGGAAGGTTGGATACGCGTTACTCACCCGTGCGCCGGTCGCCATCGGCAATCGCAAGCGATCGCCATGCTGCCCCCCGACTTGCATGTGTTAAGCCTGTAGCCAGCGTTCATCCTGAGCCAGGATCATACTCTCCACTGTATAAAATATCTTTAAATTCATCGAATGGATGAATTGTCTGTCTCTGTGAACGCATCTCTTTAATCGTTATCCGGTAGAACAAAATGGATTTATTGTAAAACACCTGTCGTCATTATTGACGGTTCGTCTACATTACTATACCCAAGTGCATTTCCAAGAAGGAAAAAGCACTTGCTTCTTGTACTACTTCTTCTCTGTTTTATGTAATTATCTCAAAGATCTCTTCTCCAATTTCGCTAAACCTAAGTTTTTGAGCGAAAGCGGATGCAAAGGTACAACTATTTTCAAAACCCGCCAAACTTTTCTCAAACTTTTTTTCTACAAAATAAAAAGTTTTCGCTTTTCATGACAAAAAGCGAAAACTTTACACCTTATTATATTATATACAGGGCTACTCAAATATTTCTCCCATATCATCCTCAGAGACATCTTCCAGTCCCGATTCATCATATTGGCATGGATTATATCCTGCGGGCAGGTCGAAGACAGCCTCACTATTATACCCCAGTCGCTTGTCCGCATAGACACGTCGCATATAATATGCCCACACAGGTAGAGCGCCAGCGGCACCCTGTCCCATACTCGTCATAGTGAAGTGAATGTCACGATCCTCGCCACCGACCCAGCAACCACTGACCAGTGTGGGGGTAATGCCCATAAACCATGCGTCACTATTGTTATTGGTCGTACCTGTCTTGCCAGCAATGTCCCCAGGGATATTATACTTATAACGTAAGCGACCAGCGGTACCGCCCTCTACGACAGCCTTCAGCATATATAGCATCTTATGGGCGCTTTCCTCACTGATGACCTCATTCATACGAGGCTGAAACTCCGCAAGGACATTCCCCTCATTGTCCGCAATCTTAGTCACGAACATAGGGGAAGTACGAATACCATGATTGGCAAAAGTAGTATAGGCACTGACCATCTCCCCTACCGTGATATCACACGGTCCAAGGCACAGAGCCATTGACGGGTGAATCTCCGGGTTGTTGATTCCATACTCACGGAGCAAAGTCACGAAAGCCTGGGGATTCAGTTTACTCATCAGATAGGCAGATATCCAGTTGTTCGACTGTTGCAGTCCCCATTTCAATGTCACCATCTCGCCATAACGGGCACGACTTCCATTTCGGGGAGTCCAGGCACGTCCACCGACAATATATGTCTCTTGAACATTCGGAGCCACGTCACACGGTGAGAAGCCGTTCTCCATAGCAAGGGAATAGAGGAATGGTTTGATGGTAGAGCCCACCTGCCGACGACCTTCCATACACATATCGTATGCGAAGTGCATAAAGTCAAGACCTCCCACATACGCTTTCACATGCCCATTTTGCGGACACATACTCATAAAGCCACAACGCAGGAATGACTTATAATAGCGGATAGAGTCCAGCGGTGTCATGATGGTGTCTTTCTCTCCATGATAGGTAAATACCGACATTTCCGTCTTCGTATTGAACGAGCGTTTGATCTCCTCCTCCGAGGCCCCAGACTCTTTCAGTACCCTATAACGCTCACACTGGCGGACAGAGCGCATCAGGATCTTATTGACCTGCTCTGCCGACAGGTTACCAGAATAGGGAGCGCTCTTACGTCCACGATTCTCCTTGTCAAAAGCAGGTTGCAGATATTTGACGATATGCTCACGTGCAGCCTGTTCTGCGTATTCCTGCATACGGGAATCGATGGTGGTATACACCTTCAACCCATCCGTGTACACATTATAATTATCGCCATTGCGCTTACGATTTTTATTACACCAGCCATAGAGCGGATCTGTCTCCCAGTTGATAGAGTCTTGATGATATTTCACCATATTCCATGAGGGATACTCCGACCGCTCAGGCTTTTTCGCCATCATGTATCGGCGCAGGAAATCACGGAAATAGACTGCCACGCCATCCTTATGGTCAGACACGTGAAAGTTCAGTTTCAATGGCTCTGCGGAATACTGCTCATACTGAGCGTCCGTCAAATAGCCAGCCTTCACCATCTGCCCAAGTACCACATTACGACGCTCCTGACTTCTCTCCTTATAACGCACAGGATTGAAATAAGAAGGGTTCTTACACAAGCCTATCAAGGTCGCTGCCTCATTGACTGTCAAGTCTTTCGGCTCCTTTCCAAAATACGTATTCGAGGCGGTCTTGATTCCCACCGCATTATGGAGGAAATCGAAATAGTTGAGATACATAGCGATGATCTCATCCTTGGTATAGTTACGCTCCAACTGCACGGCAATCACCCACTCGATAGGTTTTTGCAACAAGCGCTCCATCACGCTATGCGCTGTCCCGGAATAAAGTTGTTTAGCCAATTGCTGCGTAATCGTAGAGCCACCTCCTGCACTCTTCTGTCGGAGCATTCCTCTTTTGACGACAGCACGCCCTAAAGCGATGAAATCGATACCAGAATGGTCGTAGAAGCGCACATCCTCCGTGGCGACCAATGCTTGTATGAGAGCAGGCGACAACTGGGAGTAATCCACCAGCACACGGTTCTCCCTGTTATAATTCCACGTACCCATTATCTTGCCATCGGCACTATAGACCTGTGTCGCATATCTATTGATTGGGTTCTGCAACTCCTCGATAGGAGGCATATATCCTATCCATCCATTGTTAATGGCAATAAAAGAAAATGCCGCTGTCAGTACAGAAGCACCCAGCAGAGCCCAGAGAACACGTACGATTATCTTTTTCATCTTCGACTTGTTATTAATCGGCGATGCAAATATACGGTTTTTTGTTGAGATATGGAAATTTTTACTATATTTTCAACCAAAAGCGCAAAAAAGTCAAATAATTGTTAAACGCTCAAACTTTATTATCTATATATTAATAATTTCTTTATACTTTTGCAGTAGTTTAATTGAACAAAAGATACAAAAACAAAACAATTGATATGAAAAGAAGGATAATGACGATGTTAATGCTCCCCCTCGTCCTATGCGCTTTCGGACAGAAAAAGTGGACTTTGGAGGACTGCATCCAGTATGCTATTGAGAACAACATCACACTACAACAAGCACGATTGCAGAAGCAGTCTGCCACAGAGACCCGCAAGCAATCATCCGCAGCATTACTCCCCACCCTCTCGGCATCCACCAACCAAAGTGTAGGATACCGTCCGTGGACACAATCGGGGACAATGACGGTCAGCAACGGAACGGTAAGTACGGATGTGACCAAGACTTATTATAACGGCTCCTACGGTCTGAATGCCTCATGGACAGTATGGAACGGCGGACAGAACACCAACCAACTGAAGATGGACCGTTTGAGCGAGCAACAGGCAGACCTGTCTATCTCAGAGACAGCCAACTCCATCCAAGAGCGTATTGCCCAGTTGTATGTCCAGATCCTTTATGTGGCAGAGTCCGTAGAGGTAGAGCGTCAGAACCTGGAGACGAGTAAGAAGAACGAAGAGCGTGGTCAGCAGATGGTGGAGGTCGGCAAGATGTCCAAAGCCGACTTGGCACAACTGACAGCCCAACGCGCGACAGACGAATATGACATCGTACAGGCGCAGACACAGTTGGCAGAGTACAAACTCCAACTCCGTCAGTTGCTGGAGATTACTGACGGCAGTGATTTCGATGTCGCCATACCAGCGACCACGGATGAGCAGGCACTTGCCGACATACCCTCACTACAGAGTGTCTATGAGGCAGCCCTTGCGCAACGCCCCGAGATTCAGAATGCCAAATTAGGTATTGAGTCGAGCGACCTGCAACTGAAGATTGCCAAGGCGGGATGGCTGCCTACCATCAATATGACAGCAGGAGTGGGCACCTCCACCAACTCCATGTCGTCCAACACCTGGGGATCGCAGATGAAGACTAACTTCGACGCATCGGCTGGTGTGGGCGTGAATGTCCCCATCATTGACGGTCGTAAGACAAAGACCGCTGTCAACAGGGCAAAGATAGCCCACGAGCAAGCGGAACTCGACTTGCTTGACCAGCAAAAGCAACTCTACTCGACTATCGAGGGCTATTGGCTCGACGCACTGAACAACCAACAGAAGTTCCGTGCCGCCACTGCTTCCGTGGAGAGTGAGCAGGCATCCTATGACCTGCTGTCAGAGCAGTTCCACCTCGGGCTCAAGAACATCGTGGAACTGATGACAGGGAAAGACAAACTCATCCTCGCCCAGCAGAATCGTCTGCAGGCGAAATACACCACTATCCTGAGCCAGCAACTGCTACGCTTCTATCAGGGTGAGACCATGCGAATATAATAAAAAGAAAAAAGATATGCTCAAGAACAAGAAATTATGGCTCATCATAGGCGCAATCGTCGTGATAGCCCTCATCGTCTGGCTGTTGTCAGGCGGGAAGAAAGACGAGAAAGTGTCGTTCGAGACGGCAAAGGTAGAGAAACAGGACATCCACACCTCTATCACCGCCACAGGAACCATCGAGCCTGTCACCTCTGTCACCGTAGGTACACAGGTCAGTGGCATCGTGTCGAAACTCTATGTTGACTACAACAGTGTGGTCAGAAAAGGACAGGTGATCGCTGAACTCGACAAGACCAACCTCATCAGTGAGTTGAACACGGCAAAGGCAAACCTGTCCAGTGCACAGAGCACCCTGAACTATGAACTTGCCAACTACAACCGCTACAAGACCCTTTTCGACAAGGGACTGGTCAGTGCCGACGACTATGAGAATGCCAAACTCAGTTACGAGAAGGCCCGTCAGTCGGTGAACTCCTCGCGTGAGAGTGTGCAGAAAGCGCAGACCAACCTCGGCTATGCCACGATCACCTCACCAATCGACGGTGTGGTGCTGTCGAAGTCAGTAGAGGAAGGACAGACCGTTGCTGCCTCGTTCAACACCCCAGAACTCTTCACCATTGCTCAGGATTTGACAGATATGCGTGTCATTGCGGATATCGACGAGGCAGACATTGGCGGTGTGAAGGAAGGACAGCGTGTCTCTTTCACTGTCGACGCCTTCCCTGACGATTCTTTCGAGGGTGCCGTCACACAAGTTCGCCAACAGGCTACCACAGAGAGTAATGTTGTGACCTACGAAGTGGTGATCTCCGCTCCTAACAAGGACCTGAAACTCAAACCTGGACTGACGGCAAATGTCACTATCTTCACCCTGGAGAAGAATGATGTGCTCGCCGTTCCCAGCAAGGCGTTGCGCTTCACGCCCAACGAGGCATTCCTTAGTAAAGGAGAGAAGATTGACGACTGCGAGGGCGACCACAAGGTATGGACAAAGGATGGAGACACCTTTAAGGCATATAAGGTGGAGATTGGTACCACCAATGGCTTACTGACAGAGATCGTGGGCGGTATCAAAGAAGGTACCGAGATCCTGACAGACTTCATCATCTCGGGTGGTGAGACCGCTGGCGGTGAGCAGCAGGCAAGCAACCCCTTCATGCCTCGTCCACGAAACAATAACAACAAGAACAACCAAGGTCAGAAGAAACAGTAATATGGCTGAAGATAATAGGAAAGTCGTCATCGAACTGCAGAACGTGAAGCGTTACTTCCAGGTGGGCAGTGAGACGGTGAAGGCATTGCGTGGTGTCTCGTTCAAGATCTACGAGGGCGAGTTCGTCACCATTCAAGGCACCTCTGGATCGGGCAAGTCTACTCTGCTCAACCAGTTGGGCTGCCTCGACACGCCTACCAGTGGAGAGTATTACCTTGATGGCGTGTCGGTCCGCACGATGTCGAAGACCCAGCGTGCCCATCTGCGTAATCAGAAGATTGGTTTCGTGTTCCAGAACTATAACCTGCTGGCGAAGACCACTGCTGTGGAGAACGTGGAACTGCCGTTGATGTATAACAACAAGTATGATGCCAAACAACGTCGTGCCGCAGCCGTCAAGGCATTGGAGGCGGTAGGACTGGGCGACCGCCTGGAGCATAAGTCCAACCAGATGTCTGGCGGACAGATGCAGCGTGTCGCCATCGCCCGTGCCTTGGTCAACGACCCCGCTGTGCTCCTTGCCGACGAGGCGACAGGTAACCTCGACACCCGCACCTCCTTCGAGATGCTCGTTCTCTTTCAGGAACTCTACAAGCAGGGGCACACCATCATCTTCGTGACCCACAACCCCGAGATCGCAGAATACAGCAGTCGGAATATCAACCTCCGTGACGGCAAGATCCGTGAGGACACGATTAATACGAATATCAAGTCGGCAGCCGAGGCTCTCGCCGCCCTGCCCAAACCGCAAGACGATTAAACAATGAATATACTGAATCTTTTCAAAGTCAGTCTGAGAGCCGTGGCGAACAATAAGATGCGCTCCTTCCTCTCCATGCTGGGTATCATTATCGGTGTGGCAGCCGTCATTATCATGATGGCTATCGGACAAGGCTCGAAGGAAAGCATCCGACAGGAGTTGTCAACAATGGGAACCAACCTGCTGACAATCCGACCAGGAGCCGACATGCGTGGTGGCGTCCGCCAAGACCCGTCCAGTATGCAGACCCTGAAGATGGCAGACTATGAGCGCATCCTCCGTGAGAAGAAATTTGTCACGAAGGTATCGCCAGAGGTGACGGCAAGCGGACAGGTCATCTATGGTAATAACAACACCAATACCAGTGTCTATGGTGAGAGCCCGGAGTATCTCGACATCAAGCAGTGGGAGGTAGAGGATGGCGACTGCTTCACGGAAGAGGATATCAAGAAGGCGGCAAAGGTCGTCGTGGTGGGTAAGACCATCGTCACAGAGTTGTTTGGCGATCATGTCGACCCCATCGGCAAGACCATCCGTTTCAAGTCCATCCCCATGCGCATCGTCGGAGTCCTCAAGTCAAAGGGCTATAACAGTTGGGGTATGGATCAGGACAATGTGATGATAGCCCCCTACACCACCGTCATGAAACGTATTGCAGCCCAGACTTTCTTCTCCAGCATCGTCTGCTCGGCAGTCACCGAGGAATTGTCTGACGCCGCCATCGAGGAACTCACCCAGATACTCCGTGACAATCACAAACTGAAGGAGGGTGCTGACGATGACTTCACCATCCGCTCACAGGCGGAGATGATGGAGACGATGTCGTCGACGATGGATACCGTCACCATCATCCTTGTCGTGGCAGCCGCTTTCTCGTTGCTTGTCGCTGGTATCGGCATCATGAACATCATGCTGGTGTCTGTGACGGAGCGCACCAAAGAGATCGGTCTGCGCATGGCGGTTGGTGCTACAGGACCCGTCATCTCATTGCAGTTCCTGATAGAGTCGGTACTTATCTCCGTCACGGGGGGATTACTTGGTATCCTGGTAGGCTGCTCTGCGAGTGCCTGCCTTGGTATTGTCGGCATGCCATCGAGCGTACCAGCCTGGTCTATCTACGTCTCCTTCTTCGTCTGCGTATGCATTGGTGTCCTCTTCGGCTACATCCCAGCCCAGAAGGCAGCCAACATGGATCCCATCGAGGCTATTCGCCACGAGTAAGAAGTATTCATTAATACATCGCAGGTTAATCTCACAGACAGATAGTCATTACCATTTGTGATGGCTCCCTTGACTTTGCAATTTGTGAACTACCGCTTGCTGCGCGCTATCATGGTTCTCACCTTATTATTATAGCGGTCGGCGGAGAGAAGTTGCTCGATAGTGAGGTGCATACGGTACTTCCAACGGTTATAGGGGTCACTGGGCACATTGATGCGCTCCTCCTGCGGGTTCTTCGAACGCAGTTCACTATCCATGGCAAGCCAGTCTTGCAACTGGAGAACGCAGAGCATGGAGGGGCAATACAGGTGACGCGCGATAATCTCTTCGGCAAGGTGGGCTGGCAACTGCTCAGGCGCACGTCCCTCCTTTTGCAACATCGTGACATAGAACCGCTGACGACGCTCGGGACTCTCCTGCCACCAAAGTCGCAAAGGCGACATGTCGTGGGTGGAGATAGTACATACAGAGCGGTAGGGGTTAGCCTCCAGATGGGCGAACTCGAAACCTTGCTGCTTGGGCATCTGCTGAATCTCCAAGGTGAGGATACGCAACTGGTCGAGGACAGGCTCCACACAGTCAGGAAGCATTCCAAGGTCTTCTCCACAGACAAGCAATCGGGAGTCTTTCAGTATGGCGGGTAACCGTTTGAGTGCCTGTTGTCCCCAGAACATCGAGTGACGCTGATAGAAATAGTTGTTATAGAGTCGCAGGAACGCATCCTTGTCCTCATTGCTCAACGCCTCAAAGATTGACTCATTGATGACACCAATGCGGGGATGGTACATCTCTGGCTGTCGGGGGTCCTCGACAAAAAGTACATTACTGATCAGTCGCATCAGCCCGTCACGAATCCACAAACTACTCTCGTCTCGTCGGTCTGCAAATAGTGCCTCCACCTTACGCTGTGTGTCGCATTCGTCTTTCAGGTCATAGAGATTATAAGCCTTGCGCACCAAGAAGTTGTCACGGACATATTGCGCATGTATCCCAAACAGACGTTCTATCAAACGGTCGTTGATAAACGGACGAGTAAACAAGTCCTTGCGGAATGGTAGTCCGAAATACTCTATCTCACCGACTGTCAACGGCAGGGCTGGTGAGAAATGTCCTAATATTCCATAGACGGCATTCTCTGGAATCTCCCAGATACGGAAGAAGCCCAGAATATGGTCAACACGAAGGGCATCGAAATACTGCTCCATATGCTTTAAGCGCTTGCGGAACCAGTCGACTAACTCGTCCCCCCACTGATAGGTGGGGAATCCCCAGTTTTGCCCTTGAGAGGTAAACAGATCAGGGGGCGCTCCTGTCTGCGAGTCAAGATGGAAGAGCACAGGATGCTCCATGGTCTCCACACTCTCACGGTTGACTCCAATAGGCAGGTCACCTTTCAAGACAACTCCTTTGGAGCGGGCATAGTCGGCAGCAGACTTCAATTGCCTGTGAAGGAGGTATTGGAGGATGTAGGTGTAATGGGGGGAATGGGCTGAATGGGGAGAGTGGGCGGCAATGAAAGTCGCATACGGTTTCAACCATTCCTCATTCTTCTTGACAAAGTCCTTATATTCGGGACTGTCCATGATAGTCTTTCCCTTCTCTTCAAAGAGCAGCCCCAAGTACTCATTCTTCACACGGTCTACTGCCTCATAATCACTATACGACAAGGCATTCAGTTCTTGCCTGCGACGATGGAACTTCGTCATCACCTGCTTAGACTTCAACGCACCAGCCGCCTCCAAGTCGATATAATGCGGATGGAGCGCAAAGACACTGATAATATTATAAGGATAAGAGTCCTGCCAACCGTGGCTGAGCGTCGTATCGTTGACGGGTAGCAGTTGGATGACTCTCATTCCCGTTAGCACAGCCCAGTCGACCAACCGCTTCAGATCACCGAAATCACCGACCCCATAGGAATGCTCACTACGCAGAGAGAACACAGGGACAGCGACACCTGCCGCACGCCATGTCTGTTCCCGCATGCGCAATTGCTCCCCATAAAGCACCAATACCTGTCCGTCGCTAATAAGTTCCTGACTATTTGCAGAAGGCAGTTGACTGTCACCTATCACACGATTGTCACCCTCTTCCCAACAGACTAATTCATGCGTCTCATCATTGACAACCACATATTTATACTCAATAGGGAATATCATGCCCAAGGCATTGACGGTCAGCATCCATTCGTGTTGCCCCGCATATTCCATCCGGAGATAGCGTGAGGTGTTCCAACTGCCAATGGCAGGATGGCTGCCACAGATGGCAACCGACTGTCCTGATTGCAGTTGCGGGGCAGACACTCGGAAAGTAATCGTGCGACGGAACAAAGGAAGGCGAAGAGCCTCCACATGCTCGTTGGTACGTCCTTGCACCATCGTCAGATAGGCATTGGTATAGAGATGATGCGGTAGCGGCATGTCATGCCACTGGTCTGGGAAGAGATAGTCTTTCGACGTGTCGAAATGGTAAATACGTGGCACCATGTCCCATTCCCGCCGTAGGACATCCCCGTCAGCGTTCTCTACTTGGTATATATAGACGATATGGGACAGCGGGTGCTGACGAGACTCCAATGCGGCAGTCTCTAAGGTCCACAACTCTCCATCCTCCGTTTGCATCAACAGATTATATTTCCTCACAGTACCATCTTGACTATGATAGGCGATGCAGACATGCAGGCTCTCTCCCCATGCCGTACGATAGCGTATACTGAATTTTAATTTCATGTTCGCTTAACTTTTTGGCAAAGATACAAAAAAGTTTAGAGTTTAAGGGGCAGAGTTTAGAGTTTTTTGTAACTTTGCAACGAAAAAGATACAAATGACATGAAGATTCCCAGTTCCAAGAAATACCTTATCCCTGCTATCATCGGTCTGATACTGGCGTTAGGACTGCCTTTCTACTTCCTTTTCTGTTCGGTATCGACGTTAGAGGACACACATTATTTATATATAGATGAGGACGACACCCAAGACAGTGTGATTGCCAAGATCAAGCCGATAGCCTCTCCCACCGCTATGGCTGGGCTACAGACTTTGCTGCGCCACGCTGGTTATGCGGAGGATATCAAAACAGGACGCTACGCCATCAAACCTGGAGAGGGGGCTGTCACGATCTACCGCCATCTGAAAAACGGACTGCAAGAAAGTTTGCGACTCACCATTCCAGAGACACGCACTATGACCCGTCTCGCCAGCATATTAGGAAAGAAACTCATGCTCGACTCGGCAAGAATCGCCTCTGCGCTCTATTCACAGGAGGTCTGTGGGAGATATGGCTACGACACTTGTACCATCCCAGCCATGTTTGTGCCTAACACCTATGACATCTACTGGAATGTGAGCCTTGACGGTCTGTTAGAACGGATGCAGAAGGAGCATGACCGTTTCTGGAATGGAGAGCGTACGGCAAAGACGACAAAGATAGCACTGACTCCCAATGAGGTCGCTACCCTCGCCTCTATCATTGACGAGGAGACGGCAAACACGGCAGAGAAGCCAATGATTGCGGGAATGTATATGAATCGCTTGAGACAAGGCATGCCCTTGCAGGCTGACCCCACCATCAAGTTCGCCCTCAAGGAGTTTGGACTGAAGCGTATCTACAACAAACTACTTAAGGTAGACAGTCCCTATAACACTTATGTCAACGAGGGGTTGCCTCCTGGTCCTATCAAGATTGCCTCCATCAAGGGTATTGACGCTGTGCTGAACCATGTGGAGCACGACTACCTCTACATGTGTGCCAAGGAAGATTTCTCTGGTACCCATAACTTTGCCAAGACCTATTCGGAACACTTGCAGAACGCTGCAAAATATACCAAGGCACTCAACGAGAGAGGTATTAAATAAAAAATGCTCCTTGCTTCACAGCGAGGGGCAATTTTATTCGGTATTAGTCCTTTTAAGGTAAAAAGATTGTATTCAGGATAACGTGGGCAAAGGTACAGCCTTTTAAACATTCATGCAAATTATTTTGTATGTTAAATAACATATTTTTATGTACAATGGCAAAAAATCAAAATGAAATTGCAGGAATTGAAGAATTCTGTGTAACTTTGCAAACAAAATTAAACGTTTAATATATCATGACAGAAGAGAAGAAAATGACTGAGAACGAAGAGAAAAAGAGTCTCAGTTTTGTAGAGCAAATGGTGGAAGGCGATCTTGCCGCTGGTAAAAATGGAGGAAGAATACAGACCCGTTTTCCACCAGAGCCCAACGGATATATACATATCGGACATGCCAAGGCCATCTGCATGGACTTCGGTATCGCCGAGAAGTTCGGAGGCATCTGTAATCTCCGCTTCGATGACACCAACCCCACCAAGGAAAATACGGAATATGTGGAGAACATCATGAACGACATCAAATGGTTAGGTTTCCACTGGGAGAATGTCTTTTATGCCTCCGACTATTTCGAGAAGTTGTGGGACTTCGCCATCTGGCTCATAGAGAAAGGAATGGCGTATGTCGACGAGCAGACTTCGGAGCAGATTGCAGAACAGAAAGGCACTCCGACACAGGCTGGCAGACCCAGTCCTTTCCGCGATCGTCCAATAGAGGAGAACCTCCGCCTGTTCCGTCTAATGAACACTGCAGAGGCTGTAGAAGGCTCGATGGTATTACGTGCCAAACTTGACATGGCAAATCCGAACATGCACTTCCGTGATCCGATTATCTACCGCATCATTCATATTCCCCACCATCGCACTGGTACGAAATGGCATTGTTACCCGATGTATGATTTCGCTCATGGACAGAGCGACTACTTTGAGGGCGTTACCCACTCTATCTGCACTTTGGAGTTTGTGCCTCATCGCCCTCTCTACGACAAATTTATAGATTTCCTGCAAGAGAAAGAAGGACAGCAAGACTACCGTCCCCGCCAGATAGAGTTCAACCGTCTGAACCTGACCTATACAGTGATGTCGAAGCGTAAGTTAAAGGCTCTGGTGGACGAAGGACTGGTCGACGGATGGAATGACCCTCGTATGCCAACAGTCTGTGGCATGCGCCGTCGTGGCTATTCCGCCCAGAGCATCCGAAACTTCATCGACTCTATCGGCTACACCAAGTTTGATGCTTTGAACGACTACGCCTTGTTGGAGGCTGCCGTTCGTGACGACCTGAACAAAAAGGCATGCCGTGTGTCTGCAGTTCTGAATCCTGTCAAATTGGTCATTACCAATTACCCAGAGGGGAAAACAGAGGAATTGACCGCTATCAACAACCCTGAGAACGAGGCAGATGGCACGCACACCATCACCTTCAGTCGTGAACTGTGGATAGAACGTGACGACTTTATGGAGGTTGCCGAAAAGAAATTCCAACGTCTTGCTCCAGGAAAAGAGGTGCGCTTGAAGAATGCTTATATTATCAAATGTGATGAGGAGCATCCCTGCGACAAAGACGCTGAAGGTAATGTGACGACCATCTATGCCACCTATGACCCTGAGACACGTAGCGGACAGCCTGGTGCCGACCGTAAAATCAAGGGGAAGACGCTTCATTGGCTCAGCACGCAACATTGTCTGCCCGCAGAGGTTCGTCTCTATGACCGCCTGTTCTCCGTAGAAAATCCCAGTGCCGACGAACGTGACTTCCGTGAACTCCTGAACCCAGAGTCTCTGAAAGTCCTCAAGAACTGTTATGTGGAGCAATACCTTGCAGAGAAGAAACCTGGTGACTACCTACAGTTCCAGCGTATTGGTTATTTCACCCTTGACGAGTCGTCGACAGATAGCCAACTGGTCTTCAACAAAACTGTCGGTTTGAAGGACACATGGGCTAAGATCAACAAGTAGATGATCCGAACAGGCGACGTTTATTTCGACAGCGAGGAGTTCAGGAATATCCTGAGCACATTCGAGGAGTCTTTCAATTCGGGACATCCTGCCTTTATGGATGCCGATGATTTGGCAGATATCGCAGACTACTATCATATCAATGGCTATGACGACAAAGCCAGTGAGGTGATAGAATATGCGCTATCGGTATACCCCAATGCCACCCAGCCCAACGTTTTCAAGGCACGTCAGGCTCTGACGGATGGAGATATCGACTTGGCAAAGGAATGTATCGAGCAGATTGAGAGCAAGGACGATCCCGACTATCACTATATGCAGGCGGAACTGTTGATAGCACAGGAGCGGGAAGATGAGGCAGATGCCTACCTACGTGACTACTTTATGACAGTTCCACCCGAAGAATATGAGGACTTCATCATGGACGTGGCGAACATCTATTTCGCATATGAGTTGAGTGACAAAGCGTACGAATGGCTGATGCGCTCCAAGGGGAACGACAGTAATGCCTTTAAAGAACTGATGGGGCATGCCCTCTTTGGAATACGAAACTACAAAGAATGTAAACGTATTTTTACTGAACTCTTAGACGAGGATCCCTACTCTACGCAATACTGGGATTCCCTTGCTAATGCACAATTTTTAGATAAGGACTATATGGGGGCGTTAACTAGTTGCGATTTCTCATTAGCCATCAACCCTGAAGATACTGATGCCCTAATGACAAAGGCAAATGTTCTCTACCAGACAGGCAATTATGAGGAGGCGATTCGCTATTTCGACCGTTATGCTACCGTCAATCATTCTGATGAGTTATGTCTGTTGCACAAGGGTTCCTGCCTGGTAAACCTTAACCGCCATGAGGAGGCAATAGAGGTTCTTCAACAAGCATTGGCACTCTGCGGTACTGACTCATCTCCTCTTCTACAGATATACCAAGAAATTGCACTCTGTTATAGTGCTCTTCAACGGAAAGACGAGGCTATCAGTTATATTGACAAGGCATTAGACTTGAAATGCGATTCCATCGAGATTCTCGTGCTAAAGGGACATGTTTATCTGGAAAACGATTGTGTCGACGAGGCGGAGAAGGTGTTTAGGAATGCCATTAAACGCTCACAAAATGACCCTCTTACCATCTTGCGTATCATTATCTCCCTCTATGAGAACAGATATGTCAGGGCCGCCTATGACCTCTTCCAAAAGTTTTTCTCGATATTTCCTACCGAAGACCATAAACTTGCCTATTCCTACATGGCGCTATGCTGTTGGGATTTGGGATTTACAGAGGACTTCCTGTATTATCTCCGCATGGCAGTTGAGAACGACCCACAAGAGGCACGACTAGTACTGGGACGCTTGTTTCCTGAGGAACTGGCTGCAAAAGACTATTATAGTTATATCTATCACAAATTGAAACAATGAATCTCATCTCTTCCCTTCTCTCCAACCTCAACTACGGAACTATCTTGTTTCTGATGCTTCTTGAGAGTACGGTGGTGCCCGTCCCCTCTGAGTTCGTAGTGACACCTGCTGCCTATCATGCCGCAGGAGGCAACCTCGATGTCTTCCTGGTGATACTATTTGCCACTATTGGAGCCGACTTGGGGGCCTCCATCAACTACCTGGTTGCCTATTATGTGGGCAGACCCGTCATTTACCGTTTTGCAAACAGCAAGTGGGGCAAGATGTGTTTACTGAATCAGGAGAAGGTGGAGAAGAGTGAGAAATACTTTGACGACCATGGTATCGTGGCAACCCTGACCGGGCGATTAATCCCTGGCATCCGCCATCTCATCTCCATTCCTGCTGGTCTGGCGAAGATGAACTATTGGAAGTTCCTGCTCTACACCACGATTGGTGCCGGTGTTTGGCATAGTATTCTTGCCGCCTTAGGATGGTATCTGCATGCTATCGTGCCCGAGGAGCAACTTAATGACAAGATCAGCGAATATGCCGAATACATCAAGATTATCATCATCGCTGTCGTCCTATTGGCGATCGTTTATCTCACGATTCGTCACTTCTTGAGAAGAAAAAAACAGTAAGATTCGTTCTTTTCAAATATTATTTGTATATTTGCCGAATAATTAACAATAAAATTATTATGGCAAGAATCAACAACCATCTGGTCATCATGGCAGGAGGCGTAGGAAGCCGTTTCTGGCCTATGAGCACCGCAGAGAATCCCAAGCAGTTTATCGATGTGCTGGGTACTGGTAAGACACTGCTCCAATTAACCGTAGATCGCTTCGAGACCATCATACCCCATGAGAATGTCTGGGTAGTGACCAACCAGAAATATGTGGATACCGTGTCTCAGCAGTTGCCTGAAATTCCTCGTAACCACATCCTCTGTGAACCTTGCCGCCGTAATACTGCCCCTTGTATCGCCTATGTCAGTTGGCGCATCAAGTCATCTGACCCAAAAGCAAATATCGTAGTATCTCCCAGTGACCATATCGTACTGGACACCAGTGAGTTCCGGCGTATTATTTCGGAATGTATGGCATTCACCAGTGACAGCGACGCCATTGTCACGCTGGGCATGAAACCATCTCGTCCAGAGACGGGATATGGCTATATTCAGGCAGCCTTGTCGAGTAACTCTCTCCGCAACAAGGGAGTGTTCCGTGTCGACTCGTTCCGTGAGAAACCCGATTTGGAGACGGCGAAACAATATATCAGCAAGAACAACTATTTCTGGAATGCCGGTATCTTCATCTGGAATGTAAGCACTATTGTCAATGCCTTCCGAATCTACCAGCCTACTATGGCTAAAATCTTCGAGTCACTACTACCCGTCTATGGCACCGACAAGGAGCAAGAGGAAATCGACCGTCTGTTCCCTGAGTGTGAGAACATCTCTGTCGACTATGCTATCATGGAGAAAGCAGAGGAGATCTTTGTATGTCCCGCTGACTTCGGATGGAGTGATTTAGGCACTTGGGGCTCGTTGCAGCAAAACACCAAACAGGATCTCTACGGAAATGCCTGTATCGGACAGGATATCACGATGATAGAGTCACACAACTGTATGGTGCATACCGTTCAGGAGAAGAAAGTCGTCATCCAAGGACTCGATGGATATATCGTGGCTGAGAATGATGACACGCTACTGATCTGCAAACTCTCTGAGGAGCAGCGCATCAAGCAATTCAGTGGACAAGACAAATAAAGCCTATGCAACCCATCCGAACCTTAAACGACATGATTGTCTTCCTGCAAGAGCGGGGCGACCGAAAGCGAGTGGCAGTTGTCTCTGCCAATGACGCCAGTACCCGATATGCCGTAGAGAAAGGCAAGGAAATGGGATTCATAGAGCCCATCTATGTGGATGGAGACGACAAGGAAGAATGCGCTCGTCGTGCCGTGGCATTATGCAAGAACGGGGATGCAGACATCCTGATGAAGGGACTGATCAATACTGATGTCCTTCTACGCGCTATTTTAGACAAGGAGAAAGGCATCATCCGGCCAGGACATGTACTCACCCATGTTGCCATGGCAGAGATTCCAAAATACGAGAAACTACTCTTCTTCACCGATGCGGCAGTGATACCTGTCCCAACCCAAGCACAGCGACGACAACAGATTTATTACGTAAACTACGTATGTCATGCCCTTGGTATCGAGGAACCCCGTATCTCTCTTATCCACTGTGCGGAGAAAGTCAGCGCCAAGGCATTTCCTTATACTGCCGACTACCTCGAAATTATTGCCGAGGCACAGACGGGTAAATTCGGACGCTGTCTGATTGACGGTCCACTTGACTTGAAGACATCACTTGACAGTGTCAGCCTCCATGAGAAAGGGATACACAGCATTATTGACGGACAAGCAGACGCGCTTATCTTCCCTGACATCGTAGCGGGCAATGTTTTCTACAAGACACTGACACTGTTTGCCTACGCTAAGACGGCAGGGGTGCTGCAGGGCACCCAGTGTCCTTGTGTGGTCTCGTCAAGAGCAGATAGTCCCGAATCAAAATATTACTCACTTGCACTGGCTGCGATATGAAGATATTAGTCATCAATCCAGGCTCAACATCGACGAAAATTGCCGTCTATGACGACGAGAAGCCCATATTACTCCGTAACATCACCCATCATGCGGAAGAGTTGTCGCAGTTTGGTGATGTGCTGGAACAACGTGCTTTCCGCCGCCAATTGGTTCTCGACGAGTTGCGACAGACAGAGATTCCACTGGAGTTTGACGCAGTTATCGGACGTGGCGGACTGGTGAAACCGATTGTCGGCGGTGTCTATGAAATCAACGACAAGATGGTGGGTGACACCCTACATGGATGTGTGATGCACAGCCATGCCTGTAACCTCGGTTGTCTGATAGCCCATGAGATTGCCGCTACAATACCCCATTGCCGTGCTTTCATCGCCGACCCTGGCGTGGTAGACGAGTTATCACCCTTGGCTCGTATCAGCGGATCGCCCTTGATGCCTCGCATCTGTATCTGGCATGCCCTCAACCAGCGTGCCATTGCCCGCCGTTATGCCCACAGCATTGGCAAGGAGTACGAGGACTTGAACCTGATTATCTGTCATCTGGGAGGGGGAATCTCTGTTGCAGCCCATGAGCATGGCCGTGCCATTGATGCGAATAACGCCTTGGACGGTGAGGGGCCTTTCTCACCTGAGCGTGCAGGCTCATTACCTGCGGCAGACTTGATCCGTTTGTGTTTCAGTGGCAAGTTTACGGAGAGACAACTACTGAAAAGTATCGCAGGACAGGCAGGTCTGACTGCCCATCTTGGGACAAATAACATGCGGGAGATATTGGATCGCATCAAGCAAGGTGATGAGCATGCGCAACTGCTGGTAGACGCCATGCTTTATCATACGGCAAAACAGATTTCCGCTGAAGCGGCCGTCCTATGCGGCAATATCGACGCCATTCTCCTGACTGGTGGCATGGCACATTCCGACTATATCGTCAGTGAACTCCGGCGACGCATCGCTTTCCTCGCTCCCGTTTACACTTTCCCTGGAGAGAACGAGATGGAGGCGCTTGCCCTCAATGCCCTTGCCGTTCTGCAAGGTAAACAAAAAGCGAAAGTATATCAATAACAAGTCAAATGGAGGCTTCAAACGATACGAATGAAGGCTTCAAACGGGTCGTTTGAAGCCTCCATTTCACAGAGTTCTTCCCCAAAACTATATGTTCTTACTCAGTGTCTCTTTCCATGCGGCATAAGCAGCAAGATACTCACTACGCTTAGCAGCCTCAGGCTCGATGACCTGTAACTTGTCCAACGTTGCGAATGCCTCATTACTATCCTTGTAGATACCAGCACCAATACCAGCACCTTTGGCGGCACCTACAGAACCGTCGGTATCATAAAGTTCAATAGTAGCCCCACTGACACCGGCCAGTGTATTGCGGAACAATGGACTCAGGAACATATTTGCTTTGCCAGCGTGAATCTTCTGAATATCCATACCCATCTGCTGCATAATCTCCATGCCATAGCAGAATGAGAAAACAATGCCCTCTTGAGCGGCACGAACAAGATGCGCCTTGTTGTGACGATTGAAGTTCAGGTTGTGGATAGAGCAACCTATCTCCTTGTTCTCCAAGATGCGCTCCGCACCATTTCCAAACGGAAGGATTTGAACACCCTCACTGCCAATAGGTACGGTAGCCCCTAAGTCGTTCATCTCAGCATAGGAGATGTCCGCAGTGATATTACGATGAATCCACGCATTCAAGATGCCAGTGCCATTGCAGATGCCCAATACGCCAAGACGAGTCTGCTCACCCGTATGGTTCACGTGGGCAAACATATTCACACGGCTCTGCTTATCATAGTTCACCTCACCAAGAACACCATAAACAACACCAGAGGTGCCTGCTGTGGCAGCAATCTCACCAGGATTGAGAACGTTCAATGACAAGGCATTATTTGGCTGATCGCCCCCTCTATATGAAATAGGTGTACCTGCTTTCAGCCCGAGTTCTGCGGCAGCCTCAGCACTCACCTCGCTCTGAATTCCAAAGGTAGGTACAATATCGGCGATAAGTGATGCGTCAAAACCATAATATTTCATCAGGAAATCAGCCACCTGATTGTTCTTGAAGTCCCAGAACATTCCTTCAGAGAGCCCACTGACCGTTGTATTGGCAATGCCAGAAAGACGCATGGCGATATAATCACCAGGCAACATGATCTTGTGAATCTGAGCATAGATTTCCGGTTCATTCTCCTTAACCCAGGCAAGTTTTGCTGCCGTGAAGTTACCAGGAGAATTCAGCAAATGGCTCAGGCACTGGTCAGCCCCCAGGTCCTGGAAAGCCTTCTCGCCATAAGGTACGGCACGAGAGTCACACCAGATGATTGAAGGGCGCAAGGCTCTTAGATTTTTGTCGACACATACCAAACCATGCATCTGATAAGAGATACCAATTGCCTTGATATCCTCCCCTGTGGCTCCAGTCTCTGCCATAATCTTTTTCAAACTCAACTTCGCATTGTCCCACCACATTTGGGGGTCTTGCTCAGCCCAACCTGCTTTTACAGCCATGATCGGTGCTTCTTTCTCTGGGAAAAAAGCAGCAGCAGCACACTTGCCTGTGTCTGCATTTACTAACGATGCCTTGACAGAAGAACTGCCCACATCGAATCCTAATAGATATCTATTTGCCATAATTATGTTGAAAATAAATTCTCTACTATTAATACGTTTAACAGCCCAAATTTCCCTAAATAATTTTTAATTTCCAACTTTTTTCCTTTTTTTTGGCATTTTTTTATCATTATTTGACTACAATTAAAAATATTTTTTTACCTTTGCACATTAGAATAACATGACCGAGAACTAAGTTTTATTCATATATGAAGAAAAAAATATTAATACTAGATGACAAGGAGACCATCGCCAAGGTGCTCTCGATTTACTTGATGAGTGATTATGATGTCCAGTGGTTACCCGACGGCTTGCAAGGTGTGAAATGGCTTCAAGCAGGCAACACACCAGACCTTATCATTTCTGATATCCGTATGCCTGGCATGCGCGGTGACGATTTCCTGGAGTGGATCAAGCAGAACGAGTTGTTCCGTCATATTCCTGTAATCATGCTTTCCAGTGAGGACTCCACCAGTGAGCGTATCCGCCTGTTGGAGATTGGCGCAGTCGATTATATCGTCAAGCCATTCAATCCCATGGAGTTAAAGATCCGCGTCAAGAAGATCCTTCCAAACTAATCTAAACTCTAATAATATATTATTATGATAGGTGTTGTTTACTTAGGTAACAATCCAAAGACACAAGAAAGGCTCAAGTACATCCCAGGGCAATTGGTCAGAATGACAAATGCCTACAAGGACGCTGCTCAGGTATGTACTCCTCACGTATCCAATGAGCATTTTATTGTATTTTTCGACCGCAATGTCCGTAGCGAGGATATTACGGCTATCACCTATCTGCGCAAGAAATGCCGTAATGTCTATATTATCCTCCTGACTGACGACATGTCTGAGGAAGAGCGTAGCATCTATATGAAGTGTGGTGTCAATGACACCATCAACAAAGACGCTTCTGTGACGGCATTAAACAAGAAGATACAATTCATCTCCGACCGTGAGAATATTCTCTTTGACGATGAGGCGCCTCGCTATAAGATCCTGAAGTTCAAGATTCCCGTATGGAAGCGCTTGTTCGACATCATCTTCTCCGGGCTTGCCATCATCATCCTTTCTCCAATCTTTATTTTGACTGCTATCGCTATCAGGTTGGAGAGCAAAGGTCCTATCCTTTTCAAGTCAAAGCGTGTAGGTACCAACTATACCATTTTCGACTTCTTGAAGTTCCGCAGCATGTATGTTGATGCCGAAGAGCGTCTAAAGGACCTCAGCAAGACCAGTAACCAGTATGCAGAGAAGGAAGAGGAGGACGAGCACAAAACCATCACGGCTCCACTCGGTGATGAAGCCGAACAAGACATGTTGGATATGGGCATGGAGTCTGAGATGATGATCAGCGATGAGGAGATTATGCTTATCGGTGATGACTTTGTGGTGGCAGAGAGTGACTTCAACAAGCAGAAGGAGGAAGATATCAACAATGCCTTTGTCAAGATAGAGAACGACCCACGCATCACTAAGGTGGGACGCTTTATCCGCAAATACAGTATTGATGAACTTCCACAACTTTTCAATATTCTCAAGGGCGATATGTCTATCGTCGGCAACCGTCCTCTCCCACTCTATGAGGCCGAGAAACTGACTGCCGATACCAGCATCGACCGTTTCATGGCGCCAGCAGGACTTACCGGTCTATGGCAGGTCGAGGAGCGTGGTAAGGGTGGCAACATGTCTGCCGAGGAGCGCAAGCAGTTGGATATCACATACGGACAGACCTACAACTTCATACTGGATATGAAGATTATCTTCCGTACCCTCTTTGCCTTTGTACAAAAGGAAAACGTATAATCAAAATAGTCTAACCCATTTAGAAAAAATGAACAAAATAAGACATCTACTACTTTTGGCTATTGCACTTGGCATAGGTTCAACAACCCATGCTCAAAGTTTAGACGAAAGTGGTATCAGTGCGGGATTCTTTGACTCCAGCGATGAGAGTACCCTGAACTTTTCCTCATTCCATCTCCCACCGCTTTCTGTTCTTTTTGAGAACGCCAAGCAAAATCCCAACATCTTATCTTTAGAGAAAGCCGAGCAACTTGCCAAGGCGGAAGTCGCCCAACAGAAGCGCCATATTTTCTCCTATGTCCGTGCCCATGCCAGTTACAGTTATGGTAAGACGGATGTTTACAGCCAGTTGACTAACAACCAGATGGGTACCATGAACTTCACTCCTATCTTTGAGTCGAAGGACGGTAGCGAACAGGCATATTGGAATGTCGGTGTCAACCTGAATATTCCCTTGGAGGATATTCTTGACTGGGCACCCTCTATCAAGCGTAAGCGTCTGGAGGCAGAAAAAGCAGGGTTAGAGAAGGATGCCAAATTTGAAGATCTCAAACTTCAGATTAGTACCTTATATGCTAAGATTACCAATACGCTGGTGACCTTGAAGACCGCCAGTGAAGGTGCTGCTGCCTATCAAGGTGCTGGTGCCTTGAACCAGGAGGACTTCCATCAGGGTAACATGAACATCGAGGACTATGCATGGACAAAATTGCATGAGTTGGACGTGGTGAAGGAATATCAGGTTCTTCAAACTGAAATTATGACAGATATTCTCACTCTGGAGATTCTCTCCCGTACACCGATTATTACCAATGCTACCACTGAGGTGACCTTGGATGGCACGATACACAAGTCTGAGAGTCAGATTCGCCGTGAGAACAAAGCAATGGAGAAGCGTATCGCCAAGGAGTCAAAGGCGGATGAGAAGCGTTATCAGCAGTTAGAGAGAGCGGAGAAAACTGCCCAGCAAAAAGCCTCTCGCCTTGATGCCCGCGAGGCATCGAGATCTGCCAGCGCAGCAAGAGCATACGAGAAAAGCAGTAGAAGTAGAAACCGTTAAAACATAGCATTATGGATTTATTCAGATATATCGTCAGGTTTTTATATAAGATACGTTGGTATTTGGTTATCTTGCCGTTAATTGCATTGATTGTGGCATGGTTCATGACCAGAAACATGGAGCGTATATACGATACGAACACCACGATCTATACGGGTATGATTACAGGATATAACATTGAGGGTGGTACAGGTGTCGCCGGTGGTAATCCCCAGACCAACATCACCAACCTCATGTTAATCATAACAACAGAAAATACAATCCGTGAGGTCTCCCTTCGTCTGTTTGCCCGTTGCATGATGTATGGTAATCCCAACAAGGACAACAACTACATCTCTGCAGAGCATTTCCGCCAGTTGAATGCGTCAGTACCCGCTGATGTCAAGGCGTTAATCAACCATAATAGCGAGTCTGCGACCTATGCGAACTTGAAGGCATACGAGAAGCCATCACAAGATAACTACATCTTTGGTATTCTCAACTACCATCCCTATTTTGGCATTAATAGTATCACCTCCAGACTGAAAGTCTTGCAGTTAGATCGAAGCGATATCATAGATATTGGTTATTCGGCAAACGATGCAGGTATTGCCTATAACACACTGGATATTCTCAATGAGGTTTTTGCCCGTCACTATCAGCAGATTCGTTTTGGTGAGACGAATAACGTCATTAAGTTCTTCGAGCGTGAGGTTGCTCGTCTGTACCGTATCCTTACCAGTGCAGAGGATGACTTGATTCGTTACAACATCTCCAAGCGTATCATTAACTATGGTGAGCAAACCAAGCAGTTGACCGTATTGGATCAGCAACAGCAGAATTTCCAAAACCAGCAGTTGATGGACTACACCACGTCCAAGGCATTGATGGACTATCTGGAGCGTCAGTTGGGCGACCGTGCCCGTGTGATTCGTGCCAACAAGCAGTTCACCGATCAAATTAAGGACATCTCTCGTCTGCAGTCCCGTATCTCTAACCTCCGCCTGATGGCAGGAGAAGGTGGTGACCTGAACAATGAGGCACAAGAGGAGATGCAGAAAGCGCAGCGTGAGTTGCAGGCTACCACTAATACCGTCAAGGACCTGACCCATGAGATCGAGGCAGGCACCTATAGCACAGAGACGGGTGTCAAGGCAAAGGATATGATTGACAAATGGTTGGAGCAGATGCTGTTGATGGAGAAAGCAAGAGCAGAGATGTCAGCCACCGATGTGATGCGCCAGCGTCTGGATCAGCAATACCTGTTCTACTCTCCTATCGGAGCCACACTGGATCGTAAGGACCGCCATATCAGTTTCGTGGAGGGTAACTATATGGAGATGCTGAAAGCATTGAACGCTGCTCGTCTGCGTCAGAAGAACCTACAGATGTCGACAGCGACACTTCGTGTGCTGAACCCACCGATGTTCCCATTGAATGCTCAGCCTACCAACCGTTTGATGGTTCTATTGGGAGCCTTCCTGCTGACTTTCATGTTGACAGCACTCTACTTCTTCATCATCGAACTGCTCGACCGTACCTTGCGTGACCGCATGCGTTCGGAGCGTATCACAAAGATTCCCGTCATGGGCTGTTACCCGAAGGAGAGCAACCTGCGCTATCGCCGTTTCAACAAGACGATTGCCGACATGTCACTCCGCCAGTTGAGTAAGGCATTATTGCCAAAATTCAAGGAGGGGCAGCAGAATGTATTGAACTTAATCTCCACCGACTCTGGTAACGGCAAGAGTTTCCTTGCCCAGGAGTTGGAGAACTATTGGATATCCATTGGTCTGCAAGTTCGCCGTCTGACTTATGATGAGGACTTCCTTGCCGAGGACAGCAAGTTCATTATGGCAAACGGTATCAAGGATCTCTGTCCGGATATCTTACCAGAGGAGATTGCCATCATTGAGTATCCATGCTTGGACGAGAATTCTATTGCGCCTTCCCTGTTGAACATGGCAACAGTCAACCTGATGGTGACACGTGCCAACCGCACTTGGAAGGATGTCGACCAGAAAGCATTGAAGGAAGTGGAGGCTATGCTGGACGAGGAGCATAAGGACAGCCTGTTCATGTACTTGACAGAGGCGAGCCGATATGCTGTGGAGGAATTCGTTGGGCAGTTGCCACCTTACACCAAGTTCAACAATTTCGTCTACCGCATGTCGCAATTAGGTCTGACAGCAACGGAAAACAGTCATGCCAAGTAAGCAACACTAAATGAACAAAGGGATTGCGACATATACCCAAGAGAACAGAGGAAGAGCATTATTGCTCTTTCTCTTGTTTGGTTTAGCCATCTACCAGTTTATCAATGCAGGTTTCAGTGCTTTTGCAATGATCTGCATGTCCCCTTTTCTGGTCTTAGCGGTCTATGCTGCCTTCACATGGAAGATGTCTGCTTTTTGGGCGCTTTTTGCTATCAACTACACAGTGATGTTCTTCGGTAAACAGCAGATGCTTCCTCATGGTATTCCCACCTCTATGTATAATGAGTTGCTGGAATTGCTGTTGATCGGAATCGCCATTGTAGATGCCCGGGAAGAACCCAAATTTGAGCGGACCGCCAATCTGATGTTGTATGCCCTTATCGCCTGGTGCGGATTTTGTACGTTGGAAGTACTCAACGACACTTGTGACCTGGGTATCAATGTCGGCAACTGGTATAGTGGAGCCCGTTTGATGGCATTCCAGTTGTTGTATATCTTCTTGGTTTTCTCGCTCTATGTCTCCACACCAAAGATATTACATCAGTATCTATGGGTATGGGCACTCTTTAGCCTTTTCTCTGTTTTCTGGACCTGGAAACAACAGAAAATTGGATTCACCACGCCAGAGAACATCTGGATGGAGACGGTGGGAAGACGAACCCACATCGTGAATGGTATCACCCGTTATTTCTCCACCTTTAACGATGCGGCAAACTATGGTTGTAATGCAGCCGCTGCTGCAGTTGCCTTCTTCGTGTTCTCTATCACCACGAAGATTAAAAGAGACCGTTATTTCTTCCTGTTCACGGCCTTTGCCATTATTTGGGGAATGTTTGCGTCAGGAACACGTACTGCCATCGTCTGTCTCTTTGCGGGAATAATGGTCTATGTCGTCCTTTCCAAATCCGTTAAGATAGCAGTTCCTGTGATTCTTTTTGCGGGATTCGCCTATGTCTTCCTTGCATTCACAGACATTGGACAGGGCAACGGACAGATTCGTCGTATGCGTTCAGCCTTCAACAAGAATGACGCATCTGCTAATGTACGTACCATCAACCAGGCAGCAATCCGAAAGTATATCCAAGATGCGCCATGGGGTATCGGTATCGGAACGAACTATGATAATGTTCCTGCAAACAATAAGTTCCGAAAGTTGTCTACCATTCCTCCCGACTCAGAGTATGTCTATATCTGGGTACATGCGGGACGTATTGGCATCACTACTTTCGTTATTACGATGTTACTTATGTTAGGAGGTGCCTGCTATATCACGATGTTCCGCCTAAAGAGTCGCTCGCTGATGGGGGTTGGTGCAGGAATGTGCTGTGCTTTTGTGGCGATACAATTGGGAGGCTATGCCAACCAGATCCTGATGCAGTTTCCGAACTGTCTGATATTCTATGGCGGACTCTCCATCGTATATATCCTCCCTTTCATAGAAGACGACTGGATAAAGATGGAGGAGAAACGGTTTGCCGAGCAGCAGGAGCGGGAGCGACTGAAATTAGAGAAGAAAAAAGCGTCAAGAGTTTGAGAAGAATTAAAGAGTTGAAGAACTGAAACATTGAAGAGTTGGAGGTTGAGAAGTTATTATCTATCATTACCATCAACTATAACGGGCTGAAGGACACCTGTGAGTTGATTGACACATTACCTGTTGATGACGAGTCATTAGAGGTAATCGTAGTAGATAATGCCTCAACCCAAGATGAAGCAACCACCATAGAGCAACGCTATCCGCAAGTCACCGTCATCCGTAGCAGCCAGAACCTCGGCTTTGCTGGAGGTAATAACCTTGGTATTCAGGCGGCTCATGGGAAATATCTCTTCTTCCTGAATAACGACACCTTATTATATATAAAGGGAGGACATTTCTTCCAACCGCTTATTGACCGTCTGGAGTCTTCCGAGAAGATAGGGATGGTATGTCCGAAGATACGTTTCTCTTGGGGCGACCGTCTTATCCAATTTACAGGGTATACTCCCCTCTCCCCCATCACCCTGCGCAACCAGTCGATAGGATTCGGTGAGGAGGACAAAGGGCAATATGACACGGCACATCCTACTCCCTATGCCCATGGGGCGGCAATGATGGTAAAGCGTGAGGTGATAGAGAAAGTGGGCATGATGCCAGAGTGCTATTTCCTCTATTACGAGGAACTCGACTGGTCGGAGATGTTCCGACGTGCGGGTTATGAGATATGGTATGAGCCTGATTGTACGGTGTACCACAAGGAGAGTCAGACCACAGGGCAGATGTCGCCTTTAAAGACCTACTATATCACTCGCAACCGGCTGCTCTTTGCCAAGCGTAATATTCAAGGAGGTGTCAAATACCTGACCTATTGTTATCTGACGGGCATTGTAGCCACAAGAGACATCCTGAAGTCTCTTTGCAAAGGGAGAACCGACCTACTCAAGGCAACCACAAAAGGAATTATGGATTTTATAACGCAATAAAGATATGGATTTTTGGCTGATACTATACATCATTGACTGGGTGCTCTTCGGTCTTGTGGCATTGACCGTGCTGTATATGCTCTTTTATGCGCTGATGTCACTGTTCTATCGCAAGCCCGACCTTCCCAAGACGAAGCACCAGAACCGTTTCATTGTATTGATTCCGACATACAAGAATCCTGATGTCATCTATACCGTGAAATCCATTCTCGGTCAGACCTATCCCCAGCGGCTCTTTGACATCACCGTCATTGCCGACCAATGTGATGAAATGACCAATTTCCGACTTGCCCAGGAGCCTGTGACCCTGCTGACTCCTCAGTTTGAGAAGAGCACCAAGGCGAAGGAACTCCAACTTGCCATCAATAACCTGCCCCAATTCAAGATCTATGATATCGTCATCGTATTGGATGGTGGCAGTGTTGTAGAGCCTGAGTTCCTGGAGTTGGCAAACGATGCCTTTGAGGCGGCGGGCACCAAGGCGATACAGATGCACCGCCTCTCCCGTAACAGAGATACGGTTACCGCCCGATTAGGCGCCGTTTTCGAGGAGATCAACAACTCCATCTTCCGCCGTGGGCATGTTGCCATCGGGCTCTCTGCGGGTCTTAGTGGAGGTGGTAACGCCTATGATTTCAACTGGTTTAAGGAGAATATCTTCAAGGTCAAGACACCTTGGGAGGTCAAGGAGATAGAGGCATTATTGGTTCGCCAGCATATCTATGTTGATTTCTTTGACCAAGTGTATGTCTTTGACGAGAAGAAACGCACCTCCGAGGCTTTCAACAAAGAGCGCAAGCGCTGGATCAAGGCACATTATAATGCGTTCTTCCGCAACCTCATGTATCTGCCTGGAGCGCTGCTAAACCAGCAATACAATCTGATTGACAAGATTATCCAGTGGATGATACTACCCCGTTTGGTGATGATGGTGATTATCATCCTCATGAGTATCATCATGCCAATGGTCTATATGACACTGGTCTTCAAATGGTGGGCAATCTTCGCCGTCGTACTGTTTATCTTTGCATTGGCGACGCCCGACTATCTGGTGGATGACGACTGGGACAGCACCTTCTTCAAGACTCCTCTCATCTTCATGAAGACCATCCCCGGACTCTCCAAGATCGCTGATTACTTAGAGGAGAAGGAGCAAGAGCGGGAGAATAGAAAACGAGAGAAGAAAGCATTGAAAGAAAAAAAGAAAAAGAACAGAGGTAAATAATGTGGACGCTCATACATATCATCGACTGGGTACTATGGATTCTCTTAGCACCCTCTGTTGCCTATGTTTGTTTCTTCGCTCTGATTTCCTTATTTCATCGGAAGAAGAAAGAGTATAGTACCTTTGAGATTGCCCAATCCTCCTTCTTGGTCCTGTTTCCCGCCTATCGTGAGGATGCGGTCATCACGTATGCCGTCAAACAGTTTCTCGACCAGAAGTATCCCGATAACCTTTACCATATTGTCGTCATCTCCGACCACATGCAGGAGTCAACCAACGACCAGTTGCGCCAACTCCCTGTCACGTTGTTTCTCCCCCAGTTTGAGAAGAGCAGCAAGGCAAAGGCGTTGCAATATGCGATAAGCCATACGGAGAAGACCTACGACTATGTCATCGTCATGGATGCGGACAATGCGGTGCTACCAGACTTCTTGGAGAAAGTCAACGCCTCCTGCCAACAGGGGTTCCATGCTATCCAATGCCACCGCTGCGCCAAGAACAGCAATAACAACATTGCCGTACTGGACGGGGTCAGCGAGGAGATTAACAACACCATCTTCCGCAAGGCACATAACACGATAGGGATGTCGTCGGCACTTATCGGCTCTGGTATGTGCTTCGACTATGGCTGGTTCCAGGAGCACGTCCATTTGCTCGACTCCGCTGTAGAGGATCGTGAGTTGGAGGCACTGCTGATGAAGGAGAATATCTACATCAAGTTTGAGGAACACATCCATGTCTTCGACGAGAAGGTGAGCAGTCAGGATAATTTCGAGCGTCAGCGGCTCCGCTGGCTCAACGGACAGTTGCAGACACTGTTGCTGATGCTGCCCTATATTCCACGAGCCATCAAGACCTGCAACCTCAATTATATAGACAAGACAGTGCAGCAGGCATTGATTCCGAGATCTGTCCTGCTGATGGTCCTCACGCTCTTTGCAGTGCTGATGCTGTTGCTCGCCCCTATGTGGAGCATCAAGTGGTGGGCACTCCTGCTGGTTTTATGTCTCTCCCTTTACACTGCCATCCCATCCCAGATGCGCACCAGCACTGTCTTTGGCAAACTGATCAGTTTTCCAAAACTTGCCTGGAAGATGCTGAAGAACATCATGCGCATGGATAAGCGCAACAAGAACTTCATACATACCACACACGGAGAATGAGCGAGCGAGTACATAGAAGTGTGATGAACATCAAGGTAGGCATGTTTTTCTATGTGCTTTCCTTATTTCTTGCCTTCTTCTCCCGTAAGGTGTTCCTCAACTGCTTAGGCGCAGAGTTTATCGGACTGACGGGTATGCTCATGAATATCATGAGTTTCCTCAGCGTGGCGGAGTTAGGAATCGGCACGAGCATTGTCTATTTCCTCTATAAGCCTTTGCAGGAGAACAACCATGAGAAGATCAACGAGATCATGTCGATGCTCGCCTTCCTCTATCGGTGCATCGGTGGCATCATCGGTATCGGCGGTCTGGTCGTCAGCCTTTTCTTCCCGTGGTGGTTTAGAAATCTGTCTACGGGACTGCCCCTCGTCTACTTCGCTTTCTATTCCTTCCTTGCCACGGCAATGGTGGGTTATATCTTCAACTACCGCCAGTTGCTGGTCAGCGCCAACCAACGCCAGTATGTTGTCAACGCCTACTTCCAGTCGATAGCCATCATCCAGAGTGTGGCGCAGATCATCCTCGCCTACTATTACCGCAACCTGTGGTTATGGGTGGTCGTAGGACTGGTGTTCACCATCATCGGCTGTATCGTCTTCAACTACCGCATCCGCAAGGAATACCCGTGGTTGCGCATCAGTCTGAGGGAGGGAAAGGCTAACCTCAAGAAATATCCGGAGGTACTTCGTAAGACACGCCAGATATTCGTACAGCGCATCAAGGATTTCATTCTCTACCGTAGTGACGAGATTCTCGTGGGTACTTTCGTGTCAGTGGTGCAGGTGGCGTTCTATGGCAACTACACCATTATCACCAGTAAACTCAATTTCCTGGTGAATATCCTCAGCGATGGCATGAACGCTGGTATCGGTAACTTGGTGGCAGAGGGTGACGACGAGCATACCATGAAGGTATTCTGGGAACTCACGGCTATCCGTTTCCTGATAGTCGGCATGGTGGTCTTCGGCTTATTACTGTTCATCCAGCCCTTCATTACCTGTTGGTTTGGTGCTCAGTACCGATTGAGTGACCTCATCGTCTATCTGCTGATTTTCAACATCTTCATCATGCTGTCACGTGGTGTTGTCGAGATGTATATCTCTGCCCATGGACTTTTCTCCGATGTCTGGGCAGCATGGACGGAACTTGCCGTCAACCTGACGGTAACCCTCTGTCTGGCTCCTTTCTATGGTATCGTTGGCATCCTGTTAGGAAAGATCGTCAGTGTCTTCTTCATCGCCATGTTCTGGAAGCCCTATTTCCTCTTCTCACGAGGACTGCATAAGAGTGTCATGGTCTATTGGCGGGGTATGCTCCCCTACTACACCATCTTTGCCGTCTTTATTGCCATCACACTGCTGTTACGCTATACCGTGATGGAGCCAAAGGCAACCAGCATGCTCAGTATGATTGGTTACGGATTGCTCATCTACATTCCCCTCTTGCTCATCTATTTCCTCACCTATTTCTACACTACCAAAGGCATGAGATACTTCATTGCCCGCAAGCCCGCTTTGTATAACAAGTTAATCCGTTTCTAAAATCTTTTTCCGTCACTAAAGCCTCCGATAGTGAAGACAAGAGCCTTCCATCCTTGATATAAGAGTCTTCCATCAGTCATCGGAGACTGCCCGCTCCTCAATCGAAGGCATGATAGTCTTGCGGTGGAGGCTTACTAACACGTGATGGAAGGCATCAAAACCTAAGAAACGTGAGTTGCAATAATTATACATAAGTTTACGTCTCTGCACTTAAAATCAGTTCTTTTGGATAACCAGAAGATAGCAAGTAAATCATTTGGCTGTTACAACAATTTTCACTACCTTTGCAGCCTGTTATGAATCGATTAATAATGGAGAGAGATAAAATGGTTTGCAAGAAAAGTATTGTCCTGTTTCTTATCACATTACTCACTAGTACCTCTATCTGGGCACAGACAGAGGAAATTGATGGCGTGACCTATGATATCGTGACGATTATGGTAAAAACATCCATAAGCGATGCTAAACCAGAGTTTGCAAGGGTAAAATACAACAAACTTTGTCCACTTAGTATCACTAGTGATGACATGGGACGAGTGGAGTTTGTCCGTAACTGGGCTTTCTTCAATGGGTACCCTGTCTTTCACAGCGATTTTTTCGGTCAGTTGGATGACCCGATGACCCTACTCGAAGCCCCCTACAACACCACTACACAGTCGTGGCAAGAGCCAGAACTGACAGCCACCTCTTGGCAGCCACTTACATACAGCGATGGAACGGGGGGCGTGCGCCGGTTTACGGCCACCAGTGCCATCATGCCCTACAAAATTGAGAATGCGAACTATAACTTCATCAACCCTAATATGGCCAAGACCATGGTGCGCACAGGATGGAGTTTTGCACAGCACGACGTAGCCGACAATTGGCCCAGCGGTGTCTCTACGGACGAGCAAAAACAGCAATACATCAGAGAACAGTTGCCCATACAAAGCGACATCATGGAGAACATCACTGGCTATGGGCTAAAGGTCGTAGTCGAGCCCAACGGCAACAAGAATTACATGGCAGCCGGTATTGCCTCTGACGAGGTCTGTTGGAATATCTACCAGAATGCCTCTGATGGATACCCTCCACAGTCGAAACTCCTTTCCTACTGGACTAATACTGAAAACGGATTGCCTACCACCTTTGCCAACAAGCCTGTTGGAGCATGGGAGCGTTTCTTCTTCATGGATCATGAGAACACCTTGAGGGAAAATTATATTGACACAGCCGATGGCACATCAATGATATTGGGCGGCACCCATGGCATGACAAACGCAGCACTTACGCTTCTGAAGGATATCTCACAATCTGGCACGTCAGCCAAGAAAGACCAGTTCTGGGTCGCTGGTGCCGATGAGGTGTGGGAGTACTATTATCTCTACCATAAAGCATCAATACAAAACGTCAGTTATGCCAACGGCACGCTGACATTTCAGGTTAAAGTGCCTAGATACAAGAAGAGTCAATTCCGTGAGATGACCATTAATATCCCTGGTGTCACTGATGCCAATGGAACTGACTGTACATTCTCTGACAATGTTGTTACTGGAGGAGCAGCAAAGGATACTGAAGGAGGGCGTTTCGTAATCAATTTCGGTATTGAAACCAGTACACAAAAATACATCTCACAACTCTTACCATTGTATCGTAGTCATTTGCATAATGAATATCTAAAACGTGATATACAATATCTAATTGACTTATTAGTACCTGGTGCTGACAAGAATACTTATCAGTCCCAGTTGGATGCAGAACCCAATTACTCTTATACTATCAAAAATAGTTTTGGCACAACTTTGTTAGAAGGTGCTTCTGACACTAATGATAAAGTATTCTACAAGTATCCAAGGTATATCTTAAGTGAGAATAAGTTGTATGAGGCAGCAAAGAACACATCGAATATTCAAGATAAATCTGCCAACTATGTAAAGTCATATACTCCTACTGGTACAAACCAAGTAGAAACTCTCAATTACGCAGCCACAGCAATAACTGGTGTCTCCTATTATATAGAAGGAGAGGATATTACGGGCGTAACAATTGCGACCAGAGACATTAGCAAAATTACTGAAAATTCTGGTGAAGCCTTTGCGTTACGCTTTGCGTCAAACGGAGCAGCAGGAGAGGTCAAAAGCCCTGTTACTGTCACTAACATCCCAAAAGGCAAATACACACTTGTCGCTGCCATTGGTGATACTCACACCAGTAGCACTGCACAATTCACATTTAAGGTGGGCGACAAGTCCGTCTTGTCATTGACAACAGAAGATGTGTCTGGCTATATCAAAGAATATAGTAAAGAAGGTATTACCATTAAAACTGAGCAACCTCTGACTATCGAGGCCGTAAATAGTGGTGGCTCTTTCTGGGTTGATTATCTATACCTAATTAAGACAGGTGAATATGATGAATCTACTCCCGATGTGGCATTCACAACAGGAGACTTTGGTGTTGACATGACGAATGACAGCGACAAAGAGGTGACTATCACAGCGAATGCAACTGCTAAAGAAACAGCAACCATTACCAAAACAGTGATCAAGAACTCAAATGATGAAGTTGTTGCAGAGAGTTCCACTACTGATCCAACAACTTGCTCTTACACCTTTACACCAAGTCTAGTGGGCGATATCGTCTTCACTGCTGAGGCTACAGACGACACAGAGAACGGCGGAAAAACGGGGCTTTCCGATGAATTGACCATCACTGTCATGTCTGATTTCACCTTAACGGCAACCTCAAATATGGGTGACAATATCGGAAGTATTGTTTTCCCCGCACAGACTGCCGATTTGAACTACCGTTTCCTATATCCCCGCTATCTGCTCAAAGGAACAAATCTTTATGAGACAGTAGCAAGGAGTAATAACAGCAATCAGTTACATTATGGCGAGGAACTCACATTTTCACTATCAAATAAGAATATTGAGCGCACAATTAATTATAACACATTAACTGCAACAAATATCATTTTCTATGTAGAAGGTGAGGATGTTGAAGGGGTTGGACGCTGGACCAACACCTCTTTTGATAAAGGCCAAGGACAGAGTTTTGCACTGACACTTGGTTCTATGGGAACTGCAGGTGGTTTTAAAAGTGAAACCCAAGGAAGCACTACCGTGACAACCCTTCCTGCTGGACAATATCAGTTAACTGCTATTATAGGATCCACCAACGCACCTGCCACTTATTCTTTCAAGGCTGGTGGAACTTCTATTGGGTCTCTTACGCCTACAAAATCAACTGAAAGTCTTACGATTTATACCACGAGTCCTTTCACGTTAGAAGAGGATACACCTATCACAATTTCGTCGACTCAAGGAACAGGTAATAGCCAGAACTGGGTAGATCTAATCTACATCCAGAAACTGGATGACGTACCTGTGACGATAAGTAGTGCGGGCTATGCAACGTTCTCTTCACCTTATGCTCTTGACTTTACGAATAGTAATATTAAGGTATATACCGCAACTGTGGATGGTAATAAAGTGACCATGACGAAGGTTAATAACGCTGTTCCTGCTGCGACAGGGTTGTTCCTGCAAGGGACTGTCGGCACAGAGGTCACCAAGAATATCCCTCTTGCCACATCGATTCCACCCACGATTGAAAACAATGCACTGATGCCACATTTAGAAACAGGCAATGTTGCGGCAGGCAACTACGTATTTAGTAAAGACAAGAACACTGGCGACCTGTCTTTCCGAAAATTGGCTAACGACACTGAGGTTCCTGGTGGTCGTGCTTATCTGTCTATTCCCAGTGAGGCGCGCAACCTCACCATCGAGATGGATGATGTGACGGGTATTCACCTTGTACCAATAGAGCCTGCAACACTGACTTCTCCTGCCTATAATATACAGGGATTACCTGTCAGTGAGCACACGAAGGGAATTATTATCAGAAACGGAAGGAAGTACATTAATACGAAGAAGCAATGAAATATCTACATCCATACATAACTCCTATTATGGAGGTCGTTGAGATTCAGACCCAGCCCCTTCTTATCATTAGTGGCGGTGGTTCTGATGATGTCAGAAGTGTCGATATTGATGATGATTACGATAGCGGCACAGATGAGATCCTATAAATATAAACATCGAAACGCTCCCCCGCAAAAGGGAGCGTTTCGCTTATACCGCAAGATTGGAAACCATCCCAATTGACCGCAACTATTGTCAAGGATTTTGGTCGAAAAACGTGTATGGACTTTTGGTGCTTCTATGATTTTTAGGGGCAGAAAACGGGACTTTTCAGGGCTAAAAAAGAGGAAGAACGTACCTTCGAGGGACGATAGTAGGCTCCTCACGACCGTGAGGAGGCTACTATTGGTCGGGAAGAGCCTACCTTTTTCCGTCAGAAGGCTACAAAAAATCGTGAGTTACCTGCTATTTTGCACCTTTTTAGGGGTATTTTTGGGGTCCGAAAAGCCTTCAAAGTACAAAACCGCCTCATTATCAATAAATTACGACAACCCTCTGAGATTTGCGTATTTGAGACCAAGATTGGAGTTGGTGAATTTCACGAGAAATATCAGAGTCCTTTTGTCAAGAATTTATCAAGAAAAGAAAAGGGTGCATCCGAAGACGCACCCCAAGTCAGGAAATTTATTTAAATATAATGCTTTTCCTTTGATTAGAAGTTGTAGTACAGACCGAAGGTCAGGCTTGAACCATCAAGGTCGAGACCAAAGGTATTAGCAGCCTCAGCGCCATCGTAATCATCCTTGCTGTTCTGGTAGCCCAAGAAACCAACGTGAGCAACGAAACTCAGTTTGTCGTTCAGGTTAACAGCAACACCTGGCTTGAAACCAATAGCGAAAGTGTTGTTCTTGTCATTACCAGCCTTCGTGTGAGTATAAGACAGACCACCATCAACGAAAAGGTTTACCTTATCGAACTTCGCAAAAGTGTAACGAGCGTATGGAGAAATTGCGAATACGTCAGCCTTAACACTGGTCTCAACGCCATTCACCTCAACAGAGTTCTTGGTGTGACCATAACCAAGGGCGATACCTACTGCCCAGTTCGCATCAAGGTTGTAACCAACCTCAGGTATCAACTTAATAACAGTATTAGTAACATCACCCTGTGAGGTCGTCTGGAAACCGATACCACCACCAATGTAAGCCTGAGCGTTCATTGTTGTTGCCATAGCAACGGCAACGAGAGTCATCATAATCTTTTTCATAATTCTTTTTACCTTTTTAATTAATAATTATCCTAAATTTTTAACTGCAACTCTATTTCTGAATTGCGCTGCAAAGGTAAGGACTTTTTACATTCGTTAGCATTGTCTTCGTATACAAAATACCCAAAAGAGTCGGTTTCGATGATTTATATCAAGAAAAAGCAATAAAAAAAGTGCATCCGAAGACGCACTTTCTTTATTTGATAACGATTGCTTTTTACATCACAGAGGAGGCAAACAACCAGTCGTAGATACATGAGCAGATGCCGAACAGGACGATACCCGCCGTGCAAACGGCAAGGGCAATACGTGTATTGACATCCGTCGTGAACGTAGGCAACGGACTCTCCGACGACTTGATATACATTGCCTTGACGATCAGCAGGTAGTAGTATAGTGACACCACCGTATTGATCAAGGCGATGAAAACGACAAAGTAAGCCCAGAATGAGCCCTGTTGCGCTGCCGCCATGAAGACGAAGAACTTCGAGAACATACCAGCGAACGGAGGAATACCTGCCAGTGAGAACAGGGCAAGTGTCATCAGGAACGCCAGTTTCGGATTCGTCTGATAGAGACCATCATAACTGGACATCAACGTCGTACCGCCATTGTTCTGCTCTACCGTGCTAATCACAGTAAACACAGCCATATTGGCGACTACATAAACCAGCACATAGTACATCAACGACGCCATACCCATCTGACTGCTGCCGATGACGGCAAGCATGATGTAACCAGCCTGAGAGATAGAACTGAACGCCATGAAGCGCTTCAACTCCTTCTGACGGATGGCAAAGAGGTTGGCGATGGTGATGCTCAGCACGATGACGATATAGAGCAGATAGTCCCAATACTCGGTAAGCGGAGCGAACACCTTCACGAGGATTGCCATCAGCGCAAAGGCTGCGGCGCCCTTGGAAACTACGCTCAGATAGCCCGTCACAGGTGTAGGAGCACCCTCATAGGTGTCAGCCGTCCAGAAATGGAACGGTACGAGCGAGAGTTTGAAGCCCAGTCCACTGAAGAAGAACACCAGTCCCATGAGCATCATGGGCACCTGGCTCTTAAACTGCGAGAAGAAAGCGATACGCTGCGCCACATCGTCGAAATAAAGCGTGCCAGTAGCACCATAGACGAATGAGATACCATAGAGCATCACACCACTTGAGAAGGTAGCGACGAGGATATACTTGGCAGCGCCCTCCGCTGAGTTCTTCTTCCACTTGTCGAAGGCAACGAGACAGGCCATGGGCACACTTGCCATCTCCAGTCCGAGGAAGAACATCAGGAAGTTACCACTGGATGTCATGATAAACATACCGAGGAGGGTAGACACTACCAGTTCATAGAACTCACCCACCCTATTGCCTGCCTCATTCCTCAGCCATGGCTGTGCCATAATCACCACAACAAGTGTACCCAATGTCAGAATCATCTTCATCACATTAGCAGCCTGCGAGGCGACATACATCCCACCAAAGGCTGTGGCGGGAACCGCCATGGCACAGGCAAATAACTGGGCACACAACAGGAGGCTAACCAATACCTGCATGGTCTTTATCTTCACACAACGGTCACGACTGCAAAGCATGTCGGCGAGGAAGACGAGAATCAAGATGACTGTGAGTGTCACCTCTGGAATCATATTCAAGAATTGTCCGTAATTCATATCTTATACCCTCCTTTTTTAAATGATGTTAGCCAAAATAGGTCCTACGGCATCAGAGATGACATTGCTTGCCCAGAGTGGGAACAAGCCGAGACCAGCGACACAAGCGATGAGGCAGATGACTGCGACTCGCTCGTCCCACGTGGCGTCCGTCAACTCCAGATAATGCTCGTTCTTCACCTCGCCATACAGGATCTTACCTACCACACGGAGGATATAGACCGCTGTAACGACGATAGAGGTACAAGCGATAATCGTGGCGATACGATGGAACTGGTCGGCATTCTCGAACGAGCCGACGAAGATCGTCATCTCAGCGATAAACCCGGAGAAACCCGGCAGACCGAGGTTGGCAAGACCAGCCACCACATAGCCCACGGCAAGGAAAGGCATGATCTTCATCAAACCGTCCAAATAGCGGATGTCACGGGTATGGGTACGTCCGTAGATCATACCGATGAGGGCGAAGAAGAGTGCCGTCATCAGACCATGTGACAACATCTGCAGGATAGCACCCGTACAGGATGTCTTGGTCATCATCAGCAAAGCGAAGAGCACCAATCCACAGTGTGACACGGAAGAATAGGCGTTGATATACTTCAAGTCGGTCTGTACACAGGCGGAGAAAGCACCATATACGACAGAGATGGTCGTCAGGATCAGGAATATCCACGCCAGTTCGTTGGCGGCATCCGGCAACAGGTACATGGCGACACGGAAACAGCCATAGCCTCCGAGTTTCATCAGCACACCGGCATGCAGCATAGACACTGCCGTAGGCGCTGAGGCATGACCGTCAGGCGACCATGTGTGGAAGGGGAACAACGCACCCAGCACACCAAAGCCGATGAAGATAAAGGGGAAGAACACCTTCTGGGTCTCTACCGGGATATTGTGCATAGCGGCGATGGCATTGACATTCATCGTCGTGGCACCACTATAATAGTAGATACCCAAGATACCGAGAATCAACAGGGCGGAGCCTCCCATCAGCATCAACGTCAGTTTCATGGCGGCATACTCCTTGTTACCACTACCCCATACACCAATCAACAGGTACATGGGAATCAACGCCACCTCATAGAACATGAACATGGTAAACATATCCGTGCAGATGAAGAAGCCATACACACCTGTAGAAAGGAGGGTGAACCACAGGAAATACTCCTTGGTCATGGGCTTCAACTGCCAAGAGGCGAACGTTCCCGTGAATACGATGATGCTCGACAGAAGCAACATCACCACGGAGATACCGTCAACACCTACGGAATAGGCTATGTTCAAAGGCTTAAACCAGGGGATGGAGGCTGTCAGCAGCATCACATCGGTATTACCTGCACTGCGCTGCTGGATGAAATAGATGGTAAGCCATACCGACAAGGCAAGCAGGCAAGAGGCACCAGCCACCATCACGCCACGCACCTGATTGAGGTTCTTGGCAAGCCAGAGACCTAACAACATCAGGGCAGGAATTATTACGAAAAGACTTAATATATTCATTTTTCGTTATCTCGTTATTTCGTTAATTCGTTATATCGCTATTAAATCGCCAGCAAAATGAGCGTGAGTGCCACGGTGCCCGTCAGGAACCATACGGCATACTGACGCACATCACCACTCTGCCAAGGACGAATAGACTCACCAGCCTCGTTGGCTCCCCAAGCAAGGAAGTTGAAGGTGCCGTCAACCACATGACGGTCGAACCAAGCAATAGGCTTGGAGACGCAACGGAAGATGATGCGGTGAGTGACATACTGCCATATCTCATCCTGATAGAAACGCTTATAGGCTGCCTGATGCAACTTCGGGAACGTCTTATACAGACGGTCGGCGATGGGCTGACTCTCACCTTTATAGATATAGGTGGCGAGACAGATAGAGCAGACAGCGATCACAATAGAGGTGGCGGCAACACTCCAGTCGAGGTGGATGTCATACGCCTGACCACTGGCGGAAACGAAATGACCGAAAGGCAAGAAGCCACACAGGCAGGTCACTACCGACAGGAAGATGAGCGGGAATGTCATCGTCCAAGGTGCCTCATGCGGGGTATGATGCTCATGAGCCTCCTTATTCTCCGTACCCCAGAAGATACCGTAGTACAGACGGAACATATAGAAGGCGGTCATAGCGGCAACACCTGTCATGATCCAACCGCAGACGGGACTGTAATGCATACATGCCGTCAGAATCTCGTCCTTCGAGAAGAATCCCGAGAACGGAGGAATGCCTGCGATGGCAAGACAGGAGATCAGGAAGGTGATGTGGGTAATCGGCATATACTTACGCAAGCCGCCCATCATCGACATCTCATTACTATGTACGGCATGGATGATACAACCGGCACCTAAGAACAGACATGCCTTGAACATGGCATGGGTGAACAGGTGGAACATACCTGCCATGAAACCTAACTGAGCGTGATTGTCGAGCACGGCATGCTCACCTGGCAGACTAACGCCCAGTGCCACCATCATAAAGGCAATCTGCGAGATAGTGGAGAAGGCAAGCACACGCTTGATATCACTCTGGGCACAGGCAACGGCGGCGGCATAGAAAGCGGTGAAGACACCCACCCATACCACAATGCTCAACTGCGGCTGCGCATACTCAATCCACAAGGGGAACATACGAGCGATCTGGAACACACCGGCAACCACCATCGTAGCGGCGTGAATCAACGCACTGACTGGTGTAGGACCCTCCATGGCATCAGGCAACCAGATATGCAACGGGAACATCGCACTCTTACCAGCACCACCGATGAACATCAACACCAGTGCCGTAGGCAAGATAAAGCCTCCTGCGGCAAGCGCCTTGGCGGCATTGCCCTGAATAAACGGCGTGGTGCCCTCGCCCATCACGATATCTCCCGCAAAGGAGAAACTGAACGAGTCAGTGTAATAGCCGAAGAGCAGGATACCGATCAGGAAGAACATATCCGCAAAACGTGTCACGATGAACGCCTTCTTAGAGGCAGCGATGGCAGGCTTCAACGGATAGTAGAAACCAATCAACAGATAGGATGATACACCCACCAACTCCCAGAAGGTATACATCTGGAAGATATTCGTGGCGACTACCAAGCCCAGCATGGACATGGTGAACAGGCTCAGGAACGCATAGTAGCGCTGGAAACCCTTCTCACCGTGCATATAGCCGAACGAGTAGATATGTACCATCAACGATACTGTCGAGATGACAATGAGCATCATCACGGAGATGGGGTCTAACAGGACACCCATGTCAAAATGCAGATTGCCTAACGGCAGCCAAGTGAAGTTATAAGGAACAACGGTGGCAAATGTACCGTCGGCAAGGCGTGGAGCCGTGAAATAACTGAACGCCGTGAGATACGACAATACCGTCACCAGTCCCAATGATGTTGTACCGATAAGACCAGCCGTCTTATGGGACATCCTCATACCGCAAAGCGCAAGAATCACAAAGGAGAGCGCAGGCAGCAGAAGGATCAGAAATGAATAACTATATATTTCCATAACCATTTACCATTTCATATTCTTAATACTGTCAACGCTATCGCTCTTGAAGTTGCGGAAGACATTGAGGATAATCGCAATGGCAACAGCCGACTCAGCAGCGGCGACACCAATCACAAAGACCGTCATGAACATACCCTCCATAGAACCAGGATAGAGCAGACGGTTGAAAGCGGCGAAGTTGATATCAACGGCATTAAGCACCAACTCCACGGAGATCAACATGGCAAGCAAGTTACGACGGGTGATAAAGCCGTAAACACCGATGAAGAACAGAAGTGCGCTAAGCACAAAATAACATTCTACTGGTACCATTATTCTCTCTCCTCCTTTCTTGATATAACCAAACCACCAATAATACAGGCAAGCAGGAACAGGGAGATGAACTCAAAGGGAAGCACATACTGATACTTGTCGGCTCCCACCATGGCGTTACCAATCTGTTTCATCGGCAACTCCACGTCCGCCACTGCCATCGCATTATACATAAACTTGTTTTTCAGCAGCACCAGGATAACGACCGCGCAACTGACAACGCTCAACAGACCGCCCCATATCATGCGACTGGTCTTGATGCGCTCTATCGTTCCTTGCAGGGTACGCTTGCTGACCAACTGGATGGCAAAGACGTATATCATCGTCACGCCACCTGCATAGACAGCCACCTGTGCCGCACCTAAATACGTGTAATCGAGCAGGAAGTAAAGACCTGCCACACCTAAGAGCACGAACAACATAAATGTTGCGGCTCGCATAATCCGCGTCGTCACCACACACATCACGGCAGAGCCGAGGATGAGGACGGCGAGGATACAAAACATGATCATATTAGCCATAGTCCTTACTTTGTTTTAGTATTAAACTTACCAATCTGCTGGGGAGCACCACCCTCTATCAGATGAGGCAGGGAACCGCCTTGATAAACCTCCTTGTCGAGGTGAAGCACCAGTTTGCTACGGTCAAACACCGCATTCTCGAAGTCATTGGTGAACTCAATGGCGTCGAAATTACAAGCGTTGGTACATAACTGACAGAACATGCAGTCGCCCAGATCGTAGAGATAGTCGTCCAGCACCTTCTTCTTCTTTCCCGTCTCAGGATCCTCCTGCATGTGGGAAGTAATCTTAATGGTGCCATTAGGGCATGACTTCTCACACAAGGTGCAAGCCGTACATTTGTAGGAACCGTCCTCATTACGCTTGAACACCAAGCGTCCACGATGACGTTTAGCGACATGCAACGTCGTCTTACGGTTCTCAGGATACTGCTCTGTCGACTTGTTGGTGAAGAAGTCCTTGAAATACTCCTTCCAAGTGACTCCCATACCAGTGGAAAGGGTCTTCAGGGCGTGCCCGATTTCTCCGAAATATGATTTATTTTCTTCCATTGCTATACCTTATTTAATATATAGGCCTAAAGCCACGACTACCGTCATCAACACCAGATTGACCAGTGCCAGTGGCATCAGATACTTCCACTCCAGTTTCAGGATCTGGTCGATACGCAGACGGGGGAACGTCCATTTAATCCACATGAGGATCCATACCAAGGCAAAAGCCTTACCCATAAACCAGACGATACCGGGGATATAGTTCATCACGGCATCGAAAGACTCAATACCAATGTTCAGGGGAGCCCATCCGCCAAGGAATACAGTGGCGGCAATAGCCGCATTGATAAAGAGATTAAGGAACTCAGCGAGGTAGAAGAAGCCAAAGCCCATACCAGAATACTCTGTATGATGACCTGCCGTCAACTCACTCTCCGCCTCAGCCATATCGAACGGACCACGGTTTGCCTCCGCATTACCTGCGATGAGGAACACGAAGAAAGCGATCAAGGCAGGGATATGCCCCTGGCAGATCAGCCACTTGAAAGGACCGGTCTGTGCCTCCACAATACCAGACATCTGCATCGTACCTGTCAGAATCACCGCAGTGATCAGGCAGAGGCACAGCGACATCTCGTAGGAGATCATCTGCACGGCGCTACGCATTGCCGATACTACCGAGTACTTGTTATTGGAGCCCCAGCCGGCAAGGAAGATGCCGATGACACCCAAAGAGGATACAGCAGTCAGCAGGAACACGCCCACATTGAAGTCGATAACTGTCGCACCATTGTTCCAAGGCAGGAAGGCAAAGGCGCCCACAGAACCGATGATCACCAGAAGAGGAGCGACGGCATACAATAGTTTATCCGCACGGTCGACGAAGAATATCTCCTTGATGAGCATCTTCAGCACGTCGGCAAACACCTGTAGCAAGCCCCAGTAACCTACGCGCATCGGACCTAAACGGCACTGGAAATAGGCACAGACCTTACGCTCCATAAAGATCAGTACGATGGCTATCAGCGCATATCCCACCAGGATGGCGACACCCACCAGTACGCACTCTATCAATATCGCCAACCAACTGGGGCAACCTAAAGTCACCTGCAGCAGTTGGTCGAACCATTGTGTTACTATAGAAAAATCAAACATATCCTTCGAACTTTTATCTGTCAATATCAGGAATTACAAAGTCAATAGCAGCACCTGTGGCAACCAGGTCGGCAATCTTCTGACCACGCAGCATCGGATCAAGGGCACCCGTCAAAGACAAGCCCATCGGGCGCATCTTCAGACGATAAGGACTCTTGTCGCCACGAGAGTCAAGATAGACACCAAACTCACCACTGGCACCCTCCACAGAGAAGTACCACTGTCCCTCAGGCACTTTGATAATGGGTTTCTGCTTCACATAGAAGTCGCCCTCAGGAATATTGTCAATGAGTTGCTCGATGATATGCAGGCTCTGGTACATCTCGTTGATATGGCAAGTGTAACGGTCCATCGTGTCACATCCTGTCATCGTAATCTGCTCCCACTCCACCTTGTCATACATATCATACGGATGGTTCTTGCGCACATCGTTCTCCCAACCGGAGGCACGACCGGCAGGACCTGTCACCGCATAACTGACACAATCCTCCTTGCTCATCGGACCGACATGCTCAAAGCGGTTGTGGGTAATGATATTGTCACCGAACACGTCGACATACTCCTGGATGATCGGTTTCATGTATGCCACGAGGTCTTTGACATTCTTCACGAAGTTAGGATCAATATCATCCTGTAAGCCACCTATTCTATAATAGTTCTGGATCAGGCGACCACCTGTCGTCTCCTCCAGACAGTTGAGCACATGCTCACGGTCACGCATCGAATAGAGGAAAGCCGTCAACGCTCCCATATCCTGTGCACAGCAACCGACATACAACAGGTGGGAGTCCAGACGCTGCAACTCATCCATGATAGTACGGATGTACTTGATGCGGTCGGTGAGTTCCACACCCATGCCTTCCTCGATGACACCCACCAGCGCATGGCGGTGCATCATTGCCGAGAGGTAGTTCAGACGGTCGGTCAGGGCAAGCGACTGCGGATAGGTCATCGTCTCACACATCTTCTCTATACCACGATGGATATAGCCCAGATGCGGATAGACACGCTTCACGGTCTCACCATCCAGTACAGTCTGCAAGCGCAGCACGCCATGGGTGGAAGGATGCTGAGGACCGATGTTGATCACATAGTCATCAGCGGTGAAGAGTTTGTTCTGCTTAGACTGCAGGTTACCATCCTTGTCAAGATAATACTCTAATCCATAATCTGGCTCATTGTCATCCTCCAGCGTATAAGCGTCATTAAACTGCCAGTCCTTGCGGAAGGGATAGCCTTTGAAATCACTTCTCAGGAACAGGCGACGCATATCGGGATGCCCGAGGAACACGATGCCGAAGAAGTCATAGACCTCACGCTCCAACAGGTCGGCAACCTTCCAGATGTTAATCACCGAAGGAATATAGGGAATCACCTGTCCGTCAGTCTCACCAGTACCATTGGACGACATACCGTCGCCACATACCTGTGTACGGGCAAGCATCTTGACGGAGCAACGCTCATGGGTATTGGTGTTCTCCAAGATATAGATACAGCCAAGTCCCTCCTCGGCACCGAAGTCCTCACCAACAATCGTTACGAGGTAGTCGAAACCCTTCTTCTCTTTCAAGTCCCGCATCTCCTGTGCGAACTTGCCAAAATCAAAAGATAAGAACTCTAACTTCATACGGCAGCCTCCTCTCCTTTTACTGTTGGCTCTTGGCTGTTAGCCTTTAACTCTTCTGCAAATTCTTTGGGAACGTCCGTCACCACGATAGGCTCTCTACGATGATCGCCCAACTTCGAACGGAATATCAGTTCCTCATTGGAGACACCAAGTTCTTTCTCCGCAGCAGTCTGCTTGTGGTTGGCACCACCGAAGAACTTCTCAATCTTCACCTTACGCTGCAACTGCATCATGCCATACATGATTGCCTCAGGACGTGGAGGACAACCTGGGATGAAGACATCGACAGGAACAATTTCCTCGATACCCTTCACCACATGATAACTCGACTTGAACGGACCGCCACTGATAGCGCAACCGCCTACAGCAATCACATACTTGGGCTCAGCCATCTCATCATACAGACGCTTCAAGGCGGGCGCCATCTTATGCGTGATAGTTCCTGCACACATAATCAGGTCGGCCTGACGAGGAGAGTTACGAGTCACCTCGAAACCGAAACGGGCAAAGTCATAACGGGAGCAACCACAGGCCATGAACTCAATGCCGCAGCATGAGGTGGCAAAGGTCAGTGACCAAAGGGAGTTGGCACGTCCCCAGTTGATCAACTGGTCCAGTGTTCCTGTCACAACATTCACACCGCCCTCATGGAGTTCATCAACGATCTTCTCCAGAGAGTCATTGTCATTCCACTCTTCATATGGAATCGACTTGATGTGGGGGCGAAGGCCCCCATTCTTTGACTTAGCAGTCGAAGCGGGCGTTTTTACTTCCATTCCAAGTCTCCTTTCCTCCAGGCATATACCAGCCCGAATACTAAAACAACCAAGAAGAAGCCGATGCTCAGCAATGCCGCTGCGCCAAACTCCTTCACGACGACTGCCCATGGATAGAGGAAGATAGTCTCCACATCAAACATGAGGAACAAGATGGCAAACAGGTAGAATCCTACTGTCACTGGTAACCATGACGACCCTTTAGTCGGAATACCGCACTCATACGGTTCGCCTTTTACCTTGTTATAGGATCGTGGACCTATCAACTTAGCAATAATGTAAGCCGCTACCACCAATGTAATAGCCGTCAAAATAACGGTAATTAACAAAGTAAAATCCATAAAATAAAAAATATTGAATTCAATTTGAGTGCAAAGGTACAAAATTCTTTGCAAAGAAAAAGTATAAATATCAAAAACTTTACAAAGAAATAAAAGCCGTCACCACAAAGGCAACGGCTTCAATTTATTTGTTCTTGGGGAATGCTTCTTCGGACAATTCCTTAAAGAAGTCATAATTCAGAATCGTACTGATACGCATTAATAAACGTACATCCAGACTTTTACGCTTGAAAATGTTGTAAACATTCGTACGCTCGCATGGAATTTGCGTAGCCAACCAGGCAGCAGATCTTCCCTGCTTCCTTAGACTTTCTTCAATGTGCTTGCCTATATTCATCTGTCTTGTCGGTGTTGGTTAATTGTTTCTTACCTTTCCGTCGGCAAAGGTACGCAATAAATTCCAATATATCAGCACATTATTGTAGAAATTGTTTTCTCAACACTTAATCAAATAGTAATATATCTCCAATAGAGGCATTCGGTTGTTGAACATGCAACAAAGAACATACTGTCGGAGCAATATCTGTGATATGCACTTCCTGAGCATGACTGCCATGAGGAACATGCCATCCGTAGAACAACAATGGGATATGTGCGTCGTATGGATTCCACTCACCATGGGTGGTGCCGACAGGAGACGACCATGAGCCAAACTCATAATAGCCTGGTTCGGGAACAACATATATTTCTCCTCCACGATGATAGTTATATCCCAACAGCATACGGTCACGAAGGACGGGAGGCAAGGCCGTCGTGGCAATTTTCTCACAGTCGACCACAAAAGAAAGGTTAGGGCTCTGCAAAAGATACTCCACAATCACGTCCTTGACCCGCTGATAGTCCAGCCCCTGCTGACGGATGCTCTCCTTATCCAAAAAGAAACGGTAGTCTAAAATCCCGAGAATGACCGGTTTTGAGTTTCCCAACTTAGTGGTAACATACTTGTCGAGGTCTTTGCGCAATTTCTGTGAGAGCCATTTACCTGCATGCAACTTATTGTCCTCCATCCACTGGGAGTTATGCGCCGCACCATGGTCCGCCGTCAGGAAAGCGATATAGTTGCCCTTGCCGACCTGCTCGTCCAAAGCGTCAAAGAGACGGGCTAAGTCTTTATCCAATTCCAGATACGCCTCATCGGTATGCTCGCCACGGGTACTCCATTTATGGCCGATGACATCTGTCTGGGAGAAACTGACACAGAGCATATCCGTCTCCTCGCCTTTTCCTAAGTTCTCACCTTTCAATGCCGCAATAGCCATATCAGCAGTCAGCGTTCCGGCAAGCGGTGAGAGTCCCACCTCCTTACCCAGTTTCTTCAGTTCCTGATTCTGACTCATCCGCTGATTGACCTCCTTGACCCATTGAGGAAGTTCCTGCATATAATAAGTACTGGAGACAAACTGTCCGTTTTTCAAGTCCAGCCAATAGGCGGCATTGGCGGCGTGACCTGCGGGAAAGATAGCGGCACGGTCTTTGTACGACACACCGATGACCTTAGAGCGGTAATTGGTATGTATGCGCAACTGATCGCCAATAGTGGTGGCAAGCAGATTCTTAGGTGACATCTGCCCTACCCGCTTATTATCCGTCCCTACTGTCTTCACCGTACTATCCTCACAACAGTATGTTTTCTTACCGTCAATAAAGAAGGTGTTTCCGCAGATACCATGAAAGGCAGGAGTCGTCCCTGTATAGGCACTTGTATGTCCGATAGCCGTTACCGTAGGCAGATAGTTGATCAGGCAGTTGTCAAAACTATACCCATCGTCTATCATCCGACGAAAGCCTTCGCGCGTGAACCTATTATAATATATAGACAAGTAGTCCCAGCGCATCTGGTCAACCACGATACCCACCACCAATTTAGGTTTCTCCCCGAACTGAGGACGGTCATTGCCCGCTGTGACCTGTATGACAGCAACGAACAAACATAATGACAGAGATAATCTTCTCATATTATTCAAAACGCTCTATAATCTCTAAACACATGCGACTATTATGATAAGGACATTTCCAGAAGCCAGCCTTATCATCCTCCAGATTCAAGGTTCCATCAGGATGACGGCTCCAGTGCCATTCCCCATGCTCCCAGTCTATCAGGTTGTCCTTGATATACTGCCAACACCGGATGCCATTCTGGAGTGCTTCCTCATCACCGAAATGCTGATAGATATTCATCCAACCAACCACATTCTCAGCCTGTACCCACCAGTGCAGGTCGTCATCCACATGCCCCGTGTCGAGATTCGCCTCATGAATCATCGACCCGTCAGGACGTAATCCCTTCTCTGACGCTTTCGCCACCATACGGACGATGGGCTCCATCTTGGCAAGCACCTCCTTGTCGCCCAACACTAAGGCTGCCTCATGCATCAGCCAAGAGCACTCGATATCATGCCCATAACTCTCCAACTGCCCCGCTCCACGAGTCCAGTCGTTCTCGAAGAAGAGGTCCAGATGGTGTGTCTCAGGATTGAGGATATGGTCCGTAAAGATATTGATGATGTTACGCAAGGCTTTCTCCACCTTAGGTAACTTACAAATCCGATAGAGGTTAGCGTAGGGCTCTATGATATGCAGATGCGTGTTCTGCGACTTCGGGAAGTTAGCGTCAAGTTCTGACAGACGCATGTCGGCAATAGGTTGCCAGTCACGTGTCTGAGCCTCGATATATCCATTATAGATAGGGTCAAGGGCATGCTCCTCAATGCAGTCAAAGAGTTGGAGCGCATAGTCTAAGGCTTCCTTGTCGCCAGTAGCACGAGCATACTCCGACAGACCATAGAGTGCAAACCCGATGGCATAGAACTGTTTACGGGTATTCAACGGATGTCCCTCATAGTCGACGCTCCAATACACACCGCCATACTCCTTATCGATGAAATGCCCGATGAAATAGTCCTTGGCGTATGTCGCCATCTCCAAATACTCAGGTTTCTTCAGGACACGATAGGCCGCGGAGAACGACCAGAGGATACGGGCATTCAGTATCGCACCTTTCTCCGCCTCTGGATGCAGCACCTCATGACCGTCGATTCTTCCATAGAAACCGCCATGCTCATGGTCTACCATCTTTTCCATCCAGAAGCGCAGGATGTTGCCCTCCACAACATCCTGCATCTCACGTCTCATTGTTTGAATAAAACTCAATCCTTCCATCTCTCAATCCTCAACAGAACGAATCTTCTTCAACTCTACGTTAATCGCACTAATACGCTCTGTCGTCAATGGGTAGAACCACACGATGCAGACAGACAGCAAGGCAACACAAGCAGGAATGAAACTCATCAGCCAACGCAGACAGGAAAGTGCCTCTGCCGGCTGGGCAATACCTTGTGCAAGTTGTGCGGCATCGGTGATATAGCCGAAACCATCCAGCAACCACAGCACTGCGGCACCACCAATAGCACCACCAAACTTCTGCGCCATCGAACTGGACGAGAAAATCAGACCTGTAGACGCTGTCCTGAACTTCAACTCAGCATAGTCGCTCACATCAGCATACATACTCCATACCAATGGGGACATAATACCTGTCAGGATAGAGATCAATATCTGGAAGATTAGCATCAGCCAGTAGCCTGTCGGCGTGCAGGGGATGAAATAGAATAAAATGCTTAGCACCACCAGTGACACGTTCACCAGTATAAAAGTGGTCTTCTTACCTAAGCGTCCGGAGATAGGCACACAAGAGGCGACACCCACCATGTTGGACACCTCACCAATACCCAGGAACAGTCCTGCATAGAAAGCGAACATCAGACCGAAGAACACCAGACTGACATTCGAGCCGATGATGTCCTGAAAGAAATACGCCACGGTAGCACCACGGACGGTATTAAACAAGTTGAAGCAGAGTGCCGCACCAATCAGCAACCACCAAGGCTTGTTAGAGAGCAGTGCCTTGAAGTCACTACCCACACTGACTGTTGACATGGTCTTCAGATGCTCCTTCGTCATCGAGAAGCAAAGGATAAACATGATGAAGCAGGCAACGGCAATCATCACCATTGCCCAAAACCATCCCTGTGGAGAGTTATAGCCTCCCATCGCATCACATAATGGTTCCCAAAGGAACAGGGAGATGAACGAGCCGCCATAGGCGAAGAACATACGGAACGAGGAGAACACCGTCTTCTCGTTGGAGTCATCTGTCATCACACCCAGCATCGCACCGTATGGCACGTTGATACCCGTATAGACGGTCATCATCAGGATATAGGTGACATACGCCCATATCAATTTGCCGCCATAGTTAAGGTCTGGGGTGGTAAACAACAAGATACCACAGATGGAGAAGAACGGAGCCACCCACAACAGGTAGGGGCGGTACTTACCCCATTTCGTATTGGTACGGTCGGAGATAATACCCATCATCGGATCACTGACAGCATCCCAGATACGGGTGACAAGTACCAGCACACCAGCGTCGACCAGCGACAGTCCGAAGATATTACTATAGAAGAACGGCAGGTAGTAGGAGAATATCTTCCAGAACATGCTGGACGACATATCACCAAAGCCGTAGCCTATTTTCTCTGATAATTTAGTTTTAGCCATTTTGTTTATTCTTTGCAATTAGTTTCTTAATGGTTTCCACCGATGCTGCCGTGTAGAGTCCGTCCTCTGGTGTATTCATGCAGTAGTCGATGAGTTTGTCAATGGTCGAGGTAGCGACGTGCATACGGGTGTCGGCTGAGGCATAGTAGATGAACACCTTGCCGTCCTCGTCGGCAATCCATCCGTTAGCGAAGGCGACATTCATCACGTCACCCAAGTATTCATCCCCTGTGGGAACGAGGAAGAAACCTCCTGGTTGTGCGATGACCTTTGTAGGATCCTCCAAGGAAGTCATATACATATATAACACGTAGCGGAGTCCGTCTGCTGTGGCACGGACACCATGAGCGAGGTGCAGCCATCCCTTCTTCGTCTTGATGGGATGAGGTCCCTCACCGTTCTTCACCTCCGTGATGGTATGATAGTGGCGGGCGTTGATGATCTTCTCGTCCTTCACTTCCGCATGAGTGATATCGTCCACCAGTGCCCATCCGATACCGCCACCAGAGCCTGTATCGATAAAGCCATCCTGTGGACGGGTATAGAAAGCATACTTGCCGTCAACGAACTCAGGATGCAGCACCACGTTACGCTGCTGGCTCTTCGTCTTCAGGTCTGGCAGACGCTCCCATGTCTTCAGGTCCTTGGTACGGGCGATACCAGCCGTTGCCGTTGCCGCACTCAGGTTACCAGGCTGTGAGTCGTCATGACGCTCGGCGCAGAAGACACCGTATATCCAACCGTCCTCATGGGCGGTGATACGCATATCATAGATATTAGTAGCGGGAATCACATCGTCGGGCATGGTGATAGGCTCCTCCCAGAAGCGGAAGTTATCCACACCGTTGGGACTCTCGGCAACTGCGAAAAACGACTTACGGTCGGCACCCTCCACACGGACCACCAGGATATACTTGCCATTCCATTTGATGGCACCTGAGTTCAAGGTGGCATTCATCATGATGCGCTGCATCAGATAGGGATTGTCCTGCTCGTTGAAGTCATAACGCCACTCCAAGGGTGTATGCTCCGCTGTCAGGATGGGGTTCTTCCATTTGTCGTAAATACCATTGCCCCACTCTACGGGCTCATTCTTGCGTGTCAATAACTCCTCGTGATGGGCACGCAACGCTGCTACTTTGGTTTTAAAATCACTCATTGTATCTTACTTTATTTTATATCGTTCTGGAATAATGTCTTCTCATCGTTATAGAAATCCACGAAATACTTCGCATCGGGCTTGGAGGTAGAGGGTCCGAACCACTCCTCCTTATAGTTACGCCAGGTGAGCAGGTAACTGATGGGGAAATCCTTCACGGCAGGCAACAGCGTGGTTGACCACCAGTCAGGCTGTGTCATATTCTTCATACCCGTCTCTGTCAGCGCAGGAATCAGGTGATGCTCCTTTGCCACCTCGCAAAGCACTTCCAGGTTCTGCTTGGTACGGGCAATAAAGGCATCCTTTTCCTCAGGTACCCACTGGTAGCCATCCAGTCCGATCATGTCTACACGGTCGTCACCAGGATAACGGTCGAGCAATCGCTCTGCCGTCAGGTTATCCTGACAGCCGGGTGAGTACGACCATACCAGATTGTCGTAACCATCGGCAAGCAACTTATCCTGCAGCATGTTCCATAGTGCCTTGTATTCCTCTACGGTACAGAGTTTCTCGCCCCACCAGAACCAAGAGCCACTGTTCTCATGCCAAGGACGGAAGATAATGGGAATCTTCTGACCGTTATCATCAGTCAGCGTAGCGAGGAAGTCGGACACACGCTGCATCCATGTCTCGAATTTCTCATGGAACTCGCCACCAGGCAGAATCTTCTTCACAATGGTAGAGTCTGTGATGTCCCAAGCAGTACCCTCTGGGAATTTCTGCCCTGCCCATCCACCACCTTCAATAGTAGTGACGGGATTGCGGGGATGCCAACTCAGCGTCACGATACCACCACGACGATAGTGGTTCTGTATCTCCTCTGTCATACGGGTAAAAGGCACACTGTCCAGATTCTTCTTGTCGCCCATCTCGATACCACCAAGGTCAAAGCCCATGATGGCGGGATAGTCGCCACACACGTTTTTCACATCACTGGAGTCTTTCTCGTACTCCCATGTCAGTCCGTACATCGGATCGTCCTGATGTCCGTACATAATTCCCTTCTTCTGAAGGGTGTCTAAACGCTCCAACAACTGCTGAGCCACAGTCTTCTGCGTCTCTCCCTGTTTCGTAGCACAGGCTACCAGAGCCACAGATGCCACCATCAATATCAAGTACTTCTTCATATCTAATTCCTAATTTCTAATTCTCAATTTCTCATTTCACATGCATCTGCTGTAGCATCCAGTTCTCCCACTCGTCCCATTGCTCCTGGAACCAGAAATGCCAGGTAGCCTGATAGGGCTTGATGGTCTTGGGACCTGTTACGGTATTATAGGTAGCCCAGGCCGTCGTAGGAGGTACCACGTCATCGTTATAGCCGAACGAGAACCAGCCAGTCTGCTGATTGGTAATCAGACGGGCGAAGTTCACACCGTCGTAATAGCGTGACACCTCTATCTGCTTCTCCTGTCCCTTGCCCTTGTTCCAATAGAAATAATGAGGCCATCCACAGGCGACACCCTGCAAGGAGGCGGTATGGTCGCAAAGGGCGGCATGCACAGGAGCATAGTATGTGATACGCTTGTCGAGAGCCGTAGTGGCAAGTGTCAGGAAACCGCCCTGGCTGGAGCCAGACACACCCATCTCCTGCCCATTCCATGGGGTATATTCCTCGATATAGTCGAGTGCACGGATACATCCTAATACCACGCGTTTGTAATAGTTCATGTCACGGTCACCAGTATAGAACTCCCAATACCAGTTCAATGCGCCATGGAAGAGATCGTCATACACTTTCTGCTCCATGGTCACGGGGATACCATGAATACCGATCTCCAAAGTGATGGCACCTTGAGAAGCAGTATACACGTCACCACCGTAAGGGCGTACACCAGCGCCAGGGACACGCAACAAGGCAGGGTACTTCCCTTCCTTCACGGGGACACAGAGGATGCCGTATGTACGATAGTCCCACTGCATATTATTGAAAGACACCTCATAGACATTCACATCCTTGGTACAACGCTCCGGCAACAGGCGTTTCGTGGGATTCAGTTCTGTCTTACGGGCTTCTTTGATGGCGTTCTGCCAGAACTCCTCGAAGTCCTTCGGCATGATAGTGGTTGGCTGCAACTTCTCTGGCGAGAAAGCAGCGCCACAGGCACCTTTATACTCCTTGCCATCCACATACGCCTTGACATCGACACGATAGAAGCCTGGCTTCGTCATCTTGCCCTTCAGCGTCAACGTACCGTCTTTCAGCACCACGCCTTTCTTCTTCACGTCCTGATACATCTCCGGACCCGCCTCATAGTCAACGGTCACATTGTCGAGCAGCGTTGCCGAGCGTGTCACACTAATCTTAAAGGTTGCCGTCTCACCCACCTGGTAAGTCCAGTCCTGATGGTCAGGCACCACATTCACCTGTATCTCACTGCCACGAATCTGAGCCAGCGTTGGTAATACGCCACACAGCATCAGTGACAGCAACAGAGTCCCTATACGTCTTGTCATTTTACTATTGTTTTAAGTGTAATAATATCGGTTGCAAAGGTAACACTATTTTTGCGAAAACAATGATACTTTTTTACCTTTATCACGTATAATTTTATATATTTCTCACTTTACGATATGGCTCATACGGTCCACCTGACCACGAATCACCTCCAGTGTTGTGGTGTCGCTGGCAAAGACGGAGTTCAGCCCTTGCGCCTCCTGAGCGGGGTCGTTGGTATAGTCATCGCCCACCTGCCACTGCTCGTGCTTGGGTACGGCAAAGCCACCCCAGCCCCAGAAGTTACATCCGGCAAACTTACCTCCGCTCTCCGCATTGTCGGCAACAAGGGAAAAGACGTATTTATAATAGCCGTCACGCCCATTGGTAGGAGTGCTTAGCGCAAACTTAAAGCCATCACGGGGATAGCCGAACTCCTCCATCACGAGCGGCTTGTTCAGACTATCGCATACGGCAAGGTGCTGGTCGATATACTGTTTGGTGTTCTCACAGGCTCTGGGCAGGTGCTCGATGAGGGAGTCGGGCTTTGCCCATCCCCAGTTATAGGGCCACAGGTGCACGTTACAGTAGTCGATATTCTTGTCGCCACAGATACGTGCCCAACTGCCCAGGTCGTTCTCACAACCCCATGAGCCCTCGCTGCCTACGGAAATCAGATGGTTCTTGTCCAATGAGCGGATGAGTGCGGAAGCCTCGGCAAGCCACTTCTCAAAGGCAGGCAACGCCTCCTTGGAGAAAGCACGTGGCTCATTACCTATCTGCCATGACATGATGGCGGGGTCGTCCGTGTACTTCAGACCTGTATAGCGATTGGTGCGACTGATGATGAAACGCACGTAGTCGTAGAACAACTGGTGAGCCTTCTCGTTGGTGGCATACTTGCTCATGGCATTCATAAAAGCAGGATAGCCCACATCGTCAGGACGTGGCTGCTTGCCTGCTCCAGCATGCTCCAGATAGAAACCGTAGCCCCCACTCCATTCCCACGAGTTGTTCAGATAGAGCACGGCGACCATCTCACGCTTACCCATCTCCATCAGCAGGTAGTCAAGTCCGGCAAGAATCGTGTCGTTATACACGCCAGGGGCAATCTGCAGCGTAGGCTCCACCTTGGTCTTCACGCCACGCTCACCGTCAGAGCCCACGAGGATGCGCAGGTTGTCGATACCCATGCGCTTCATCTCGTCCAGTTCACGTCCCAGACGCTCACGGTCGCCCCCCTGCCCCTCAGAGCCGAGGATGGCACCATACCAGAAGTTAGTGCCCACATAGTAGTACGGTTTGTCCCCACGCATGAAGTGTCCGTCCTCCACACGTACGAAATCATTCTTCACTTCCTGTTGTCTCTGGCAGGCGACTGCCATCGCAGCCACCATCGTTAGTAGTAATAGTTTCTTCATGTTAGTATTGGTAATATTTTTCTATTTTCAGGGCAAAGATAGTGAATTATCTCTTATCTACCAAATTATTCATCAAAAAAGGTGAGACTCGTTGGAGCCTCACCTTTGTGATATAATACAATACCCTTGTAGGTCTCGTTCACCCCTGCTGACCTGCGAGGCTTGTAGATAATTAGGGATCATCCAAACATTTGAACTAAAATGTCCTTTAGTTCAGTTATCTCCTGCTTAGATAGAGAGCATATTCTACTCTTTAACCGAGATTTGTCTACTGCTCGGATTTGGTCTGTGACTATCTCACCATCTTTATCCATAATGTGACATCTGACTCTATACGGGTAATTATGAACTGATGATGTGATTGGTATAATAATCACCGTATTCAAATACTTGTTTAATTCATTCGGACTTGCTATCACACAGGGACGAATCTTTTGGATCTCTGCGCCTTTTGTTGGGTTAAGATCAACCCAGTAAACATCATACTGCTTTACCATGACAAATCTTTCAAGTCATCATCGAGAACATCCTCGTTTAAAAGTTTGTCATCTCCGTTCATGTGAGCCATCTTCGCAGCATCAGCCCAGCCCTGCCGTGGACTTGATTTTATAACGATATTATCGCCGATTATCGTAATACTCACTAAAGACTGGAGTTTCAACTTCAGTCTTTTCAGAATATCGTTTGGCAATATGATTCCTTGCTCATTGCCTATCTGTACAATAGAACTCTCCATATCTTATTGTTCTTGTTCTCGCTGCAAAAATAATCATTATTATTCACACTACCAAATAAAAACAAAAAAAGGTGAGACTCGTTGGAGCCTCACCTTAATAATATATAGGAAGTACTATTTATTTTTGAATGTATTTGACTTCGCCGAATACATTTTCGCTCGGAAGAATCTAAGTAAACTTAGTTCTTCGCTCACTTCTGAATGTATTTCTTACCGTTCTTGATGACGATACCCTTATAGGTCTCGTTCACCT
>JAFUFD010000011.1 GCA_017470055.1 Prevotella sp. | reverse complement strand
TAGCAACATTTACCCCCCCCAATAGGGCAGCAAACAATAATAGTAAAATTTTCTTCATAATGTTTTGGTTTTAAAAGTTATTATTAAAATTGATTAGTCATTCGTCTTGGTTATGTCTACCTCCGCCCCCGAGGTGGACGGTGCTTTACATTATAAATCGTGGCAAAAATAAGGAAAATATTTAAATCATCCAAACTTTTGGGGGGAAAAATAAAGATTTATGACACTATAATATCATTTTTGAGCAATATAATACCAGTCATACTATTCCCTATTATACTTTGTATCGGGATATTTTGAGAAAAACTTGCTTATCTCATGGAAATTCTGTATATTTGTCCCCGAAAAGGTTTAAAAGAATCATCATGGGATATAGTAATCATGACAAATTGGAATGGACGCTCATTTTTGTTTTAGAGTTTGGAAGGCACTTTGGGTTAACACTCAAACAGGCATTTAATTATCTAAGTCGATACAAAGGCATAGATTTTATCGATAAGCATTATGATTACTGTCATACCCAGTCTTTTCAGTCTATGATTAGTGATATTACTGATTATTGTCACAGGAAAGGAGGTGCATTGGTATGATATTGTATCATGGCACTAACTCTGATTTTAGTAAAATAGATCTCCGAAAGTCTAAGCCAAACAAAGACTTCGCACAAGGCATATCTTGTCTGTCCATATATAAATTATAAATAAGGTACGCGCGTAAGACAACTATTTTCTTAAAAAGTAGAGTAGAACGAATCTGGTTAGTTTTTTGCTAAAATAACGACCAACTTCCCTACACGTATTTTTTAAAACCCTTGTCACCGTTGCCGCCTTGCAAAACTATTTGGTTATCAGGCGATTGCAGGTGACAAGGAAGCGGCAAGGGTGACAAGGAATATGCAAAACAAGCAAAATTTTGACCCTAATAAGTCAATCCGAACGCCCAAAGGGGTATGATATTGTCCGTACCATACTCAATATCGTCACGCACCACATAACCTTCTTGGGCACTCTCGATTTGCTTTTTGCCTTTTTTCTTTCCTCCAACCTCAAAGGTTTTCCCACCAATTTCGAAATCACTGATACGTGAACTGATAACATCTGTGGTCACGCGCATCTGGTTATAAAAGAAAGTCTCACGGATATTTCCTATATCTGTTGACTCTTCTGCCAGTAAATAGGCAAGATTTGTGTTATCAAGGTAAACTTTCTCCACTTTTCCTATTCCCCTGACTCCCCCTGTACTATCTCGCAATTGTCCTATCATTCCTGCTTTCTCCATAAAAAGAAAATAGTCAGGAAGGACATTTCTGCTTACTCCTATGATTGTTGCCAGTGAGTCCATGACTGGTTTGAAGGGCACACTTTGGGCTATTACAGAAAGGAGTTTCTTCAGTTTGCGTCCTGTAGAAGGATTCATGTTGGCATATTGGGGAATATCAACCTCCATGGTTTGGGTAACGGATTGGTGAAGCAGCATCTCAAATTCAGGATCGCCAGCGAAAGGATAATAACCTTGTTTCAGATAATCTGAGAAAAGAGGAAGAGGATGAGGAACTCCATGAATCTCCGCTTTGTGATTTAAGATGTCATCAAGTGTATATACTGGCATCTCTATCTTTTTATACAAGGACAGGTATTCACGGAAAGAAAGCCCCTGGATTTGATAGATAGGCGCCCTGCGGCTCAGATCTGCCTCTCCTTTGGTGATGTCAAGAATTGAAGACCCAGTGAATGCCACCATCATATCGGGGTATGAGTCATAGATCTGTTTGAGTTCTCTGGACCAGTTCGCATATTTGTGGATCTCGTCAATAAACAACTGCTGACCGCCTTCGCGAGAGAACTCGTCAGCGAGTTCCAATAAAGAATGGGTACTGAAATAGACATGATCTGCAGTTACATAGAACATCCTCCTCTCGTCATAGTGCTCTTTGATATATTGCAAGAACATGGTTGTCTTGCCGACACCACGGGGACCGACAAGACCAAACATCTGGCGATTCCAGTGGATCCGTGAAAACATATAGCGGTGAAATAAGGTCTGGGTATTTTCCAGTTTACCACGCATGAATCTTGTGAGTTGTATGTCCATAATTATCTTTTTTGGGTGCAAATATAATAATTTGCACTGAAAAATGTGCAAAAAATATGAGAAATTGCACTTTTTGCAGTGCAATGGAGTATTGCCAGACTGGAATGCCACTACATTTTATATATTTTCAGAACATCCCTTCGACCACTATGAAGTCGGCTATTCCATGAATAATTAGTCAGCACCCCCTTGTTCCGATGCCTGGAACAAAGTATTCCACCCCCTGGAATCTGAAATCGGGATAAAGGGGTTCAAATGCTCCATGGGGTGGAACAAAGTGTTCCATGGCATGGAACAAAATGTTCCATAGGGTGGAATAAACAGGCAACCGTAACATACGTGATTCTTGTATCCCTTGAGGCCCTCAGGAAGGGTACTACCAATATTAGCACGGAATACTGGACGCAGAATCTGTCCCACTGTGTTAATGACTATTACCAGTATTCGTTGCTACAGATGAAGTTAAGTTCTGTATTAATCTAACTTCTGTAAGTTTTTCTGCCAAAAGTTTGGAGGTAATCAAATAATTGCCTATATTTGCAGAAAAGAATCATATTCATCATGAGAAGAACAGAAATAACTAAGTCAATAAAAGATGCTCTAAATGGCGTACCATACCAAATAGAAGCGTGGCTTTATGGAAGTGAGGCTCGTGGAGATGCTCGTGCTGACTCTGACATAGACCTTTTGGTGCTTGTTGACAGTCCTAACGTTACAGAAAAGGATGAAGATGCAATATTTGCTCCATTGTACAACATAGAACTTGAGACGGGGATCCTGATCAATCCCATCGTCATTTCCAAAAAACAATGGAACAGCCGCGTGACTCCTTTCTACCTGAACGTTACTAATGAACGAGTGAGGTTATGAAAACATTAGTTGACGATTGGTTGTTAAGCCTAAAGCCATGTCAAAACTAAAGAAATGTCTATATCTCATCAATCTCTGGAGCGTAAGGGTGCGTTGACGCTGAAGGAGATTAATGACTATTACCAGTACTCGTCGCTACATGAGGGTGAAGATATACATCCTCGAACGTTCCTGAGGTATAAGGAATATATCGACGAGACGTTCCCTTGCTATATACAATTTGCATATTCCTTGTCACCCTTGCCGCTTCCTTGTCACCTGCAATCGCCTGATAATCAAGTAGTTTTGCAAGGCGGCAACGGTGACAAGGGTTTTAAAAAATACGTGTAGGGATTTCTAATTTATAGACCAAACATTAATCTATAAAGTTTCATGCAAATTTCTCCTTCCTTATGTTGATAAACTCATCGATATCCTCTAAAAGCCATTGGCGGCTTTGCGTATGAAGAACTTCATAATGATGCTCTAAATACTCCATTACCTCATACTTCTCAAAGATGTCTACTACCTGTTTCCCCGTCAATTCTTTAGCGGTTTTGTATTGCTCTATACAAAACGAAAGGAAATAGGCTATGTCTAAATTCTTCTTATTCATTGTTTTACACGGCAAAGATACTGATTTTATTTGATACTAACAAAACAAAATTACCCTTTTTTATTTAATGGTTGCAAAACTCAAAAAGTTGATTAGGGAAGTGGGTCTTCATTTAATTATAATATTTTAAGGTTCGCACGCGCGTGAGGATAAGTTGCTATTTTAATTTCGGTATATGTTATTGCCGTCCACCTCGGGGGCGGAGGTAGACATAACCAAGACGAATGACTAATCAATTTTAATAATAACTTTTAAAACCAAAACATTATGAAGAAAATTTTACTATTATTGTTTGCTGCCCTATTGGGGGGGGTAAATGTTGCTA
>JAFUFD010000072.1 GCA_017470055.1 Prevotella sp. | reverse complement strand
CCAATGCTCTACCAACTGAGCCACTACCGCAAAGCAAAAGAGCCAGATTATTCTGACTCTCCTTATACCAAAGAGCCGATAGCCGGACTCGAACCGGCGACCCACGCATTACGAATGCGTTGCTCTACCAACTGAGCCATATCGGCAACTTTAAAGATCGCATTGCTCGAAAGCGTGTGCAAAGGTAATATAAAAATTCCGTATCGCAAAATTTTTACCTAACAAAGTTACTCCCGTTTTTCTATGCGCTCTGTTAATCCTTATCCTCCAACAAGGCAGAGGTGCGGACACGACTTAACGTCTCAGGTGTCATCTGCAAGTAACTGGCGATATAGACCAACGGGGCACGGAGCACCAGTTGAGGACTGCGCTTCACGAGTTTGGCATAACGGTCCTGTGCCGACTCGAAGCGAAGCATGTCAGCATGGATCTGTGAGAAGATCAGCGACTCCTCCAGTATCTTACGATAGAGCATCTGAATATTGACGTTCTTGATAGCCTCACGCTCCAAAGCCGCCTTTGGCAGGGCATAGATGATGGTAGGCTCTAATGCCATCATCTGCAAATGAGTGGGTTGTTCCTTGAAAAGACTCTCGATACACATACATATATGGTTTTCTGTCGCCATATACTCCGTAAGTTCCTTTCCATTCTTAAAATAGAACTGGCGCACCAAGCCTTTAACGACCCAATAGATATTACGGCATACATCACCCTCTTTGAGAATGATCTCTCCTTTCTGATATTTCATAGGCACAAGAATACCTTCCAGCACATCAAGTTCATCGTGTGTCATCGTGCTGTAGCGTCTTGCCAGTTCGCGTGCCACGTCTCGTGGAGTCAGTCCAAGTGTTGTCATGTCTTTAATGGATTTTCAGTTTTATATTTGTGTCTATTTAATCTAATTTCAGCACAGCGAGGAAGGCTTTCTGCGGCACTTCCACATTACCAATCTGCTTCATGCGTTTCTTACCTCGCTTCTGTTTCTCGAGTAGTTTACGCTTACGGCTCACGTCACCGCCATAACATTTGGCGGTCACGTCCTTGCGCACCTGTTTCACCGTCTCACGGGCAATGATCTTCGCTCCAATGGCAGCCTGGATAGCGATATCGAACTGCTGACGTGGGATGAGTTCCTTGAGTTTCTCGCACATCCGTCGTCCGAATGTCACCGCATTATCCTGATGCGTCAGCGTCGAGAGGGCATCCACCGACTCGCCATTGAGCAGGATATCCAATTTCGCCAGTTTGGAAGGACGGAAACAGTCGACATGATAGTCGAACGACGCATAGCCCTTGGAGATAGACTTCAACTTATCATAGAAGTCGATGACAATCTCACCCAATGGCAGCATGAAGCGCAGTTCCACACGGTTGCCACTGACATACTGCTGGTCAATGAGTTCGCCACGCTTGTCGAGGCAGAGCGTCATGATAGGACCGATATAGTCGGCTGCGGTGATGATACTTGCCTTGATATACGGTTCTTCGATATGGTCGATAAGGGTGAGGTCAGGCAGTCCCGACGGGTTATGCACCTCTTTTACCCCACCCTGCTTGTCGTAACACATATAGGTCACGTTAGGCACGGTGGTTATCACGTCCATGTCGAACTCACGGTCGAGACGCTCCTGCACAATCTCCATGTGGAGCAAGCCAAGGAAACCGCAACGGAAACCGAAGCCCAGTGCCACTGAGGTCTCTGGTATGAATGTCAGCGAGGCATCGTTGAGTTGCAGTTTTTCCAGCGATGCGCGCAGGTTCTCATAGTCTGTGGGATCGATGGGATAGACACCCGCGAACACCATCGGCTTCACCTCTTGGAATCCCTCGATGGCTTTATCACAGGGGCTCGCCACACTGGTGATGGTATCACCCACTTTCACCTCCTTGGAGTTCTTGATACCGCTGATGATATAGCCCACATCACCAGTCCGCAACTCCTGACGGGGAATCATATCCATTTTCAGCACGCCCACCTCGTCAGCGTCATACTCCATGCCCGTATTGAAGAACTTCACCTTCTCACCCTTACGGATGGTACCGTTCTCAATCTTAAAGTAGGCGATGATGCCACGGAACGAGTTGAATACCGAGTCGAATATCAATGCCTGCAGAGGAGCGTTGGCATCACCCTCCGGATGAGGAATGCGCTCTACCACAGCGTCAAGAATCTGCTCTACGCCCTCGCCCGTCTTACCACTGGCACGGATAATGTCAGAAGGATCGCAGCCGATCAAGTCCACAATCTCATCCTCCACCTCGTCAGGCATCGCACTGGGCATGTCGATCTTGTTGATGACAGGGATAATCTCCAAGTCGTGGTCAATAGCAAGATAGAGGTTGGAGATGGTCTGCGCCTGTACACCCTGTGTAGCGTCAACGACCAACAGCGCACCCTCACAGGCTGCAATAGAACGGCTCACCTCATAAGAGAAGTCGACGTGTCCCGGTGTGTCAATCAGATTCAGGACATATCTTTCACCTTTATACATATACTCCATCTGGATAGCATGGCTCTTGATAGTGATGCCACGCTCCTTCTCCAAATCCATGTCGTCCAACATCTGTCCTTCCGTCACCTGAATCGTCTTGGTGAACTCAAGCATACGGTCGGCAAGTGTCGACTTTCCATGGTCGATATGGGCGATGATACAGAAGTTTCTTATATGTTCCATAAGTTTGTATATGTACAATCTTTTGCAAAATTACGAAAAAAAAATGAGATACTTCCCAACTTATACGATTTTATTTTAGTAATTTTGCAGAAATTATGAACAATCAACTTTGAACGTGAAATGAGAAAGTACATATACATCATAGTTAGCGCATGGCTAATGACAGCATGCCAAGAGACGCTTGAAGAGCGTTGTGCCCGTGAGGCAAGGGAGTATTCCCAAAAGAATTGTCCTGCGCCTATTGCTAAAGGTGTGACGATTGACAGTATGAGTTTTGATATCGCCACGCATACCTTAATATATTCATATACGCTAAATGGGGCAGTCGACGACTCTATGGTTATCAACAAGAGCAATCCAAGGAACCTGATGCTACAGCAACTGAAGAATGCCACGGCAATGAAGCCTTACAAGGATGCGGGCTATAACTTCCAGTACATCTATTACTCGACAAAAGACAAGGGTAAGAAACTCTTCGAGGCTACCTTCCAAGAAAAAGATTACCGTTAGAAGCACTATGCTTCTAACGGTTGTTTCTTCAGTTCCTCCAATGCCCTGCACAACTGGTCAGGACAACTGGTGTTCTTCGTTCCGCAACGGATACCATTGACTTTCGAGATGACATCATCTATCTTCTGTCCGCGCACCAGTTGACTGATGCCCTGCAGGTTGCCGTTACATCCTCCGAGGAAGAACACCTGCTGGATAACGTCATTCTCATCGCAGGTCACATCAATCATCTTCGAACATGTGCCATGCGTCTCGTACATGATATGCTTGGTTGCCATTACTCCTCGACAATCTCAGGTTTCATGTTGGTGTATACCGTCTGAACGTCATCGAAGTCCTCCAACTTCTCGATCATCTTATCGATGGTCTCACGCTCCTCGGGAGTCACGTCCTTCAGGTCGTTAGGAATACGGGTGAACTCTGCGCCAGTCACCTCGAAGCCATTCTCCTCCAGGTGTTTCTGGATAGCGCCAAACGACTGTGGGTCGCCATAGATCGTGATGCTGTTCTCCTCCTCGTCCTCATCGAACTCATCCTCTACCCCATAGTCAATCAGGTCGAGAATCAACTCGTCCATATCCAGACCGTCCTTCTTCTTGAAGGTAAACACAGCCTTATGGTCGAACAGGAACGACAGGGAGCCCTGGGTACCTAAGTTACCATTGAACTTATTGAACACGGAACGGACATCACCCACGGTACGGGTGGTGTTGTCGGTCAGCGTGTCTACGAAGATGGCAACACCATGAGGACCATATCCCTCGTAGGTCACCTCTTTATAGTCGCTCTGGTCCTTACCCATCGCATTCTTGATGGCACGCTCGATATTATCCTTCGGCATATTCTCACGTTTTGCATTGGCGATGATAGCACGCAATGCAGGGTTCATGTCAGGCTCTGGACCGCCAGCCTTCACGGCAATGGCGATCTGCTTACCAATCTTGGTAAAGGTCTTAGCCATGTGACCCCATCTCTTCAGTTTCGCTGCTTTGCGATATTCAAATGCTCTTCCCATTGTTATTTAATTTTTGCGATATTACGATATAACGATATTACGATATTGGAGAGTTTTAGCGAAGTTCGGCACCCAGTCTCTGCTTGAGGTTGGCGATAAGTTTATTCATGATAGCCTCAATCTGCTTGTCACCCATCGTCTTCTCCGCATCTTGCAGGATGAAGTTAACAGCATAACTCTTCTTGCCAGCAGGCAGGTTCTTTCCCTCATAGACATCGAAGAGTTCCACCTTCTTCAGCAGTTTCTTCTCCGTCTGACGGGCAATCTCCTCAATCTGCGCAAACTCCACGTTCTGGTCGATGAGCAAGGCAAGGTCACGGCTGACTGCAGGATACTTGGCAATCTCCGTAAAGAGTACCTTCTGGTTACGAATAAGTTTCATCAGTGCCGTCCAGTTCATCTCACAATAGTAGACGGTGGTATCGATATCGGCAGCCTTCTGCACCTTCTTCGACAGCACACCCATCTCGATGAGTTGTTTGCCACCACGATTCTCGATAGTCAGACCCACAGAGAAGATGTTGTTCTCAGACTTCTTACGTACCAGCATACCTGGCTGTACACCGATACGGGCAAGGATGTTCTCCACATAGGCACTCAGTTCGGCAAAGGAGGAGTCCTCATTGGCATGAGCCCATGAGCCTTCCACATGCTTACCCGTCAGCCACAAGCCGAGGTGGTATTCCTCTTTGTATGCCTGCATGGGGTTCTCGTCGTTCTGCTTCTCTGGTGAGAAGAAATAGACATTACCGAACTCGAAGAAGCGGCAGTTGCCGTTCTTACGCTTCGCATTATGCTCAATACTCTCCAGTCCACCATAGAGCAGTGTTTGGCGCATCACATTCAGATCGCTGCTGAGAGGGTTCATGATATGTACGAGCCCCTTGCCCTGTAAGTCGTCGTAGTACGACGACTTACTCAACGAGTTATTCAGAATCTCGTTAAAGCCCTCACCCACCAACTGCTCGCTGACGAGGTTGGCAAGTTTGTGCTTCTGGTCTTCCTCCCCCTTGATGACGAGCGAACTCTTCAACTGGGTAGGAATCTCCACATTATTATATCCGTATATACGCAGGATATCCTCCACCACATCACATGGACGCTGTACGTCCACACGATAGGCAGGCACCTTGAGGGTCAGTCCCTCGGCATCTTCCTGCATAATCTCCATCTCCAAAGTCTGACAGATAGTCTTAATGGTATCAACACCTATCTCCTTACCAATCAAACCGTGAACATAGTCGTATTTCAACTCAACGATAGGATCCTCTATTTTCTCGGGATAGACGTCGCATATCTCCATCGACACCTTACCGCCAGCCAGTTGCTGACAAAGAATGGCGGCATATTTCAGTGCCTCGATAGTACCATTGGGATCGACACCACGCTCAAAACGGAAGGAGGCGTCGGTGCTGAGTCCATGACGACGTGCCGACTTACGAATCCACGTGGGATGGAAATAGGCACTCTCCAACACCACGTTCTTCGTGGTCTCGTAGGTACCACTACCCTTTCCGCCAAAGACACCAGCAATACACATAGGATCCTCAATATTGCAAATGGCGAGGTCACGGTCAGAGAGTTTATGCTCTACACCGTCCAAGGTCTGGAAGGGCGTACCCTCTGGCATCGTCTTCACCACAATCTGATGCCCCTTCACCATGTCTGCGTCGAAACAGTGCAGAGGTTGCCCAAGCGCCATCATCACATAGTTCGTGATGTCCACAATATTATTAATAGGACGCAGTCCGATGGTTGTCAGTTTATTCTTCAACCACTCAGGGCTCTCCTTCACGTCACACCCGGTAATGCTCACACAGGCATAACGCTTACAAGCCTCCGTGTTCTCTATCTTCACCTCGACGGACAGGTCATGGTTGTCCACCTTGAAGTCTGCGGTAGAGGGCTTATGGGGCGCAGTCTGGTAACCGTTCTGCTTCAACCATGCATACAGGTCACGTGCCACACCCCAGTGACTCAGCGCATCAGCACGGTTTGCCGTGATATCCACTTCGATGAGCCAGTCGCTCTCCAAGTGATAATACTCAGCGGCAGGCTGACCGACCAGTGCGTCCTCTGGCAACACGATGATACCGTCGTGAGAGGTACCCACGCCAATCTCGTCCTCTGCGCAAATCATACCGTTCGACTCTACGCCACGCAGTTTCGACTTCTTGATGACAAACTCCTGATCACCATCATACAGCACACAGCCCAAGTCTGCGACAATGACTTTCTGACCAGCGGCAACATTAGGGGCGCCACATACAATCTGAGAGGGCTCGCTCTTACCCAAATCGACAGTTGTCACGTGCAGATGGTCAGAGTTGGGATGTGCCTCACAAGTGAGCACCTTACCCACATACAATCCTTTCAGTCCTCCTTTGATACTCTGGACTTCCTCGAGTGCGTCGACTTCTAGACCAGTTGATGTCAGGGCATCACACACCTGCTGTGGTGTGAGGTCAAAATCCACGTACTCCTTCAACCATTTATAAGATATATTCATTGCAATGAAATGTTTTTTCGAAAATCGGGTGCAAAGGTACAAATAAGTGAGCGAAATACCAAATTTCCTCACCTATTTCTTAATATCTATCACCATTTCACCACTATAGGATATGGGCTCACGCTGTTTCGCCCTCACGTCAATAGTGGTACTGCCATTGTCGAAGATATCAAGCATATACAAATAGGTATCCTCCTCGTTGGTCAGTTCAATTGCGATCTGGTTACACCCCTTCGCATCCTTCACGGCACTGTATCTCTCGATAATACCAATGAAGTTCAAGCCCTTGCCCCCACCGTAAGGCACTTGATAAGCCCTGCCGAAATAAGGGAGATAGGAAATCAGAGAGTCGCCCTTCACCTCTAACGAATAGGTTCCTGTCACATTCTTCGCTGGTCCACGTTGTGGGTACATCATCTGGATGTCAATCTTATAATGCCTGTCTTTCAGTGCCTTCGCCACAAAGGCAGCCTGCCTGGCAGCCCGCTCTGCTTTCTCCGCAGGAGTCAGTGTGCTACATGCCACAAGCCCCACCACCATTATCAATAGTAATATTTTCTTCATAAATGCATTCAGATATTAATAACATCTGCAAAATCAGCAGTAGCCTCACCAAAAAACCAATTACACCCATCATCTAATTGGCTTATATGTTCCTAAGCCCACTCTACGGCTTCTTCTGATGATTCTGCCTCCACCTCCATACATCCATTATATATTTTGGTACAATTGACAATATATTTCATACTAATAACCAATTAACAGAATTCCCTTCAATGGTAAATGAAGACGATTAGAGATGTACAAAGTCTCGAGAAAAGTGAACACTCTATCAAAATCATTATGAGTCCTATACTTGTTCCTAACGGCAAGCACAAGATATTCAACGTCGAACATCATACTCGCCTCAAATATATCCTTCAAAAAACGATGGTTCTCTGTAGCCTGACCTGCCTCTACTTCTATTACGATTCGCCCATCTTGACTTAGTGCGTCAGCATAAAATGACTTATCGATTCTATTATCAACGCCAAAGAGGACAGGAACATCGATCTTTGCCTCTTTTGTCTTTCCTGTCTCAACAACAAAACCAATTTGTTCAAAATGAGGTCTAAGAATTGCAAGCACGTCATTACTAACCAAATCATTGTTGTCAGACGATATCTTGTCATTGACGACATTAAAGCAATCTACAATCTGACGCATTTCTTCCGTCAGCCCACGAGAACGGGGGAAAAACTGATATTGTATCATTATTTAGTAAGTTTTTATTGTTATTTCTTCCAAATTATTCAAAGAAAAACCCTTTGTACCTATAAGCCTGTAAAACCTATCACCATCTGCCCATCCTTTTAAGGCTAATATTGTATCAAAGATATCTTCTAAACTATAGTTCCCAATTGTTATATCTGCCATAAGTTCCCCCATACAAACATCATTTGAAACATAGCCACACTTCACCTTTTCGAAAAGACTGTTACTAACCATATATCTATTTTTCTTTTTCTGTTTTAGAAAACTGAGGCATATTCTCTACTTTTATTTAGTTTACAAAGATAGTTAATTCTATCCAAGTTGTTGAATTTGAAATTAAACATTTAGGCTGATTTAACAGACCACAGTCTCTTTTCATCATGACCATTGTTTAAGCATCAACCTTACTCATATATCATTTTTAGATTACCATCTTAATATTAGAATATATAGGCTGATAAGAGTATATTTATATTCTTTCTTCTATCAACTTTCTAATCGGAACATCTTTTAATGTTTTGTTATTAGAAAAGTGTTTCTCCAACATTAACAGCCACGAACGAAACAAATCGTTTCTATCATAGGTAAAATCCCAGAAACATTCAATATCTTTAATTATGTCACTATCAGGGTTGTCTAAAAGATTTTTAATATCAGTCGTTTTGTCTAAAACCTCACCAACAATATGAGGAAAAGTATGCAATTTACCATCCACATTAATAGAACAAGTTCCACCTGCAGAAAAGAAATCTCTCATATTAGGGCAAAGCAAAGAATAGTGATTACATAGCCACAAAGCAATAGTTTTATAACGTAATTGAGGATCCGAGTCATACATACTATAAAAGATGATATAGCATCTAATCATCAACTCATTTCTCTTTTGTATAGATAAATCATTATAAAATGCCAAATTAATACTAGTCGCCTCTTCCAACCACCAAGGAAACTCATTCTTGCCTTCTTCTTTTGCTTTAGTAATGTAATAGTTCCTTACCCTTGATATTTTGTCTTTCTCTTCCAATAACCTAAATGTATCATATGGGGTATTCATCTTCGAAAAGATATTTTCTCGGTCTGATAATTCCATATCAATATGATATCTGGGAGAATGTGTTACAGATATCTCGCTTAAACATTGAAAATAGGGCTTACAACGGAATTCTGGTGGATTACCACCTAATTTCCCAAAGAGCATATAGATATTCTCAACGGTTGCATTTCTTGTAGATTCCACAATACTACTTCCAAGAGAATACCATTTATCGTCTTTTGTAGACTTAACTTTCACACCATAATAATCTGTTGCCATTATATCAGGAAAAGAATGCCCTGATATCAATACAATATCATCTGGTCGAAAAGGCGTTTGTGGGGCTATGTCTTTAAGCAAATCCCTCGAAACCTCCTCCAATTGGGAAGGAGAAATGCCTTTATACAAATTAGGATTATTTATAGAACGGTTATTAAACTCTCTCTCTGACAATCTCATAAAGTCATCAAAAGCCTTATTTGCTAAGTTCTTGTCTCTTCTACGAATTGTTATAATATGCTCGTTGTCTTTCATACATTAAAATATTTTGACCATAATTGTTCTAATCTTGATGCTATTTTGAAAGCCAAGACAGGAGGAACCGCATTTCCAATTACTTTATAGGCACCAGAAGAACTTAATTTCATTCCTCTTTTTGTGTTCCCTCGCATCACAAATTTATAATCAGGAGGGAAAGTTTGGATTAACGCACATTCACGAGGGGTCAATCTTCTTTCCACTAGTCCTTCTGCCAATTCTTTCTTATGCTTTCCACCATGCTCTAATGACAAACGTCTAAATTCTATATTTCCATGATGTTCTGAGCGAATCGTTGGTCCAAGTCCACTTAATTTAATTTCAGTCTGTCCCTGACTCCCATTTGAGAGATACTTTGCCTTTGAATACACCTGTTGTGATAAATCAAGCGAGTTCTCTGGCTCTGGCAAATCTTTCAAAACATCATTAGTTGTAACAGGTTTTTGTAATGTCTCATCTTTAAATGTATAAGCATGAGTAGGACGAGGATAGGGATTAAATTCTTCTGGAATCTCATCTAACTCTAACGCCCTTTTTGCTTCAGGATTTAATGCCTCCTTTCTTATTCCTATAAAAAAAACTCTCTCCCGAGTTTCTGGAACGCCATAATTCCCTGCATGTAAAACTTGAGGTGGTAACACAATATAACCATTTCCATCAGAATTTGAAAAATCTCTCTGAATGACATCTTTAACATCACCTAAATTTACAAGTCCCTTAACATTTTCAGCAATAAACACTTTCGGTTTCGTTATATCTATCACTTGCTTCATCCAATAGTACAATTTTCCTCGTGTTTCCTCTGTAGGCAAATCTTTTCCTCGTTTTTTTCCATAATCGTCTTTTTCAGAATCAAAGCCTTTACGCTTTCCTGCGACACTAAAATCCTGACATGGAAAGCCACCCGTAACCACATCTACATTTGATGGAAATATACTTGCACCCTTTTTGTGCATCTTTACTAATTCAACTATACTATTGCTATGATATAATTCTTCGCTGTATCCAAAACGTTTCATATAAGTGGTCCATGCTATCTTTGCCTCAGGAAGTATGTCATTTGCAAATATTGTTCTAAATCTTGTTTTCCGTGTTTTTACCCACTCATTCATCACCTTTACAACTATATCAGGGTCATTATCCGCAAACGACCTTCTATTTGCAAAAAAACCTCCTTCAAATCCAATATCCATACCACCACAACCAGAAAAAAGAGATAACACTTTTAAAGAATTATCTTCATCCTCTGTTGCTTCAAATATCAAAGGTATTTGGAAATCGCTTACGATATCAGAGACTTCTTCGTTTACGATTTTTCTATTATCGGATTGTATATAGAGATCTTCACTCATGTTTACTTTCTTCCTCTCTTGGTAATGATTTTACATACCTACTTTAACTATTAATGTTTTCTTTAGAGAACAAATATTTACTTTATCATGCAAAGATAACAATTATTTTTGTAAAACAATAGTTTTACATCGATTTTTTCTAAAATAAACACATAAATAGATACCCCTATAGAGTCAACCAGCAAGTGCAATTTGCCTGCAAAGTTAGGCATAATGTTTGAAAAAGACCTCATTTGGTGTGAGGAAATTTAGTTTTTCCCTCGGTCTTCTGTTGATTTTTGCCTGTATGGACGCAATTCTCTTGT
>JAFUFD010000071.1 GCA_017470055.1 Prevotella sp. | reverse complement strand
CCATGAGCATGAAACAAAGGACTTGAAGCAGGAAAAGACACATAACACCTTGACTTAGAATATAAACGCAAATCTGTGTCCTCATTAATCTTTCAGAGGTAGCTCAATAAGGAATACTCTTTTTAATTCCGCCAACGGGTTGGATAAAATTAAAATACATATTCTACGCACGGGAGAAGTTCGTGTGTCGCCCTATCTCCCGTTTGGTGGCGACGATTGTAGTATTATTAAGGCAAGTGGTGTGACCACACCGAAAAAAGATTGGATTTGGTTACCTGTGTTCTCTTACTTGATAGAGCATCCCAAGGGGCTTATCCTGTTTGATACCGGCTGGCACCGTGACATGTCACCCGATGGGGTCTATGACAAACGGGCGCAGATTAAGTCCTTGGGGTCGTGGTTCCTCTACCAAATCAACCAAGGGCGCATTGCTAAGGGCGAAGCCATCAATGAGCATCTTTCATCAATGGGTATTAAACCATCGGACATTGACTATGTGCTTCTTTCACATCTGGACTGCGACCATGCCAACGGTCTAAATCAGGTGGCAGATGCAAAACATATCCTTGTCTCGAAGGCAGAAATGGAAGGAACCAAACGACTGAATTTCCAGATTAAGATTAGATTTCAGAAGCGTTGGTGGCAGGGCGTGAATCTACAGACTTTTGATTGGAACGGCACAGAAGGTCCTGTTGGCAAGTCATACGACGTACTGGGCGACGGCAGCCTGACAATGATAAACATCCCTGGCCACAGCGAAGGACTTTGCGCCTTGAAAATACGCAACAGAGAGGACAAATATGTCCTGCTCTTTGCCGACGGTGGCTATGCCACGAAGTCGTGGCGCGACATGATAACCTCAGGCATCACGCTTGACAAACGTCTGCAACGCCAGTCATTGCAGTGGATTCGTGAACAGAGTATGAGCCCCGATTGCATAGAGTCTTTGGCTACTCACGACACTGAAGTACAGACACATGTAATTGAATTATAAATCGGAATTTAACGTTCCGATTTATAAACAATAGAATGTGTAAATTCCAATTTAAATTTGTACCTTTGCACCCAAAATCGAGTTTACGCATGACAACAACCTATTTGGCTTCAAAGCCCCGATACGAGATACTGGACGGACTGCGCGGCGTGGCCGCCATGCTCGTCGTAGCATTCCACCTGTTTGAGACCTATTCGCCGGGCGTGCCCTATCAGATCATCAACCACGGCTATCTGGCCGTCGATTTCTTCTTCGTGCTTTCGGGCTTCGTCATCGGCTATGCGTATGATGACAGATGGGACAAGATGACGACGTGGCAGTTCTGCAAGCGCCGTCTGATTCGATTGCACCCGATGCTGGTTCTGGGCACACTGTTTGGCGTGCTGATGTTCTACTTTACTGGCGACCACCCAGCCTTCGCTGGACTGAATGAGACACCTGTGTGGTTGCTGCTGGTCGTTGGACTGCTCTGCCTGGTGATGTTTCCCGTACCGACGAGTCTCGACATCCGCGGCTGGGGAGAAATGAACCCGCTGAACGGACCTCAGTGGTCGCTCTTCTGGGAGTATCTGGCCAATATCGCATACGCACTCTTTTTCCGTAAGTTCTCCAAAGCCTTATTGGCTGCGTTCGTAGCCTGCTCTGCTGTACTGACCGTCATTCTCTGTCTGAACATCGATGTCTTTGGTTGGTTGGCTGCACGCGACTATGCCCAATACACCGTCATCGGCGGCTGGAGCCTGACGCCCGACCAAATCCAGATTGGTCTTACCCGTCTGCTCTATCCGTTCTTCTGCGGCTTATTGCTGTCACGTGTCGGCAAACTCATCACAGTGAAGGGCGGCTTCTGGTGGTGCAGTCTGATCATCGTCGTGCTCTTTGCGATGCCTCGTGTCGGTGGTGACAACCCCGAAAACTACTGGATGAACGGTCTCTACGAGATCGTCTGCATCCTGGTAGCCTTCCCATTCATCGTGGCTGTCGGGGCAGGTAGCAGTACGAAGGGCAAGACGACAGCCATCAACCGCTTCCTGGGCGACATCAGTTTTCCGCTTTACATCACCCACTATCCACTTATCTACATGCAGATGTCGTGGGCTACGACCCACAAGGATCTGCCCGCTGCAACCCACTTCTTTGTAGCCGTCAGCATCTTCATCCTTGCCGTCGCCATCGCCTACGCCTCACTCAAACTCTACGATGAGCCTGTACGCGAGTGGCTGAAGCGCAAACTCTTCTAAAGTTATAATTAGCCAAGAAAAGCAAGAATTTACAAATATGAATAGAATACTGACCACTCTTGCAACCATCGTGTTTGCATTTACGGCAATGGCTCAAAACAAAACGACAAGCAATATGACAACCTATCACAAAATCCAAGTTGAAGACTGCAACGTCTTTTATCGTGAGGCTGGCGCAAAGGACAAGCCGACCATCCTACTGCTGCACGGCTTCCCATCCGCAAGCCACATGTTCCGAGAACTGATGCCCGAACTGGCAGACGAGTATCATCTGATAGCCCCCGACTTCCCCTCGTTCGGACAGACGGAAAGCCCCGATCGTGAACACTTCACTTACTCATTCGACCATTTGGCACGGATTGTAGACAAGTTCACCGAGACCATCGGACTGACTAAATTCGCCATGTATGTCTTCGACTACGGCGCACCTATCGGCTACCGATTGGCTATGTGGCATCCCGAACGCATTACAGCCATCGTATCGCAAAATGGCAATATGTATGAGGAAGGATTGGGCAAGAAATGGGAGGCTCGCAAGGAGTATTGGAAAAATCCCACGCCCGAACTCCGCCAACAATTCTCGTCAGCCTTCGCCCTTGAAACCATTATCGGTCAATACACATTCGGTACACCCGAGGGCAGCGTAGGTCCTGACGGCTATTCGCTTGATTACTATTATGTCAGTCTGCCTGGTCGTGCCGAAATGCAAAACGACCTCATTCTTGACTACCGCACGAACGTGGCCCTCTATCCCGAGTTCCAGCAGTATCTGCGCACCCATCAGCCCCCATTGCTGGCCGTGTGGGGCGAGAACGACCCGTCGTTCATCCCTGCCGGAGCCGAAGCCTTCAAGCGCGACTTGCCCAATGCCGAAATCCACTTCGTGCCCAGCGGGCACTTTGCTCTCGAAAGCCATCACACAGAGATTGCCCGGCTGATGCGCGAGTTTCTGGCAAGGGCTATTAAGTAGAGTGTTCGGCGACTAATAATTGAATCAGTCAGAAATCACATGGAAACTTGGCAAATTTCGTAAAGAGATTGCCAAGTTTCGTTTTTTCTCGCCGATTATCCGTAACTTTGCAGCCAATTAGTGAAACAGATAAATCGGAAATGACAATATGATACGTCTCACACCCGACAACGGCATACCCCGCCATATTCTGCTGATGATGGCAGTATTGGCGGGATTCACAGTGGCTAACCTGTACTATAACCAGCCACTGTTGGATATGATTTGCCGTGAGACAGGCATCACGCAAGTGCAGGCAAATCTCATTACCGTCATTACACAGACAGGCTATGCCCTGGGACTGCTGTTTGTAGTGCCGATAGCCGACATGGTCTCTTTGAGGCGCATCGTCATGACGTGCATGTCGGTGGCAGCACTGTCAGCCGTAGCAATCGGTCTGGCCGATAATGTCTGGCTGCTGTGGGGAGCATCGTTGACGCTGGGACTTTCCTCTATCACGCCACAACTCTTCATCCCTATGGCCACTCGCTATTCCCGTCCAGAGAACAAGTCACGGAATATGGGCTATGTAGCGTCGGGGCTCATAACGGGCATCGTCTCGGCACGTGCCGTCAGCGGGTATATTGGTGATTGGTTCGGATGGCGAGCCATGTTCTTTATTGTGGCAGTGCTGATGCTCATAGGCTTGCTCGTCACTTTGCGGATGATGCCACAGGTCAGCCAAACGTTTCATGGTACCTACCGCCAACTGATGCATACCGTTGGCAGCATCTTTGTATCCCATTCCCGCATCCGGCTCTATTCCCTTCGTCCTGCCATGAGTTTTGCCAGTATGCTGTGCATCTGGTCGTGCATGGCGTTCCATCTGGCTCAGCCACCATTCCACGCTGGCAGCGACGCAGTTGGCATGCTCGGTCTTTGCGGTGTCCTGGGTGCCATTGCAGCCAGTGGTGTCGGAAGACATGTCCAGAAGGCAGGCATTCTCCGCCTGTCTGTCATTGGCAGTTGTCTGCAAGTCATGGCTTGGATGTCAGCCTGGCTGTGGGGGGACACCTACGCAGGACTGATTATGGCCATCACTCTTGCCGACATCGGAGCCCAGTGCCTGCAGGTGAGCAATCAGAGTGCCAGCCTACAACAGTTTCCAGAGGCTACCAACCGTGTGAACACCATCTTCATGACCACCATGTTCATCGGTGGCAGTTTCGGCACATTCTGCTCTGGTCTTGGCTGGAGCATGGCAGGATGGACTGGTGTCTGCGTTGTCGGAGCAATCTTTGCGTCAGCCTCTCTGTTTCTCTCCTGCTATGAGCAGTTATTTATGAAACAATATTAAGTAATCCCGTTGCCAATCAATGGGGTATATCGCTATTGGCAAATTTGTGAGCACAGCCTATCTGCCCCAACTTGATGTCACAATAAAAGAAAAACGGGTAAATGTTTCGATAATTCAAAAAAAACTGCTATCTTTGCAACAATCTCTTGAGAAACAAGGGGGGAGTTTACAAAAGATATAACTATAAAACATTCATATTATGGGACTGATTGGATCACTTATCTTAGGATGCTTGGCTGGTTTCTGTGCCGGCAAGTTGATAAAAGGCGGAGGCTTCGGCCTGATTATGAACATCGTACTGGGACTCTTTGGCGGCTTGGTGGGCGGTTGGCTCTTTGAGCAGTTGGGCATCACATGGGGTGGTGTCTTGGGACAACTCGGTACGGCCATCGTCGGTGCTGTGGCAATCCTCTGGGTAGCATCACTCATCAAGAAATAAGCATTCATGGACGACGAGATCAAAGACGACATCATAGAAGAACAGGAGAGCGAAGGACTCTCTGAGACACATTCTGACTATAAACCTGTCAACCGTTTTGATGCGGCAGCGGTGCACCATCTGAGCGGCATGTACCAGAATTGGTTTCTGGACTATGCCTCTTACACCATTCTGGATCGTGCCGTACCCCATATCGAGGACGGACTGAAACCCGTACAGCGTCGTATCCTGCACTCGATGAAGCGCATGGACGACGGACGTTTCAACAAGGTGGCGAACATCGTAGGACATACCATGCAGTTTCACCCCCATGGCGACGCCTCTATCGGTGATGCCCTGGTACAGTTGGGGCAGAAAGACCTGCTGATAGACACTCAGGGCAACTGGGGTAACATCTTGACAGGCAACAGCGCCGCCGCTCCCCGCTATATCGAGGCACGACTCTCAAAGTTTGCCCTCGACACGGTGTTTAACCCCAAGACAACGGAGTGGCAGATGTCGTACGACGGTCGTAACAAGGAGCCTATCACCCTGCCTGTGAAATATCCCTTGCTGCTGGCGCAAGGTGCGGAGGGTATCGCTGTCGGACTGTCAACAAAGATACTACCCCACAACTTCGTGGAGATCTGTGATGCCGCCATTGCCTACCTGCATGACGAGCCTTTCCAACTCTACCCCGACTTCCCCACTGGCGGAAGCATCGATGTGTCAAAATACAACGACGGACAGCGAGGGGGCGTATTGAAGGTGCGTGCCAAAATTGAGAAACTCGACCCCAAGACTCTCGTCATCCGTGAGATACCTTTCTCAAAGACAACAGAGACACTCATAGACTCTATCCTCAAACAGATTGAGAAGGGAAAGATCAAGGCTCGACATGTGGAGGACCTGACTGCGGCGAAGGTGGAGATACAGGTGCAACTCGCTCCTGGTGTCTCTTCTGACAAGACACTGGATGCGCTCTATGCGTTCTCCGACTGTGAGATCAATATCTCTCCGAACTGTTGCGTCATCGAGGACAACAAACCTAAGTTCCTGACTGTATCTGACGTGCTGCGCCACTCGGTGGACCGCACGAAAGACCTCATCCGCCAGGAGTTGGAGATTCGCAAGGGAGAACTCTTGGAGCAACTGCATTTCCAGTCACTGGAGCGTATCTTCATCGAGGAGCGTATCTATAAGGACAAGAAATTCGAGAACGCCCCTACGGTGGATGCTGTCTGCGAACATATTGACGACCGACTGACTCCTTTCTATCCGCAGATGATTCGGGAGGTGACCAAGGACGACATCCTGAAACTGCTGGAGATCAAGATGCAGCGCATCCTGAAGTTCAACAAAGACAAGGCAGATGAACTGATGGCTCGCATCAAAGCGGAGATTGACGAGATAGACCGTGACCTCGCCAACCTCGTGGAAGTGACCGCCGACTGGTTTAAGTTCCTCAAAGACAAATACGGCAAGGACCATCCTCGTCTGACAGAGATTCGCAACTTCGACACCATTGAGGCGACAAAGGTGGTGGAGGCGAACCAGAAACTCTATATCAACCGCACGGATGGTTTCATCGGTACAGGACTGAAGAAAGACGAGTTCGTATGCAACTGCTCGGATATCGACGATATCATCATCTTCTATAAGGATGGTAAGTTCAAGGTGGTTCGTGTCGCCGACAAACTCTTCATCGGTAAGAACGTGCTATGGCTGGGTGTCTTTAAGAAGAACGACCAGCGCACCATCTATAACGCCGTCTACCGTGACGGCAAGAAGGGCTTCTACTATATCAAGCGCTTCAACGTGCCTACCATCACCCGTGACCGTGAGTATGACATCACCAGTGGTGCCCCAGGGTCGAAAGTGATCTACTTTACCGCTAATCCCAATGGCGAGGCAGAGGTCATTAAGGTGACCCTCGACCCAGCCCCCAAACTCAAGAAGATATTCTTCGACAAGGACTTCTCGGAGGTGCTTATCAAAGGACGTAGCGCCAAAGGTAATATCCTGACGAAATACCAAGTGCACCGCATCGGGCTCAAGAGCCATGGACACTCCACGCTGGGTGGCAGAAAAGTCTGGTACGACCCCGATGTCAACCGTCTGAACTACGACGAGCACGGACGGCTGTTGGGTGAGTTCAATGACGGCGACCAAATCCTCGTTATCCTGCGGAACGGTGACTACTACCTGACTGGTTTCGATGCCAACATCCATTTCGAGGACGATATCGCCCTGCTGGAGAAATACGAGGCAGAGAAAGTATGGAGTTGTGTGCTCTACGATGCCGACAACCAAGGCTATCCATACGTAAAACGCTTCCTGATGGAGGCTTCGAAGAGGAAACAGAACTATCTGGGCGAGAACCCCAACTCCCAACAGATACTGCTCACCGACCAAGTCTACCCACGTATCCAGATTACCTATGGCGGTGTGGACGAGTTCCGTGGCACAGAGGAGATCGACGTGGAACAGTTTATCGCTGTCAAAGGCTATAAAGCAAAGGGCAAGCGGCTCACCACCAACCAGATAGGAAGTATTGTGGAACTGGAGCCCCTACGTTTTCCGACCGAGCCTACTGAGCCAACCGAACCTACTGGGCCTATCGAGGAGGAAGAAGACCTCGACCCTGACTCTGGCAAGAGCCAGCAACAGGTGATGGATGAACTGACAGGTCAACAAACCCTATTCTCCGATGAAGACTATCAGTAAGCCCCTACTCACCCTATTCGCCCTACTCACCCTAACACACCTATCCCTTAGGGCGCAGAGCGACTCGGCAAAGGTCATCACCAGCAGTCGCATGATAGGTATCGGAGGCACGAATGTCTTAGACACCTATCTCTCCGCCGAGCACTTCACTGGTACTGGTGTCAGTTTCGTAGCCACGGTGGAGCGCAAACGTCCTCACCACCGATGGAGCACGCTGATGGAGCATGAGGCGAATCTCTCCCTCACCCACGATCGTGCCGACTCACGGAAAGAACTGGAAGGTGTCTACAACTTCTATTGGGGAAAACTCTATAACTGGCATTTCCTAGACCATCGCCTGACCGTGCAGGCTGGTGGCGTGGCAAACGCCTCGCTGGGATTTATCTATAACACCTCCAACTCCAACAATCCCGCACAGGCCCGTGCCCATTTGAATATCATGCCGACAGGAATCGCCTCCTATCGCTTCTGCCTCTTCAACAAGCCGATGGTGGCACGCTATGAACTGAACCTGCCCTTGGTAGGAGTGATGTTCTCACCCAACTACGGACAGTCGTACTATGAGATATTCAACCGTGGCGACTACGACCATAACGTAATCTTCACGACCTTTGCAACTGCCCCCGAATGGCGACAGATGCTAACCCTTGACGCCAACCTCACAGGCTCATGGGCACTCCGTGTCGGCTACTTAGGCAACTACCAGCAATACAAGGCTAACCAACTGAAACAGCATGTCTATACCCACCGTTTCCTGATTGGTTTCACTCGTCGTTTCTCTATTACCCCACGCCGCCTATGAAGAAGTTTTTATTATCCATAGCAACTATAGTCACGATATTATCCTTCATCTCCTGCATCGACGAGGAGGAAAGAGCCGACACACCTGCTGGCAACTTCGAGGCATTATGGCAGATTATTGACGAGCACTATTGTTTCTTCGACTATAAGCAGCAGGAGTACGGACTCGACTGGCAGGAGGTATACCATCAATATAAGGTACGCGTGAACGATAATATGTCGGAGACACAACTCTTCGAAGTACTTTGTGACATGCTTGCCGAACTGCGGGACGGCCATGTCAACCTCTCATCAAGTTATGACTACGGACGCTACTGGACCTGGCAAGAGGCATATCCCAAGAACTACAGCGACAGTCTGGAGCGTAAGTATCTGGGGACTGACTATAAGATCTCCAGCGGTATGTCCTACAAAGTTCTCGACGACAACATCGGCTACATCCGCTATGAGTCTTTCCAAGACCCGATCGGGGAGGGCAACCTTGACGATGTCCTCTCATACCTGATTCTTTGTCGGGGTATCATCATTGATATTCGCAATAATGGCGGCGGCGACCTGACCTATGCCGAGCGACTGGCGGCACGCTTCGTTCACGAGAAAACACTGGTGGGGTATATGCAGCATAAGACAGGAACCGGGCATCATGACTTCAGTAGTTTGGAGCCACAATATTTAGAGCCTTCAAGCAATCTCCGCTGGCACAAGCCTGTCTGCGTCTTGACGAATCGCTCTGTATTCAGTGCCGCTAATGAGTTTGCCACCATGATGCATGCACTCCCTAACGTCACGATCGTAGGCGACCATACAGGCGGTGGCTCTGGGTTACCGATGAGCAGTAGCCTGCCTAATGGATGGAATGTCCGCTTCTCCTCCTGTCCCATGTACGACAAGGACAAGCAACAGACAGAATTCGGCATCGACCCGGACCATTACGTGCAATTGACTGACGAGGACAGGGCAAAAGGCATCGACACGATCATCGAGGCAGCAAGGAAACTTTTAGTGGAATAATTTGGTGATTTCTATTTTTTATTGTACTTTTGCAAGCCGAAACTATAAAGCCGGGACAGATTAGCGCCTGTGGCGGAATTGGTAGACGCGCTAGACTTAGGATCTAGTGTCTCACGACGTGCAGGTTCGAGTCCTGTCAGGCGCACGACAACAAAGTCGGCATAGCTCAGTTGGTTAGAGTATCACCTTGACATGGTGGGGGTCCTTGGTCCGAATCCAAGTGTCGACACAAAAAGCGGAAGCCATCAGACTTCCGCTTTTTTATATGAACTATCTAAGAATTACTTTACGTTCCCAACCTTGATTAAATACTCTCCAATCTGAACCGCATTCAGGGCCGCACCCTTACGAATCTGGTCACCAGAGAGCCAGAAGGTCAGACCATTCTCGTCAGAGAGATCCTTACGGACACGACCGACATAGACATCGTCCTTTCCTGCCGTCTCCAAAGGCATAGGATAGACGAGGTTGGCAGGGTCGTCAACCAACGTACAGCCAGGAGCGGCGGCGATTGCCTTCTGCGCCTCCTCCACGCTAAGAGGACGCTCTGTCTCTATCCAAACACTCTCTGAGTGAGAGCGCAGCGAACTGACACGGACACACATCGCAGAGCACTTCGCGTCAGTATGCATGATTTTCTGCGTCTCGTTATACATCTTCATCTCCTCCTTGGTATAGCCGTTGGGCTGGAACACGTCAATCTGGGGGATTACGTTATAGGCAAGTTGATGGGGGAACTTCTTGATAGTCTTCACCTCACCATCCTCCACCATCTCCTTATACTGCTGCTGCAGTTCAGCCATGGCGGCGGCACCAGCGCCAGAAGCACTCTGATAACTGCTGACATGGATGCGCTTGATATGACTCAACTGCTCCAGTGGCTGCAATACCACTACCATCATGATTGTCGTACAGTTAGGATTTGCGATGATACCACGAGGACGATTCAGCGCATCCTCCGCATTGCACTCTGGTACTACCAAGGGCACATCATCGTCCATACGGAAAGCGGAACTATTATCAATCATCACACAGCCATACTTCGTGATGGTCTCGGCAAACTCCTTGGAGGTACCTGCGCCTGCGGAAGTGAAGGCGATATCAATATCCTTGAAGTCGTCATTATGCTGAAGCAGTTTCACTGTCAACTCCTTGCCACGGAATGTATATTTACTACCTGCGCTACGCTCTGAGCCAAACAACACCAGTTCGTCCATTGGGAAATTTCTCTGGTCGAGGATTCTCAAAAACTCCTGACCTACGGCACCTGAGGCACCTACGATTGCTACTTTCATAAGTCTAATTTTTTATACGTTCTCTAATTTGGGTGCAAAGTTAAAAAATAATTATGAATTATGAATTATGAAGTATGAATTTATTTGTACCTTTGCATTTGAAATGACATACTTAGCGACATATTTTCCTATAACAAGCCCGACGCTGATTTTCTTTGTCGTCTTGCTGATTATCTTATTCGCCCCTATCATTATGGGTAAACTGCGCATCCCGCATATCATCGGAATGGTGCTGGCAGGCATGTTGATTGGAAAGTATGGACTGAACATCCTGGAGCGTGACTCGTCATTCGAACTGTTTGGAAAGGTAGGACTCCTGTATATCATGTTCCTTGCCGGACTGGAGATGGACTTGGAGAGTGTGAAGAAGAACTCCAAGCGATTTCTCATCTTCGGACTACTCACTTGTCTCGTGCCCCTTGTCATGACCTACTTCATGGCGATATGGCTGTTGGATTACTCCACACAGGCTTCCTTCTTGTTGGGATGTATCATGGCCTCAAACACCCTGATAGCCTACCCTATCGTAGGGCGTTACGGACTGCAACGTCACTCCAGCGTCATGCTGAGCGTAGGATCCTCGATGATATCCCTGTTCCTTGCCCTGCTGATGCTGGCGGCACTTGCCGCCTCCTACGGAGAAGACACAGGCTTCCTTTTCTGGGCATTCTTCCTGTTGAAGTTCTGTATTTTTTTAGGAGCCAGCGTTTGGCTGATACCCAAACTCGCCCGCTACTTCCTACGACGCTACTCTGACTCCGTCATGCAGTTTATCTTCGTACTTGCCGTGATGTTTCTCAGTGCGGCGGCTTCGGAGGCTGTCGGCGTGGAAGGCATCGTAGGAGCATTCACCTCGGGACTGATTCTCAACCGCTACATTCCCCATGTGTCACCTTTGATGAATCGCATAGAGTTCATTGGCAATGCACTCTTTATCCCCTATTTCCTCATTGGTGTGGGTATGCTCATTAATATCCAGTCACTTTTCACTGGGTTGCACATGATCTGGATTGTCACCTTGATAGCCTTCTTTGGCACTTTCGGCAAGGCAGTGGCAGCCTATCTGTCGAGTCTGCTGTTCCGCCTGCCCCAATCGGCAGGAAACATGATGTTCGGGCTCACCAGTGCCCATGCCGCAGGAGCCATCGCCATGGTGATGGTAGGTATGCGCTTAGAGGTCAGCCCTGGGACCTATCTGGTGAATGATGAGATATTGAATGGCGTTGTCATCATGATCCTTGTGACCTGTGTCATCAGTACGCTCATGACGGAACATGCCTCCCGACAGATTATCTTACGGGAGAAGACCCATCTGAAGACTAATGACATGCAGAAAGACGACGAGAAGATCCTGCTGTGTGTGAAATATCCTGAGATAGCCCCTCAATTGCTCGACCTTGCCATCATGATGCGCAACCACAAACTGAACAGAGGCATCGTAGCACTGAATGTGGTGTATGACGACACCAACTCTGCCGCCAACCGAGAGAAGGGACTAAGACTATTGGAGCAATTAGAGCAACAGGCAAGTGCCAGCGAGGTGAAGATGCAGACACAAGTCCGCCTTGCCTCCAATATCGCCAATGGTATCAAGCATGCGTTCCGTGAGTTCGCAGGTTCGGAGATTATCATGGGAATGCACGTGCATACTGAGGTGAACCCAAAGTTCTGGGGGGATTTCATCCAGAGCCTGTACAACGGTCTGAACCGACAAATCATCCTGACACGTTTCGTACAGCCACTGAATACACTGCGACGCATACAGGTCGTCGTCCCCTCTCGCGCTGAGTTTGAGCCTGGCTTCCATCGCTGGTTAGAGCGGCTGGGGCGTATGGCGGAGAACCTCGACTGCCGCATCCAGTTCCATGGGCGTAACGAGAGTCTGGAACTCATCCGTGAGTACATCAACAACCTGCATCCTGGTGTCCGCGCGGAGTACACCTTTATGGCACACTGGAACGAATTGCCCAAACTTGCCGAGACCATCAAGGAAGACCACATGTTTATCGTTATCACGGCACGTAAAGGCACCATCTCTTACAAGAACGCCCTGGAGCGATTACCTAACGAGTTGATGCAACACTTCTCTGGTAAGAACCTCATGATTATCTTCCCCGACCAGTATGGTAATACGAAGGAGGATAGGATGACCTTCACGGAGGCACAGCACCAGGAGGAGAGTAGTATCTATGCTACCATCCTTAGATGGATCAATGCCCATCGCCCCCATTAAACCCGATAAACCCATTTCACCCATGATAACAACCCAAGGAATCACCAAGAGTTTTGGCTCCCTCCAGGTACTGAAAGGTATCGACCTCCATATAGACAAAGGGGAGGTGGTAAGTATTGTCGGTCCCAGCGGTGCTGGCAAGACCACATTACTGCAGATTATCGGCACCCTTGACCGACCTGACGCAGGAACAGTGATGATAGACGGCATCGACGTGAGCAACCTGAGCAAGAAGAAACTGTCGGACTTCCGCAACCAGCATATTGGCTTCGTGTTCCAATTTCATCAGTTGCTACCTGAGTTTACGGCTATTGAGAATATCATGATACCCTCGTATATCGCTGGTGTCTCCCAGCGACAGGCGAAGCAACGGGCACAAGAACTGCTCCAGTTCATGGGACTTGCCGACCGTGCCAGCCATAAGCCCAGTGAACTGAGCGGTGGCGAGAAACAAAGGGTCGCAGTAGCACGTGCCCTCATCAACCAACCTGCCGTCATCCTTGCGGATGAGCCCAGCGGATCACTCGACTCGAAGAACAAGGAGGAACTGCATCAACTCTTCTTCGACCTGCGTGACAAATTCGGGCAGACTTTCGTCATCGTCACCCACGATGAGCAACTGGCGAGTATCACGGACCGCACCATCCACATGCGTGACGGTCTCCTAGAGACACTAGATAACTTAGAGCCTCTTGATAACCTAGAAACAATAGAACAACTATGATCAAACTCGGCGACTATAACACCCTGCGCATCGTTAAGCGCGTAGACTTTGGACTTTACCTCGACGGTGGAGATGAAGGCGAGATCCTGCTGCCTTCCCGCTATGTACCAAGGAGTGCGAAGATTGGCGATGATATTGAGGTATTCATCTACCTCGACCAGGACGAGAAACTCATTGCCACCACCCTCAAGCCCTTTGCCAAGGTAGGAGACTTCGCATGGTTAGAGTGCTCATGGACCAATGAGTATGGCGCTTTCCTTAACTGGGGACTGATGAAAGACCTGTTCTGTCCTTTCCGAGAGCAGAAGCAACGGATGCAGAAAGGACAGCGCTATTACGTCTATGTGATGGAAGATGAGAGGACCCACCGCTTGATGGCAACGGCAAAGGTAGAGCGCTATCAGAAACATAGCGGCTATGAGCAGGCACTCGATTTCTCTGAGGAGTTATTACGCTACCTCAAGGGAAACGGAGGTTTCTGTGACCTTGGCGACAAGAGTCCGTCGGAGGAGATCGCCCATCGTTTCGGAGTCTCGAAGAAAATCTATAAAAAAGCAGTCGGCGACCTTTACCGCCGCCGACTGATTACTATTACTGATGAGGGTATCACCCTCGTTTAGAACTCTGCACTCTTTGGAGTACGTGGGAATGGGATGACATCACGGATGTTCTGCATTCCCGTCACAAACAATATCAGACGCTCGAAACCGAGTCCGAATCCTGCGTGTGGGCATGTTCCCCAACGGCGGGTGTCGATATACCACCACAGGTGGGTCATATCCATCTGACGACGGTTGATCTCTCCCATCAGTTTGTCGTAACTCTCCTCACGGACAGAGCCTCCGATAATCTCACCAATCTGCGGGAACAGTACGTCAGTACCCTGCATCGTAGGACCAGGAGCCACAGCACCTTTATATCCTACAGAGCCTCCATCGGCAGTATCCTGGTTCTGCTTCATATAGAATGACTTGAACGCACGGGGATAGTCCGTCATGATGACGGGCTTCTTGAAGTGCTCCTCAACGAGGTAACGCTCATGCTCGGAAGCAAGGTCATCGCCCCAGTTACAGGGGAACTCAAACTTCTTACCCTTCTTAATGGCATCTTGCAGGATATTGATACCCTCTGTATAGGGCAGGCGGACAAAAGTCTCCTTCAGCACACCCTCCAGACGCTCGATAAGCGTCTTGTCAATCATCTGGTTCAGGAACTGCAAGTCATCCTTGCAGTTGTCAAGTGCCCAACGGACACAATATTTGATGAAGTCTTCCTCCAAATCCATCAACTCCTCCTGGTCCATGAAGGCAACCTCTGGCTCCACCATCCAGAACTCAGCGAGATGGCGGGGCGTATTAGAGTTCTCCGCACGGAACGTAGGACCGAAGGTATAGATGGCGCCCAGTGCCGTAGCACCCAACTCACCCTCCAACTGTCCTGATACCGTCAGGGAAGTCTGCTCTCCGAAGAAGTCATCATCATAAATGATCTTCCCGTTCTCGTCCTTCTTCAGGTCATAGAGGTTCTTAGTAGTTACCTGGAACATGTTTCCTGCTCCCTCGCAGTCACTTGCCGTAATCAGCGGGGTATGGAAATAGAAGAAGCCATGCTCATGGAAATAGGTATGGATTGCCATTGCCATGTTATGGCGGATGCGCATCACGGCACCAAAGGTATTGGTACGAAGACGCATGTGCGCATTCTTACGCATCACCTCAAACGACTGTCCCTTCTTCTGCATCGGGTAGGTGTTGTCACAGGCGCCATAGAGTTCCAGACTGGTAGCCTGAATCTCACTGGTCTGTCCTGCTCCCTGGCTCTCCACCAAAGTTCCGACAGCACAGATACAAGCGCCTGTAGTGATCTGCTTCAGCAGTTCCTCATCGAACTTCGTGGGGTCGACGACCACCTGTACATTCTTGATGGTAGAGCCATCGTTCAGGGCGATGAAGTCAACTGCCTTACTGCTGCGGTGCGTACGCACCCAGCCCTTCACGCAGACCTCTTTTCCAAAATCCGTACTCTTCAGTACGTCTACTATCTTTGTTCTTTTCATATTACTCGTAAGCCCCCATTCTTAAACGGTCAACTTCCTCCTCGGTGAGGTAACGCCAGTCGCCACGGCGCAGGTTCTTCTTGGTCAGTCCCGCAAACTGTACACGGTCGAGTTTCGTCACCCTATAGCCAAGGCTCTCAAAGATACGGCGTACGATGCGGTTCTTGCCAGAGTGGATCTCGATACCCACCTGTTTCTTGTCGTTAGCATCCGCATACTGCACGTCGTCTGCCCTAATCTCACCATCCTCCAACGTGATACCGTCAGCAATCTGCTGCAAGTCATGGGCGGTCACGTTCTTGTCGAGGTGTACATGATAGATCTTCTTCTTCAGGAACTTCGGATGAGTCAGTTTAGAAGCCATATCACCATCGTTCGTCAGGAGCAGCACACCAGTGGTGTTGCGGTCAAGACGACCAACAGGATAGATACGCTCTGGGCAAGCACCCTTCACGAGGTCCATCACCGTCTTACGCTGCTGTGGATCGTCACTGGTCGTCACGTAGTCCTTTGGCTTGTTAAGCAGCACGTAAACCTTCTTCTCTGGAGTAACAGGAGTGTCGTGGAACTTCACCTCATCAGTGCGGAGCACTTTGGTACCCAACTCGGTAACGACCTCTCCATTCACGGTCACCACACCTGCCTGGATGAACTCATCAGCCTCACGACGGCTGCATACACCAGCGTTGGCAAGGAACTTGTTCAGACGGATGGGCTCGTTGGGATCGTAGTTCTCCTCCTTATACTCTATACGCTTCTTGAAACTGTACTTTGCATTGGGATCGTAATCAGCGGTATGCTGACGATAGCCACGCTGCTTGTTATAGCCACCACGAGGCTGACCATAACCACCACGCTGCTGATAACCGCCACGGGGCTGACCATAGCCACCACGGGACTGGTAGCCGCCACGAGGCTGATAACCACCACGGGGCTGGTAACCGCCCTGCTGACGAGGCTGGTATCCACCCTCCTCACCTTCTACCTGCTGGTTATAACGGGGGCGATAGCCACCCTGCTGGTAGCCGCCACGGGGCTGATAACCACCACGGGGCTGGTAGCCGCCCTGCTGATAATTGTTACGAGGACGATAGCCACCCTCGCCATTATTTGGATTGAAACGGGGACGATAACCACCTTGACGCTGTGGGGCACCGCCTTGCAGACCGGACCCAAAGCCCTCAGGACGGAAGCCGCCCTCCTCTTGATTCTGACTACGGTTATAACCACCCTGTCCATAAGGGCGTACCTGTTGATGGATACGTGGACGGGGTGAGCGTCCTGGCTTGTAACCTTGATAACCACTTGTTTGGTTTGAATAGCCCTCACGGCTGCTGTTCTGCTCTGCGGACTGTTCCTCTGTTCTCTTTTCGTTCTCTAATTCCATAATTTTCTTGTTGATTTTAGTCCGGAAGCCTCACGGCTCCCTTTGTGTTGTTAATAATTCATTTAAATTCCAGTATAATTCATTGGCGTGATAGCCATTAATTCTTCTTTCACCTCCTCGCTGACATCAAGTCCCTGGATGAACTCGTGAATCAGTTCGGGAGTCATCTTCTGATTGGTGCGTGTCAGTGCCTTCAGCGCCTCATAGGGATGGGGATATGCCTCACGACGCAGGATGGTCTGGATAGCCTCAGCCACCACAGCCCATGTATTGTCGAGGTCCTCTTGCAACTTCTCCTCGTTGAGGATCAGTTTACGCAATCCTTTCAAAGTGCTCTGGATAGCAATGAGGGCATGCCCCATGGGAACACCCACGTTGCGAAGCACAGTGGAGTCGGTCAAGTCACGCTGCAGACGACTCACTGGCAACTTCTGGGCAAGGAACTGCAGGATGGCATTGGCGATGCCAAGGTTGCCCTCCGAGTTCTCGTAGTCGATGGGGTTCACCTTATGTGGCATGGCACTCGACCCAACCTCACCTGCCTTGATCTTCTGCTTGAAATACTCCATCGAGATATACATCCAGAAGTCACGGTCGAGGTCGATGATGATGGTGTTGATACGGCGCATGGCATCGAAGATAGCACCCAACCAGTCGTAATTGGATATCTGGGTGGTCCACTGCTCACGCTCCAGTCCGAGTTTCTCGCTGACGAACTTGTTGCCGAACTCCCGCCAGTCGTACTGTGGGTAAGCCACATGGTGGGCGTTATAGTTACCTGTGGCACCACCGAACTTAGCGGTGATAGGTGTGTCCTTCAAACCGCGCAACTGCTCCTCCAGACGATAGACATACACCATCACCTCCTTACCCAAGCGGGTTGGAGAGGCTGGCTGTCCGTGTGTCTTGGCAAGCATCGGCACATTCTTCCACTGCTCAGCGTAGTCGTTCAACTGCTCGATCAGTTCCTCCACCATCGGATAATACACCTCCTCCAGTGCCTCCTTCACCGAGAGGGGCACACTGGTGTTGTTGATGTCCTGCGAGGTCAGTCCGAAGTGGATAAACTCCTTGTACTTCTCAAAGTCACCAATCTTGTCGAGTTCCTCCTTAATGAAGTACTCTACAGCCTTTACATCGTGATTAGTCGTCTTCTCTATCTCCTTCACACGGGCGGCATGCTCCTCCGTGAAGTTCCTGTAGATGTCGCGCAACGGCTCGAAAAGGCTATGGTCGAAGTCCTCCAGTTGTGGCAAGGGCAACTCACAAAGAGTAATGAAGTATTCTATCTCCACACGCACCCTGTAGCGAATGAGCGCATATTCCGAGAAGTATCCTGCCAACTGCTCTGTCTTACTCCTATAACGGCCATCTATAGGCGAGATGGCTGTCAATACATCTAATTCCATTACTTTCTCTTAAATACCTTATTATAAAATATAGCCATATTCTCTTAGAGACTGCAAAGGTACGAATAAGTGAGAACAATACAAAACAAAAAGGATACTTTTTAATTTTTATTGTCAAACGAACTGTGTTTGAACGCTACATTCACCTCGTTTGTGGCTTACAAACGACCCGTTTGAACGCTTCATTTGATTTGAGAAATAAAGGATTTACTGCCCTACTTAAAGTTCCATTTCTTCCAGTCCTCTCCGACAGTGGCAGAGAAAGATATTGTGGGGGTCTGTGATTTCCCGTTCACTACAATAGACTTCTTAGCGACTTCCTCTGTCACGTAACTCTGCAAATCACCCAACGAAATATTCCCTTTACTCATTTGCAGTTTCTTAAGTAGATAATAGGTGAATAGACCATGATGTTTCTCTTTATAGGGATAAGCCGTTTCCTCACCAGAGGCAGCAGAGAAAACAACCATGTTGCCTTTGGGCGCACTGTTCTTTGCCTTGATGGCAACACCACGAGCAGAAGCCATCATACCTCCGTCACGCATAGAGCCACTGAAGCATGCATCGAGAAGAACCGTTATCGATTTCGCCTGTAAGTCCCCCAGCGTAGCATATAATGCTTGGAGACTATACCCAGTGGTAATGTCTGTAGCGAAACCGTCAACAGGCAGAAGATAGGCATTTCTTGTTGCCTCGTCTGGAATACCATGACCTGCGAAGTAAACTATAATCTTCGCAGATCCTTTGTATGCATGCGACACCTGCTTGAGCCAGTTGATTTCACGTTTCATGTTATTAAGTGTAGCATCCTTCACCAAGTGTACATTGGTAGCAGGCAGTCCAAGGCTCTTCCTACAGTATTCAGCGAAAATAGTCCCGTCATTGTTGGCATAGGGCACTGCGGCGACATCCTGATAATGCTCATTGGCAATTATCACTGCAAAGGTGTTGTCATTGCTGACGTTAGTGGTTGGTAGGTTGACATCCACATCGACCATAACTTCCTCTTCCTTAGGAGTAGGAGCAACTGGAGTTACCGCTTTAGGTGTCGGGGCTATACTTGGAACCGTAGCGGTCTCCTGATGCTGAATGCTCGGAGCCATGGTGTATGTGATGTTAATGCTATTGTTGGCATGATTGTCATCCTCTTCCAGCGAGTTATAACTATATTTGGACGACTTTGAAGCCACGTCAGCCTTGGCGTATAAACCTGTGATCACATCATTGGGGATGGGGCTTGTGCCACGCATATACATACTGAAATCATCAGAACTTTGCACAGCATAATAAGGATAGTTGCTGATCATGGAACGCCATACAGACCCTGCCTCTTTCTTATTTCCCATAAGTGTGAGGATCCTGCCCTTACAAGCATAGTCGAAGCCTGACCCGACATTCTCTATGGCATTGTTGATTATGCCCAATGCCTGAGGGAAGTCCTGCTTTAGTTGTCTTCCTTCCGCAAAAAGCATTGCCGTATGGATGAGTGCCTCGTCAACATTCTTCTTGCACGACTTCTGGAAGCATTCCATGGCTTTCTCCATGTCTTTCTCTCGACCCAGTCCCTCCTCATAGCAAAGTCCCAGCACATAGGTAGTATAGGAGTCTACATTACTATAGTTTGTTGCCTTGTCTATCCAATAACGGGCTTTAGCCACGTCCTTATTCGTACCTATACCTTTATATAATAAATAGGCAAGTCGAGCCTGGGCAACGGGTAGACCACGCTCGGCAACCCTGCGATAGAGGAAGAAAGCCTTATTATCATCCTTTGCCACGCCATAGCCTTCAGCCTGGCAATAGGCGAGATAGTACTGGGCGACAACACTACCAAAACGGGCTCCCTTCGAGAATGAAGCATAGGCTTTGTCGAAACGCCCCATGCGCAGGAACTCGCATCCATCCACCACTTCTTGGTCGATGGTCTGCCCCATCAGAGGCATCACTCCAATGACGCACCAAAGGATGATAAAGGCTGTCTTTCTCATAGATTGTTCTTATGGTTTAAGTGTCTGCAGACCTTTCTGCTTCTTGGCAAAATCCTTTGCCTCATCATGAGCCTTTTTAGGCTTCAGTCCGTCCTCCACCAGATATCTCTCATAAGAATCTTGCAGAGCCTGCACCCAATTGGTACTTTCGCCTTCCCATACAAGTACCTGGCGTACCTTGGAACGTTCCTCGAAGTTTGACTTCATCTCCTCTTGACCACCTTTCTTATCTCTTCCCTTGGGGGTATCGCCTTTTTCTGGCTTACCTTCCTTCTCTGCGTCAGACGCACCCAAACGGTAGATATTAAACCTTCCTTTATCGAAGTCTGCGAGGTAGATATCAAGAGGTGAGTTGTCCTCGTCATATTCAAAAGGAGTATCGGCAAAAACATGCATGATATCGGTCATACGCCCCTGGATATTCACTGCGTTGGTACGTTTTACCTTGTCCTGATCCTGAATGTAGTATTTTGAGAGAATCATATCTGACACCCACGTAGAGAGTGTGAAGGTATGGTCTTCACGCTCTTTCTTACTTTCAGGGAAATACCTCTCCAAATCGTATCTGATATATACCTTTACCTTCATGAAAGACTCGTCACCCGTAAGGTGAATGTTTGTGCATGACTTCTTCTGGTTGTTAGCAAGTTCATAGCGCATGGTCTCCATATAGTTCATCACCTGAAGTTGCAAGTCCGTCTGATACTTCGCCTTACCGCCACGACGACCACTACCGCCACCAGCATCGTATTTGCCCCTAATGGGATTTATCAGTGTGGAGACCCATGTATCGCTTTTAGGTGCCAGTGGCTGATAGTTTTTTTGGGTATCATCACGTTTCTCGTCAAGGCAGACAGCATCATCGTTCACATAATAGAACGAACTTGAGCGGTCTACGAAAATGGGTTTGTTGGTCTTGTTGGTAATCTTCAGTGACAAGCGCACCAGTTCTGCCCTGATATTCTCGTCTTCATAAACATTGTCTGTCTGTGAATAGCCCACCAGTAAAGCCTGCTTTTGAGCCTGAGCACCCATGGCAAACATGACAGCCACCAGTGCAAACATAATCTTGATTCTTTTCATAATCTGTATTTAATTGTTTTTATTTAACTTTTGCTGTATCCAAGAAATAGGTCATCTCGTTATAGAGCGAAGCGTCATTCTTGAGCACGTCCCTGAGTGCCGCCTTGAAATCTGCCTTTGCCTGAATGCCACTATAATAGATTCTTACAAACACCTCGGCACTTACCAGATTCTTGCTGTTATAAATCTCCAGTACTTTCTGCACATCTCCAATGTTCTCCTGGATACCACTCTTAGTATCAAGGATAGCCTGCACCATCTCCTGAGCCTTTACGAGACCAAAACGTTTCACGAAATCTTTCTTGGCAAACTGCAACGTAATCTCATGTACAATCTCATTGGCAAGATTCTCACGAGCCATATCGTAAGCCTTGCTGGTAGAAAGTTCGTAAGTCTTTGCCACACATTTTGCCTCACCAGAAATATTGGTGGGGAACAAATCCGTATCATACGACCATTTGGCACGTACGTCGGCTTCCACCTGATTTTCCAAACTGGGCAGATTATCGTTTACCTTGTATCTCTGATCTCGATATCCCAGAACCTCACTCGCAAACTCATCCATCATGAACTTCTCTTTCTTCTTGATGCTCTTGCTTGCAAAGTTCTCTCTTTGTTTAAACACCTCCTTAGCATCCTCATAAATAAGTTCCGCATATTCTTTGGCAGCCTTCTTCACTTCCTTTCTGGTATAAGTAGCGTCTTTCTTCTCTGATTTCAACCACTTCTTATACTCCGACTGGGCATTCACATTGCTCCAACCAATGCAGCATAGTGCTAAGAGTAATAATGCTTTTTTCATAATCTTGGGGTTTTAGTGAATTAATATATCATTTTCTATTTCTTAATCACAATAGGTATGCGCCGCGGAATCATCTCGTGATCATGTTTACGGCAATTGGCAAGCCATCTCTGGAAGTCATCGTACGAGAGTTCACGAGGCAACAACTCGCTCGTTGTACTGTCTGCAGCCTTGGCAAACTGATTAGGCGAGAAGACAACGTAGATCACATTATGCTCCATAGAATGCTCGCAAGTCATATTGTACTCATCCACAAAAGGACGTTCCTGCTGGGATGCCTCCTTGATATTAAAAAACAAATAGCGACGATTCGCCTCAATAGGATAGATGCCATCCACTTGATTGCGATAGGGCAATAAACAGAAAGCCTTCTCACCCGAATCGACAAGATAAACGGCAAGATAGCCACTTACAGGAGAGACAAATGACAGGAAGAGGTCATCACCACTTTTGAAGTCGTCATCCTCAAACTTATCCTCAGTGCCATTGCGCAACACACGTGCCTTAAAGTCTATCTGAGCAGTGACAATCTCTCGTGCTTTACCCCTTACCTTACAGGTAATGACAATCGTATGGTCTTGAAAGACAGGATTGCTGAATTGAGGTTCGCCAAGGGTCTCAATCCACTCACCTTTCACCTCACTTCCGCCAATCATGAAAAAGTCTGTTGACGACTTATTGTCATTGGTATGAATACGGGTCGTATTCGTCTGCTGGACAATAGTACCAAACTCATCGGCTATCGCTTGTATCTTAGCGCGTTCTAAGGCTGTACGCCTTACCTCCTCCACCGTCACGTTCTCAGGAGCATAGTAGGTGTATTCTCCCTCTACCGTCTTCACTTTCTGGGCGAAGGCTGTGATCGACAACATCATGAGTATGAGGACTACGGCTTGTCTCATTCTTTTAATTTCTAATTCTTAGTGCGCAAAGTTAATAATTAGTGAAAGAAAAACCAAATTTCTTCACTCATTTTTTATTATTAAAACAAAAAAAACCTCTTCCGAGTTTGGGAGGAGGTTTCCTTGGTGGGCGCTGAGGGATTCGAACCCCCGACCCTCTGCTTGTAAGGCAGATGCTCTAAACCAACTGAGCTAAGCGCCCTTGCGGTGCAATTATGGTGCAAGCCGAATGCAAAAAACTTGCTTTTTGCTGAGGCGAAGCCCATAATGGCAGGCGATTTTTTCAAATCGACTGCAAAGGTAAGGCATTTTTTTCAATCTGCCAAACTTTTGCACCACTTTTTTCAAGATTTCTTATAATTTATATAAATCACTGGCGGCAAGCAGGTCAACTTTCTTCTCCGCAAGAATGCGCTCACACACCTCCAAATCTGTAGGTCGAATGATGACATGGGCAACATCACCATTGGCAAAAGAGTACATATACTCGATAAACACACCTGCATCTGACAACATCTTGAGCACCTTGGCAAGTGAGCCGCAGGTATTGGGACAGACAAAGCCAATGACATCGGTGATCTTCACTGCGAAATGGGCAGACTTCAGCACTTGGTATGCCTTGTCGGGATCGCTGACGATACAGCGCAGAATACCAAAGTCCGAGTTATCGGCAATACTCATGGCTGAGAGGTTGACACCTGCTGCACCTAACACGTCAGTCACCTCGGTGAGACGTCCAGACTTGTTCTCCAAGAAAATAGACAGTTGTTTTGCTAACATATTATTTCGATTTAATTTTTAATCTATAACCTTTAATGTTCAATGTTTTAGAATTTACGGTTATCTATTACACGCTTTGCCTTACCTGTAGAACGCTCGATGCCCTTAGGCTCCACGAGTTTGATCTTGAAGCCCAAGCCGATGACGGAGCGGAGTTCTGCCTCCAGTTTCTTCTGCAAGCCCACCATCGTCGCCATATCGTCAGTGAAGTATTCCTCCTTCACCTCTACCTTCAATTCACTGGTGTCGGTATTGTTCACACGGTCAACGGTCAGCAGGAAGTGTGGCTCATACTCTGGCAACGACAGGATAACGGCCTCTATCTGGGATGGGAAGACGTTGACACCACGAATAATTAGCATGTCGTCGCAACGTCCCAAAATACGGTCCATACGTACCAAGGTACGTCCACACGAGCATTTCTCATAATGCAATGCCGTGAGGTCGTGGGTGCGATAGCGCAGGAGTGGCATACCTTCTTTTGTCAAATGGGTAAAAGTTAACTCGCCCAACTGTCCCTCTGGCATTGGCTCTCCGGTGTCAGGATTCAGAATCTCTGGATAGAAATAGTCCTCACTGAGGTGGGTACCATGCTGACACTCGCACTCATAGCCCACACCAGGTCCCGCTATCTCGCTCAGTCCATAGAGATCGTATGCCTTGATACCCAATGAAGCCTCCAGTTTCTGGCGCATTTCCTCTGTCCATGGCTCTGCACCAAAGGCACCAATCTTCAATTTAAACTCCTCACGGGACCACTCGCTCTCGCCCATCGCCTCACCTAAGAACATCGCATAAGAGGGGGTACAACAGAGCACAGAGGCACCAAAGTCATGCATCAGCGTGATTTGCTTCTGCGTATTACCTGATGACATTGGTATCACACTGGCTCCAATATTTGTGGCACCATCATGGGCGCCCAAGCCACCAGTGAACAACCCATAGCCATACGACACTTGGAAAATATCGTCTTTCGTAGCGCCATAAGCGGTAAAAGCACGAGAGATAGACTCCGCCCACATCGCTAAGTCTTTACGAGTATGCAATACCACGACTGGCTTACCCGTAGTACCACTGGATGCGTGGATACGCACTATCTGGCTCATCGGTACTGCTGCCAGCCCGAAAGGATAGTTATCACGAAGGTCGAGTTTGTTGGTAAACGGCAACTTGACGATATCGTCAATATCCTTGATATCGCCAGGCTCTAAGCCTATCTCTTGAAATTTCTTACGATAGAATGGCGTGTTATGGTACACATACTCTGCCATCTTCCTTAATCTGATGCTCTGAATCTCACGCAACTGCTCACGATCCATGCACTCCACAATCTCATTCCAAATCATTGCTCCTTTTATTTTACTTGTTTTCGTTTTAAGGTTGTATAGGTCTGTGTGCTGCAAATTTAGTATATTTTTTCGAAAACACCAAAAAAAGACTGCAAAACTATTTGTCTTGCAGTCTTCCTTGTGGGCGCTGAGGGATTCGAACCCCCGACCCTCTGCTTGTAAGGCAGATGCTCTAAACCAACTGAGCTAAGCGCCCTTAAGAAATCCCGAGCACAGAAGTACTCGGGATTGTCTTTTTATCACATTGCACTTTGAATTACTTCAACTCAACAGTTGCACGACGGTTGTAACTGATAGGAGACAGAGTGTCAACACCACCAGCAGCATTGATCTCGATGTTAGAGCGATCAACACCCATGTTAACGAGAGCGTCAGCAACAGCCTCAGCACGCTTCTGAGACAGGCTCTGGTTGAGGTTTGCACTACCTGTCTTGCTGTCAGCGTAACCTGTTACGAGAATCTTAGCGTTGTTAGCCTTTGCAGCGTCAGCAACAGCCTGTACATTCTGCAGATCCTTCTGAGAAGCGATCTTAGCCTTACCCAGGTTGAAGAATACTGATACAGGAGCAGAAACGATCTCCTTAACAGTGTTCTTGGTATCAAGTGCGTTGGTAGTAGTTGGGCACTTGTGGTCGCGGATCTGCTTCTGCAGACGAGCGTTCTCAGCGTTAGCGTCAGCCAACTGTGCGTTCAGAGCGTCGATCTGACCCTGAGACAGAGCCTTGATAGCCTCTACGTCTGGAGTCTTGCTCCAACCAGCCTTACCGAGGTTGTAAGTCAAACCAATTTCAACATTCAGAGTACGATCGTGGTTAGCGATGAAGCCCTGGAATGTGCGACCATCACGCTGTTTTGCGCCAGGAAGAATACCAGTGAAGCCATCGTAGTCGTTCAGACCGATGTTGTAGTTAATGTCGAGGTTGATGGCAAGTTTCTTGTTGAGTTTGAACTCATTCAAGATACCAACACCCCATACTGGAGCATAAAGGTCAGCGCTCATGTTACGATTCAGACCAACACCTGCATAAGGAATGAAGTCCCATACACGGTTCTCATTGTAACCCAGCAGTATGTTACTCAGATTGAACAGAACCTGCTCGTTCAGAGTCCAGTACTTGTTAGCATTGGTCTCCTTGTCTGTTGAGACAACAGTGCGACCCCAGATACCATTGAACTTTGTACGAAGTCCAAGACCAGGAGTAAACCACTTACCAATAGCAACTGAGAAACCAAGATTGTTACGGAAGCCCTTCAAAGGACTCTTGTCGAAGTTGTTCTGAACCTCCTGATTGCCCCAGAAAGCAGTTCCAACAACATTAGCCTGAACAAACCAGTTGCTCCAGAAAGAATTAGTTGCAACGCTGTACTTCTCTGTAGGTACAGCATCCTGTGCCATTGAGGCAACAGAAACACCAGCAAAAGCCAGTACCATTAATAACTTTTTCATACCTATACTAATATTAATGTTAAATGATATTACGTTATTACACTTTTATCAATTATTGTGCAAAAGTAAACATTTATTTTATATCTGCAAACTTTTTTGGGAAAAAATTGCACTTTTTTACGAAAAAACTTGTTTTATATCACATTTTTACGTTAATAAGCCTAACTTTTCCTCTAAATCAGCCTAACAACTGCTCTATTTCCTTTTGGGGCAAAATGCAGAGTATCGCTTTTCCATCAGGAGTGTAATTCACATTAGAGCAGGCAAACAACTCATTGACAATATTCTCCATCTCCTCATTGCTGAGAATCTGTCCCTGAGGGATTGCCGCATGGCGGGCAAGGCTCAAGGCAAGCGACGAATGGATATCGTGCAAGTTTCCCGCTCCCTTCTCGATGGCATCACTGACCATGTCATGAACCAACTGGACGTAATTGAGTCCTTCAAGACCTGCGGGAATCGCCTGAATAGCATAACTATACTGCCCGAGATCACTCAACTCAAAACCCATCCCCTGCAATTCTGGTAGGATTTTTCCTAACACAACAGCATCAGACGGAGAGAAACGGACAACCTCAGGGAAGAGCATCCGCTGACTATTGACAGCCTGTACCTCCAACTGCGACAGATAGCGCTCATAGCGAATACGGACATCAGCCCTGTATTGGTCGATAATCATCAGTCCAGACTTCACGGCGGTCATGATATAGCGCCCCTTATATTGATAATGTACGGGAGACTTCTCCTCTATCAGCGGTTCCATCTCGGGAGCAGGAGTCTCATCGACTGTGGTGTCGAACACCTCTGTCTCCGTTGGACGGCGACGAGCCAACTGGTCGTAGAGTTGCTCCCATCCGTCGGCAGACTTCGCCAAGCGCTCGGAGTGTTGCTTAAAGGGGTTATAAGTCGAGTTATAAGAAGGTTGGGGAGGCGCCACCTGCTGCTTTGGGCTGAACACAGGGATGTCTGGTCGTCCCTCTGTATCAAAGTCTATCTGTGGTATTTCACAGAACTTTCCAATAGCGTCTTTGACTGCCGCCATCAGAATCTGCCAAACCGCCTGCTCGTTCTCAAACTTGATCTCCGTCTTGGTGGGATGAATATTCACGTCAATATCAGAAGGAGCAACTTCGAAATAGATGAAATACGGCACCTGCATCCCCACTGGCACCAGACGGTCGAAAGCCTGCATCACTGCCTTATGAAAATAGGCATGCTTCATGAAACGCCCATTGACGAAGAAATAGTCATGGGCTCCTTTCTTCCGAGCGGACTCTGGTTTACCCACGAAACCGCTTATCTTGCAGATCGCCGTCTCCACACTCACCTCCAGCAAATCCTGGTTAAAGCGTTTGCCAAAGACATCTGAGATACGCTGACGGAGGGTGCCGCTCTTCAGGTTCATTAACTCCTGTCCGTTGCTATAGAGTGAGAAGGCTATCCCAGGATAGACTAGGACAATGCGCTCAAAGGCTGTCAAGATATTATTCAACTCCGTCGCATTCGTCTTCAAGAACTTACGACGTGCCGGCACGTTGAAGAAGAGGTTTTCCACTTTGAAATTACTACCTTTCGGACAACTGACCAGTTCCTGTTCCTCAACCTTAGAGCCAGAGAGTCGTATGCGAGTCCCCAACTCCTGCTCCTCCATCCTGGTACGCAACTCGACTTGCGACACGGCGGCAATGGAGGGCAATGCCTCTCCACGGAAGCCCATCGTCGTTAAGGCAAAAAGGTCGTCAGCCTTGCGAATCTTAGAAGTGGCATGACGCTCAAAGGCAAGGCGGGCATCCGTCTCCGACATGCCCTTCCCGTCGTCTATCACCTGGAGAGAAGTACGACCTGCGTCAACCACGATGACCTGAATGGTACGGGCACCCGCATCAACAGCATTCTCCACCAACTCTTTAATCACAGAGGCTGGTCGCTGGATGACCTCGCCAGCGGCAATCTGGTTGGCAACAGAGTCTGGTAGTAGTTGTATCACATCACTCATCCGGCTATCCCTCCTTCCTATTTAGTTTCTGTCTGGGTGCCTCCCTGCGTTTGATCTCCTTCAGTTCCTGTCCTGCCTTCTTCGGACGCCAGTTGAAGATGTCTTGTTTGTTGAGGGGACGGATATAATCAAACCACGCATACTGTGGCAGGAAATACTTGGAGGGTGGTATCTGAGTCATCGGGTAAAGGGTACCAGTAGGTTTCTCCATCCATATCTTCTTCATCTTCCGATTCTCCAGAAACATCTTCATCCACGGAGTCTCTGTATAGTTGAGTCCTATCAACGTACTGTCCGAGTCGTCTACTGGATAATAGACTATTAGGACGTTGCCTACAGCGTCCGTCTCATATATCTCGCCTTTCTCAAAATAAGCAAGCATCTCTTTTGACGACACTTGGTTGAAATGAACCGTATCGGGCATCTGCTCCGTCGAGAATGCCTGTCCTATCACATGAGCCCTATTGATAGTAGAGTCTTTCATATAGACACGGATTTCCTCACCAAACAATTGCTGATTGCCATTCCACACGATAGGGTCACGATACATCGTCATACAGGAGTCTTTCGAGTTATAGACCAGTGAGTCACAGACTGCCTGAACATCGATACGATACGCGCGTACCTTATTATAAGCATATACCTTGCGGTAGACGGAGTCGGTATTGATATTGAAGGTAAACAACTTAAACGTATCGGCATGCATATAGAGCGTATCCTTCTGGGAATAGTCCATAGCAACGGCATTCTTGGTCGCCATCGCATAGCCCGTGGAGTCGTTGTACTCACAATAATCACCCGTCAGACTGTTCTTATTCGTGGAGTCGGTATAGATGACGTTCCAGTAAGCATAACTGGTACCTTTCTTAGCGTCATGATAGACACTATCCCCCACGATGGTACGCCCCTGGTCCTTCATCACCGAGCGTCCAAAGAGTTCCGATGTCTCTGTCTTGGTGTTATAATAACCATCCTCACTGTAAATATGACTACTGCCAGATGTGATGTTCGACGGTCCTACAATATGAGCACGAGAGGTCTGGGTATCGTAATACAAGGAGTCTGTCGTCAGATATAGATTCTTGTCACGCAGACGGACGTCATAATAGAAGATTGCCATCTTCGTGTCGGTATGATACTCGCCCCAGTCACTGGTCAGGGTCGACCCGTTGTCCACGAGTTTACCGCCCTCGAAGAAGTTGCCGAAATTATACAGTCTGTCATAGTCAAGACTGTCGGTATAAAGGGTGGACTGGCGATGCTTCAGGATGACATTATAGCGAGCCTGTGCTATCTGAGCATTACCATCATAGTAAGCATAGTCACTGAAGAGTTTCAAGGTGTCGCCCTGCAACATCCTCACATGTCCGAAAGCCTCAAAAGAATTAGTTTGCTGAAAGAAGTTGGCACTGTCACAATACAGGTTGGCGCCCATGTGCCGGAAATGCACATTACCCACCAGAATCTGAGCGTCGCCATTACGATACTGGTCATACCGCAACTGGTCGGAATGAATCAAATAGACACGTTTGTCCGTGGTCCGCTTGCTGGTATTGCTACGCTTGCGGACTGGCTGCACAGCCCAAACGAGACTTAATCCGAAAAGGCACAGCAGCATAAACGCTACGGTACGGAGTCTCATTTAATCCAACCCTGATATTCAAATTGACAATCCTTATAACGGTCGTTGACACGAATGTAGGTCGACTTAATCTTACCAACCACCCACTCATGCAGTTTCTCCTGACGGCGTTTCTCCAGTACGACATCCTTCATCACCTGGAAATCCTCCGTGATCGTTGCCTTATGACCTTCCGTACGACTCTTCAACTTAGCGATGACACATACCGTCTTGCCACGATCGTTAATCATCTGGAAGGGAGCAGAGATCTCACCAACTTTCAGATTATCCACCGCACGAGCCACCTCAGAGGGCAGGTCTTGCAACTGGAACCTGGAAGTTCGTCCGTTCTGTGTCACATTCGCCATCAGCCCGTTGTTATTACGTGTATCCTTATCATCGGAAATCATGGTGGCACCTACCTCAAAAGAGAACTTACCTTCCACGATATCCGCACGGATAGAGTCCAGACGAGCCAGCGACTTATCGATAGCCTCCTGACTGACCACTGGTTTGCGGAGGATATGGCGCACATTCACCTTATCACCGCGCTTGTCAATCAACTGGATGATATGGAATCCGAACTCAGACTCCACGATCTTGGATATCTTCTTGGGATCGGTCAAGTTAAAGGCGACGTTGGCAAAAGCCTGGTCGAGCGTTCCACGACCTGTATAGCCTAACTCACCACCACGACGTGCCGTACCAGGATCCTCAGAGTACATACGAGCCAGTGTCTGGAAGGATGTCTCTCCTCTGTTCACACGATCGGTATAGTCACGCAGTTCCTCTTTCACACGGTTAATCTCCTCCAGGTCGATACGGGGTGTCTGGGCGATAATCTGCACCTCCACCTCAGTGGGTACGAAAGGAATACTGTCTTGCGGCAGATTGGCGAAATACCTGCGGACATCAGCAGGAGTCACTGTGATGTCCTTCACCAACTGACGTTGCATCTCCTGAATCATCTGGCGGTCACGATAAGAGTCACGGAGTTCCGCGCGAATCTGCGTCATTGTCTTCTTATGGTACTCCTCCAGTTTCTCACGAGAGCCGATAACAGAAACCATATACTCTATCTGCTGCTCAATGCCTTGGGATATCTCAGCCTCCGTCACCTCGATACTATCGATGGCTGCCTGATGCAGATAGAGTTTCTGGACAGCGATTTGCTCAGGAATGGCACAGTCGGGATCGCCATTCCATCGAATACCCTCCTGTTGACCTTGCAGACGCATGGCCTCCACGTCAGACTTCAGGATAGCCTCATCGCCAACTACCCAGATAACCTCGTCGACAATACTCTGTATACTGTCATTGGCTGTCTTAGCCTGCATCGGCAGGACCACCAGCCATGAGACGACTGCTATAATGCTACGTATCTTCATTCTTATCGGTGATTATTTACTGTCTTTAATACTTTCTTATTCACATTCACTGGATATCGGCTCCGCAGATCGGCAATCCAGTGCTTATCCATCTCTTCCTGCAAATCGCTGACTACAAGTTCCCGAACTTCCGTATAGTCCTTTGGCTTAAAGCCATTCCGCCTGTATTTCTTCTTGTTCTTCTTGAAATAGTATTTCAGCGCCTCCTCGTCTTCCGCCGCATGTCTGCCCACAGACTGCTTACTTAACTCATAGAGGAGCAGTCCCTCATAATACTCTCTCTGCAAGCCGTCCTCTGGCATCTGAGATGTCTCAGCCATCGTGGAGACTTGTGCGATCACCTCCCCTGACAAACGGTTAGTGGTTACTTGCTGATGGATGAGCCGTTGCGCTTTCTCGGCAGAGAGTTCATCCCTGACAGCGTCATAGCCCTCCACCGCTTTCCTGTCAGTCATCAAAAAGATGTGATAACCTATTGTTGAGAGGAAGGGACGACTCATCTCCCCTTTCTCCAAGGCAAACACCACATCCTCTATCTCCTTGAGCATCTGTCCACGAGCATACCATCCCATCTCACCACCTTTGGAGGAGGATGCCTTATCCTGAGAATACTGACAAGCCAACTGGGCGAAATCCGCTCCTTGCTGCAATTCCCGATAGATAGACTCTATGCGCTGCTGAGCCTGTCGCTGCTCATTAACGCTCGCCTTCTGTGGCACCTGGATGAAAATCTGGGCAGGACAGATGAGCCCACCATACCCCGCCTTCCGTCTCAACACCTCATATTCGTCATAAACATCAAGAGCAGGGACAGTGTGACCAGACGACACGACAGGTGTCTCCTGCTCTGACAGACATTGCGCATACGCCTCCTTAAAGGATGCCGTCGCATCAATACGAGCATCAAGAGCCGTCTTCACCTTCAATTTATAGACGATATACGACTCCAGATAGTCTGCCACAGACTGGCGACTCACCTGATTCGTGTTGATATTCTTCAAATACGACCGCTCAAACTCCGAACGTGTCACTGGCATATCGCCAACAGTAAACAGTATCGGATCATCCGCTGCCTGTGCCATCATCGGCACAAGCATCATGAAGACGAGCAATAGTCGTGACTTCATCTTAATCGTTAGGACGTGAATAGTTTGGAGCCTCACTGGTAATCGTGATGTCATGGGGATGGCTCTCATTCACACCTGCATTGGTAATGCGGGTAAACTTAGCGTCATGCAACTTCTCTATCGTTGCGGCACCACAATAGCCCATACCTGAGCGCAAGCCACCTACCATCTGATAAATCACCTCCTGAACAGTTCCTTTGTAAGGAACACGACCAGCGATACCCTCTGGCACGAGTTTCTTGGCATCCTTCGTGTCGGCCTGGAAATAGCGGTCCTTAGAACCATGCTCCATCGCCTCCAACGAGCCCATGCCACGATAACTCTTGAACTTACGTCCGTTGTAGATAATGGTGTCGCCAGGACTCTCCTCTGTTCCTGCCACGAGTGAACCTATCATCACAGAGGAACCGCCAGCGGCAAGAGCCTTGACGATATCACCAGAATAGCGCAAGCCACCATCAGCAATCAAAGGAACACCCGTTCCCTGCAGTGCCTGATAGACATCATAGACTGCACTCAACTGAGGCACACCGACACCAGCGACGACACGGGTTGTACAGATAGAGCCCGGACCGATACCTACCTTCACTGCGTCAGCGCCGTTCTCCACCAACATCTTTGCCGCAGCACCCGTAGCGATATTACCTACCACCACATCAATATTGGGGAAGGAGGCCTTTGCCTCACGCAACTTCTCGACAACACCCTTGGAATGACCATGCGCCGTATCAATGACGATAGCGTCGGCACCGGCATTCACCAAAGCCTGCATACGATCTAAGGTATCAACGGTAACACCGACACCTGCGGCTACGCGCAGACGACCCTTCTCGTCCTTACAAGCCATCGGCTTATCCTTTGCCTTGGTGATATCCTTATAGGTAATCAGACCGATCAGGTGATTATCCTTGTCTACCACGGGAAGTTTCTCTATCTTATTCTCTTGCAGAATCTGTGCGGCAGCCGACAAGTCGGTCTGCTGATGAGTCGTCACAAGATTCTCTTTCGACATGATCTCCTCGATGGGGCGGTCCAAGCGACGCTCAAAGCGCAGGTCACGGTTGGTGACAATACCCATAAGATGCTTGTCGTTGTCCACCACGGGGATACCACCGATATGATACTCCGCCATGATGTCCAGTGCCTGTGCGACGGTAGAGCCAAGGGGAATGGTAACGGGATCATAGATCATACCGTTCTCCGCACGCTTGACGATGGCAACCTCGCGAGCCTGGTTCTCAATAGACATATTCTTATGAATCACACCAATACCTCCCTCACGGGCAATGGCAATAGCCATCTGGCTCTCTGTCACGGTATCCATAGCGGCAGTGACAAAGGGGATGTTCAGTCGGATATGACGCGAAAATTGCGTTTGCAACTCTACTGCCTTGGGCAGCACCTCTGAATAAGCGGGAATCAACAGGACGTCGTCAAAAGTCAAGCCGTCCATGACAATCTTGTCTGCAATAAATGATGACATAAAAATACTCCTTTAAATTTTATTGCGTGCAAAATTACTCATTTTTTCCGACATAGCAAGCGTTTCACCTTATTATTAATACGATTTAACGTGAAGCCTTTAGTTTGCCATTTCCGAGATAAACTTGATTCGTACCAGACGAATCTCGTCCTCCGAGCACTCATCGCCCAGTTCCTCAATAGCCGCCTCCAAGGAATCTGTATCGCTCTCCGCAAAATAGTCGTAGATATCATCCAGATGGTCCTCGTCCATCACCTCATCGAGGAAATAGTCGATATTCAGTTTGGTACCACTATAGACGATAGCCTCCACCTCGTCGAGCAACTCCTCAAACTCCAGTCCCTGCGCATTGGCGATATCATCGAGAGCCACCTGACGGTCGATGCCTTGGATAATCTTCACTTTCAGCATCGATTTCTTGGCGACAGTACGCACACGGAGGTCTGCCTGACGGGTAATATCGTTCTCCTCGCAATAGCGCTTGATCAAGTCGACGAACTCTTTGGCGTAGGGTTGTCTCACCTTTCCCTCTCCTACTCCCTGGATATTCTTCAACTCCTCGAGGTTGACGGGGTAGTCGGTCGCCATCTGCTCCAACGACACATCTTGGAAGATGACGTAAGGCGGACGGTTCATCTGCTTCGACACCTTCTTCCGCAAGTCCTTCAGCATCGCGTTCAATGTCGGATCCAGCGCACTGGTACCTCCCTCCTGATCGGGAGAGCCGTCATAGTCCTCGTTGAACTCCTTGTCCTCCACAATCAGGAACGACTCTGGTTTCTTGAGGAATTTCTTTCCTGCGGAGGTAATCTTCAACAGACCGTAGTTCTCCACGTCTTTCTTCAGGTAACCTGCTATCAAGGCCTGCCGGATAACAGGGTTCCACAGTTTCTCGTCGTCATCCTCACCTGCCCCGAAGAGTTCCAGTTCCTGATGCTTATGCGCCACGATCTCATCCGTCTCACGACCCATGATGAAGTCTATCACATAGTCGGAGCGGAAATTCTCCTTGACGGCTATCACGGTATTGAGGACTATCTCCAACTGTTCCTTCGCCTCGATCTTCGTCTTCGGATGCAGGCAGTTGTCGCAGTTATGACAGTTGTCTTGCTCATACACCTCTCCGAAATAGTGCAACAGCATCTTTCGACGGCATACAGAGGTCTCGGCGTAGGCAGCAGTCTCTTGCAGCAACTGTCTGCCGATATCCTGCTCTGCGACAGGTTTGCCCTCCATAAACTTATCGAGTTTCTGCAAGTCCTTATTTGAATAGAAGGTGACACACAGTCCCTCGCCCCCATCACGACCAGCACGTCCTGTCTCCTGGTAGTAGCCTTCCAGCGACTTGGGAATGTCATAATGGATGACGAAACGCACGTCAGGCTTGTCGATACCCATACCAAAGGCTATCGTCGCCACGATGACATCTATCTTCTCCATCAGGAAGTCATCCTGTGTCTGGGAGCGCAGTGCCGAGTCCAGTCCCGCATGATACGCCTGTGCCTTGATATCATTGGCACGCAGGATCTCTGCAAGTTCCTCCACCTTCTTACGGGAGAGGCAATAGATGATACCGCTTTTCCCCGGATGCTGCTTGATGAACTTGATGATATCCTTATCGACATCCTTGGTCTTGGGGCGCACCTCGTAATAGAGGTTCGGGCGGTTGAAGGAACTCTTGAACTCGTCCGCATCCACAATACCCAGGTTCTTCTTGATATCCGTACGGACCTTGTCTGTCGCCGTCGCTGTCAGCGCGATAATCGGCGCATCGCCTATCTCGTTGATAATCGGACGGATACGGCGGTATTCCGGTCGGAAGTCATGACCCCATTCCGAGATACAGTGAGCCTCATCAATGGCATAGAAAGATATCTTTGCCTGCTTCAGGAACTCCACGTTATCCTCCTTCGTCAACGACTCAGGGGCGACATAGAGCAGTTTGGTACGACCTTCTTTGACATCTGCTTTCACCTGGTCTATCGCCGATTTATTCAGCGATGAGTTCAGGTAGTGGGCTGTCCCCTCCTCACTCATAGCACTGATCACGTCAACCTGATTCTTCATCAGTGCTATGAGTGGGGAGATGACAATCGCCGTTCCGTCCATCAGCAGTGAGGGCAACTGATAGCAGAGTGACTTTCCGCCACCTGTAGGCATCAGCACAAAGGTGTTCTTGCCATCAAGCACGTTCTGCACGATGGCTTCCTGATCCCCTTTGAACTTGTCGAAACCGAAATATTTCTTCAGGGCTTCTGTCAGATTCACTTTTGTTTTTGGCATAGGCTTTTTCTGTTATTGCAAGTGTGACTTGTCGAGTTGCTGTTGGGCATACTCTGCTGTCACCTCAAAGGATTTAGTTCGTTTCGAGGGCACCTCAAACATCGCGTCCATCATGATGCTCTCCACGATAGAACGGAGTCCGCGGGCACCAAGTTTATACTCCACCGCCTTATCGACAATGAGTCGCAACGCCTCTGGCGTGAACGTCAATTTTATCCCATCCATCTCGAACAGTTTCTCGTATTGCTTGACGATAGAGTTCTTTGGCTCCACCAGGATTCTCTCCAACGCCTCACGGTCAAGTGGGTTAAGATAGGTCAGCACAGGCAGACGGCCAATAATCTCCGGTATCAGTCCGAACGACTTCAAGTCCTGCGGCAACACGTATTTCATCAAGTCGCCCTTATCTATCTTACGCACATTCTGCACGGAGTTATAACCCACCACGTGGGTATTCAGACGCTGGGCAATCTTACGCTCGATGCCATCGAAGGCGCCACCACAGATAAACAGGATATTCCTGGTGTCCACATGGATATACTCCTGGTCTGGGTGCTTACGACCTCCCTGCGGAGGCACGTTGACGATGGTTCCTTCCAGCAGTTTCAGCAGTCCCTGCTGCACACCCTCACCACTCACGTCACGAGTGATACTGGGGTTGTCGCTCTTACGGGCTATCTTGTCGATCTCATCGATAAAGACGATACCACGCTGGGCTGCCTCCAATTTATAGTCTGCGACCTGCAACAGGCGGGAGAGGATACTCTCCACGTCCTCACCGACATAGCCCGCCTCTGTGAATACTGTCGCATCAACAATGGTAAAAGGCACGTCGAGCAGTTTGGCGATGGTACGGGCAAGCAGTGTCTTACCTGTTCCCGTCGAGCCCACCATGATGATATTGCTCTTCTCGATCTCCACGCCGTTCTCGTCAACGGGCTGCTGCAAACGCTTATAGTGGTTATAGACGGCGACAGAGAGGAAACGCTTCGCCTCATCCTGTCCGATGACATACTGGTCGAGGTAGTCCTTGATCTCCTTGGGCTTGGGCACCTTTTTCAAGTCAAGATGCTCTGGCGCACTCTTCTTCGCCTCAGGACCATAGCCGTTTGCCTTGGCTATCTCATACGCCTGAGTAGCACAATCTTCACAGATATTGCCGTTGATACCCGTTATCAGCAGTTTAACCTCTTTGTCAGAGCGACCGCAGAAACTACATATCTTCTTCATTACTTCTTCACCAAAACCTGATCAATCATACCATACTCCTTTGCCTCCTCTGCCGTCATCCAGTAGTTACGGTCAGAGTCGTTCCACACCTTGTCGTATGGGGTATGCGAGTGCTCAGAGATAATGGTATAGAGTTCCTTCTTGAACTTCATGATCTCCTTCGCCTCAATCTCGATATCGGATGCCTGACCCTGCACCCCGCCCAATGGCTGGTGGATCATCACACGGCTGTGGGGCAGTGCGGAACGCTTGCCCTCCTTACCAGCCACCAGCAGGACTGCCGCCATCGACGCTGCCATACCCGTACAGATGGTGGCGACATCAGAGGAGATAAACTGCATGGTGTCGTAGATGCCGAGACCTGCCGTCACACTTCCGCCAGGGGAGTTGAGGTAGATAGAGATGTCCTTACCTGAGTCCACAGAGTCGAGATACAGCAACTGCGCCTGCAGGGTGTTCGCCGTATAGTCGTCAATCTGTGTGCCCAGGAAGATGATGCGGTCCATCATCAGACGAGAGAACACGTCCATCTGGGTCACGTTCAACTGGCGCTCCTCCAGGATATAGGGGTTCAGATACTGTGCCTGTGCACTCATCACCTCGTCGAGTACGAGGCCGTTAATACCTAAATGCTTGGTAGCATATTTTCTAAAATCGTTGTTCATCATTTCTTTTTTCGATTTAGCAAAAAAGAGAGTTACCAACTCTTTTCCGCATATTGTAGATACAAAATTACGAAAAAAGTTGGTAACCCCGAAAGATAATACTGTTTTTTTTCTTAAAAAAACTTATTTTTCTTGTAACATCTTCTGGAAGTCCTCTAAGGAAATGCTCTGCTCATTGAGTTTGACAACACCCTTGAGTGCCTCTGTCAACTTCACGTCAACGGCACGGTCAACGAGTCCGTCCACGTTCTCACGCTTCTTCAGCATCTCCGTGGCGTAGTTCTCCAGATACTCATCGGGTACGTTCGACATACCATACTGGGCGAACTGGGCACGGGCAGCCTCCTTGGCGACATTCTTCAGGTCGGCATCCTCCACCTTGATACCCTGGGCGGCGACGAGTTGCTCCTTGATCAGGTGCCAACCGAGTTCCTTGATACTTGCCTCGAAGTTCTTCTCCACGAAGTCGGCACCCTTGTCCTTGTTATTGTTCAGCATCACACGCTTCAGGATAGCCTCTGGGAACTCCAGTTTGCCCACCTTCTTCTCCATGTGCTTGCGGACATCGAGCAGGAACTTATAGTCGCTGTCTGCCTTGAACTGCTGACTGATCTGGTCTGCGATCTTCTGGCGGAACTCCTTCTCATCCTTCACAGTGCCCTCGCCGAAGGTCTGGTCGAACAACGTTTGATTCACCTCTGCCTTCACGAAGCGGCTGATCTCTGTGATCTGATAGGTGAAGTCGCCCTCGTGGTCCTTCACGTCCTCTTTCTGGATCTTCAGCAGGGAAGACACCTCCACGTCGCTCTCAGGATATGCCTTGCGGGGATTCCAGGTGATGATGTCGCCCAACTTAGCGCCATCGAAGAGTTTCTTCTGGTCGTCCACCTTCATATACTGGGGCATCAGCACTGCGTCGGCAACGGTGATGCCACCCTCTTTCACATTACCCTTCTCGTCCAACTCACGCAGGTCGCCCTTCAGCATGTCACGCTGCTCTGGGTCAAACTGCTCAGCCTTCTCGTACTGTCCTGCACGCTGCTGGTACATCTCCACCTGCTGGTCGATGAGTTTATCGTCAACAGTGATGTTATAGTAGTCGATCTTATCCTTACCACTCAGCGCAGCCTTGAACTCAGGAGCCACAGCGATGTCGAACTTGAAAGTCAGCGCATCGTCGCCCTCGAAGTTCAATGCCTCCTGCTGGTCACTTGGCAGGGGCTCACCCAGCATCTGGATGTTGTTCTCACGAACATACTCATAGAGTTTCTCACCCAGCATCTTGTTCACCACGTCCACCTTCACGGCTGTCCCATACTGGCGCTTGATCAGACCCATTGGCGTCATGCCGGGGCGGAAGCCAGGAACGTTAGCACGCTTACGATAGTCTTTCAAGGTCTTCTCGACCTCTCCCTGATAGTCGTCTTTCTCCAGAGTAATGGTCATCAAACCATTAATCTTGTCAGGAGCCTCAAATGAAATATTCATCTTTCTTATACCTTATTTATATTTATATTTTCTGTTTTGAGCGTGCAAAGATAGTGCAAATCGAGCGAAAAACCAAAAGAAAACCAACTTTTCTTTTGTTTTTCCGAGATGCAGCCTATCTTCGACCTTTAAGTCAAAGGTACGAATAAGTGAAGGAAAAACCAAATAAATCAATATTTTTTATTATTTTTGCACCAAACTTTTAAGATACATTGTGACTATGGCATACACAGACAGATTCGGACAGTCGGACAACTATCGGCGTGAGGAACTGATACGCGTCATCGAGCATTCCGTGGAGAACCTCACCCTTCAGGAGTTAGAAGCACTCTATTACGACATGTCGACCAAGAACTATATTAATGAATAAAGGAGGTGGCGATATGGGATTTTAGAGTATTGTGAAGAAGACTAATGTTGTTTCCATCCACTTCGTCTTACTTTGGTACAACACTATTTATTATCCGCAATGTATCGCTTAACTTTTTCAATGAATGATGAAGCAGGAGCAACCTTTAAGGCAATATCCACTTCTGTGACATTGAAGAAGCAATTGTAGTCTGACTTTTCACGCAAGGTCTCCATTTGAGAATAGAAAGAGCCTTCTTCCTCGCTAAAAAGCCCCGTTTTCACATAATACTGATGAAAACGGATGGCAGCACCTTTATGTGACCCCACCTCACGCTGGTCGTTAATCAACAATGCACTGACAGCATGGAACAGCGAATAATAGAGACGATTAGCCATCGTGTCCCAATATCCCTCACGCTGCAAGACCGCTACTTGCTTGAAGGTCTTGTCGGCTTTCTCCAACTCCAATTCGACGAGTATCCGCCTATCTTCTTCCTTAAGACTCATAAATCAGTTGCTTGTCTTTTTCTACGTTATAATAAAACATGGCATGCGGACCATTATACCAATCGTTTTTGGTGTAAGTCTGGATGCTGAAGTATTGCCACAAATCGAAGCCACGCTCCATAATCGGATAAACATATTTCTGGAAGTCGTCAGCATTGCTCTCTGGCTGGTCAAGCAGCAACAACATATCCCAATCACTGTCCTCGCGAGCATCGCCACGAGCCCGTGATCCATACAAATACAACTTGCTTCCTTGTGGAAGAATCGTACTTGCCACCTGTCTGATACTGTCCAAGACTTGTGCTGTCTTCATTTTGTTTTGACTTCTTTCTGTTTGCAAATATACGCACTTTCCTCGAAACCTCCAAATTTTGGAGAGAGAAAGATATACCCCCGCTTTGACTACGATGCGCTCAAAGGGGACTAAGGCACCGCCTAACGAGGTGAAAGGTGCCGCCTAACGGGGATTTAGTAGGCTACTAACGATCTTTTGCCTATGGACATAAACGTTTACGCCTACAGGCGGACGATGTTTTGCCTGCAGGCGCAAGATGTTAGGGCTATAGGCGAAAACCTATTCCCTACAATAAATATACGTCTTGTTCAGTCGCTTTCTCCTGATAATGGGGTTTTTCTCTCCGCATAAAGCATCCAGATATTTGCGGGCAGAGAAATAAGAGAGTCCGCTCAATGCCTGGAACTGGCGGGCGGTTGTCATGCCGTTGCAGTTGTCGAGGATGCGGTTGAGGATGCTGAGCATCAGTTCCTTGTCGTACATCTGACTATTGCCACAGAGGTCTGTCGCCTTATGGAAGCCACGGATGCGATTGCCCACCTCTAAAAGGAAGTCCTTGTTGGGGGTGAAGGTGATGGTGTCGAAATAGATGTCGTTTGCCGTAATTTTCTTCGGATCGGTCTCCTCACGACGCAGTCGGAGCACTGGGGCGAAGGTGCCGATGGGGGTCTCCACCGTCATACCTTCAGAGAGGTACCACTTGGCAGCCTCCTGAAAGGAGATGAACACACGTTTGAACTCTCCGAGGGGCAGTGCGAGGTGGTTGTGGCAGAACTGCTCAATACCCTCCGTACTGATCTTGTTGCGCTTTCTTGGGCGCACATAGAGTAAGGAGCGACCCTCCGCGTCCTTCTTCGGACTTGGATGAATCTCATAGGGGATTCCGTGACTTCTTGGCATGGTTGATGTTAGTTAAATGGTTTATAGTGGTGCAAAGGTACAAAAAATATTGAGAATATGGCAAAATAACTAAATAAATTTGTCCCTTTCCTTATTTATTCGTAATTTTGCAGGCTGAATTTTATATTTTATATAAAAAGATGAACGAGAAGATTCAAAAGACACTCAAGTCTGCAGAGACTGAAGACTGGTTGGACTTGCACGTGGTACGCCCCTTCTGCTATTGGTGGGCAGTGCTTTTTGCAAAACTTGACATACACCCGAATACTGTCACTATCCTGTCGATGATCATAGGTGCCGCCAGCGCCTTCTTCTTCGCCTGTGGCAGTTTCTATTATGAGGGAACCCATGGACTCGTGATGAACATCATCGCCATCCTGCTGCTGTGCCTCGCAGACATCTTCGACTGCACGGACGGGCAACTGGCTCGCATGACGGGCAAGAAGAGCCGACTGGGTCGCATCCTCGATGGTGTGGCTGGTTTCGCATGGTTCACACCTATCTATGTACTCCTGGTTTATCGCTTTTACCAGCACCACACGTTGGAGTTCAACTTCCTGGGCATCGCTGACACGGAGCAGAACGTCATCATCGCCACCGTCATCGTCTTCATCTTAGGACTGATCTCTGGCATCACAGGACTTGCCGGACAGCAGCGTCTTGCCGACTATTACATCCAGGCACACCTGTTCTTCCTCAAGGGAGAGAAGGGCAGCGAACTCGACAACTCGAAGAAGCAGCAGGAGATCTACGACCAGATGACGAGCGACACCCCTTGGGTAGAGCGCCTCTTCCAGAAGTCGTATATCGGCTATACGCAGAAGCAGGAGAAGCGGACCCCCGAGTTCCAGCGAATGCTTGCCGCGATGCGTGAGACATACGGCAGTCTCGACAACATCCCCGCTGAGGTGCGTGAGGAGTTCCATAGTAACTCGCTGCCCGTCATCAAGTGGAATGGACTGCTGACCTTCAACTTCCGCTCGGCATGGCTGTTCCTGTTCTGCCTGTTGGACGTGCCTGCCATGAACTTCGTGTTCGAGATTTTTGCCATGGGACTGCTCGCCTGGTATGTCAACCATCGCCATGAGGCGTTCTGCAAACAGATCACGGGAAAATTAAAAGATTAAAGGGTCATGAAGTGGACGAAGCAACAGTTAAATAACCTGTTTTTCTTCCTCGGTGTCGCTGCCGTGGTGGTGATGCTGTTCACATTCGACGTGAGTTTCGTCGAACTATGGGAGCATCTCTGTCATGCCGGCTACTGGCTCATCCCCATCATCGGCATCTGGATCTTCGTCTATGCCCTTAACGCCCTCGCATGGCAGAGCATCATCGAGGGAAACATACAAGGGAAGATGCCTGTGAGTTTCTGGCGGCTCTACCGACTGACCATCACGGGCTATGCCCTCAACTATGCCACTCCTGTGGGAGGACTGGGCGGGGAGCCCTATCGCATCATGGAACTCTCGAAGGACATCGACAAGCAGCATGCCACATCGTCCGTCATCCTTTATGCCATGATGCATTTCTTCGCCCACTTCTGGTTCTGGTTTATCAGTATCTTCATCTACCTTGCCCTGGTACTTGCAGGTGACATGCCTATGACGACAGTTATCGGCACCGTCCTTGGCATCATCGTCGTCTTCTGCCTGTTCTTTTTCTACCTCTTCTCCAAGGGGTATCGTAACGGACTGGTGAAATACGTGTTAGGCGTGGTGGCGAAGATTCCCGGACTGAGGAAATGGACCCTGCGCTTCTGGGCACGCCACTCGGAGGCGATAGAGAATATCGACAAACAAATTGCGGCACTCTATGCGCAAGACACCCGTGCCTTCTACAAGAGCCTTTTCTTGGAATACTCCTCCCGTGTGGTACAGAGCCTGGAGGTGATGTTCATGCTCCTCTTGTTTGGCATCGACTGCGGAGGTGGACTGGGAGGACTGACGCTGACATTCCTCCACAGCATCCTGATTGTCGCCTTCACGACTCTCTTCGCCAATATGATTGGTTTCCTGCCCATGCAGATAGGAGTGCAGGAGGGTGGTTTCGTACTCTCGATAGCGGCATTGGGACTCTCCGCCGCACTGGGTATCTTCGTGAGTATCATCTGCCGTGTGAGAGAGATCATCTGGATTGCCATTGGTATGCTATTAATGAAATTAAAATAAGATATTATGAATTATCTCGACAGAAACGAATTTAACTTTGAGCCCAGCCAGAAAGTGGTTGACGCTATCAAGAATTTCGACCCAAAGACTTTGTGTTTCTACACTCGTATCTACGACGAGGGCAAGAAGAGTGTCATCTCCGTCCGCCTGAGCGAGATCTATGGTGTACCTGAGAGCCAGGTGCTCCTGACCTATGGCGGTGAGGACATGCTGAAGAATGCCATCCACTATTTCCTCTCTGTCAACAGCCAAGAGGGAACGCCCAATACCAAGATCCTCATCCCAGAGTTCTCATGGTGGTACTATAACCGTGTGGCAAGTGAGTGTGGCGGTACTTTTGAGATGTACCCCCTCCACGAGCAGGAGGACACCTTCGCCTACGACATCGACGAGGTTATCGAGTACACCAACCGTGTGCATCCTCGCATGCTGTTGCTCGCCTCTCCTAACAACCCCACAGGTAACGGACTGACCCCAGAGGAGACTGGGCGTATCATGGAGAGCATCCCTTCTGACACGATGGTGCTCATCGACGAGGCGTACGCCAGTTTCATCAGCACGGATACGGCATATATTGCCCCACTGGTCAACAAATACAGCAACCTCATCATCTCACGCACCCTGTCTAAGTTCTACGGACTGCCTGGTCTGCGTGTAGGCTTCGGCTTCATTGGCAAGGGGCACGACCAGTTTGAGAGTTATGTCAACAAATACCTGGGCTACAACCGCTTCTCCGAGGCTGTCGCTCTCGCTGCCCTCGATAGTGACGAGCACTATCGCAAGGTAGCCGACGACATGGAATGGGGACGCCAGTTGTATAAGAAAGAGTTGGGCAACCTGCCTGGTTTCAAGGTATATAAGTCTGTCGCTAACTTCATCCTCATCAAGTATCCTGTGGAGATCAAGGAGCAGTTGATGGAGGCGCTGAAAGTACAGGACTATAAGATCAAGTTCATGGGCGACAAGGGCTTGGAGTCCTGTCTGCGCATCACCTTGGGACGCAAGGAGCAGACCCAGACTGTTGTCGACACCATCCTAAAGATTGTCAAGAAATGATAGGAGTGATTCTTGCCGCTGGCATGGCGAAACGCCTGCGCCCTTTGACAGACACGAAACCCAAGTGCCTGCTGAAGGTGGGTGAGCGCACACTGCTGGAGCGCACCGTCCGTGCCATGCAACAGGCTGGCATCAGCGAGTTCGTGGTGGTCACTGGCTATCGTGCGGAGCAGATTGTCGATTTCCTTACTGCCTATAGCAAACAGCCCTCAACTAACGGCAAACAGCCCACCTTCCACTTCCTCCACAACGCGGACTACGAGCACAACAACAACATCTACTCGCTGTGGATGGCTGGTGAGTTCGTACGAGGCAAGGAGTTCCTGCTGATGGACAGTGACATCCTCTGCGACCCTGCCGCCGTGGCACGTATCGCCCACGAGCCGGAGTCCGCACTTGCCCTCAACCGCCATGAGTGTGGCGAGGAGGAGATCAAAGTCATCGTGGACACTGACGGGCATATCACGGAGATCAGTAAGATATGCAGCATCCAGGACGCCATCGGGGAGTCAGTGGGTATCGAGAAGATGACGGCAGACTATAGTGAGGCACTCTACAAGGAACTCGACCAGATGGCCCTCAAGGAGGGACTCATCGACGTGTTCTACGAGCGTTGCTTCGAACGCCTCATCCCACAAGGGCATACCTTCAAGGTGGTCGACACCACGAGTTATTTCTCGTATGAGTTAGACACCCCTGAGGACTTCGAGCGAGCCAAGGAACTCATGCCAAAGGAACTACTATAAACTACTATAACAATAAAAGGAATCAGTTGATTGACTGATTCCTTTTTATTTTATGATGCTGCGTCTTCTTCCTCTTCCTTCCGTCTCTTGTCCTCCGCCATCCGCTGGAAGTCTTTCTTCTGCAAGACGAAGTTGGAGCCGAGGTATTTCTCCTTCACGATAGGATTGACGGCAAGTTCGTCAGGACTGCCCTGGAACAGGATGCGCCCCTCGAACAACAGATAGGCACGGTCCGTGATATTCAGGGTCTCATGCACGTTATGGTCTGTAATCAGGATACCGATATTACGATACTTCAACTGCCATACAATCTGCTGGATATCCTCCACGGCGATAGGGTCGACACCTGCGAAAGGCTCATCGAGCATGATGAACTTCGGCTCGATGGCAAGGCAACGGGCTATCTCCGTACGACGACGCTCACCACCAGATAACTGGTCGCCCTTGTTCTTGCGCACCTTGCCCAGACGGAACTCCTTGATCAGACTCTCCAACTTCTCCAACTGATAGTCACGGGGCTTACCCGTCATCTCCAGTACAGAGAGGATATTATCCTCCACGGACATCTTACGGAACACGGAGTTCTCCTGCGCCAGATAGCCGATACCAGCACGGGCACGACGATAAACGGGATAGTCAGTCACCTCCTCGTCGCCCAGATAGACATGACCGCCATTAGGCACCACCAGTCCTGTCGTCATATAGAAAGAGGTGGTCTTACCAGCACCGTTAGGTCCCAGCAGTCCCACGATCTCTCCCTGTCGCACGTCAAAACTCACGTCGTTGACCACAGTACGCTTGCCGTAAATCTTCACAAGTCCCTCTGTGCGAAGCACCAGTTGCTCTTCCTGTCTGTTCGTTGTCTCGTCCATAACGACTGCAAAGATAGTGCAAATTGCGAGAAAAACCAACCAAACCTATTAGTTTTTTCATAAATTTATGTACCTTTGCAGCGAAAAGAGAAAGAAAGATGATCAATTTACTATATAAGTGGCTAACCATGTTTGGCAAATTCCTTTTGCTGATGGGACGCACTTTCTCCATTCCCGAGCGATTCCGCATGTTCTGGAAACAATATGTGAAAGAGATGGCACAACTGGGTGTCAACTCCATCGGAATCGTATTGCTGATCTCGTTCTTTATCGGTGCGGTCATCTGTATTCAGATGAAGGTGAACATCGAGTCACCATGGATGCCCCGATGGGTGGCTGGCTACACCACTCGTGAGATCATGCTGCTGGAGTTCTCCTCATCTATCATGTGTCTGATCCTTGCTGGAAAGGTGGGCTCTAACATCGCTTCAGAGATAGGAACGATGCGAGTGACACAGCAGATTGACGCCCTGGACATCATGGGAGTCAACTCCGCCTGCTACCTCATACTACCCAAGATCCTGGGAATGCTCACCATCATGCCTTTGCTGGTCATCTTCTCCTCTGGCATGGGTATTATCGGAGCCTATGGCACTGCCTATGTGGGACATATCATCGTGCCTGACGACCTCACCTTGGGACTACAGCATGCCTTCATACCTTGGTTTGTGTGGATGAGTATCATCAAAAGCCAATTCTTTGCCTTCATCATCACGGCAGTCCCCTCTTACTTCGGCTATACCGTTGAGGGCGGTTCCGTCAACGTAGGTAAAGCGTCTACTGATGCCGTGGTGTCGTCCAGTGCCCTGATACTTTTCTCTGATGTCTTCCTAACCCAACTGCTGTCATGATAGAGGTAAAGAACTTATACAAGAGTTTTGACGACAAAGACGTGCTACAGGACATCAACGCCGTCTTTGAGGATGGAAAGACCAATCTGATTATCGGACAGAGTGGTAGCGGCAAGACTGTATTGATCAAGAACCTTGTTGGACTGTTAGAGCCTACCAGTGGACAGATTCTATACGACGGACGTGACTTTGTGTCTATGTCGAAACAAGAGAAGATACACATGCGACGGGAGATGGGTATGATTTTCCAGAGTGCGGCGCTCTTCGACTCCATGACCGTGATGGAGAATGTGATGTTCCCACTGGATATGTTTTCGACCATGAACCTACGGGAACGTCAGAGACGTGCCATGGATTGCCTTGACCGTGTCAATCTGGTAGGAGCAGAGGAGAAATTCCCAGGGGAGATATCCGGCGGTATGCAGAAACGTGTCGCCATCGCCCGTGCCATCGCCCTGAATCCTAAATACCTGTTCTGCGATGAGCCGAACTCTGGTCTGGACCCCAAAACCTCATTAGTGATTGACGACCTGCTGCATAGCATCACACAGGAGTTCAACATGACGACGATTATCAATACGCATGATATGAACTCGGTGACGACCATCGGCGAGAACATCATCTTCATCTACGAAGGTCATAAGGAATGGCAAGGGGTCTCTGCTGATATCATGGGATCGACGAATAAACGGTTGACAGATTTTATCTTCGCCAGTGAGTTGTTGAAAGAGATGCGAGAGGTGGTCAATGCGACTAACGCATCTTCCACTGCCCATCACGAAGCACCATCGGAATAACAATCTCCTCTTTGACGGAATCCTTGAAGGTCAGAAGCAGGAACGCCTGCATGACTTGTTGAAGGCTATCGTTCCTCGCATTGGTGAGGTCGACCCCCACAATACCGCCATGACTTTTCTCTTGCTCTTGCATGAACTGCTCATAGGCATGCAACAACTCTTGACGGTAGCCACTCGGCAACGAGTCGCTATCTGCCTTCCCTTGAAGAAAAGCCTCATAATCGCCAGCCAAAAGATGGTCGTAATACTCCTTTGCCGCTTTGCCTGCCAACTCCTCTGGCGTTGGCTCCTGACGGGAACAACTCTGCCAAAAGCCAAAAGCCATAAGCCATAAGCCAAAAGCCAAAACTTTCCTCATTTCTGTCGCACAAATACGTTGATGGGGGTTCCTGTCAAAGTCCAGTTCTCACGGAGTTTGTTCTCTAAGAAACGCTTATACGGGTCCTTCACGTATTGGGGAAGGTTCGCATAGAACACAAAAGTGGGAATCTGGGTGTCGGGCACCTGACTGACATACTTGATCTTAATATACTTTCCTTTGATAGAAGGGGGCGGTGTCGCCTCAATCAAAGGCAGCATCACCTCATTGAGTTTCGAGGTTCCTATCTTGGTCGTACGATTCAAATAGACTTGCTTTGCCGTCTCCAACACTTTGAAGATACGCTGCTTCGTCACAGCGGAGGCAAAGATGATGGGGAAGTCGACGAAAGGAGCCATACGGTTGCGGATGGCATTCTCAAAGGTCTTGATGGCTATCTGTGACTTGTCCTCCACCAAGTCCCACTTGTTCACCACAACAACCAACGACTTGTTGTTCTTCTGTATCAACTGGAAGATATTCATATCCTGTGCCTCAATACCACGGGTGGCATCAATCATCAGGATACAGACATCTGAGTTCTCAATGGCACGGATGGAGCGCATCACACTATAGAACTCCAAGTCCTCCGTCACCTTGTTCTTACGACGGATACCAGCCGTATCTACCAGATAGAAATCAAAACCGAACTTATCATATTTCGTGTAGATAGAATCACGGGTAGTACCTGCAATCTCCGTCACGATGTTACGATCCTCACCGATAAAGGCATTGATGATACTCGACTTACCTGCGTTCGGACGACCGACGACAGCAAAGCGAGGAGTGCCGTCTATCACGTCATCGACCTCATCCGTCTTGAGTTTCGACAGCACATGGTCGAGCAGATCACCTGTACCCGATCCTGTAGCGGCACTGACACAGAATGGGTCACCCAAACCGAGTTTATAGAACTCATACTGTCCGTACAGGTCCTTTCCGTCATCTGCCTTGTTAGCGACCAAGACGACAGGGAGTTTAGAACGACGCAGGATCTGGGCGACATCCATATCCAAGTCGGTCACGCCGTTCTTGATATCTACCAGAAACAGCACTAAGTCTGCCTCCTCCGTAGCGACTGTCACTTGTTTCCGGATCTCCTCCTCGAAGATGTCATCGCTGTTGACAACCCATCCGCCTGTATCCACTACAGAGAACTCACGACCGTTCCACTCACACTTGCCATACTGGCGGTCACGGGTGGTACCTGCCTCGTCGCTCACAATGGCACGGCGAGAATTCGTCAATCTATTAAATAAGGTGGACTTACCGACATTCGGACGTCCTACAATCGCTACTAAATTTCCCATATCTTCTTATTCTGGGTTATATCCAAATATATTTAACTCCTTCTGCGATGAGCGCCAGTCTTTATCAACCTTGACAAAGGTCTCTAAATAAATGGGTTTATCGAAGAATCGCTCCAATGCCTTACGAGCCTCGGTACTTACTTTCTTCAAGGCAACACCCTGATGACCGATAATGATGCCCTTCTGACTCTCACGCTCTACATAGATGATGGCATTGATATGAATATTCTTGGGGGTCTCCTTGAAACGCTCTACCCTTACCTCGACGGCATAGGGTATCTCCTTGTCGTAATAGAGGAGTATCTTCTCTCGGATAATCTCCGAGACAAAGAAACGGGCAGGCTTGTCGGTCAACTGGTCCTTATCGAAATAGGCTGGACTCTCCGGCAACAACTCCTTGATGCGCTTCAACAGCATGTCAATGCCAAACTTATTCTTTGCCGAGATAGGCAGGATCTCCGCATTGGGTAATAACGTATGCCACTTCTCGACGATATCTCCCAACTTGCTTTGGTCTGTCTCGTCAATCTTGTTAATCAGCAGCAACACAGGGATGGTCATCTTCTGCACCTTCTCCAGAAAATCCATGTTCTTCTCTGGATTCTCCACGACATCTGTCACGTAGAGCAGCACGTCAGCATCCTGCAAGGCGGACTCCGAGAAAGCGAGCATCGACTCCTGCAACTTATAGTTAGGCTTCAGCACACCAGGCGTATCGCTGAACACGATCTGCGTATCATCGGTATTCACGATACCCATGATACGATGCCGTGTGGTCTGCGCCTTGAACGTCGCAATCGAAATACGCTCACCAACCAACTGGTTCATGAGCGTACTTTTACCTACATTGGGATTCCCAACGATATTTACGAATCCTGCTTTATGCATCTTTCTTTCCATCATACGCCCATCGATAATAACTTGCCCCATGGACGAACCCTGCGCCAAAGGCTGTGAAGATCATGTTATCACCCTTCTTCAGCAGATGCTCATTCTCCCACAGTGCCAAAGGAATCGTTGCGGCAGAGGTGTTTCCGAAATGCTCGATGTTTACCATCACCTGCTCCATGGGCAACTCCAAGCGCTTTGCAACAGCCTCAATGATACGCAAATTAGCCTGATGCGGCACTACCCATTGGATATTGTCCTTGTTCAGACCGTTACGCTCTGCTATCAAAGCACAGTCTTCACTCATATTCGTCACAGCATAACGGAATACCGTGCGACCTTCCTGATACAGGTAATGCAAGCGGTGGTCTACTGTGAAATGGCTGGGAGGAGACACTGATCCACCTGCTTTCAGGTGCAAGAAAGGAAGTCCCTTACCGTCAGCACGGAAATAAGAGTCCATCACACCAATATTCTCTTCCTCGGTGCCCTCTACCAAAACGGCTGCCGCACCATCACCAAACAAAGGGCAGGTAGCACGGTCTTTGTAGTCGACTACCGACGACATCTTGTCGGCACCAATCACAATAATCTTTTTGTAACGCCCGCACTGAATCATGGAGGCGGCGACATCAAGCGTATAGAGGAATCCACAGCATGCTGCCCAGAAATCGAATGCGAAAGCATTCTTCAGTCCAAGTTTGCCTAATACGATACTTGCCGTAGACGGGAACTTATAATCAGCCGTTGAGGTGGTGACGATGACTGCGTCAATAGTATCAGGATCAACACCAGTCTTCTGCAGCAACTGCCTGGCAGCCTTGCGTGCCATATAACTGGTACCCAATCCTTCCTCGGCGAGAATACGCCGCTCCTTGATACCGACACGGGTCATAATCCACTCGTCATTGGTGTCTACCATGCGCGACAACTCCTCGTTATTGAGGACATAATCGGGCACGTAGCCACCAATACCGGTGATTATCGCACTGATTTTTCCCATTACTCAGCGGCTTCGTCCATTACGATAGCAATCTTACCACGATAGTAGCCACATGTGGGGCATACGGTATGGTAAACGTGATATGCGCCACAGTTAGGGCATACGGCAAGCGTGGGGGCTACTGCCTTGTCATGTGTACGACGCTTCAGGGTACGAGTCTTTGACTGTCTTCTTTTAGGATGTGCCATAATTCTATTACTTTTTAATGTTTAATTTTTAATCTTTAATGTTCAATTTCGCAAGTGCCTCCCACCGTGGGTCTATCTCTTGAGCCTCCTCTTTGCCTCTCAGGTTGGCACCGCTTAACTCTTGGAGTTTCTGCGTCATCGCACTATTGCATTTTCCAGGTGCATGAACGTGCTTGATGGGTATGGCTAAAGCAATAAACTCGTAGATGAGCCATGATAGGTCGAGTATTCCTTCGTTCTCGTCTACTATCACGACATCATCCTCAGTGTTCGTCTCGGCTCCCAACTTAGCCACCAGACGGTTGTCCGTCTCAATGGGCTGCTCCATGTCGTCAAGACAAATGTCGCAGGGAACCGCCACCGTGCCCTCAGTGTGGAACTGGAACTCATAAAAGCCGGTTGCCTTGCGTATAGACACCGACACGTGCAATGCTCCGCCATTCACCTCCGAGGTGTCCAAAGCCTTGAAGAAATCATTATCCAGGTCAAATTCCAGACGTTGCTCGTCGGTCTTCATCCCTTTTAAATCAATCTTAAATGTCTCCAGACTACACATAACTACACTTTTGGCTTGCAAAGTTACAAAATAATTACGAATTACAAATTGTGAATTATGTTTTTTTTGCTTTTCCTTTGAAAATCAGCCACTAACAAACACGCAGATTGCACATTGACAAGGGAAAGTGTGCAAAATTATAAGGGCACTTCTATACGGAATGTGGTACCCTTGCCAATCTCTGACGACTTCACAAAGATGTGCCCCTTATGATATTCCTCCACGATGCGCTTGGCAAGTGACAAGCCCAGTCCCCACCCTCGCTTCTTGGTTGTAAAACCGGGTGTAAACACATTATTGATGTCCTTCTTCTTGATACCCTTGCCCGTGTCCTGCACCTCAATGACCACACGACTGTCCTCTTTCCATAGAGACAAGGTGATAGAGCCTTCCCCCTCCATGGCATCCACCGCATTCTTGCAAAGATTCTCGATCACCCACTCAAATAGCGAGGCATTCATCTTGACAATGACACCCTCATCCGGCATACGACTTACAATCTGCACCTTCTGCGAGGTGCGACGCCCCATGTACTCTATGACATGCTGCAAGACTTCATTCATGGAGGCGTCAACAGGCTCTGGCACTGACCCAATCTTGGAGAAACGCTCGGCAATACGCTCCAACCGCTTCACGTCCTTATCCATCTCAGGCAGAAGTTCATCGTCGGGATAGTTCTCCTTCAACATCTCCGTCCACGCCATCAGACTGGAGATAGGAGTTCCTAACTGGTGGGCGGTCTCCTTCGACAAGCCTACCCATACCTTGTTCTGCTCGGCACGCTTGGACGACAGCAGGGCGAAGATGGCGACAACGACAAAGATAAGGACAATGCCTAACTGCACATAGGGCCATGCCGCCAACCGCTTCAACATCACTGAGTCGTCGTAGCACACCAACTGCGAGCCCACCCGTATGGTGTCGCCCGCCCCGATCATGCGCTTGGCATAGTCGCTCACGTGCAGAGAGTCTTTGATGTTGCGGAAATCGTAGATACTGCCGTCCTCGTTGACCACAATAACGGGAATGGTATTATTGCCTTGCAAGACACTCAGTACTAAGGGGATATCCGTATTCTCGTCCGCCTCATTCAAAGAGTGCAAAGCCTGCGCCCATATCTCCATCTTGCTTCGTTCCTCATTGGACAGGTCACGAACCAAGAAGTGAGAGACCAACAAAGAGGCGACGGCAATCACGATTGCTGCCACCACCAGAATAATCTTGATCTGTCGGATTCTGTCAGTCCACTGCATACCTTATTATAACGTACCAGTAGCGGGATTATTGCTTTTGCCGTAACAGCCTGTGAGAATATCCCCCCAGTAAAAGATATAGTTACAACAAAAAATGGCACCTACAAAACGTAGATGCCATCCTTATGATATGCTCAATCAGGTTACTTTACTATCACCTTATGACCGTTGATGATATACACGCCCTTAGGCAGTCCTTCAAGTGAGGTGGCACGATAACGAACCTTGTTACCTTGCAAGTCGTAGATATCCATCGGATTGTCTACTGATACGCCGATGATTCCAGATGCCTCTGTGATTGTCAACTTACCAGCAACGTAACTGAACTCATAGTTCTGAGCCTCTGCACCAGAGACTGTAATCTCATACTCGCCAGGCTCACTTGCCGAAGTCACAGTAGTAGAGAACACAGGTTTCTTAGTCAACACTGTTGCTGTCTCGTTGTTCTTGAAGCCATCGTAGTTAGCCTCGAAGGTAGGCAATGCCTCACCCTGTTTGATGGTATAGTCCTTCGCCGTGATCTTCAACGGTGCCTTCTCGATGGTCAGCGTACCGTTGACATAGGTGACGTTATAGTTCGTCACACCACCCTTGCTGATAACGATAGGATAAGTACCAACGGGAGATGCAGATGTCGCCTCACAAGTGATAGAGGGAGTTCCCTCTAATGTGGCACCACTACTGGTGAACTCAAAGGCAGGAATATCATCACCATACTTGATGGTATAGTCCTTTGCTGTTACAGTAACAAGATCAGCCTCTGTGATTGTCAACTTACCAGCAACGTAACTGAACTCATAGTTCTGAGCCTCAGCACTAGATACAGTAATCTCATACTCACCAGGCTTACTTGCCGAAGTAGCGGTTGTTGTGATGACTGGCTGCTTTGTCAGCACCTCAGAGGTCTCGTTGTTCTTGAATCCCTCATAGGTCGCCTCGAAGGTCGGCAACGCCTCACCCTGTTTGATGGTGTAGTCCTTCGCCGTGATCTTCAACGGTGCCTTGGTGACAGTCAGTTTACCGTTCTGCAGTGTCAGGTTAGTATTAGTCACCGTTCCCCTGGCTATTACGATGTCGTACTCACCCACAACTGATGTCTTGGTAGCGGAGCAACTGAGTGTAGGAGTTCCCGAGAGCGTTCCCTCACCAGTCTTGGTATATGTCAACTCAGGATTCTCCTCTCCATATTTACGTGTTTTGTTGTCTGCAGTCAGTATCACCTCTTCCTCTGCTGGTTCTACAACACTGAACTCAAAGGCACTATTTGTAATATAAGACCAAGTAACACCATTAATCGAATAGCCAATTTGGACCTTATAGCGGGCACCCATCTCTAAGCCTGTAAAATCTTTATTAAAGTTTCCGGTCTGTCCAACAGCAATATCCATATAGTATCCCCCATCATCTTGATACTCATAGGCTTTTGTTGTTGGGTTATACTTAGAAAGTTCCACTATAACCGCTTTATGTTCCAACGCTGACGTACCTTCATTTTTCACTATAACTTTCAGTTTTGCCGTTGTCTCAGTTATATTGCCTTGACTATTAGCATTCGTTAATGTAAAGGAACCTGACAATTTGGGTCTTTCTGCTGATGGGTCTACAACTTCAAATGACACAAAACTATCTGACAAATCTGTCCATGTGTTTCCTTCATCTAAAGTATAACTAAGTTGGAAAGCATATAGTCCCCCTAATTCCAGATTATCAAAAGAACCAGTAATAACCGTTGAGCCACCTGCGCCAATTGTCGTAAACAACCCTTTGTATGTCTGGTAACTCCAGCCACTTTCATATTTGTACAGGTCAATCGCTATATAGCCGTTGTCAAACTTTCCACTTCCTGCATTCCGTACATTCACTCTTAATTTGGCTGTAGTTCCTTCTACATTACCTTCATCGTTGGCATTGGTAATAGTGATGGTTCCCTTCAAGTCGGAATCTCCTTCGCCTGCTGCAATGGTCACACTACCTGTGGCGAAAGGAACATATTCTTTAGTAGTGAAATGAGCATCTTTTAAATAAGATAATGTCAATGTTTTCGCTCCAGTAGACGTAGGAACGAAGTCTATCTCAAATGTTGCCGTCTCACCAGCCTTCGCCTCAAACATACAACCACCGACGATGTTATTGCCCACAGACAAATAGACATAGTCGTTGAAATCAGTTCCATTGTTTGTGATCTGTGCCTGCACGTGGACGGTGGTATTGACTATTGTGCTTCCTGTAGTGGAAACTGTTGCACTCAAATCGACTGTAGGCTCTGTCAATGTCAGGGTATTGCCGCTGATGGTTGCTTTGATTCGGTAGACATTTGATCCCCAGCATGGTTCCCAAGCGTCGGAATTCTCCGTTCTACTGACGGGTACGATATAATAATCGCCATCTGAAAGATCAGCACCAAAAGAGATATTACTGAAGGGGTACCAACCACCTGAGCCATCTTGCTCTTCTCCCCAATTGATCTGCTTTAACAATTTGATAGGATCATCGTCTGCATTAAACAACGCTACACCGAGGTTGAACTGATGTGTCTCACTCGTTAAATTGAAAATACCAGGTTGAACACTGATCCCTGTAAAATTACTGCTACTGGAGGAACGAGTATAGGTCGCATCACCTTGGTTGGTCATCTCAAAAACAAGGAATCGCTCTGCTATCTTCTCGCCCGTTCCATGTTGAATACCCACCACTGCGTCTTGGTTAATACTGTATCCGTCTTTACTGCTACTGGAACCTATGGACTCATTGTTATGAGGGTTGAGAACTGACAGCAGGAAATAGCCGTCATCCATTCCACCCCATCCCCAGTTGATATGGAACAACTCGTTGCCATCGTAACCGTCAACAACGAAAGCATGCCCACTACCAGATGATGATCCATTATAGAGTACAGGACGGTTGTTCGCAATCTCATTATAGATAATAGCCTCCCACTCGCTGGCACTGAAGGCATTACGTGCTAAATCACGCACCGTCTCATCATAGCCAAAATACTGACGTAGTGCCTTGACATCCAACCTTCCAACAGCACCACTCTCGTCTGGTGTGTAGTTCATCTCTACAGCCTGACCGCACAAAAGCATCAACTGGGCCACCGCATTCTTCTGTGCTGTTGTTGCTCCACTGCCATAACTATCAAGCATGTTGTCCCAATCAATCGTCGTAATTGGAATCTCAGGCATACTGATGCCGTAGGTCTTGGTTGTATAGGAGGGTATCGGCGCAGTTGTCTGTGCAGGATATTTATGGTAGTTAATCACTTGTGCCAAGGCCGTTGCCACACATCCAGTTACGCTTCTATAGCCACCATACAGGGGACACATATTATTATAGGGTGCGTCTTGGTTCCACTTGCTGGTCAGCAACGGTGCCAATGCGGCTCGGTTCCTGCGCAGTATGGGTGCCTGATTCTTGCCCATGGTTCGTTCTATGTAAGCAATCTGCTCAGCGTAGTCATCCAGCCACGCTTTCATGTTGACGGGGATTTTCTCCTGCTTGAAAGATCCCTTAGTGGCATAGCCCAACACTTGTGATGTCAGATTACTACCGCTCACCACCACAAAGCCCTCGTCACTTCCTACATTAAACACATAATAGGCGTTGGCATCGTGTGCCAAACCCATTGGCACCTGTCGTTTGGCTGCCATCTTCATTTGTTGCGAAGAAGATACCGAACGGTGCTCTCTCAAGAACTTGCGGGCTGCCTGCTCCGCCTGTTCATAGGTAACATTCCCCGCCATCATCAAGATACTGACAAAGAAACATGTTACAAATAGAAAAGTTCTTCTCATAAATCTATATCATTTAATTATTTAGGTAATTACTATAATAAAAATAAACGTGGACTACTTACTTCGTCTACGTTACCTGAGGTATCGCCAAACACCAATACAACCATATCCGAGTAAAAGCCCACGCTTCAGCGTGAGCATCCTTGCTTTTACTCTTGGTTGTTACTTTTAATTTTGGCGAATTTCAGGTAACAAGATTCAAGCGGACGCTTTTTTCTATATGTCTTAATACGTATTTCTGTCTCAGCCCATAGGCACTTTCACTTTATTGTGGTTTGACATTAATTATCAATATTATCTCTTTCTTCCCAATTAGTTTCGGTTAGAGAACACCGCAAAGATAAGAAGAAATTCTGAATCGGCAAAGAAAAAGGTTAGAAATTTGTATGAATCCCCGTTTCGCTATATGAAAGGATGTCCCGGTTAGGGGATGAGGGGGAGCGAAAACGAAAGAAGCCCTGACTCATCGCTGAGCCAGGGCTTCATCACCGAAAAGTGGCGGCCTCCTACTCTCCCGCATTGCATTGCAGTACCATCGGCGCAGGCGGGCTTAACTTCTCTGTTCGGAATGGGAAGAGGTGGGACCCCGCCGCAATAACCACCTGATAATGGGGT
>JAFUFD010000046.1 GCA_017470055.1 Prevotella sp. | reverse complement strand
TAATCCCGATAATGTATAGTTGATTTGAAACTTTAAACTACTGGTGTCTCAATATATGAAAGTTGTCTCAAAGTTGGCGGAGAACTTTCTCGTATTTAACAAAATAATTCTAGAAAAGTTTGTTGACTTCAAAATATCTTTGTATTTTTGTAGGCAATAATAGAATAAGCAAAGAATGAGGATACTGTACATCACCGATGCATTGGCAGTTTGGGGCGGCATTGAACGCGTCCTTCGCGACAAGATGAACTATCTTGTTGAACATTACGGTTTTGATGTACATGTTGTTACGACTGACCAAGGACCTCATCCGATTCCATATCCCCTTAATGAACGGGTGAAAGTACATGACTTGGATATTCGTTTTCATCATCAATATCGTTATAGTGGTTTAAAACGCATTCTCACATATCTGAAACTTCAGCGCCTTTTCAAACAGCGCCTTAAGGCCTTAATTGATGAGGTGAAGCCCGACGTGATGGTGTGTATTCGCATTGAGTCTGTTAATTCAATTATCAGTGTCAAGGGGGATATCCCACTGTTATGTGAGTCTCATTCTATGTACTATGCTTTCTTTTATGAAAAGGCATCTTTTTGGTATCGTCTTCGCTTCTGGTGGGCTAGGAAAAATCTTCGCAAAGCAGATTGTATCGTTGCTTTGACAGAGGGAGATGCGAATGACTGGCGACGGAGTCATCCGAATGTGAAGGTCATCCCCAATGTTGTACATTTGAATGATACAGGCAGATATGGTAGCCTTCAGGCAAAAAAGGTTATTTTTGTGGGACGATTCTCTAGTCAGAAAGATTTTGGGAGTATGATAGATATTTGGAAAATTGTTCATCTACGTCATCCGGATTGGGAACTCCATGCTTATGGAGAAGGCGAACAGAAAAAGAGATTCCAAAAAGAAATAGAGGAAACAGATGTCAATATCACTTTACATAATCCAACTCCTGATATTTTTGAGAAGTATTTAGAGAGTTCTATTTTAGTTATGACATCACGTTACGAACCTTTTGGCTTAGTACTACCTGAAGCGATGAGTTGTGGTTTGCCTGTCGTTGCTTTTAATTGTCCTTATGGACCTGCTGATATTATTAACGACGGTGTTGATGGGTTCCTAATTGAAAAACGTGATAAGGAGAAGTTTGCGGAACGAATATTTCAATTAATTGAAAGTACTGATTTACGCCATAGAATTGGTTCTGCCGCAGTCAAATCTGTTCTGCGTTATCAAGCCGATGAGATTATGCCAAAGTGGAAAGGATTGTTTAATCAGTTTTCTGAACAATAGTCGTTTTATACCAACGCTATCTCCCTGCTAATAGCATTTATCGTATAGATTTAATACGAGTTACCAAATCCTTGCCACCTGGGCATAATAAATAGATAAAGAGTGAGTATAAGATAATTATAGGAAGGGTTATGCAAAACGCAAATTGTAAAAGGCCAACTGTTGTGGGTGATATTTCCCAATTTGTCTGGGCCTTAATAAAGTAATTAAGGAATATACAACCTGCTAAAATGGTAATATGTGTAATAATATTCTTCCAATATATGTTTACAGAAGAATTGAAACCCCGATGATAAAGATAATACGGTTTCCACAATACAACAAAAATGGACATACTAATGATCTTCCCAAGTAAGATGCCTACTAATCCGTATAGATAGCCCACTATCAAGGTTATTGTTATGTTGATCAGTGCCTCTGCATATGCAGCCCAGACATCATCATATAACCCATAGGCATTTATGAAAAGGTCTATAGATGGTCTGGTTAGCATTATATACATATTTAATAGGATAAGAAATACAATATGATTTTGTAGAATATATTGTTCTCCCAGCCACCATGATATAATGGGATTAATTAGGAAACAAAGTCCTATTATAAATATACCTGTTGTCCAATAGCGGAAAGTCACGAATTCCCAAAACACTTTTCTAATGTTTTGTTTATTGCCTTCAGCCACAAGGTTACCGATACTGGCGTTCATCCCAACAAACAAGTTGTTGACGAGTTCTGTCAATTTCCCGACAATCATGATATAGTTGCCATAGTAGGTAACCATCTGCAATGATTCAAAAGAAAAAATGAGTATTTCATCACTTTTTGATAAAAAGAAATTCTTAAAGCGATGAATAACAATCTGTTTTGCTTTATCAAGTATTTCTGGGTATTTCCTTAATATTTCCTTACCTTTACTTTTGTCAGTCTTCAGCCAAGGATATTCACGGGAAATGACATAGTTGAGAATCCAACAAACTATCAAACCGAAGATAAATTCTACAGACACCCAAATATATAAGTTCTTAAGATTATAAGCCAATACAATTTGTATGATAGTTTTAATAATGTTCCCAGATTTTGTCCAAACTGAGATTTTGTACATTTTTTGGTCACTTTCAAGAAGAATCTGACGATAATTAATAAAATAACCTATAACATTCGAGCCAATGATAGAAAAAAAGGCGAAGAAGATAATACCGAATGGCAGGTTTTCATGAGCAAAGATGAGGGGGAAGAATAAACTAATGATAATGCCCCCACCCAGGATGATACTTCCTACTATGCGATAAAGCCAGCCAAAAAGTGAAACTATCTCACATATTTTACTTCGGTCTCCCTGTTCAATAGGCTTGTAGAGGAAATAACCAATACAAGTGCCAATACCTACCTCACTCAAGTTGAGAAAACTAAGAATGCTTCCTATAGTACCCGTAAGACCAATAAAGTCAGCACCCAAACAATCCAAAAAGATGCGTCGCGAGAAAAAGGCCAGAAAGATAGACAGAAAGTAGAATATAAATCCTACTTTCGCATTCATCAAACTTTTATGCATTCTGTCGGCCATTTCTCTTCTTATTTAAGATTGTTATAGAAAGAACGACAATATGTATCCCTCTCGAATTTTGGATTAAGGTGATTACCCAGATATGAGGAATAGTCATTTTTTACTTTCAGTATAGCATCTTTAAGTTGTTCGGATAAATTGCTGTTTTTGTCAATCAGGACATGTTTTTGGCCAGTTAAGGCTTCGGGGATGCCCCCATCATTTGTAGCAATAACTGGTAACCCCAAAGCACATGCCTCTATACAGGTCATGCCAAATGCCTCATTAATGTTTGATGGAATGACAGCCACATTGGCAAGAGTAATATAATTGGCAATTTCTTGGTATGGAATAAATCCTGTAAATGTGATTTTCCCATGAACTCGCTCTGCAACTTCCCTTAGTTCCTCAATGAACGGATTGGTCTGATTGTCTGTATCCTCGAAGTTAATAGAACCTATTACCAGAAGTTTGATGTCTTTTTGTTCCTTAAGAAGTTCCAAGGCTAGTATGAGTTCTTTTATACCTTTCTTGGGAACAAGACGTCCCCAGAAGACAATAACAAAGTCGTTGTCTGTAAAACCGAAATCCTTGCGGCATATGGTGGTATTTGATTTGGAATTAAAGACAGAAAAGTCCAGCCCATTATACACTGTCCGAATATCACAGTCGATGCCAACTTTCTTAATCTCTTCCTTAATATAATCAGAAACGGCAAAGAATCTGTATGTCGACTTAACGATCTGTTGGTTGATTGCTGAAGGTTCACATAATAAATTGGTGTGAATATGTGATATGATAGGAGTCTGTGTGCGTTCAGACAGTTGCAGTGCAAATCCTGGTCTGTTTTCAAGAATAATCAAGTCAAAGTGTTTATCCTTCATTTTTCTCCATACAGACTCAAAGAAATATTCTAATTGATAATGATAGCAATAATGATGTCCGATATAGGAATAAATCTTTGCACTTATTCTATATGATCGTGTTTTAGTCTGGATATATTCATAATGGTTGACAGATGACTGTAAGGCTGGATGTTGAGAGGTCTTATGATTAAATACGCTATACACGAAAATGTCGTGTAAATGATAATTGTTATTATACTCCAGTAAATAGTCTATCAAGTTCTCAACAGCCCCTCCCTGAACTGCCGGAACCGGCAAAATGCCTGATGTAATAATGGCAATCTTCATCCTTATCCGTGCTGCGTATGAATGAAGTCCGTATTCTTGCGATCCATGTGTAGGATATTCTTGAGCATTCTCCAGACAAGGCCGGGAATGGCAAATACCTTAGCAAATGAACTGAAGCGTAATTGACTTGGCAGGGCAATAAAGAGGGCGATTGCCAATAAGGCAAAGAGAATCCACCACTTTTCGCACCAGTCTGGTACAACAATGGTCATCAGTATCGAGATACCTGCTAATAGGACAATCAGAATGGAACGGGGAATCAGCGCCTGCTGGATGGTCTTATCAATGAAATTGATCTTGCCGTGAATGATGGCTCCAGGGATTTTAGGAAGGTTGCTGAGCAGGCTTTGTACTTGAGCAGTCATCCAACGCATGCGCTGACGTTGGAAATTGTCCTGATTGCTGACTTTCTCGTCGAAGACATGGATTTCAGACGCATATTTGATGTACACCTCCTGATGGAGTAGCAATGCTTCCATTTCGCGGTCTTCACCTGCCGTGGAGAGTTGGAAGACATTCTTTTTGAACAAGTTGTAATTGAAGCACATGCCAGAACCAATGAGTGCTGATGAAAGACCTAAGCGGTTGTGGGCTTTACGGAAGATGGTATTGTTGATTTCTTCGCTGGCTCCATCGAGGACTGCCACATCATTGTTGGCGTTCTTCGCGCAGCGGTGGCACTGGATGGCATCATAGACCGTACACAGTACATTCAATTGGGATAAGAAATCGGGACGTACCACATTGTCTGCATCCAAAATCACGACATTGTCGAAATCTCCTTTTACCTCATTGATGGCATATTGCATGGCCTTGGCCTTGGAACTTTTCTCAAAAGTCGGTGTCAACAGCGTGATAGGCATCTTCCTGAGAATCTCATTGGTTTCTGGCTCCATGTGGTCAGATATCACCACTACTGTATAGTGGTTTGTAGGATAATCTTGAAGCAGGAATTGTTCTACGGCATTGACGATGACCCGGTCCTCTTTATAGGCTGGGTAAAGGATGAGGAACTTTGCCATGTTGCTTTTCAATGCAGCCGCATGAATGGCTACCTGGTCTTCTTTATCATAGAATAAGGAGATGATAGCAAAGAAGACGACGTATGCTACAGAGCAGGCTATGATGCACCATAGTACAATTTCAATAATATGTAGAGCCGTCCAGATCATTTCTTATTTCTTTTGAAGAGTTTAAAGTCGAAGAATCGCCAGAGACTGACAAAGGGTGAACGTAAGAAAGTCTTGTCCCACATCTCGTCCACCAAATAGTCTGGTGTCGCAATGGCGAAGACTAATAAGGCAAGAGAACCTAAAATCCACCATTTGATAGCCATCGTCATGTAGATGAATGGCAAGACAACGCTCATTATCATGATGATACCTACCATCGTAGTACGCGGCATCAACATCCACTGGATGATTTTATCAGCCAGGTCATATTGCTTTCTGAAAATAGCACCCGGTAGGAATTTGATATTGCGAATGAAATTCTGTATCTGTTGGGTGGCCCAACGTCCACGCTGTTCATTCAATTTGGTTGTCGTCCGCTTCTTTTCTCCGTAGACGTAAATGCCATCAAAATAGTCGATGAAGATTTCCTGTCGCAACAAGAGTGCCTCTAATTCTTTGTCTTCACCAGCAGACTTGGCTTTCATGACGTTGGTTTTGAACCAGGCAAAATCGTAGGCTGTGCCAGAACCAGCCAAGGCAGAAGAAATACCGAGGTTAATATGACCTCTACGGAAAATGGCATTATTGATCTCTTCGAAAATGGCATCCATACGGGCGGCAGCCGTGTCGCGGTTCTTGGAAATACGGTGTAACTGGATGGCTTTGGTCGCTGCCGTCTCAAAAGCATCGTTCACTCTTTGCAGGAAGTCCTGCTCCACGATATTGTCGCCATCCAATACCAAGGCAATGTCATAAATTTTGAACTCTGGGAGATTCAAGATGGCATATTGGAGTGATTTCGCCTTTGTGCTCTCCGCAAAGTTTGGCGTCAGTAGGGTAATGGGGTATTGGGCCAAGCGCATGTTGGTCATTTCATTCTGATGATCAGAAATGACCGTAACGTCAAACATACGCTGAGGATAGGCCTGGCTTAAGACGGAAATAACTGTCTGTTCTATGACCTCATCCTGTTTATAGGCAGGAATCAGGACGACAATCCGTTGTTGCCTTTTTGCCTTGGGAGGTTCGTTGTTCCGGTTAAAAAGTGCAGCGACAGCAAACACTGCCAAATATAGCACCGTTCCTGCTATTGCGATGAATAGGAACCAATCTAAGATATATAATATAAGCCAAAAATCCATCATTATTGAGTTGAGAGTTTAATAAAGTCACAAACACCTCGCAGGGTGGCGGAGGCTAAATCACGCCTGCTGTGTAAGGTATATTTGAGTAGATCCTTTGGGAATACGACGCATAAGAGATACCCGTATGCAAACCAATTATAGGTAGCGGGATAGTTCCTTTTAACAAGCAACAGTCTGTTGCGAGTGATATAATAGGTACGCAATGGGCTGTTCTGACCCGTGGCCTGACTTTCCTTGTGATAAATGGTGCAGTGAGGATCATACCAGATTTGAAAACCTGCCCTTGTAAACATCATCGACCAGTCCAATTCTTCGTAATAAAGGAAATAGCATTTTGGCATAAGCCCGACCTTGTCGATTGCCTCCCGTTTGATTAGCATGGCTGCTCCATGAGCGTAGGGAGTGGGGTGGGCTGTCTCATATTGACCGTTGTCTTCTTCACTAAAGCCTATAGCCTGATTTCTGACAGTCATCTTGGAAAGAGATGTATAGCCCGCATATTGGATGGGGTTATTCCCCCAGGCAAACCGTATTTTCGGGCAAACTATAGCAATTTGTGGTGACGAATTCAACCGTTTGACAAGTGCTTGAACATTGAAATCCTTGAAGACGGTATCATTGTTGATGATGAACAAATACTTGCCGTGAGCAGCCTTAATTCCTAAATTGTTACCACCAGCAAAGCCGAGGTTCTTCTCGCTCTGAACGACTTTGACGTAAGGGAACCTCTTCTGAATGATTGAACCTTCGTCATTCTTTGAGGCATTATCTACCACAATCACCTCCATTTTGTCATTGAAGGGGATGGACTCAATCAATGCACAGGTGTCTTCTAACCCGTTATAATTGATGGTAATAATAGATAATTCACACTCTTGATGCAAGTTTCTTTTCGAGTTTTAGGCGTTTACGTTCTTCTTGCTTTGCTAATAAATTGCTTTCGTATTCAATCCATTCTTTTTCCAGATATGGTAGTATATACACAACACTTATTGCGCCATAAAAAACCAAGCCATTAGGGAACTGCATGAGTACTTGATTCCCATAACCTCCTAATTGTTGAGAGGCAAAAGCACAACATAGCCCAGCCCCAATTCCCCGCAAAGAGGGATTTTTTAACGAAAACAAAACAATTCTACAAGCACCTAATAGAATGATGGCTGTCGTGATGAGAAAAATAGTAATTCCGATGACACCTGTTCT
>JAFUFD010000002.1 GCA_017470055.1 Prevotella sp. | reverse complement strand
TACGATAGCCACGGCACGACCAATGAGCGCGTGATGGCCCATTACCTGCTGGGCTGCGCCTACCGGGACTTGGGCGAGGCTCCCCGTGCCGTCAACAGTTACATGGATGCCATAGCGGCGGCCGACACGACTGCGGCTGACTTCGACTTCTATACCTTGAGTGCTGTCTACTCGCAGTTGGCAGGAATATACCACCGCCAGTTGCTATTGACGAATGAGATAGAGGCGAGACGAAAAGCCAGCCATTATGCTTATAGTGCCAACCAGCCGCTGTGGGGTATTTACAATTTAGACATGTCTGCCGGGGCCTACATTCTGCTAAACAAGAAGGATAGCGCGGAGATTATTCAGAAACAGGTAATGGCACTCTATGATGAATATGGCTATCACCAAAGGGCACTACAAACATCTGAACCGCTTATGTACCTATATACCGAACAGCCTGACAGGCTCTCTGATTTAAAACAATTGATAGACAGGTTTGAGGCAGAATCTGATTTGTTCGACGAACATCACGAACTTCCTCCTTCTAGGCGTCAATATTATTATTATAAAGGTAGGTATTATGAAGTCATGCATCAACTTGATTCTGCAGAGTATTATTATCGGAAAGTATACAGGCCAGGCATGACAGCCGTTCAAAATAATCCTATGTTTCAAGGTTTATTAAGCATCTATCAGAAGCGACATCAGGCAGACTCCATCGCCAAATACGCACGACTGTATTGCGAGGCAAACGACTCCTCCATTGCCTTGAAAGACCGGGACCTGACGGCCCAGACTTCAGCCGCTTACCGATATAATCGTATTCAGAAGATAGCGCATGAGAATGAGACAAGGGCTTACAAGAACCTGATTGCACTGATTATCAGCCTTGTCGTCACTGCTTTTCTGATCATCATAACTGCCATTATCTGGAAGCGGCGCCAGAAGAGACATCAGCAGGAACTGAATCGCCTAAAGACTGAGTTTGCCGACACTGTAGAAGAATACGAGGAGAACCTGCAGAAGTTACAGGTCTTGGAGTCTGCCCATAAAAACGTCATCAGTGTTATTCAGGCAGAAGCCAATTACACGCTCTCTCACATCAATGAGACCTATGAAGCGGAGAAATCAAGGCTCTTGGAAGAGAACCTGTTGTTGAAGGCCAGAATAGAAGACCTTCAGAAAGAGGAAGAGATCTCCAAGCACATGGATGAGTCGGAACGATTTGCTCATGAAGAGATAGTTCAGAAGGTTTGGAAACTATCTAAGAAGCCTCTGACAACAGTGTCTGAAGATGACTGGAGCGAGTTGATGAAAGTCTTTAGCAGTAGTTATCCGACACTGTTCCGAGATCTAAGCCAGAAATGCAACTCTACTCAGAATATTCAGGTCTGCATCTTGACGGCAATCGGTATAGGCGGTGTAGAACAAGCCAACCTGTTAGGCTTAAAGAAGCAGAGAGTGTCTAATATCAAGTCCCAACTTAATAAGGCACTGTTCAACGAAGCCTCCTCCCGTACGCTTCGTAAAAACTTGGTTGTTCACTACAATATCTACAATTTCGAGACGTAGTGACACCCTATGATTCCCCGAAATGAACTTTAGTGTACTATTTCGACTCTTTCACAAATCGCTCATTATCAGTCAGTTTTTATCTGTTTAACCGTTATTAACAGCCTGAGGTGTACTTTGGTGTACTTTAAGGCCATCTAAAAGTTGCAGGTATCGCCACGAAGTTATAATTTTGCATCAGTTTAACTTTTAAAATGCAAGATTATGACAAAGAAGTGTTTTATTTTATTGTTAGCGGCAATGGCATTGCTGCCATCCTTTAGTGTACAAGTACAGGCTGATCCTGTCGATTTGAATGTGGGTTATACCGACCCTTATGATGAGTTCAATAATGCTCAGAGAGGCCCAATTCATGTACCAAATATTGATATCAATGACCACACATTATCCTTCATTACCCCATGTGACGGATGTACCCTTCAATTGGTGGATGAAGACGGCATTGTCCTTTTTACGACCGTTATCCCCAATGGGGCTACAAACTTAGTCCTGCCCTCCTATCTCTCGGGTGAATACGAAATCCAGATAGTACGAGGGAATTTCTATTTCTACGGATACATTATTTTATAACAACTAATTCTACAAATTATGAAAAAGAACATTTCCATTTTATTTATGATGGTTTTCTCCCTTTGTGTCATGGCTCAAGAGAAAACCGTTATAGAAAGATTTGATGATGGGAGTATTAGGTCTGTTCGTTTTTCTCCGACAGATAAGGCTATCCCATCAAATGCAACAGAGTTCTTCTCAAAGATATTAAATAAAAGAGCAACGGATGACTTCGTTATGAATAGGTCGAAAAAGGCATCCAATAACATGAGTTTTGAGCGTTATCAGCAATACTATAAAGGTGTTAAGGTTGAAGACGGCCATTACAATTTCCGCTTGAAGAGCAACAAGATGAAAGTTGTTACAGGGCATTATGTTGATGTTTCTAATATAGACCCAACCCCAAGTATCTCTGAAAGTGATGCAATTAAAATGTATGTATCGTATTTGGGTGTGAAAAGTGAAGAGGTGGTTAATTCCATATCGAATTTAATAATCAAGGAGACTCCCGAATACATCAACTCTGCAAGGAGAGTTGCTCTCGTCTATAAAGTAGCATTAGATTTGAAAAATGATAGGAAAGAAGATTTTGGCTATGTGGATGCCCATTCTGGTGAGGTATTGTATACGGACAAACGCCTGTGGAATAGTTCTGCAAATGGGCAATTCTACACTTATTACAACAGGAACAATAATGACACTCCGAAACAGGGCACTACTGAATACAGCAATAATAAGTATATTCTATTGGATAATAGTCGGGGCAATGGTATTCATACTGTGAACGGTGGCACTTATTGGAGCGAATATGAAGACCTGAATAATATCTGGACTCGCAGTGAACTTGGAATAAATAATATGGCTTTGGATGTCCATTGGACAATGGAACAAATCTATGATTGGATGGAATCGTATTTTAATCACCTAAGTTTTGACGGGAATAATGCTTCAATAGTTTCACATATCATAGATTTTGAAAATGCTTCTTATGATCCTGCGACTAATAGTTTCTCATTCGGTAGGAGTGAAGGCAGTACCACATCTGGTCCAGTAGCATCAGTAGATGTTATAGGACATGAATTTGGACACGCAATCATGTCAAAAACGACGGGATGGAATTACTATTCTTCCCAATCGATGGCAATGCATGAAGGATTTGCCGATATTTGGGGAATAATTTTTGAGACTCATATCACTCCAAATGCTGACAAATGGAAGATTGGAGAGCAAATAATGACTGGTGGAAACAGTTGTTTACGAAATTTTATATATCCATCAGATCCCACCGCCGAAACACAGGTTTCAAGTACTTATGGTGATACCTATTCCAATAGTAACAAAAGTCACATAAGAGGTGGCATATTTCCCCATTGGTTCTATCTTTTATGTGAAGGCGGTTCTGGTACAAATGCGAATGGAGATCAATACAACTTATTACCTTTAGGTTTTGATGAGGGGGAGCAATTAATCGCCTATACGATGCTGACTACCGCTTATTTAGAAGACTGTACAACTTACACTCAAGTTAAGAATGCTTTTTTTGATGCGGCACTGGACTTAGGTGGGATAGTTTGGGCTGAACAAGTAGCAAATGCCTGGTATGCGGTTGGCTTGGAAAGTGAGCCTGGACATATTTATGGAAATAGGAATATTTGCGGCTCATCGACATTCAACGTTATAATTCCTAATGTATATACTGTCTCTTGGAGTATTACAAATAAAACTCCAAGCAGTGCAACACCTACATTAACAGTTAATAATTCAAATCATTCCTGTAATGTTTATACTACTTCATCATTTAAAGGTAATCTAAATGCAACTATCAAACTAAATGGGGCTACTAAGGCTGTATATTCCATACCCATTATCGGCGATGTTAGCAGTCTAGCGGCATATTACTGGGAGAACAGTACATATAAAGATGTCTTATGGAGTGATGAAAACTGGGTAGCGCCATGGAGTGTTATTTCTGTTGAATCACAAGATTTCGTTGGAAAGACTTTGAGGACCTCAAGATCTTCTTCTCCAACCAATTACACAGATTTAACTTTGAATAATGTTACTAACAGGGTTGAATTTGTTGTTCCAAATTTGTCTTCAGGGGAGTACCTTACACTTTGGGTAACAGGTCCTTGTGGGATACGGTCCTTCAAATTTTATACCTCTACGAGTTCTAACAGTAGTAATGGTCTTAATGTTCAGGCTTTAGATGATGGAAACTATCTTCTTTCTTCATATCGGACTGATGATATGTCGCAAGTATCGAAAGAAAGACAAAGTGCGTCTTCAGATGAAAGTTGGGTGTTTAGAGTGTATAATGCTTCGGATTTACAGTTTGTAGCATCATATATAGTTCAGACGAAAGAATACTTACTAAACACTACATCATGGAAACCTGGTGTATACATTATTCGGGCTTATATTGATGGGAAACCATACACCGCAAAGATATCTATAAAATAAATTGGGATAAGTTTCGTTATTATATAAAAAGACTTATGTTTATGAAAAAGATTACAGAAAGCATTTTGGTACTTGCCATTACAGCAACAGCGCTTATGTCTTGCAGTAGTGACAATGACGATGTTGCCAGCACCCCATCTTATGACGAAGACACACGGAGCGGGTTACAATCTGAATTGGATGAGCGAGGAGCGGTTCTTCTTGGAGACTGGAATCTGGAGTATAATGGAAACAATCGTATAGGCGGAAGAACGATAACATTTAACGATGACGGTTCCTGCATTGTCACAATGGGTGAAGGGGAGCAGGCCATTCGGGTGAAATACACCTATTCTATTCATAAGGAGGAAGGCTATATTCCCTCTTTCTATAATCAGTCATTGCATTACTATTACTATTTGCATTTAGTCCCTTCTCCAGAGGATAATGGGTGGGTTGACCAAGATTGGGGAGTAGTGGTGCATGGCAATTACTTATACACTGCACTTATCCATGGACTTTACCTTTATACACCTGACCACGTCTATAAGAGGGCAGGGGCAGATAGTGATGAATCGGTCATTATTCTTAATGGTACCTGGAACTTGATAGAGTCTCACGAGGGGGAAGCCAAAGTTGAAGAAAGCATTGCCTTTGACGACAAAGCCAATTTTATCCGAACGGATAGTTTGGGGAATAAGATACGTGGCAGATTTTCTATTCATGAAGAGGAGGGTGAGATGTACACTATTCACGTCCTCGACAATTTGATACATTATGAATACTATTTGCATCTGCAAGAACAAATAGGAGATGATGTCACCACTCGCGATTGGGGAATCGTCTTCGACGGTGCCCGGCTTTTCTTTACACCAATTCATGAACGTAATGAAGAAGGTGAGTTTTATATTTATATGCGAGAAGATCATGAAGATTATACTGCTGGCAATTAAACAGTAAAAAAACGATGAGTCCGTAATAAATATCTCAAAAGATTTGGGTGTTTCGAAGATTATCATTATCTTTGCACCCATACGTAGCGACCAGCTTTCTCGAAGGTCTCTCGAACGGCAATTTGAAATAAGACATTCGCAAGGAAAGACGGCTGCCTGCTCACGTATCCTATATGGAGACGTGGGCTTTGGCTGTGTCAACACTTG
>JAFUFD010000070.1 GCA_017470055.1 Prevotella sp. | reverse complement strand
TGATGCCCCGCTCAAAGACATCCTTGGGTATCATGGAAATGTTTGTCATAATCTTCAGTCTGTTGGAATGTGATACAATAGGTTCTTCTTAGGACGTCCGACCTTCTTCATTGCCAGACGTGGGTCTTCACGGAGCAGTTCTTTCGGACGGTCAAGTTTCTTCTGTAGCAGTGCCTTGTTGTGCTCTGCCGTGGTGTCGCTGGTTGTCAGTCCCTTTGCTTCCCGGCGTTTCTGCAGCCTGTCCATGTCACGGCTGATGTTGTCATCGGTGATCTTAGCGTACACCTGTGTACTTTTCACGCTGGAGTGACCCATCATTTTGGCTATGCTTTCCAAGCAGATACCTTCCGATACGAGCATCGTGCCGAAAGTGTGACGGGCCATGTGTGCCGAGAGGTTTTCAGTCCTGCCGATGGCAAATCCCATTTCGTGAATGTCCGTCCAGGCACTGTTGAGGGTTGGCAGCGGAAAGACGGGCTTTTCATCGTCAGTGGTGTTATACAAGTCGAGTATCTGCTCTGCTATGGGGTGCAGGGGAATGAACGACTCCACTTTCGTTTTCTGGCGGTTGATGCGGATATAGCGCCGCCCGTCGGCTGTCTTGCCGATGTGGTGAGGGTAGAAGCCACGGGCATCCACGTATGCAAGTCCCGTCAGGCTGGAGAAGATAAACCAGTGGCGGAACATCTCCATTCGCTCGTCTGCCATCGGGGTTGAAAGCAGTTTCTTGAAGTCCTCACGGTTCACGAAGCGGTGACGGGTCTGTATCTTCTTCTCATATTCCACGTTCTCTATGGGATTGCAGCGCAGGATTTCCATATCCACGCCGAGCCACAAGAGGCGGTTAAGCCATATCAGGCAATGATTGGCCTGTGCAGGGCCGAGGTTCTTGCCTTTCACCAGATGCACCTTGTAGCCTTGCCCGAAGGCTTCGTCTATGTCCGTCAGCGCAATGTCTTTCTTGCCGAGCGAGTGCAGGTACTCTTGCAGATGGGCTTGCAGGCTACGGCTCTGGCGGTAGGTGTTCACCTTGTTCAACTCATTGGCACGGATGCGCAGTCGTTCCCGTTCCCATTCGCCCATTTGCAGCAGTGTCGTGGGCTTCTTTGTCTTTTCAGTGATGATGTTCTTCAGAATTTCGGGAGTGATGACACCGTTCTCACGCAGTTGCTCGTCGTAGAGGGTGTCAATCCGCTTGCGCAGGTAGATGAGTCGGTTGTTGTCCCTTGCAATGGAAATCTCTCCCTTCTTTGCGTTCCAGTCCTCCGGACGGCAGTAGATGTCCGTCGTCAGTGCAGTTTTCTTTCCGTCAATGGTGATACGGCACATGACGGCTGTGGTGCCGTCGGCCTTCACCTTGGCACGGTTGATGTAATACAGTTGGCTGAATGTACTTCTCATAATCGTTTCTCCTTATTTTGTGATGAAATTAAAATCCTTGGTTGCTTCGATGAACTTGTCCATGTCCTCAAAGAGTTTCTTCGGGGTGACACGGGCATAGACCTGTGTCTGGTTGATGTTCGTGTGGCCGAGCATACGGCTGATGGTTTCCAGCGGCACACCCTCTTCAAGCGTTATCAGACTGGCAAACGAGTGTCGTCCCTGATGGAAGTGGATGGGTTCTTTCAGTCCTATCCAGCCTGATATGCCACGCAGATGGGCATGGAGGGTACGGTGGAATACATACGGAAAGAGCGTCTTTCGCGTATCGTCGTGGTACTTCTCTATGAGGGCTATCGCCTCCGGCAGCAGTTTCACGGCTGCACGGTTCTCGTTCTTGCGACGGAGGTACTTCAACCAGAGGTTGCCGTCCTCGTCGATGGAGAGATTATCATCCGTGACGGACACCACATCGGAGTAGGGTACGCCAGTGTAGCAGGCGAACAGGAACATGTCGCGCGATAGGATATGCCCCTCGTGCTTCGGGTCAATCTGTAGGTCACGGATTTTCTCAAAGGTCTCACTGCTGAGAGCCTTGGGAGTGGTCTCGCGTCTTCTCGGCAGGGAGAAGTGGGCGAAATATTGCCTTTCGGCAATGCCTTCCTTGAAGGCACCCTTGCAAGCCTTCTTCAAGAGGGCAAGGAAATGACGGGCAGAGCCTTCATGTCCGCATTCGTCGCAGATGTACGACTGGAAATCATAGATGAATTGCTCTGTCAGTTGCCCGAAAGCAATGTCCTCGGCCTTGAACTTCTTCACGATGAAGGCTTGCAGGTAGTCGCAGAAAGCCTTGTAGTGGTAGTAAGTCCCTTTGGCACGGTCAACGCCAATGCGTGAATGACATTCGTCCTTCATGCGCTGTGCATACTGCATCAGCGTTACTTGCGACTGGATGCTGCCCTGCAAGACCGCCTTAACGTCAGCGGCACAGAAGTCCGACTGACGTGCCTTCACGGACTCATAGGCATTGTTGATTGACAACAGCAGTTGCTCGATCTTGCGGTTCACCTCAACCGCCTCCTTGCTCTTGCCGTTCAGACGGCTTTCACGGGGATTCCACAAATCAGAGGTGCAGGACAACTTGCACGAAAACTGAGACATCGAGTTTCCGAGGGTGATACGCCCCATGATGGGAGCCTTTCCTTTCTTGTCTGTCGTGCTCTTTTTGAGGTAGAGCAGTACCTTGAATTTTTCATCTTTCATACTCGCTTATAATTTGGTTGCAAAATTACTTCAATTACAAGAGTCCTCCGTATGGAAGAATGTGTCCGAATATGTATGTTTTTCCGAGCCTCCGACTAATTCAGGGTCTCATTCGTTACCAATACAATTTTCGGTAACGAGACAGGTAACGATTTGGTAACGGAACGATGGTCATATTTCACAATATGCATTCCTGCCCATCGAAACATGGAATACATAAAATCAGCAGTCCGTCAGGCACTTACGGGAATAATCTCCACATTCGTCTCACCCTTGATTTCTTGGTTATATTCCCCGATAGTCGTCACACTATTAGGGATAATAGTAGACTTACAGCCACTTATCAGTGTATTTGTGGCTGTCTCAACGATTGCATTACAATTGTCTCTTGAATCATATTTGGGATTGCCGTCTTCTACAGACATAGAGATTAAGTTGACACAACCAGAGAAAGCACTACCTCCAATACTCGTCACACTATTGGGGATCGTAATGGAAGTCAGACCAGAACACGACGAGAAAGCACCACCTCCGATAGTCGTCACACCATCTGGAATACTAATCGAAGTTAAACTACTGCAACCAGAGAAAGCACCACCTCCGATAGTCGTCACACCATCGGGAATATTAATGGAGGTCAGACTACTGCAGCCATAGAATGCATACCCCCCAATACTCGTCACACCATCGGGAATATTAATGGAGGTCAGACTACTGCAGCCATAGAACGCACCACCTCCAATATATGTCACGCCATCAGGAATATTAATAGAGGTTAGACTTGTGCAACGAGAGAACGCATACTCTCCGATGCTCGTCACACCATCGGGAATATTAATGGAGGTCAGACCGCTGCAGCCATTGAACACATCCCATCCGATTTTCGTCACACCATCGGGAATTGTAATCGATGTCAGACTGCTGCAACCTGAGAACGCACCACCTCCAATATATGTCACACCATCGGGAATATTAATAGAGGTTAGACTTGTGCAACGAGAGAACGTTAGGCTTCCGATGCTCGTCACAGGCAAACCATTGACCGTTGCAGGAATTACTATAGAAGATACAGTGTAACTTTTAAATTCTGTATCCTTATATGTTACCTCAAACTCTGTACGATTATTGATGTAATTATAGTAAATAGTTACACCATCCTCATTCTGTGCCCAGAAGTCATACGCACTCATGCGGATGCAGGACAGTAGGCTCACAACGAGCAACAATAACTTTTGTGTAATGTTTGTTTTCATAGTTTCAATATTATATGTTCATTTTTTCACATCCGTACAATTAAAGAAGATAATTAATTACATTTAAACTGACCGAACGATGTCGCCATGCAGCACAAGAATATTGCTGCTAAGGTCAGTAGTCGTATCATAGTGTTATGTCAAATTTACTTATTAATTCGTTGTCATAATTCTCGTTGGTATTATTTTCTCTATTTGTAAATAACACAAGATTTCTGAAATCTTTTTCACCTATTCCTTGAAGATCAAGATTTGGGTCTTTTACCGAATAGTAGATAATTCCATTAGCAATACCTTCTTCTTTCAAATAAAGGGTCAATAATTGTGGTATGATATATTCTTCCCGGAAAAAGGATTTGTCTGGTCTGCATTCTTTCTTTTGCATGATACTGTAAAACGGAACAATATAGCAAGACGCTATCAAAGGATAGATTTTGACAAGGTCTATTTCTGGAATATCCTTTTTCCCATCACCCTGTCCTAATGTTAAATCAAGGATATTATCCAATGGCTCTTTCAAAGCAAATTTTGCAAGAGAACCACCTGATACCTCTATTTCACAGACATGTTTGGAATACCCCAAATACAGACATGGATAGCCTTCAATGCTGAAACGTTCACTTTGAGATAAATAGATTTTATCAAAAGGAATATGATAGAATTCTTTTATATCAGTTATTCCTCCATTTGCTCTCATCCTATAGAAAATTCTGTTATGTATTGTCTTTATAGGAAGGAGGCTTTTAATTAGTTCCATTGCATCTTTAAACGAAGAATAAGCAGATGCTAATTTCCCATTTAAATACTCATTGATTGTTTTGCGAAGATTCTTTATAAGATTATCTACAAGATTGATAGTATCACTATCTAAATTGTTTCCTCTGAGATTATCAAGATATTGTGAAGCAAAATTATCATAATTATCACTGAAGGATTTTCCAAAGGCAAAATACAAGGGCAATTCCATAACATTTTTGCCACTATAGATTGGATAGGCCTGACTTTTTGCTGAGTTTACTAATTGCTGAAAAATGTGCGTGTTGGAGGAATGATCATTATTAGTTTTATTCATAGAGGTATACTTTTCTTTGCCAACAAAACACCCCAGAGTCGGCAGTTAGTAGTTAATTATTAGGTTAACTTATGATACAAAAAAGGCGTAGGTGTCTGTTTCTTTGCCCATCCTGGCATAACAGGCTCTCGCATTGCCCAACTCACACAGGATAGACAACGCAGTTAGCCCACGCCAGCACGAACTATATATAATATATGGTATATAGAAACGCACCACGTGACGCTTCGTTGTCATCTGTCTGTTGTGAGTTTACGGATTTGCGAGATTCGTTATGCACAACGACAGACGTTCGAAAACGTCTTTCTCATATATAAGACCGCCCGCTTTACCCCTTGGGGCTAACAAGCGATGTTGCAAAGATACGAATAAGTGAGGAAAATACCAAATTTATTTGGATATTTTCGAGCGAGAGTATCTTGAAAACTTGTTTTAAAGATACAAACAATTTCTGAAACAAAAAAAGAAAAAGGGAAAAATATTTGGTGGTGTTATATACTTCGTACTTTGAGAAATGGAGAAAGCCCCCTCTCTGTCCCCTGTTGGGGGAGAGGAATAGGAATTATCTTAAATGATGTGAAAGTCTTTGCCATATAGAAATTATGTTGTACCTTCGCAGATGAGAATAGGAACATCAACTATTCGACTATCATTATGGCACAGGAAGAAAGACAAACTGGTGAAATCGTATTGTATCAACCTGATGAGACCATCAGGCTGGAAGTGAGTAATCGATGAAATCGCTTCGCTAGTCGAAGAATTGAAAATGAGACCGTTTGGCTTAACAGACAGCAAATTGCATCTCTGTTTGGAAGAGATGTTAATGAATGAAATCCCCGTTTCGTTGTATAAAAAAATGATGTCTTGATTAGGGATTTAATCTTTAACGCTGTTGCAAGAAACGCCTTAGGAGGAAGGCAAGGAAATAAGGGAAGGTATAAAACTTCCCATTATATCCGATGTTCTTCTGACAGAATTTGATACCATACCGTATATCTTGGAAATGCTCATTGTCGTCTATCAGTTTATTAAGCGATCTGGTGGCATTGTCCGTGGCTTTCACCTCCACAGGTATAAGGGATTCTTTATCTCTCACAAAGAAGTCCATCTCCAGAGTAGACTTCTCGTTCTTATAGAAATAGAGATGATAGCCCTGTTTTACCAACATATCTGCGATGATATTCTCATAAATAGCCCCTTTATAGGCATTGAAATTCTTATTAGCACGCAAGTCTTCTTGCGCCTCCTCATCAAGTGAGGCTATAAGTAGTCCAGTATCCTTATAGTACAATTTAAATGCCTTGGGATTATAATTGCCTTTTAGTGGCAGTGCCACCTGGTCAAGACAATAACAGATATTGACTACACCAGCATCGGAAAGCCATTCCACAGTACCTGTGTATTCTCTGTTTCTCGCCCCTTGAGCCACTTTCGTAATCTGGAATTTCTTGTTGTCTTGAGCAAGAAATACCGAGATGTGGTTGTAAATGCTCTTGATTCTTCCTTTGTCCAGACCTTCTGCGTATTTAGTGATCTCCTCCTCGTAGTCTGCAAGGAGTTGGCGTTGTAGTTGTAGCGTCCCGCTAAAATTGTCATTTGTCACATAATGATTGACAACAGCAGGCATACCCCCTATCGTCATATAGTCATGAAACAATCTGGTCAACACCTCCATCTCAATTTGAGTTAGGGGTTTCACTTGCCTCATATTCTCTATGAGTCCCTCTATCAGATCGTCGGAGTAACCTTTCGCCCATAGAAACTCCTCAAAATCCATAGAGTGCATTTCGTAATCCTCTTTATAACCTACGCTGTTTGACTCTATTTCCCTATAATGAATACCCATTAGCGACCCAGAGCAAATCACATCAAATCGCCCGTCTATCTTGAATGCTTTCAGACTGGTGGCACAAGCGGGACAACTTTGTATCTCGTCAAAGAAGATCAGTGTTTTATGGGGCTCAAAAACAAAGGAAGGATTCAGCAGTGATATGTTTCGGATGATACTATTCACATCATATCCATCATCAAAGATATTCTGATATTTATGATCGATGACAAAATTGATAGAGATAACATTGGGATAGGTCGCATTTGCGAAAGCGGCAATGGAGGAGGTCTTTCCAACTTGACGAGCCCCCTTGACAATCAGAGGAAGCCTGTCTTCTTTAGACTTCCATTGGGTAAGAAACTGGTCTATTTTTCTTTTAAGCATCATTGGATCTTAGCCTTTTTCGGCTACAAAGATACGACTTCTATCACATTTTTCCAAACTTTTCTTGATGTTTTCTCACATTTTTCCTGCAATTACAATCATTCTTGTCACATTTTTCCAAACTTTTCTTAATGTTTTCTCACATTTTTCCTAAAATCAGGGAAATTTGGGGAGATCAGAAAAAAGTTGTACCTTTGCATCAAGATTAATCATGTTATCAGATGAAAGACAATTTGCAGGAGAAGTTCCCGATTGTGGATGAGGAGGGGAACGTGATGGGGGAGGCAACACGTGGCGAGTGCCATAACGGCTCAAGGTTGTTGCATCCTGTGGTACATCTGCATGTGTTTAACTCCAAAGGCGACGTGTATTTACAGAAACGTCCTGAGTGGAAGGACATACAGCCTGGAAAATGGGACACTGCCGTTGGCGGGCATATAGACTACGGGGAGACACCAGAGGAGGCATTGCATAGAGAGGTTCGTGAGGAACTGGGCATCACTGACTTCACACCACAGTTCATGGGGAAGTATGTGTTTGACAGCCTACGGGAAAGGGAACTGGTGTATGTCAACCGCACCACCTACGACGGGGAAATCAGTCCCTCCAAGGAGGAACTGGATGGCGGTCGCTTCTGGACCCAACAAGAGATTCGGGAGGCAATAGGCAAAGGGGTACTGACTCCCAATTTCGAACGAGAGTTCCAACGGTTCTTCCTATTTCTGCAGACTTAACTCCTTGAAGAACTGACCGTTGAGGTCGTAAACCTGCAGGACGGGATAACGTCCTCCGTTCTCGTAGTCATAGCGGTATGACTGCATGACAATATATATATCATCCTCACTAACAAGCCCTACTATTCCTGAGTTGGACGGCAGTTGGATAGCGGTATTCGTAGAGAGATTCAGAATATATGAATACACGTTTCGGGCATCAGGACACCCTTCTAAGTAGATTAAGTTCTGGTCGTATGGGATAAATATTGCCTTGTCGGCTGTGGCGATCTGGCGGATATCGACAAGTGCCGCATTACCACCTGTCATCCTGCTCCATGCCCCCTCTGCCAAGGGATTGGTAGTCAGCAGTTTGGTGGTACGTCCATTGCCAGTGAGCCATACAGACATCACATTCGCAGGGTCGTCTTCTGTTGCCTTACGCTCCAGGTTAAGATATAGTTTACGATAACCGTCATCGCTGACACATTGCGCTGTGGCAGGCAGCATATTCTGGGCAGACAGACTGCTCATCATCATGAGCAGAAAGAAAGTGGCTAATAGTTTTTTCATATTTATATCGCTTTTTGGTTGAGTCTTTTCCTTTTGCAAAGGTAATAAAAAAAGTGAGAATACCAACTAACTATTGCAAATTTATTCGTACCTATGACCTTGGTCGAAGGTACTCACGTTCGGAAATGAAAAGAAAAATAAATTTTCCTTTTGCATTTCACTCACTAATTCGTACCTTTGTACCCATAAAAACAAAATGTAATATTATGATACAATCAATGACGGGTTACGGCAAGGCTGTCGTTGCCTATAATGGAAAGAAAATCAATGTGGAAATCAAGTCGCTCAACTCCAAGCAGTTGGACCTCACCACCCGTATCGCTCCCCTCTATCGAGAGAAAGAGATGGAGATACGCCAACTGATTGCCGAGAAGGTCATCCGTGGCAAGGTGGAGATGAGCGTATGGATTGAGAAAGAAGCCGCAACAGAAGCGGCGCCAGTCAACACGACACTGATGGAGAGTTACTACCAGCAGTTGAAGAGTTTCGCGGACAGTCATGCCTTGACGGATGTCGACTGGATACAGGCATTGACCCGCATGCCTGACGTGCTGACGAAGACGGAGGTGGAAGTGCTCGACGACGAGGAATGGGCTGCGGCACGTGCCGGTGTGGTAGAGGCTGTGCAACACTTAGTAGACTTCCGTACACAGGAAGGTGCCGCTCTGGAGAAGAAGTTCGGTGAGAAGATTGACAATATCGAACAACTGCTGGCAAGCATCGAGCCCTACGAGAAGAGTCGTGTGGAGAAGATACGCAATCGTATCGTGGACGGTCTAAAGCAGATTCCTGAGGCGGAATACGACAAGAACCGTCTGGAGCAGGAACTCATCTACTATATCGAGAAACTGGATATCAGTGAGGAGAAGCAACGATTGTCCAACCACCTGAAATACTTCCGTGAGACAATGGCAGACCAGCCAGGACAAGGTAAAAAACTCGGGTTCATCGCCCAGGAGATGGGACGTGAGATCAACACCACAGGTTCTAAGTCGAACCAGGCTGAGATGCAGAATATCGTGGTGAAGATGAAGGATGAGTTGGAGCAGATCAAGGAACAGGTGTTGAATGCGTTGTAAGTTCATAGTTATGAAAGGAAAACTAATTATCGTATCAGCACCTTCTGGCAGTGGTAAGTCAACGATTGTCAATTGGTTGATGCAGGAGCATCCTGAACTCAAGTTGTATTTCTCTATCTCCTGTACGAGTCGTGCTCCTCGTGGCACAGAGCAGGACGGCGTGGAATATTTCTTCTTGACACCAGAGGCGTTCAAGGAGAAGATTGCCAACGAGGAATTCTTGGAGTATGAGGAGGTGTACGAGAATCGTTTCTACGGAACCTTGAAGGCTCAGGTAGAGCGTCAGCGCAAGGCTGGACAGAACGTGGTGTTCGACGTGGACGTGAAAGGTGGCGTGAACATCAAGAAGCACTATGGCGATGAGGCGTTGAGCCTGTTTATCCAACCGCCCTCTGTAGCAGAACTGCGTCGCCGGTTGGAAGGACGAGGCACTGACACGCCAGAGGCTATCGAACAACGACTTGCCAAAGCGGAGTATGAACTGACCTTCGCCCCTCAGTTTGACCGTATCATCATCAATGATGACTTAGCGACAGCAAAGCAAGAGACTCTACAGATCGTACAAGACTTTTTGAAATGAAGCGGATAGGCATCTTCGGCGGCTCGTTCAACCCCATCCATTGCGGACACATCGCACTGGCGAAGGAGATTCTCCGTCAGACGGAGTTGGAGGAGATATGGCTGATGGTGTCCCCCCAGAATCCCTTGAAGCAGGAGTCGTCTGATTTGTTGGATGACGACTTGCGCTTTGAACTTGCCCAGAAGGCTTTAACTAACATCGAGGGTATTGAGGCTTGCGACTATGAGTTTCATCTGCCTAAGCCCTCGTATACTTGGAATACACTGCAACATCTAAGGAAAGACTACCCAGACTGCACCTTTACCTTATTATTAGGAGGTGACAACTGGGAGCGCTTTGACCGCTGGTACCATTGGAAGGATATCCTGAGGAACCACGATGTGATAGTCTATCCTCGTGACGGACAAGCAGGAACTATCGAGGCTGACCTGTTGCCTGTATCCAGTACGGAGATCAGGGAACGGGTGAGGCAGGGAGCGTCCATCAAAGGACTGGTACCTGATGGGATTGTCGAGGAGGTAGAACGACTATATAATATAAGGAGTTAGGGTGTGAAGAGGCTATTGCAGATATTGGGTTGGTTATGGCGTCCATTGCGAGTGAATGCCACCTTCTTCGTTTTCATGTTCGCACTGGGCTATCTCTGCACACAGACAGAGATCCGACTGCATCTGCGAGGAGCAAAGCCTTACGAACTATCTGCCGTAGAACTGTTCTTCGACTTATATATTGTCTGTTTCCTGCTCACGCTAATCCCCAAGAAAGTCCGTCTGTGGGTACGGCTGCTCCTTGCTGTCATCCTCTATGTCGTGGCATTGATAGACATGTTCTGCTATGTGCATTTCGAGTCTACCCTGACCCCCACGATGCTGATGCTTTATTTCGAGACCACAGGACGTGAGGCGAGTGAGTTCCTGAACTCGTACGTGGGGTGGGACCTCTTCACCTCAAAGACGGGATGGATATTCCTGATAGCGTTCTTGCATATCACTTGGGCGGTATGCAGTGCATGGTGGAAACGACGGAATCAACGGAGCAGGCGCTCCTTGCGACTGAAAGAGACTGTCGCCCTGAGGTCGCAAGCGATACTGGGCATACTGGCACTGGGACTTTTCATCTATTGCGCCATCCAGTGCCTGCCCAACAAACAGGCAATGGTGCGACTGATGACAAAAGCAAACCTCGGAGAGGTGGAGCACGAGTTGACGACCAAGGGATGCGCCAACCTCTACCTGCCCATCCATCGAATGGTATTCAGTTTGTATGCCAACCATCTTGCCTCTCAGCAGATTACCCAGTTGATGAAGGCGACAGAATTGGCACAGGTAGACAGTTGTGACTTCCGCAGTCCGCAAATTGTGCTAATCATCGGAGAGAGTTATAACCGCTATCGCTCCCAACTCTATGGCTATGACAAGCCGACGACACCCCGCCAACTGCAACGGATGCAGGACAGCACACTGGTTGCCTTCACGGATGTGGTAGCCCCCTGGAACCTGACGAGTTTTGTCTTTAAGCATGTCTTCTCGCTCCATGCCATTGGAGAGGAGGGTGACTGGTGTGACGTCCCGATGTTCCCAGAGGTGTTCCGTAAAGCAGGCTACCATGTCACCTTCATCACGAATCAGTTTCTGCCCAAGGCTGGTGAGGCTGTCTACGATTTCAGCGGAGGCTTCTTCTTGAATCACCCTGAGTTGAGTGAGCAACTGTTTGATACCCGCAATACGACATTGCATCGCTATGACGAGGGGGTATTGAAAGATTATGACGACATCGCCAAGGGGAAACAGTATGACCACCAACTGACCATCTTCCACCTGATGGGACAGCACGTGGACTACCGAGGACGTTTCCCTGTGAAGACAAGACGGAAGTTCACTGCTGCTGACTATCCCGACAAGAACCTGTCAGAGAAGCGGTTGCAGATCAATGCCGACTATGACAATGCCGTACTCTATAACGATTCCATCGTCGATGAGATCCTGCGTCGCTACGAGCAGAAGAGCGCCATTGTCATCTATATGCCTGACCATGGCGAGGAGTGCTTCAACGGTACCCTTGACTTCTATGGCAGAATGCACTCTGCGACGATAGACTACCGTCTTGCCCGTGAGGAGTTCGAGATTCCTTTCTGGATATGGGCGTCGGAGGAATACCGCCAGACCCATCCCTATGGTTGGGAGGCTATCAAGCGCTACAGCCATCGCCCTTATATGACGGACCTGTTGCCCCATACCCTGATGTTCTTAGCGGGTATCCACACCAAGGACTATCGTGCAGCGTACGATGTGCTGAATAGTCTGTATAATGAGAAACGCCCCCGACTGCTGAAGAACAGTGTGGACTATAATAAGTTGAAGAATGAGAAATGAGTTATTGACACGGGAAGAGTGTACGGCAATGCGAGGCATCGCCATCCTTGCCATCATGCTGCATAACTACTGTCATTTCATTGGCAGAATTGTGAAGGAGAACGAATACCAGTTCTTCACCTCCAACAATGAGGGGTTGTGGCGAGTGCTGACCCATCCCGATACACTGCTGCCTGTTCATCTCCTCTCCTATTTCGGACATTACGGGGTGCCTGTATTCCTCTTCCTTAGTGGTTTCGGACTGGTGATGAAGTATGAGCATAAGACGCAGGAACGCATTGGCGTCGTTCCCTTTGTGCGCTATAACTATCTGAAACTATTACGGATGCTGATAGTAGGCTTCACCCTCTTCGTCATCGTGGATGTCGTAACCCCAGGGCGCTTCCTGTTCCATTGGGACAACGTCATCGCCCAACTGCTTATGTATATCAATATACTGCCAACGCCTGACAAGATTATCTGGCCTGGCATCTACTGGTTCTTCGGACTGATGATAGAACTGTATATCGTCTATCGCCTGTTGATCTACCGACAGAAAACCTATGTGGTCTTTGCCTTGATTCTGGTATGCTGGCTTTTGCAAGTGTTCTGCGATCCAGAGGGAGAGACCTTGAACCGTCTGCGCTATAATTTCATTGGCGGTATGCTGCCTTTTGGCGCAGGCGTCATCTTCGGCAGGATTCCCATGGTGGGGAAGAAGGATTCCCACGGTGGGAATGGAGGATTCCCACGGTGGGAATATCTCGCCGTCTTACTGGTTTCGTCCGCTCTGATTGTCGCGATGAGTTTCTGGTATCATAGTTGGTTCTTTATTCCCTTGTTTTTCATCATCGGCACCGTTGCTCTGGTGAAGGTGATGCCCAAGTGGATGCTTCATGGCATCACGTGGATAGGCTCTATCTCCGCCGCCATGTTCGTGGCTCATCCGATAGCCCGTAAACTCTTTATCGTCGTCGCATGGAAACAGGATATCTACGACGGACTGATGCTCTATGTCCTTGTGACCATCGCACTCTCATGGGCGGTGAAAAAAGTGATTGACCAAATACCACATCCCACCCTATGAAGATTAAGGACATATCCCTGGCCGACTTTAGCCGCTATCGTGGTGAGTTGATGGGTGCCGCCATCCTCTTCATCATCCTCTTCCATGTGGAGTTGCCTCGTCATGATATTTTCTTTGGCTTACGCCGCTGTGGGAACATCGGTGTGGATATGTTCTTGTTCCTGAGCGGTATCGGACTATGGTACTCCTGGACGAAGAATCCATCTTTCAAACAGTTCTACAAGCGCCGTCTGCTGCGCATCTTCCCCACATGGATAGTTGTCTCGTCCCTCTATTATATTCCCCGTTTCAACTGGCAGACGGGAAGTGTTATCGACCTCATCGGGGACATCACCATCAACTGGGACTTCTGGTTGCACGACGAACTGACGTTCTGGTATATCCCTGCCATCATGATGCTCTACCTATGGGCACCACCTTATATGCGACTGATCAGTCGGCATCCCACCTATCGGTGGCTGCCTGTCCTGATGATTGTCTGGTGTATCTGCGTGCAATGGGTGACTCCCATCCACCAAGCCGTAGGACATATCGAGATATTCTGGAGCCGTGTACCCATCTTCTTCCTGGGTATCAACTGTGGGGAATGGGTCAAGAGAGACACGCAGATAGAGAAAGGAGCCTTTTGGCTGATACTCCTCACCTTCATCGCCACGGCAAGTGCCTGCATCTATCTGGAGCAGGTCAAGCACGGACGCTTCCCGCTATTTGCGGAAAGGATGGTCTATATCCCCCTGACCGTCTCCCTGTTGCTGCTACTGACAGACCTGTTCCGCCGCACGCCGCAGTGGTTGAACCGTGGTTGTGCCTTCTTGGGTACCATCAGTCTGGAGATCTATTTGTTACACCATCATTTCGTGATGGTCTATATCTCCCCCTATCACTTAGGGTATTGGTGTACGGTATTGCTAACCATTCTGTTTGCCATTCCACTGTCGTGGCTATTACATCAACTGATAAAACGAGTGATGCCAGCATGAGGAAGATAGCAGTCTTTGATTTCGACGGGACACTGACCACACGGGACACGCTGTTGGAGTTTATCCGTTATGCACGAGGCACCATGTCGTTTGTCATGGGATTCCTGCGCTACTCTCCCCTGTTGGTGCTGATGAAGTTAAGACTCTACCCCAACTATCAGGCAAAACAGAAAGTCTTCTCCTATTTCTTCAAGGGAATACGGATAGAGGAGTTCGACACCCTATGCCAACAGTTTGCCACGACCCATCGCCACCTGTTGCGACAGCAAGGAGTGGAAGCCATCGAACAGGCAGAGAGTGAGGGTAAGGAGGTCATGATCATCAGTGCCTCGATAGACAACTGGGTGCAGCCTTTCTTCCCCTCGGTACAGGTACTGGGTACGCAGATAGAGGTGGTGGAGGGCATGCTGACAGGACGTTTCCTGACCAAGAACTGCTACGGACAGGAGAAAGTAAACCGCTTGTCTGCCGTCTGCCCAGATAGAGAGACGTACCATCTGACAGCATACGGAGACAGTAGGGGTGACCGAGAACTACTTGCCTATGCCGATGAGGCATATTATAAGCCCTTTCGCCTATGAGACTGAGACGTGAGGAATGGATATTAGGATTAGCCGTAGTGCTGTTGCTCATCATACTGAACGGTATGCTGATAGCGAAATACCATGCCCTTCTCTCTGTCGTCAGCGAGGATTATGGGAAGATATTATCGTATAACTACCAGTTATCGGGCTTTGACGCCACCACCTATTCTATCCTGACAGAATGGGGAATGAAATACGAGGTGCTGCGCCATCCGCTACTGCCCTACCTGATGTACCTACCCTATCAGTTGAATCAACTACTGATAGCAATGACAGGAGCCAATACCGCCCTGTATATCGCCGCTGCCATCATCCTGTGTTTCGCCTTCCTGACTACCGTATGTCTTTTCCGAATCCTGCGTGAACTGGTGGGCATCGGCAAAGGGGATGCGATCTTGCTGACGGTGTTCTTCTTTAGCATGGCGTATGTATTGGTCACCTATATCGCCACCGACCATTTCGGCATCTCCCTGTTCCTGATCCTGTTGTCGCTCTATCTGATAGGAAAGGCATGGAAAGAAGGACGGGTATTAAAGACATGGCAATCTGCCTTGTTGCTATTTCTCACTGCAGGTGTGACCCTGACGAATGGCGCCAAGGTCTATGCGGCAGAACTGGTGGCACGAGGGAAGGGCTTCTTCCAATGGAGGTATTTCCTGGTCGTTGTGGGCTGTGGACTGTTGACTATTGGCATGGGACTATGGGAGGAACGGGTCTATGTCTATCCGAAAGAACAGGCAGAGAAGCAATACTTCAAGGAGCATAAGGCGGAGATGGTGGCGAAGGCAAGAGAGAACCACCAACGCTATAAACGGGCGCCTTGGGTCATCCATAAAGGAAAACCGTTAGGCAAGGGCAGTCTTCTGAAATGGACGGATAAGACGACCTCCCGATGGGAGACACTGAAAGAGAATGTCTTTGGAGAGCCTATCCTGTTGCATGAGGAGCATGTTTTAGACGATATTCTGAAAAGTTACCGCCCCGTGCTCTTGTCGTATCACTCCCCCCTCAACTATGTCATTGAGGGACTGATAGTCCTGCTGCTATTGGCTGGTATCTGTTGCGGTTTCCGCCAGCGACTGCTATGGATGTGCCTGCTAGGGATTCTCCCTGATGCCATCCTGCACCTTGGACTCGGTTTCGCCATCAATGAGATCTACATCATGTCAGCCCATTGGATTTATGTGATCCCCATCGCTATTGCTTTCCTTTTAGTGAGAGTCAAAGGACGATGGCTTTTTGGGGTTCGCTCATTGATTGCCATGTTAACCGTTTATCTACTGATACATAATATCGGATTACTGATCCACTGGATGCAGCAACCTGTTGTGTCTATCGGGTTTTGGTTTGACTAAATAGCAATAAGGTTATGAAGAAAATATTGGATTTACTGAGAATCAGAAGGGAAGAGCGAGGACTTGTCATCGTCTTTACCATTGTCTTTGCTTTCCTCCATGCATGTTGCATCTATTGTTTCTCTGACACTTTCCTACAAGACTCTATCACCAAGGGCGGTGTGTTCTATTCTCAGTTCCACGTCTCAGGATACGACCCCATCACCTATGCAGTCATCACCCATTGGGGAGTCACTTGGAACGTGTTCCGTCACCCCCTACTCGCCTTCATGGTTTATCCGCTATACCTCCTGAACACAGGACTGATAGCCTTGACGGGATATAACCTCGTCCAGTTTATCGTCGCCCTCATTCTGCTGGGTTGTAACATCTACTCTTTCCTATTCCTCTATCGTATCTTCAAGGAGATCATCGGACTACCACGCATTGAAGCCACCCTGCTGGTCGCTCTCTTCTATGGCTTTGCCCATATCATGGTAGCGAGTATCGTACCCGACCACTTCACCGTATCGATGTTCCTGCTGATACTGGCTCTTTATATCTCAGGAAAGTGTATACAGGAAGGGAAGCAACTGACAATCATCCAGACCATCCTATTGTTTGTGATCACTGCTGGTGTCACATTGAGCAATGGCGTGAAGATATACCTGGATGCCTTGTTTGTAAACGGGAAACGTCTTTTCCGTCCCAAGTACCTACTCCTTGCCGTGTTGCTGCCTGCCCTCTCCATGTGGGTCTTTGCCAACTGGGAATACAGGACATATGTCTTGCCCAAGGAGAAGGCACGGAAAGTGGAGCAGGCGAGAAAGACGGAGAGTGCCAGACAGAAGGCGTACCAGCAGTTTATGGATACAACCTCCATCACCCATCCTGAGGAGAAACAACAGGCTTTTGAGCGCACTTATAAGGCACAGCAGAAGAAAGAGGCGAAGGCACGTTGGGAGAGTCTGCATAAAGGACAGCCTATCAAGGGAAAGAGTATCTTCCTTCGCTGGACAGACATCACCACTCCCCGATGGGAGTCGACGGTGGAGAACTTGTTCGGCGAATCGCTTATACTACATCCTGACGAGTTGTTAGGCGACACCCTCAGGAACCGCCCCTTAATTGTCACTTACCGTTGGTGGATCTGTTATGTGGTGGAGGCTGTTATCGTGTTGTTGTTCCTCGCTGGCTTATGGTTCGGACGAAAGAGCCGTTTCCTTTGGATGACGCTGGCAGGCTTTGCCTTTGACATGTTCCTGCATCTCGGACTGGGCTTCGGACTCAATGAGGTGTATATCATGGCTTCCCATTGGGCATTCGTCATTCCTATTGCCATGGGCTATGGGCTATGGGCTATTAGCAAAAAGCCAAACACCCAACGCCAACGGCTAATCGCTAACGGTCTCCTGCTTCTCCTTACGGCTTTCCTGTGGATTTACAACGCCACGTTACTGGTCAGTTACCTTTTAGGCACCGCCTGATCTTTTTATAATAATGTACGAAGAGATAACTGATACAGGGAGGCAATAGCAAGGCGACCCTATCAGCCAATGGTATGGACTTGTCTAACTGCTGACGGAGTGGACGATAATACTCATCGAGGACATGGAATTGTCGTTTGTCGATGAATTTCTCATAGACCTTAATCTGATGATGGACAAAGGCAGTGCGATAACGCTCCCATTGGGGGGATAGTGTCTGTCGCAACTCCTTATCATAGACGCGAATCATACTCAGGTCCTCCACACGACTATTGGGGACGTCCTCATAATGCAAGTAGGCAGGCTCGCTGATGAAAAAGACCTTAGGCGACTTCATCAGACACTTGATCTGCATGAGCGAGTCTTCCCGCTCCACAATCACTCGTGGCGCTCCAAGACACCCGTCTAAGAGTTCTTTCTTGAAGATGATACCCCATAGCACACAGAAAGAGTTGCGTGTGGCAAGCAAGTCACGCACCAAGGGCTCACAGGCTACGAGACCACGAAAGCCAGAGTCATGGCACTTTCCGTATTGGTCTACATAGGGACCGATGACCTCGTCGGCTCCACTCTGGGTAATCGCCTCATGCATCCGCCTCAACGAGTGGACGGTCAACTGGTCGTCAGCATCCGCGAACATGATGTACCTGCCTTCCGCATGCTCCACGCCAAAGCGACGTGCCGCCGTCACACCCCCATTAGGGATATGGTAGACATGCAGGCGAGGCTCTTTCTCTGCCCACCTATCACAGAGGGTTCCCGACCCATCTGTACTGCCATCGTCAACGGCAACGACCTCAAAGGAAGGGAAGTCCTGTGAGAAGATACTATCCAGGCATCTCGCAATGTATGATGCCTTGTTGTAGACGGGTATGATGACAGATATCTCCATAAGCGTTTATTGATAGTCAGAGCGACCAGACAGTTTCTGGGCACGCTTGCCCATCGCCTTCCATATCGCACTGAAGTTTCCATATCTGAGGTTACGCAACAGTTCCTCGACGCTACGTCCAATCTTGATCCAAGGATGTCCCCAGGCCATGATACGGTAGACACGTTTCTTGTATTCCACATTCTCAATGACATACTGCGGGTGACGAAGGGGGAAGTCTATCTCGTAACTGGGCATCGTCAGCAGTCGCTGCATCCGTCGTGGCAGGGTTTTCATCGCACTTTGGAAATGTGCCGACTCCTCGGAAACGGCTGTGTTCTGTATCATGTTACGGGTAGGAACAATCGTCAACCCGGAATGCAGCATGTTATACGACCAATAGACTGTCTCATAGATAGGGACTCCAGCCTCTTGGTGCTTGCGTAGTTTCTTGACCATCTCCTTGCGGTCACCATGAGCATTCACAAGTGCCTCCAACTGTCGCATATCAAAGTCACTGTCCACCACCTTATATTGGTCGTCCCATTGGTCGACGACCCTGCGCCATGATGCCCAGCCCCAGATGGAGAACACCGTGGTAAACAGATAGTCGTAGGGTGACTCTGTCTTCTCCTCATGGTTATATCCCGCTATCATCGTGATGCGCTCGTCGTGCTCATAGCGGTTGAGCATCTCCGTGCAGAAACGGATAAAGGACACGGCTGGAGTGGAGTCGTCCTCGATGACGATGCATTTGTCGTGCAAAGAGAATGCCCATCGCTGCGCCTGGTAATTGGAAGCCCATGCACCACTGTTCTCCGTATGGTAGTTGCGCCACACCTCACACTCCCAGTCTATCTGGTCGTCTGCGACAATCTGTTTAGCCGCCTCTATCTTCTTCGCCTCCTCTTCATTGCGTGGTCCGTCCTGATAGAGATACAAACGGGACGGGCGCGCCTTCCTGATAGCCTCAAAAGTGCGTTTGAGTGTCTCTTGTCGTGTGAAGAATATCAACAACACGGCGACATCGTTTTCTGCTGGGTATCTCGTCATGACTTTACTTTTTTACTCTTTTACCTTTTAAAAATTGTATGCAGTCGTCCATCATCTTCACCTTCAACAATCTCATGATAGTGGCATAGAGGATAACGGCAAGGAGGATACGGAGAAACAGCAACAGATAACTATTCGTAATGCCTATGGTGACAAACCAGATTACCACCATAAGGGTTGCGCTAATCAAGGCAAAGGGTATCGTGTCCTTGCAGACATCCCAGAGGCGTACACCAATCAACTTGTTGGCATACAACTGCCAGACGATGAGCCATACGATATTCAGAATCGTATAGGCACATACCACGGTGATGATGCCATGTTGGTAGGTGAGGAAAATCAGTGCCATCTGCAGGACTATCTGAGAGATGTTTAACCACATGTTAATATCACTTCTCCCCTGACTGATAATCAGATTTTTATAAAGTGAGTAGAAAGGCATAAAGGCTCCTCCGACACAAAGGATGCGAAACAGTGGAACACAAGCCTCCCATCTTGGCCCGATAGTGGAGAGGATGAACTCGTTTGCCACCAACGAGAGTCCGAACATGGCAGGAAAAGCAAGGAAGGCCGTGAAGCGCAACATCTTGCGGAAAACACGTATCTCTCCCCTTTCCACCAGCACAGGCTGTGCCACTTGCTCAATACTGCCACTGACCAGTTGGTATGCCATCGTGTTCCATTTGAACGCCTGGAAGAAGTTGCCCACCACCTGCGGAGTCCTCGCAAAGAGTTTTCCGAAGATAAAGGTCAGCATGTTATTGTTGACCGTATTGACAATCATCGTTACCAAGATGTTCATAGCGAACTTCCAAATACGACGAATCGGAGAGAAATCGATGGTCAGGGAAGGACGCCATTTAATCAAGAAGAAGCGTCCGATGACAAGTATCAAGGCATTCACGACCTGTTGCCAGGCAAGACTCCAATAGGAGTAGCCTTGGAAGGCAAGGACAACGGCGACAATACCTGAGCATACCAAAGCGCATGTGTTGACAATGGTGATCTCACGGTTCATCATATTCTTCGTCATATAGGCATGGGTGGAGATACCAAACGACGAGATAAAGAAGGCAAGGAAGATAAAACGGGAGAGGTCTGTCAGACAGGGTTGCTCAAAGAACAGGGCGATCCAAGGGGCTGCCGCAAACAATAGCAGATAGATGCAGGCACTCATCAGGATATTAAACCAGAAAACGGCATTATAGTCGTTGCTGGTCGGCTGCTTCATGTTCACAATGGCAGTGGAGAAGCCACTCGACTGCAGGTTTCCCGCAATAGCGGAGAATATGGCAATCATTCCGATAGGAGCCCATTCCGCTGGTGCTATCATACGTCCTAACAGAATGCCAATCACGACATTCAGCACTTGTGTGGCACCACTGTTCATCACTCCCCAGAAGAGTCCCTTAGCCGTTCGTTCCTTCAGATTCTCCGTATTCATTGATGTTACAAAGGTAGTGTAATTCAAACGAAACACCAAATTTATTGGGTATTATTTGGGTAAAAGTCGGGTAAATGCTTGGCATTTCTCTTGTTTTTTCGTAATTTTGCCGACAAATTGATTAAATAAGATAAAGACAATGATGACAGCAAACGAGATTCGCGAATCGTTCAAGAAGTTTTTCGACCAGAAACAGCACGCTATCGTGCCCTCTGCCCCGATGGTAATCAAGGATGACCCCACACTGATGTTCACCAATGCAGGTATGAACCAGTGGAAGGATATCATATTAGGCACACGTGACCCAGAGCCACGCCGTCGTGCCGATACTCAGAAGTGTCTGCGCGTCAGTGGTAAGCATAACGACTTGGAGGAGGTAGGACATGACACCTACCACCACACCATGTTCGAGATGCTGGGCAACTGGTCGTTCGGTGACTATTTCAAGGAAGGTGCCATTGATATGGCATGGGAGTATCTGGTGGATGTGCTGAAACTGAATCCCGAGGATCTCTATGTTACCGTCTTCGAGGGTTCTCCAGAAGAGAACATCCCTCGTGACGATGAGGCTGCGAGATATTGGGCAAAGCATGTGCCTGAGGATCATATCATCAATGGCAATAAGCATGATAACTTTTGGGAGATGGGCGACACAGGTCCCTGTGGTCCTTGCTCGGAGATACACGTAGACTCTCGTACCCCAGAACAGAAAGCAGCCTCTGGCAAGACGGGGCGTGAACTCGTCAACCAGGACGACCCGCAGGTCATCGAGATATGGAACCTCGTGTTCATGCAGTTTAACCGCAAGGCTGACGGTTCCCTCGAAAAACTCTCCATGAACGTCATCGACACAGGCATGGGCTTTGAGCGTTTGGTTCGTATGATGCAGGGGAAGCACTCCAACTACGACACGGATGTCTTCCAGCCTATCATCAAGGCAGAGCAAGACATCACGGGACTGAAGTACTTCACCTTCGAGGAAGAACAGGTCAACCCTGTCAGCAAAGAGCAGGACGACATCAATATCGCCATGCGTGTCTGTGCTGACCACCTGCGTGCTGTCGCTTTCTCGATTGCCGACGGTCAGTTGCCCAGCAACGCCAAGGCAGGATATGTCATCCGTCGTATTCTGCGCCGTGCCGTACGCTATGCCTACACCTTCCTCGGACAGAAAGAGGGTTTCCTCTACAAACTCATCCCTACACTCGTGCATGAGATGGGCGATGCCTTCCCTGAGTTAAAGGCACAGCAGACTTTGATTACCAAGGTGATTAAAGAGGAGGAGGACTCTTTCCTGCGCACCCTCGACAAAGGAATCAGTATGCTCAATGATGCGATGGATAAGTTGAAGGCAGAGGGCAAGAGCCAGTTGGACGGTGTACAGGCTTTCCGTCTGTTCGATACCTACGGATTCCCGCTCGACCTCACAGAACTGATCTGCCGTGAGAATGGTGTGACTGTCGACGAGGAGCAGTTTAATGTGGAGATGCAGAAACAGAAAGAGCGTGCCCGCAACGCCGCTGCCGTGGAGAACAGCGACTGGGTAAATCTGTGCGGCGACAATGTAGCCGCAGAGCAAACCTTTGTCGGCTACGACTATACCGAATATAACTGTCATATCTTGCGTTATCGCAAAGTGACACTGAAGAAAAATGAATTCTATGAGTTAGTTCTCGATGCCACTCCTTTCTATGGAGAGATGGGTGGACAAGTCGGTGACTGCGGTGTTCTTGTCAATGAAGACGAGACCATCGAGATTATCGACACTAAGCGTGAGAACAACCAGAGCGTACACATCGTCAAGCAATTACCGAAAGACCCGACTGCTGAGTTCATGGCATGCGTAGATACTGACAAGCGGGATGCCTCGGCAGCCAACCATACCGCGACCCACCTGCTTGACTATGCGCTGAAGCAGATCTTAGGCGACCATGTGGAGCAGAAGGGCTCATTTGTCTCTCCCGACACCCTGCGTTTCGACTTCTCCCACTTCCAGAAAGTGACAGATGAGGAGTTGCGTCAGGTAGAGCGTATGGTCAACGACATGATTCGTCAGGACATCCATATCGACGAGCATCGTGACGTACCTTTCGACGAGGCAAAGAAACTCGGTGCCATCGCCCTCTTTGGTGAGAAATACGGCGATAAGGTACGTGTAGTACGCTTCGGACCCTCCTGTGAGTTCTGTGGTGGTATCCATACCTCCTCTACAGGTCGCATCGGTTTCTTCAAGATTCTCTCTGAGAGCAGTGTCGCCGCAGGAATCCGCCGTATTGAGGCAAAGACGGGTCGTGAGTGTGAGGACTTGTTGTACGTCATGGAGGATCACATGAAGGCAATCAAGGCTCTCTTCAATAATGCGAAAGACTTGGAGGGTGTCATCCAGAAGTTCATCGACGAGCACGACACGATGAAGAAGGAGATTGAGTCGTTCCACGCACAGGCTGTAGAGCGTACCAAGAACTACCTGCTGACGGAGATACAACCCATCAATGGTGTCAATGTCATTACGAGAGTTCTGGATATGCAACCCAACTCTGTGAAAGACCTCGTCTTCCAGTTACGTGCCGCCGTGGAGCCTCCTTTCCTGTGTGCCATCGGCTCTAAGTTCCAGGGCAAGCCCATGCTCAGCATCATGATGAGCGACGACTTGGTGAAGGGCCACGGACTCAATGCAGGTCAGATGATTCGTGAGGCGGCAAAACTCATCCAGGGTGGTGGCGGCGGTCAGCCCCACTACGCACAGGCTGGTGGTAAGAGCATTGAGGGACTCACGGCTGCCGTCGACAAAGTGATAGAACTCGCCAACTTATAACTGCCTATAAAACCCATTCACCCCATAAAACCTACAAACTATGTTAGACAAAGAACGCGGGCTGTATATCGCCCATTGCGCCAATGGAGCGCTCAGCATTCAAGGCAAGATGGCTAACCGTCATGGACTCATTGCGGGAGCCACAGGTACTGGTAAGACTGTTTCCCTGCAAGTAATGGCGGAGACCTTCTGTCAGGCAGGGGTCCCCTGTTTCATGGCAGACATGAAAGGAGACCTTAGTGGTATCTCGCAAGTAGGAAAGATTAGTGGCTTCATCGAGAAGCGACTTCCTGAGTTCGGTATCGAGAATCCTGAGTTCCAGGCATGTCCTGTCCGCTTCTATGATGTCTATGGAGAACAGGGGCACCCCATGCGAGCCACTGTATCACAGATGGGGCCATTGCTGCTCTCCCGTATCTTGCAGGTGAATGAGACACAAACAGGCATACTTAATATCCTGTTCCGCTTAGCCGATGAGCAAGGGCTACTCCTCGACGACCTGAAGGACCTGCGTTCCATGCTCAACTGGATGGGAGACCATGCCAAGGAGATCACATTAAAATATGGTACTGTGACGGCAATGAGTATCGGCGCTATCCAACGTGCTATATTACAACTGGAGAATCAGGGAGCAGACAAATTCTTCGGACTGCCCTCTTTCGATATCCAAGACCTCCTTTCTGTGGAGGGCGGAAAAGGAGTGATGAGCGTGCTTGCCGCTGATAAACTGATGATGCAGCCGAAACTCTACTCGACATTCCTGTTGTGGCTATTAAGCGAACTATATACCACTCTTCCCGAGGTGGGTGACCTGCCACAACCGAAATTGATATTCTTCTTCGACGAGGCTCACATGTTGTTCACCGACACATCGAAAGCACTGCTCGACAAGATTGAGCAGGTCATCCGACTCGTCCGCTCGAAAGGCGTGGGTATCTACTTTATCACCCAGAGCCCTACCGATATTCCAGAGAACATCCTCGGACAATTGGGCAATCGTGTACAACATGCCCTCCGTGCCTATACACCGAAAGACCAGAAGGCAGTGAAGACGGCTGCAGACACCTTCCGTGCCAACCCATCCTTCAAGACAGATGAGGCAATTATGAACCTTGAGACGGGTGAGGCACTCGTTAGTTTCCTCGACGAGAAAGGTGCACCCAATATCGTAGAGCGTGCCAAGGTGCTCTTCCCGCTCTCTCAGATTGGAGCCGTTACGGAGGGACAGCGTATCGACATCATCAAGCAGAGCCGTATCTATGGCAAATACGACACGCCAGTCGATCGTGAGAGTGCTTTCGAGGTATTGCTTGCAGAGGCAGAGCAGACGGCTCTCGCTGAGGCTGAGGAGAAAGAAGAGCAAAACGCCAAACGGCAAGAGGCAAAAACAGAGAAGAAGAAACCTGGTTTGATGAGTAAAGTATGGAAAGCGGTACTTACCGCCGTCACCTCTACCCTCGCTACCATCCTTGGCACTTATGTCAGCGATAAGGTAACGGGCAAGAAGACCAAATCAAAGACTTCCGCTACAGGCAGAGTGGTCAAGAATGCCACCAGTGCAGCCACCCGTTCTGTCACAAAGGAACTCACCCGTGACATCCTTGGCAATCTGATAAAATAAACATGTGACAACAATCTCATATACGCAAAGAAGAGCAACCGTCTGGTTGCTCTTCTTTGCGGAGAGAGAGGGATTCGAACCCCCGGTACCTCTCGGTACGGTAGTTTTCAAGACTACTGTAATCGACCACTCTACCATCTCTCCAGTGCTGTCGATGTCTCAAAAGCGGGTGCAAAATTACATTGTTTTTCTGAATTAACCAAATTTTAAACAGACTTTTTGCGTATCCAAATGAAAAATCGTAAATTTGCAACATGATTTACCCCAAGAACTTTGAAACGAAGATTGGCTTCGACGAGATACGCAACCTATTGAAGGCACAATGTCTGAGTACATTGGGCAAGGAGAAAGTGGATGAAATTGCTTTCTCTGACAATGTGGAGATGCTCAACGAATGGCTGGAACAAATACGTGAGTTCCGTCGCATACAACAGGAAGCAGAGTCGTTTCCACTTAACTACTTCTTCGATGTCCGAGCGTCAATAGCCCGCATACGGTTGGAGAACACCCATTTGGAGGAGAACGAACTATTCGATTTACGCCGTTCTTTGGAGACCATCTCACAGATTGTCAGTTTCCTCAACAAGAACGGAGGAGATGAGGACAACCCCGAATATCCCTATCCTGCACTGCACCGACTCGCCAAGGATGTACTGACTTTCCCCGCCATGATACGTCGCATCGACTCCATCCTGGATAAGTTCGGGAAAATCAAAGACGCCGCCACGATGACTTTGGCTGGCATCCGCCATGACATGGCACAGACAGAGGGCAGCATCTCACGTACCTTATATACTATATTACATGCCGCACAGCGTGACGGACTGGTTGACAAGGACGTGGCACCAACCATGCGTGACGGCAGACTGGTCATTCCTGTAGCACCAGGACTAAAGCGACGCATCAAGGGTATCGTCCACGATGAGAGTGCGACAGGTAAGACGGTATTCATCGAGCCCACAGAGGTCGTGGAGGCAAATAACAAGGTGCGTGAGTTGGAGGCCGCCGAACGTCGTGAGATTATCCGCATCCTGACGGTTTTCTCTGACGAGTTGCGCCCACATGTACAAGAGATTCTCGACTCCTACCAGTTCCTTGCCCAGATAGATCTGATCCGTGCCAAGGCGGAACTGGCACAAGAGATGCTCGCCTTTGAGCCACAGGTGAAGGCGGAACCGCACATTGACTGGATACGTGCCATCCATCCGCTGCTACAACGCTCGTTAGTCCGACAAGACAAAAAGGTCATACCCCTTGACATCATCCTGACCCTTGAGAAACGACTGCTCATCATCTCCGGTCCGAACGCAGGTGGCAAGTCGGTGTGTCTGAAAACAGTCGGACTTCTCCAGTACATGCTGCAATGCGGGCTCAGCATCCCTATCGGCGACCGTTCTACCGTTGGTGTTTTCCAGAACATCATGATAGACATTGGGGACGAGCAGTCGATAGCCGATGACCTCTCGACCTACTCCAGTCACCTGCTGAACATGAAGAACATGATGCGCCAGTCGAACGCGCGTACCTTATTATTAATAGATGAGTTCGGAGGCGGTACAGAGCCTACCATTGGCGGTGCCATTGCTGAGGCGGTACTGAAACAGTTCTGGCAGAAGCAGGCGTTTGGCGTTATCACCACCCACTACCAGAACCTCAAGCATTTCGCCGAGGATCATGAGGGTGTGGTGAATGGTGCGATGCTCTACGACCGCCATCAGATGCAGGCACTCTTCCAACTCGCCATCGGACAGCCTGGTTCCTCGTTCGCTATTGAGATAGCCCGTAAGACAGGTATCCCCGAGGAGGTCATCAACGATGCCTCTGAGATTGTGGGCTCTGAGTATATCCAGAGTGACAAGTACTTGCAGGATATTGTCCGTGACAAACGCTACTGGGAGGGCAAACGCCAGACCATCCACCAACACGAGAAATCACTGGAGGGGCATATCCAACGCTATGAGAGCAATCTGGAGGAGATTGAACGGGAGCGTAAGTCGATCCTTCGCCGTGCCCAACAGCAAGCAGAGGAACTGCTTGCTGAGGCAAACCGTAAGATAGAGAATACCATCCGTGAGATCAAGGAGGCACAGGCGGAGAAAGAACGTACCCGACTGGTACGTGAGGAACTGAATGAGTTCCGCCAACAGGTGACCAATGACGACCAACAAGGTCTGATGAGCGAGGAGGACTTCGCCAAGAAACTGCGCCAGATGGAGGAGCGCAAGGCACGCAAGGAGAAGCGTAAGAAGGAGAAGGAAGAGAGAAAGTCGTCCCCTTCTTCCCCCATTACGTCCACTAAGCCCATTAAACCCACCATCATTACCATTGGTGACACCGTGCGCATTAAAGGACTAAGCACCGTGGGGAAAGTGGAGAGCATCAGTGGCAAACAGGCTACTGTCGTGTTCGGTGATGTACGCACAAAAGTAAAAGTGGAGCAACTGGAGCATGCCGAGAAGCCCAAGGAGGAACATAAGAAGAACGACCACTCAGGACTTGCCATCCAGACAACCCGCATCACCAGTGCCACTATCGAGGACCGCAAGCATAACTTCCATCAGGACCTCGACGTTCGTGGTATGCGGGGCGACGAGGCTATCGATACCGTCATGCACTTCATCGACGATGCTATCTTGGTAGGCATGAGCCGAGTGCGCATCCTGCATGGTACTGGCTCTGGCATCCTGCGCCAACTCATCCGCCAGTATCTGAACACCGTGCCTAATGTCAAGAAGGCAAAGGACGAGCACGTGCAGTTTGGCGGATCTGGCATCACCGTTGTAGACCTTGATTGAAGATGAAACATTAAAGATTAAACATTAAATATGAAAGTCAAAGCATTACTACTGACCCTTTTTATGGCACTCACCATGGGTGCGACAGCCAAAGACTATACCGTTGCCTCGCCTGACGGTAAACTCGTGATAACCATTCATGCCGACCTTTCCCGACTGACATGGGAGGTGCAGCACGGGAGGACATCGGTGTTGACACCCTCGGAGATTGGGCTGAACGGTGCCTTCCAAAAGATGAGCGGCAAGGTGACAAAGAACACCGCCGTCTTCAGCAACAAGCAATATCGGGTGGAGTTCCGTGCTGACAACGATGCAGCCGCCTATCGCATCCACGTACTGGGCAAAAAGTCCGTCACTGTGAGTCAAGAGACGGCGGAGTTCAATTTCGCCGGCGACTACGATGCCTTTATCCCCTACGTCAATGACAATCGTGGCGGGGAGCGTTACTGCTATAGTTTTGAGTCGTATTATGATGAGCAGCCCTTGTCGAGGATGTTCACCGACTCTCTTGCCATCAACCCCCTTGCCGTGCGTCTGCCAGAGGGGAAACTTGCCGTCATCGCCGACATGGGAGCAGTCGACTACCCAGGCATGTTCTTGTTGAGGAACGGCAGCCATGGCCTGAAGGCTGCCTTTGCCCCCTATCCCACTCAGGAGGTCATTGGCGGACATGCCCGCCTGAACCTCGTTCCCACCAAACGTGCCGACTATATCGCCAAAGAGGTGAAGGGTGCCCTACCCTGGCGTATCGTCTTGGTGACAGAACAGGACAAGCAGTTGCTGACGGCAAACCTGCCTCAGCGTTTCGGACCACAGTGCCAGATCACTGACACGTCATGGATTCGTCCAGGCAAGGTCGCTTGGGACTGGTGGAACGCCACGATGCTGACGGGTGTTCCCTTCCGTGCAGGAATGAATACCGATACCTATCGCTATTACATCGACTTTGCGGCAAAGAACCACCTGGAGTATATCATCATCGACGAGGGATGGAGCACGGACGAGAGCCTGCGCTCGGAGTTGAACCCTGACATCGACCTGCTCAGTCTGCTGCCTTATGCGGAGAAGAAAGGCGTGGGCATCATCCTGTGGACCTCATGGCGCAACTGCATCAACAATACGGAGGACGATTTCAAATACTACGCCTCACTGGGTGTGAAGGGCTTTAAGGTTGACTTCTTCGACCGTGACGACCAGGCTGTGATGCGCTCCGCATGGCGGATAGCCGACTGTGCCGCACGCAACCATCTGTTGCTCGACTATCACGGCTATCGCCCCACAGGTATTCAGGTCGCCTATCCCAATATCGTGAACTTCGAGGGTGTAAAGGGACTGGAGAACTCGAAATGGGAGCCCCGTGTGGGTGACGGGCCACTCCACGACCAGCCCCGCTATGATGTCATCATTCCCTACCTGCGCCAACTCGTCGGACCGCTCGACTATACCCCGGGCAGTATGACCAACGCCACCCGTGCCGAGTTCTTCGGCAACAACGACCACCCCATGAGTCAAGGCACCCGTGCCCATCAGGTGGCGATGTACACCATCTTCGAGGCTCCTTTGCAGATGCTTGCCGACGCTCCTACCAAGTATGAGCGGGAGCAGGCAACCACCGACCATATCGCCCAGATTCCCACCACGTTCGACGAGGTTGTCGCCGTGGACGGACAGTTAGGCGAATATGCCGTCATCGCCAAGCGCAAAGGCACGACATGGTATATCGCCGCCATGACCAACTGGACGGCACGCGACCTGACAATATCACTCGACATGCTTAGCGACGGCAACCATCGTGCTGAGATATTCGCCGATGGTGTGAATGCCGACCGTGATGCCAACGACTACACCAAGACCACGCAAACAGTCAAGAAAGGGGATACGCTGCAGATCCACCTCGCCCCAGGCGGTGGCTGGAGTGCGATAGTGAGATAATTAGTGAGCACCTGTTAAAAATATTCTCTTACCGCAAACTCAAACTGGTTGATGAAGATTTGTTTGAAAGCGTAGAGATTATTCTGTTCGTAGAAAATGAGCATCGCCTTCTTATAGTCGATAGAATCGACAGAGCGGAAACTCAATGGGCAATAACCATTGGCTATCAGAATAGCATTGCTGGTGATGCGGGCTGTTCGCTTGTTGCCATCAGAGAATGCCTGGATATACGACAGCAGCACAAGCGTCAGCAATGCTTTCTCGAAAATGCTGTCCTTGCTGTTTATCAAGTCGCATGTATCGTGCATCGCCTCACGTATCTGGAATTCATTATCCAAAGGATGATAATTCGTTCCTGTGATACCTACACGACGATGGCGGATACCTCTATCTACTGAGAGTTCCTTGGTAAGCAACTGATGAATATCCTCAATGTGGCTGACCGTCAAGGTCTGCAGATAATCAGGATTATCGAGGATGAAACGCAAGGCATCCTTATGGTTGAGCAGCATCACGGCTTCTTCCTTGGTCTTACCGTCGGCAGTCTTACTCTCACGAAGCAGACGTTCAGTTTCCAGCAAAGAATAGGTATTGCCTTCTATCTGCGACGATTTCCAACTGAGGTCTATGCCCAAACGCTCCATCTCCTTACGATATTCGTTTTCGCTCATCTCACTCACATGCTGACGGAACTCTGCCTGTAACCCTTGAAGATGTGCATTCTCTTCGTCAGTGAAAAGCCTGACGGCTGGAAGTTGCTCACGAATCAGTTCAAAGTTGAAAGATGCCTGAACCTGCCGCTTATCCACATCAACAGCAAAGTATGTATCCAGATTGAGCGGCATCAACAGATGTGCCTGATCAGAAAGACGGTAACGAGTGGCACGAGCCTTGCCCTCGACGACAATATCGTCGTTCTGAACACCTACCGCAATAAGACGCTTCAAAGTGGCATCACTTCCTTCGAAGGTTATGCCCTTTGCAATTTCATCACGCGAAGACAGCGGATGGTAATGCAGAAACTGTAAAATCTCTCTTGATGTATCCATCTCTAAAGACTTTAAATCGGTGCAAAGTTAGTAAAATTTTCCAATTATCGGCTCATTATGAGTTAAAATACACATGAATATCACGTATTTTGAGCCGATTTAGGGTAAACCTTTGAGTTTCATCGAACTCGTTACGATAAATGATTTTCCCCTTTTTCTTTGTCAATTCAGAATTAATTCCTATCTTTAAAACAAGTTTTAAGGTACTTTCGTATTCCCGCACTACGTTCGCACATTCCCGCCAATGCGCCTACCCATAACCTTTCCCGTAGCCTTTCAAAAAAACTTAAATATATTTGGTGTTTTCTTCACTTATTAGATAAAATTCTATCTCTTGACATAAAAAGTTCACTTTTTTGTTCTCACTTAATCGAATTTTTCGTATCTTTGCCAACGGAGCGGGAAGGACTCGCTCCAGCAGAAGAAGCGTTATGCTCCCAACTTGCGAGATGAGAACCTGAGAAATTTTCAAAAGCAAGGCAGTAATAAGCAGGAGGGCAGAATGGCTTCCACGTTTTGGCGTGGGGCTGTACTCCATTTTCTTATTACAGGTTTTCTCAGGACCTTCATCTCGGAACTGGCACAAGCAGTCCCGCGCTTCTGCTATGTGCCTATTAGAATGTATAAAGTGAATAAGATGAAAAGGAAACTCTTGACTTTTTTATTGTTATGCGTGCTACCAGTTGGCTTGCATGCTCAATCTGGTGATGTGAATTTTGACGGGAATGTAAATGTCACCGACATTGTAGAACTGGTGAATTACCTAAATGGTAATCCGTCTGCAAACTTTAATCAGGACGAGGCAGACTTAGATCGCAATTATGTCGTAGATGAAAATGATGTTGCTTTGCTTTCTGATATTATTATGGGTGAAAAAATCTACAAATTGACGGTATCGCCTAAACATGTGGAAGTAGAAAACATGGAGCATAGGATTGGGAGTATAGATGTCAGCAGTAATTACGAATGGATTTTATATGATATAGACTCCCAAGTCATAGATAATGAAGACAACTGGATTAAAAACGTATGGCAAGAGGACAATAAAATATGCTTTGAATATGATGATAACTATAGCGGTAAGAAACGTCAGGCTAAAATAGTTGTTATTAGTTCACGGTGTGATGCAAGGGATACTGTTACCGTCTCTATCGAAAGTGGTGGACAGCCCATATTGGCTGTTTCGCCGAAAGAAATAACGGTGAAGAACAAAGAGTATGGACGGGATATCTTTATAGAACTTGATAGATATCCTAAGTGGTTGGAGTTTGAGGTGGAATTCATCGGAGATAACATGGACTGGTTGGTCACCGCTGATTATCGCCTGTCAAAAAAAGATGATGGGACAGAACAAATCATCTTTGGTTATAGTGAAAATTATTCAGGTGAAGATAGAGTGGGCAAAATTGTAGTGAAGAATGAAAGGTATAAACTCTCAGACACCATTAATGTGATTTCTAAATGTGCAGACTGGGTGGAAATTATGCCTGATGACTTACCTGAGCGTTATGTCAGGGCCCAGAAGCGAGAGTATAATCTGATAGGTTTGCTTCCAGAACATGATGGACGAATAAGTTTTGACGTTGTGCTTCGAACAGGAGGGATTAGCAGTCAAGATGATATTGGTTGTGAAATGTTGGATGGAGGTTCAGAATGGTTAGAACAAGGTCCTATTACTATTGACGGATGCTATCTCTCTTATGCTCCTAATACGACAACATCGGCACAAACTGCGAGATTGGTGCTTTATGACAAACAGGGAGAATATCGAGATACTATCGTGGTAAATAACTTACCTGTATATTTCCCTGCCCTCGGCAAACAATACACTCCTGACCATTCTTGGGGGAATCGTGTCTTTATTCAGCCAGATGGCGAGGTAATAGACTTTATTTTGTATGGAGGTGCTAACAGGGAGGTTGAAGTAGAGTTGGAGCCATTGCAGCATTTTATGCAAGAAGTAATAACTCCGGACGATTCTCGATATAAGGAATTCATTTCGCACATAGAGTCTATAGTTGAGGGTAATGATCTGCATATTCGTTTAAAGATAGACTCCAATGATACAGAAGAAGAGCGTTGGCAGGTAGTAAACTTTCCTGTCAGATTTACAGAAGGGTGTCAGTCGCTGTTTATTGGTCAGGCTCCGAAGAGTGCACCTTCTGCAACTCAGATGCGACAAGCACTGATTGACCTGTACAATGCGACCAATGGTCCTGAATGGTATCGTAATGAGGGGTGGTGTTCCGATCGTCCCTTGAGCCAGTGGGATTTATTGGGGTGTTCCGGATTAGGCGACTATGTTTATGGTGTGGGATTGGGCGGAAATACATTGGTGGGCACAATCCCAGAGAATTTTGGTACTCTTTTTGAGGCGAGATATCAAGAAGCAAGATATGAAAACACATTTGATAGCAATCGTCTATATGGGCGTATTCCTGATTCTGTCATCAACCATCCATTGTGGCAGAAGTACGGATGGAATGTTGTCATTCAGTCCCTCTGGCCTGAACGCAGATTGCTGGAGTACGACGATTTGAAACTGAAACTTCCTACATATGAGATTGATCATGTCAATGGAGATTTAAGAACATCCGATGAACTCTTTGCAAAGAATAAAGTAAATGTTGTGATGATTGGCTTACCTCGTGAGGAGATGGCGAATCTTCATCTCTCATACCATAATAAGGGTTATGGTACTATTGTATCGGCATATCCTTGGTTAGAAGGCAAGCGTGAGGACTCTGAGAAAAATGCTCAGGAGTTCCCAATAAATGATATAGACTATGTATGGAATTGCCCGTGGGCAACGGGCGAACTCTCTGGACTTGGTATAATGGGCACATGGTATGTCTTAGACGACAAGGCTAATCTGCTTGCCTGCTATGTTCGAGATTGGGATATTCCAGAGTCTTGGTATGCATCAAAGGTAGACTCCATCTGTCGGAAGTATCTCGGCGAGCCAGAGGAACATGCGATTTATACTGAGTATACATCTACCGACTATTCCAGAGATGGCGAGGTGAAGCAACTTCAGTCTGCCACTGTTGGTAAAGGGATCAATTTAGTATTCTTAGGTGAGTGCTTTGTTGATAAAGATATGGAAGATGGTGGCGAATATGATAAGCAGATAGCCGCTGCTGTTGAGCAATTCTTTGCGGAAGAGCCCTATACCTCGCTTCGCAATCGTTTTAACGTCTATCAAGTGAAGGCTGTTGCTGCAAAGGAAATGTATGGCAATAAGGAAACCTATGCCATCAAAGAAAATGACGCCATCGCTTTTGAATATGCGAAGAAGGCATTAGGCGAAGAGACTGACTTGATGATGGTAAATGTGATTTATAAGGGTAATGACGGAGTAACATTAGATGTGAACAGAAGTTACACAAGTATGTATTATGGTTCTTATGTTGCTTATGACCTGCAAGGAGGTCGTACTATTAATCATGAGGGAGGTGGTCATGGACTGGCATTCTTGTTGGATGAGTATGTAGAGAATGGTATGGACGAGTTATCACCAAGCACAGAAGATAAGAATATCCTTGATCAGATATATGTAGAGAATGGTGGCGGAGCCAATGTTGACTGGCATAATACTCCATCAGAGGTGAAATGGGCACACTTTATCAACGACTCTCGCTATGCTGATGAGGGTATTGGTGTATATGAGGGTGGCTGGCTCTATGGACATGGTATCTATCGCCCGACAGAGAACAGTATGATGCGCTATGCCGACTGCGGATTTAATGCTCCTTCTCGTGAGGCGATCTACAAAAGAGTCATGAAACTCTCGGAGGGTGATGACTGGACCTATGACTATGAGACATTTGTGGAATTCGATACCCCAGCCCGTCAGGCATATAGTACAGCATCGTCAAGGAGAGCACGAGTGCAGAAAGCGCCAACACGACGCATCGTGTCTCGTCCGCCAACTCTATATAAAGGAACTTGGCGTGATGCTGGAAAGTGTGAGAAAATAGAGTTTAACACCTTTAAATAATATAGAAGTATGAAAAGAAATAGAAGATATTTTGCCACCATACTATTTACGTTGATAGCAGGGTGCTTGTATGCGAAATCAGAGAAAACTTTTCAGGTAGGAATTACCATGCAGGAGGCATCGGCTAATTATTCCGCACTACAGTTCGATGTTGAACTGCCTGAAGGTGTAGCCATAGCGGAAAATCAAGAGGGACATCTGATTGCTAATTTGGGAACACAAGGCACAGATCATCAGTTCCGGGTTGCAAAAGTAGGAGAGAACACCTATCGCTTCCTTGCCTTCTCGATGACAAATACCCAACTTCAGATTAGTGATACCCCACTTGTCTTTTTCACAGTCGAGGCAGACGATAACCTCAGCGAAGAAGTACAAGAGAACCTGGTGAGTGAGGTGCTGTTAGTAGAGGCGGATGCCCATGCAACAACTCCAGAAGAGTCTGCTTACAAGGTAGATTCAGAATTGCAAGGCGATGTTAATAAGGACAAAGCCCTTACGGCACAGGATGCATCTCTGGTGTTACAGCATGTAGCCGAGAAAGTGGCCTTAAAAGGCTTTGTCATCACTCTGTCCGATGTCAACGGTGACGGACAGGTGACGGCACAAGATGCCTCGTTGATTCTACAGCACGTTTCTGGAAAGAAAAAATTGTAAATGAAGATAAGTTAATTTTAATGAGTTACTAATGAGAAGATTATTATTGAGCATGTTCGCCCTGTTGGCATTGGGCGGAAAAGTATTCGCAGGTGACAAGCCTGTTATTGCAGTGGCAGATGTCGATGCACTGCCAGGTGAAACGGTATGGGCATCGGTTAATCTATTGGATGGTAAGGCTGATACCTATACGGCAATGACGCTATATGTCCAAGTTCCAATGGACTTAGTGTCTTACATTGAAGATGTTGGGTGCAGTGTCTCTGAGACTTGGGAGGGCACATCCTTCTCTTCTGGCATGAATCCCTCGACAGGTGTCATCACAGTTCCTTTTGCATCAGCCAATGCGATTCCTGGTTCTTCCCTTGATGACCTTGTTAAGGTGAAGATCGTATTAAAGGAGGACACCCCTCTGGGTGAGTATACGCTGACATTAAAGCAGACTATGTTCGAGTATAACTTATCAGATAAGGACTATGCCGATGATGTGACATTTCAAGTAAAAGTTGTGAATGCTCACAGCGTTTTACTGGACGAGACTTCAACAACGGCACCAGTTCCTGCCTCTGGAGTGAACGTTACCGTGAAGCGTACTATCAAGGCAAATGAGTGGAGCACGATATGTCTGCCCTTCGCCATGAGTGCGGAGCAGGTAAAGACAGCCTTTGGCGATGATGTGGAGTTGAAAGACTTTATCGGCTACGAGACAACAGAGGAAGGCGGAGAGATTGTTGGTATTAAAGTCAATTTTAGCGCAGCCACTGCAATTGAGTCAAACCATCCTTATATTATTAAGGTGAGCAGTGCCGTTAGTGAGTTCTCTGTTAATGGTGTCGACATTGCCCCAGAAGAAGAGCCCACAAAGGCGGCAGTTACTCGTACCAAGAAACAATGGAGTGAGATGATAGGTACTTATCAGGCTAACACAACAGTTCCTGATGCTTGTCTCTTCCTGAGCGGCAATGAGTTCTATTACTCCAATGGCTCTACCAAGATGAAGGCTTTCCGTGCCTACTTTGACTTCTATGATGAACTCGATGATAAGAGTGCCGCCTCTCGTGCTATAGGCTTTGGAGATGATACTACAGGCATCCTTTCTATTAACCTGAGGAATTCTAATGGAGAAGTATATTATGATCTCAACGGTCGTCGTGTTGAGAAGCCTGCAAAGGGAGTCTATATCATTAATGGTAAAAAGGTTATTATGAAGTAAACGTTGGAGGACTGGTCTATGAAGAAAATAATCGATAACGCTTTGCAGCGCAAAGAATATAAGGCTCCTATGATGGAAGTCTTCCAGATGAGGAACTTGGAACTGCTTACAGGTAGTGGCGTAGGTAATACTGATCTCGGTATTGGCTATGGTGGTGTAGATGAATCTGGCGATTTGGAACCCTCTTCCCGTCTGTTGGATGAGATGTTAGGGGACGGAAATCTATTTGGTTTCTAAGGCTGATGTCAAAGTGCAGATTTATCATATCTCTGCAGTTGTAACTATGCATTTGATGTGAGGAGGCTGCTCATTTCCGTGAGGAGCCTCCTATTTTCCGTGAGGAGGCTGGTATTTTCCGTGAGGAGGCTGGTATTTTCCGTGAGGAGGCTGGTATTTTCCGTGAGGAGGCTGGTATTTTCCGTGAGGAGGCTGGTATTTTCCGTGAGGAGGCTGGTATTTTCTGTGAGGAGGCTGGTATTTTCTGTGAGGAGGCACCTGCGTAAAATGATGCATAAAAAAGGATTTTTGCGAATTCTTTAAAAATTCTGTCGGCACTTGATTACTCTGATGCTTGGAATCACTGTTCCGCATATCTGGGAACGTTGTTCTGGATGCCTCGGAACACTCTTTCCATGCATGGGAATGATTTGAGGCTTACTTTCAAGGTGTTTGTAAGCATTCTTTGAGCCTCTTGTCGGATTCGAACCAACGACCCCGAGATTACAAATCACGTGCTCTGGCCAACTGAGCTAAAGAGGCGGGTGGGCAGCGAACTGTATCGCGCCGCTACAACCAAGTACCCTTGCTATGTTCCCATCCTGGG